>CAYFFO010000001.1:0-41874 GCA_964342485.1 uncultured Dehalococcoidia bacterium
CCATTAAAGGGAAATTTAGATGGTCCAAATTTCTGAACCTCTCAAAAAAATTGGTTTATCTTAAGTACAACATTTTAATTAATATATAAATCGCCTATCCTCCCTGGAAAAATAATTTTGTAATGCTTTTAAGACACTGTCCACATATACTTTTTATAACATTAATTAGCCTTCTTATTGCTTGTAATAACATTGAAGTCGAACCAGGGTCTGACAAAACGGATACCGACCATCCCTCCCGACACACTAAGCAATCAACTGCCTCACAAGATAGCAATCAACAAATCTCATCAAATGCCCCAGATTTTGCACTTCCAGATATTTCGGGATCATTAGTAAAATTAGATGATTTACTTATTCAAAACCAATTCGTCGTCCTGGTATTCTACCGCGGTCATTTTTGAGGCATATGTCAAGCCCAGCTCGTTGAGCTGGAAGAAGCATTAGAACAATTTCGTGATGTAAACAGCGAGATAATCGGAATAAGCATGGACTCTGTCTCCGAGGCAGCTGATCTAGTAAAAAGTTTGGACCTGGGATATAAACTTTTATCTGATCCTCAAGCGAACATGATAAAAGCATACGGAGTCTACAATCTTCTAGGCGACGGAGTCGCAACACCATCCGTTTTCATTATTGGCAGTGGTAAAAAAATCATTTGGAACTATATTGGAGAAAACATCAGTGATCGGCCGAGTATAGAAAACATTCTTGCCAAGTTTAATTAGCTATTGATTTTCAAATTCTAGTAATCAGTTTATTTGCAAAGGACGCATTAATGAGTTCAGTTGAGTTAGCTAGTACAATCGGGGGTTGGGCAACCTTAATAACAGCTTCTAGTATATTTCTAGGCACCTTATTCGGCCTTTATCAATTACGCATTAGTGCGCAGGCCCGACGTCTTCAAGCATTGGCATCAATTTATCAGCAGCTTCGGCCTAAAGAGGTAATAGAAATTGAACAAGACCTACTTCACAATCCTTCCGATAAATTAATTCTATCCGAATTAACTGAAAACGAAATCCGGAAAATAAACACAGTTATTTACAGTTATCAAAGACTAGGCTATTTGCTCTATCAGGGTCTTGTGACAGAAAAAGAAATCTTACCAATGGTAGGCTGGGAATCAATTATTCTATGGGAAAAACTTAAAGCATTCATCCGAGATCAGGTCAGAGAAGATGTACCGCATGCACGAGCTCATTTCGAATTTTTAGCTTCAAAAAGCAGTAAATATATTGAAAAAAACCCTGACCTAGTAATCCCTAAAATTATAAATTTTGACGCTGATATGGATAAGCTCTTAAAAAATATTTCGCGGTAAACTTCTAATACTTGATTAGTGAATTTTTTTATTCAGGTGCCAAGTTTACCATGGTATAAATTATCGCCAAGAAATACGTATTATGGGTACTATGTTAATGATGACTTACTTATTTAAATGCTGACTAAAAACAAAAGATTTAACAATTGAATTTATCTGCACGCCTAAGAAAATTTAAAAGGTTAATCCTCTGCACTGTAGGGATAATTTGCCTAGGTTTGGGAATAATTGGCTACATACTACCTGGCCTACCTGGAACAATTTGGCTTATTATTTCAGCCTCTCTTTTTATTCGATCATCGGACCGTCTTTATAAATATGTCATTCATCACAAATTATTTGGTAATCAAGTCAGAGAATTTCTTGAAACAGGATCGATCCCTCGAAAAGTAAAAATATTATCTATAGGATCTATGTGGTTCTTCACGCTTTCCTCAATACTTTTTGCACCATATGGTTGGCTTTTTGATATCCCAGTTCTAGTACTAGCGATAATTGGAACTTTATATATACTGTCTAGGCCTACAACACTTCACTAGGATAAGCTTTTAGATCTTTTTCTAGCCTTGCTAAATTTTAAATCCTCGTCTTTAATTTTGACATCTATTGTGTCTTTTTCTCCAAATTCTTTTGCTAGTATCTTGGTTGAAAGAGGATTTTCTATGTATTTTTGCACAGTACGACGGAGAAGACGCGCGCCAAACTTTGGATCATATCCCTTTTCCGATAGCCATATTTTCGCCTGATCTGATACAAATATTGAAACTTTCTGCAATTCTAGCCTTTCTTCAACCTCAGACAACAGTAGGTCAACGACCTCTTGTATCTGAACTGCAGTCAAGCTTTCGAAAGTAATAATTTCGTCAATCCTATTAAGAAATTCTGGACGAAAGGTTGATTTCAACGCATCCTCAACTGATGCCCTCATTCCAACTGTTGAATCAAGAGAACTGGTATGAAAACCTACGGGCTCTTTTAAATCCCAACCAGTACCTAAATTGCTAGTCATTACGATAATTGTATTTCTGAAATCCACGGTACGGCCCTGACCATCAGTTAAGCGACCATCTTCCAATATTTGAAGTAGAGAATTAAAAACATCAGGATGGGCTTTTTCAATTTCGTCAAAAAGTACTACCCGAAATGGTCTCCTACGAACCGCTTCTGTTAGCTGTCCTCCATCTTCAAAGCCAACATATCCTGGGGGGGCACCAACAAGGCGTGATACCGTGTGTTTCTCTTGATATTCGGACATGTCTATACGAACCATATTCTGTTCATCATCGAACAGATATTTTGCCAAAGCCCTAGCCAATTCTGTCTTACCGACACCTGTAGGTCCTAAAAATATAAAACTTCCAAGTGGACGTTTCGGATCACTTAAACCTGCCCTGCCACGCCTAACCGCATCGGAAACTGCTTTTATTGCAGAATCTTGTCCAATTACGCGGTCATGTAATCGATCTTCCATGTGAAGAAGTTTTTCAGATTCACTCTCTAACAAGCGATCAACTGGTATTCCTGTCCATGTCGCTATTAAACTACCTATATCATCTGCATTGACCACCACTTTGGTATGGTCACTGTCTAACGTATTATGTTTTTCCTTTTCATATTCTTCTTCAACTCTCAATCGATCTGATTTAAGTTTTGCAGCTTTCTCATAATCTCCTAATTGAGCACAAGCTTCCTCTTCATCTTGAAGCTGTCTTAATTGTTCCTTAAGAATTTTTATATTTTCTGGTATTACCTGCAACTCTATCCTAATCTTGCTAGCGGCTTCATCTATAAGATCAACTGCTTTATCTGGCAATAGGCGTTCTGTCAAATACCTTTGACTCAATCTAACCGCTGCTTCTATAGCCTCATCCGTTATCTCTATTTTATGATGAGATTCATATTTTGGTCGCAGTGCTTTCATCATGTCGGCTGCAATCTCTACACTTGGCTCTTTAACCAAAACTGGTTGAAATCGACGCTCAAGAGCTGCGTCTTTTTCTATATATTTTTTGTATTCTGTCTCTGTGGTGGCTCCTAGTACCTGGAGTTCTCCTCTTGATAAAGCTGGTTTCATCATATTGCTAGCATCAATCGCACCATCTGATGCTCCAGCCCCAACCACTGAATGAAGCTCATCAATAAATGGGATAACCTCTCCATTAGATTGTCGAATTTCCTCTAAAACGGATTTTAGACGTTCTTCAAACTCACCTCTAAATTTACTTCCCGCTACCATGCCTGCAATATCCAATGCCAAAACTTTTCTGCCTTTCAGCTCATCTGGCACATCTTCAGAAACGATGCGTTGAGCCAGTCCTTCAGCTATGGCAGTCTTTCCAACACCAGCTCCGCCTATCAAAACAGGATTGTTTTTTGTACGGCGGATTAATGTTTGCATTGTCCTATATATTTCTTCGTCCCTGCCAACAACTGGGTCTAACTTACCGTCCCTTGCAAGTTGAGTAAGGTCAACACTATAACGCTCGAGAGAACGGTAACGCTCCTCTGCCCGTGAATCTGTAACACGATGTGTGCCACGAATACTTTGCAATGCTCTATAAATCTTCTCCAAGTCAATATTGAACTCTGAAGACAGCTTTGCTGAATCACCTTGATCTTCCTGTACAACTGCTACCAATAGATGTTCTGAACTTATAAAATCATCGTTTAGTCTTCGTGATTCTTCTTTGGCTCTTTCAAGTACTCTTGCAGCTCTAGGAGATACGAATATCTGCGTGGATTCATGAGTAACTTTTGGCCCATCCTCAAGGAGCATATGTAATCTCTCTGTCAGATCATCAATTGAGATTTCAAGATGTTTGAAAATTTCAGAAGCCACACCATCTTCTTGCTCCAGCAAAGCCAGTAGGATATGCTCTACATCCCATTGGCTGTGCCTAAATTGTCTAACAATTTCCTGGGACTTGGCGATTACTTCTTGTGCATGCTCAGTAAAATCATCAGGTTTAAGAACCATATTCAATTATCCTTTAATAAGTATCAAAATAAATATGTCATCACAAAGAAAGCTTATACAATCTAATGTATTACTATGAGTGGAATATGTCAATGAATATTGAGTCGACACGTATCAAGGCTTAACAATTTTATACCTTGTTACATTGCCAAGAATACAGAAACACTAGCAAAATAAACTAATAACTAATTGAACTCGTGAAAAATGTTTGTGCAAATTTATCTTAATGACATTTCTGTAGCAAATAGATCGATGATGTAATCATCATTTACAAAATTGGTAGTTTTCAATTTTAAATCCAAATCTATTAATTTATTCTTGATAAATTTGAGTCTGTCCATAGTAAAGTTGCCTGATTGTTCAGTAACTTTTTTTAGAACATAGCCTGAAACTCCTAGTTGCTTTTCATAATCTACAAATGGAACTTTGTTAAAAATGAGATCTTTTGTAAGAATTAAAAGATTAAGCTGTCTGGAAATAACGAATATCAGGTCAGAGGCAGTTGTACCGTTTTTGAAAAGATTATGTATCATACGAACAGCTTCTGCGGACTTCCCTTGCAAAATTGCATCAACAGTGGCAAAAATGTTCGCCTCTCTAACACTGGAAACTAGTTTCTCAACGTCGTCAATAGATATAACCTTACCAGGCCTGTACAAAGTAAGCTTAGTGAGTTCATTATCAATTAATCTAAGGTTATTCCCAAGAACCTCGGACAGCATTATTGCTGCAGAGTTTTCTAATGTTATACCTGATTGATAAGCCCTTGATTTAATCCAGCTTATCATTTGCCCATGTCTGGGCAATATGAATTTTTTGGTATTAGATATAGGACTTATTAATCGTAGTAGAGAGTTAGGCGAGCTAATTAACCCATCTACAAAAACCAACCGAGTCGATGGAGGAAGTTTGTTTATTTCATCCGGGAAGCCTTCCCATTCTTGAATTATTTTTAAACTTTCCGTTTTTTTCTCAAATCGTGAAAGCAACCCCTTTACAATCACTAACCTAATCTCTGATAAAAATGGCACAATTCCAGCTATTCCAATAAGCTCAGAAATAGTAGTTTTTTGTCCGTCTATAATATCTATATTGACATCTTGAAGATCTTTAAAACCAGATTCTTTAATAATAAGAGCTAACTGTTCTTCTATAGTAAAATCGTCATCGCCATAAAGTATTTGTGTCAATTATCTAGCCATCTTTAAATTGTTCTATAATTATACTAACTAAAGGAAATCATTTGATACTTCGAACATTGTTCCTATTATTAAAATTTAAATCCGTCCCTCTGTTAATCACCCGCCTATTTTTTGATAAAGATGTTTCTTGGAAATCAAGATTCATACTGATTTTAACAATTATTTATGTGATTTTACCTTTCGACATTATCCACGACATACTACCAGTAATTGGTCAAGTAGACGACTTAGCAGCTATATTAATAGGAATGGCTCTATTTCTTATATCCATACCGTGGCCTTTGATAAACAAACATCTGAAAAGAACCGGGACAGACCAAAATAGGGAAAATAATTCGCCTCCACCAGGCAAGATTATCGAAGGCGAGTTTCGACATGTTGAAAAGAGTAATCACCAATCCGAATGAATATATTAGGAATTCAAGACTTTATCAGAAAAACATTATTTTGAGGTAGAGTGGTTATCTGTATATCATGATCATCGATGTACACATCTATTTCTGAACGCACACCAAACTCAGGTAAATATACTCCCGGCTCAATTGTAACTGCTAAACCCGGTATTACTTGGCGAGTATCGTGAGTTTCCAGACTGTCAAAATTAACTGCATTTCCGTGAACTTCCCGCCCCAAGCTATGACCAAGCCTGTGATTGAAGTATTCGAGAAATCCCGCTTCGTTAATAACATCTCTTGCAATTTTATCAACTTCCCAACCGCACAATGGTTTCCCATCACCGATTGATTGTTTTAATTCTGTCACTGCACGATCTCTTGCACGAATAACGGAATCAAACACCATCTGATGATATTCTGGAACTTGATCACCAACAAAAGCAGTCCAGGTGATATCTGCAAACATAGAATCAGCCTTGTCAATACGACCCCAAACATCTATCAACAACCAGTCTCCATGCTTAATAATATGAGTAGATTCCATTGTAGGATTAAAATGTGGATCGGAGGAATGTTCGTTTACAGCAACCACAGGGCCATCAGTAACCTCTAAGCCTTCTTCAATAAACCTTTGCCTGATAAATTCCGCTACCTGAAGCTCAGTGACATTTTTATTAATGTTTTTGCCTACGTAAATAAACGCTTCCTGAACTAATGATGTCAGTTTCTTTGCTGCCAAAACATGACTTTTCAAATGTTCTTCATTCCATCTTTGTGTAGCAAACTGCAAGGTATCTGCAGACGAAACTATTTGACCACCAATACTCCTTACCAATTCTACCGTCCCTGCATCAACAAAAGCAGTTCTAGGCAACTCTCCATATTGTGAATACTCCATTGCTATTTTTGTCCCAAAACCAACCAAGCCCTGAAGTTTAGAAATCATATCTTGACGGCCAGTAAAAACCAGAGTATCGATTGACAAATGTGTAAACCTGCCTCTATCTACCAAAGATACTAGTAATTTAGGCTTACCTTTCACAGGAATCCATAACCAGCAAGGTCGAGTTACATTTTCAACTGCACCTATTAATTCATAAAAAATTGGATTTACTTGTTGATAATCATAAACAAGCCAGCCACCAATATCTTGAATATTTAAGTATTCTTGTATATCAGAAATGTTTGTTAGAATCATAAAACAGCGTTCCTTTTTTATTACTATCTGCAAGTATACCAATTATTAAATCACCGATTTTCATATATTTAGAATCGTATTTTGGTAAAATGATAATCCCATAATGTTCATTAAATAATTTATCTACTTGTAGCGTAGGCTAGCCACCTTTTTCATAAATATAGAGCGAGTTAAAGATGCCAGGAATAGAATTAATTAATCGCGCCGCGTTTCACAAAAATAACACAGCAATCATTTCAGACAAGAAAAGCTACACCTATTCAAGCCTTGTTAAGTCTTCTAATGCCATCGCCTATCACCTACTAAATAGAAAAGAAGATTTGAATGGAGCTAGAGTAGCATTCTTGATAGAACCCAGCTATGACTATGTAGCTACACTCTGGGGAATTTGGCAAGCAGGAGCTGTTGCTGTCCCTCTAGGAATATCTCACCCTCAAGCAGAACTAGAATACTCGATATCAGATTGCGATGCAGAATTTTTGATATCTGATCAAAAAAACCTACATAAAATACTACCTATAGCTAACATACAAAAGCTCAACTATTCCGTCACAGATTGCCTGCTCTCTTCCCAACAACCTTCACAATCATACAAACTACCAGACATTGATTCTGCCAGAAATGCAATGATACTCTACACCAGTGGGTCTACAGGCAAACCCAAGGGAGTTGTTATTACCCATAACAATATTGAAGCTCAGGTTACTACTCTGGTCGAAGCATGGGGATGGACCGATCAAGATCATATACTAAACACATTACCTCTACACCATATTCACGGCATAATTAACGCTATGACTTGTGCTTTTTGGAGCGGTGCCAAATGTGAAATTCATTCCAAATTTGATCCGAACAGCGTATGGGAAAGGCTGAAAACCGGTGATCTAAGCTTGTTCATGGCCGTACCAACAACCTATAAATCGCTTATAAACGAATGGGAAACTAAACCTATAAAGGAACAATCATTAATGTCTCTTGGAGCTTCAAAACTGAGGTTAATGGTATCGGGATCAGACGCTCTATTAGCTACTACTATGAAACAATGGAAAGACATAACTGGTCATACTCTTTTAGAACGATACGGAATGACAGAAGTAGGCATGGCTCTATCTAACCCTCTCAAGGGAATTCGGAATCCTGGTCACGTAGGAACTCCTCTCCCAAACGTTAAAATCAGGCTTGTCTCGCTTTCAATTAACGAAAAAACTGGGCTTCACGAACATGGAGAGATAGTACCTGCTGGTGAACCCGGAGAAATCCAGATTAAAGGCCCAAGCGTTTTTAAAGAGTATTGGAAAAATCTACCAGCTACCAAAGAAGCATTTTCTGAAGATGGATGGTTCTGCTCAGGTGACGTCGCATCCTTAAATGAACAAGGATATCGGATATGGGGGCGTGCATCCCAAGACATCATAATAACCGGGGGAGAAAATGTTTCAGCTAAAGAAGTAGAACAAATATTATCTGAGCATCCAAATATAATTGGATGTGCTGTTGTAGGAATCGACGACCCCTACTGGGGAAACGCCGTTTCTGTGGCTATAGTTGCAAACAAGAAAATTAGCAGGGAAGACCTTCGAAGTTGGGCAAAAAATAAAATGGCTCCTTACAAGGTGCCTCAAAAGGTGCGACTTGTAGACGTACTTCCTCTTAACTCTATGGGTAAAGTAATAAAACCAGAAGTTAGAAAATTATTCAGATAAAAAGACTAATTAAATTACAGCAAGTCAATTATCAATTTAATGTAACCCATTATTAGGAATTGGAGAATGGCTCGAAAAATAACCAACATAAATCCCATTAATCCAGATCATATTTATCAAATTACCACACTTGGCCCACCATCAATTTCACCTGATGGCACAACAATTGCTTATTCAAGTTCTTTTGTTCACAAAGAGTCTTTTAAAAATATATCCCGAATAGTAATTACATCTCTCAACAATCCCACCAATTATTTCTTAACACAGGGTAATTCAGACCATTCACCAATATACTCTCCTGATGGGAATAACATTGCTTTTATTAGGCAAGATTTAACGGGCAATAATCAATTATGGCTAATACCAACAAATGGCGGGGAATCCCGTAAACTCACACAACTACCTGGTGGGATAGGAAGTCCATCGTGGTCACCGAATGGACGTGCCATAGTTTTCACATCATTAACGAGCACCTCAGAACCTGGCAATGATTATCCGACTATGCAAACTAAATTAGTAAGCCGTATTAAGTATAGAACAGACCAAGAAGGTTGGGTTATCGGAAATTTCCACCATATATTTATAGTAGATCTACGCTCCGAGTCAGTTAAACAATTAACCTTCGGAGAATCAAATAATAACCATCCTGCCTGGTCTCATGATAGTAAACAGATCGCATTCCTGTCTGATAGGGAAGAAAACCTAGACATTTCTTGGAAAGCATCAGTCTACAGTACAGGTATTGATGATGATACATTAGTTAAATGGAGCACGGATATTTGGTGTTTCAATGAAGGATCCATTTCTGGGAATGTAACCTGGTCTCCAACCGATAGCGAACTTATTGTAATCGGCTCAGATGACGAGGAATGGGGAGATTCTAGACAAAATTCACTTTTTATATGTGATAAGAAGGGGATGTCAAAAAAATTTAAAGGAGATAAATACACTGCAGTTCTGCCAACACCTCCATTGACTCATAACACCAAAGGAAACATCCTTCTTTTGGCTGATTATCAAGGTGAATCTTTTATATGTGAAGCCAAGATTAATGATTATCAAATTCGACCCGTCATTGGAGGGAAAATTCAATATACGGCAATGTCAATTACCAAAGATGGCAATTCAGCAGCTATTTTAGCTTCGCACCCCAAATCTCCTAATCAAATTTATCATGCAAATTTGTCAAAACGATTAATCATGCCGGTTACAACCGTCAATGAAACATATTTTCAAACACACCCTCCTGGGACAATGCAAAAATTCTTTTTCAAACGAAACCTGTCGAGAATAGAATCTCGACTCATATTACCGCCTAGGTTCAGTGAAAATATACAATATCCACTAATTTTGGATGTCCATGGTGGACCTGCAAGTCGATTTCAAGATTCCTTCGATTCTAGACAACAAGTGCTAGCCACTGCAGGTTATATCATTCTAGCTGTCAATCCACGAGGGTCAAGTTCATATGGTTTAGATTTTACTAAAGCTGTCCTTGGAGATTGGGGAGGAGAAGACTATTTGGACCTGATTGCGGCAGTAGATAAGATTAGTTCCAAAAACTATGTCGACCAAAACCGACTTGGAATACATGGTTTCAGCTATGGTGGATTCATGAGCGCATGGGCTATAGGACAAACTGATCGTTTTCGAGCGGCAGTGATAGGCGCACCGGTAATTAATTTACTAAGTATGTATGGTACTTCAGACATTGGAGTCTCTTTTGGAGAATCTCACTGGGGAGGAAAATTAGCAGATAATATTAATAAATTTATAGACCGGTCTCCGTTAAAATATGTTAACAACATAACAACTCCAGTGCTACTACTCCATGGAGAAAAGGATTATAGATGCCCTATCAGTCAAAGTGAAGAGTTTTTCGTGTCTCTAAAACGGCTAAACCGCGAAGTTGAATTTATCAGGTTCCCAGATTGCAACCATAGCTTTGCGCGGAGCGGGCCTCCAAAAATGAAAGAAGCATATTTGACGAATATGAAAGTGTGGTTCGATAAACACTTAACTGATGAGACAAAACACCTTCAACCGTAGTATATTTTTTGGGCTTTTAGATAGTCCTCATATGTGTTTAAATCCAGATGTATTATGGAATCTTCTACACAAACTTCATTAACTCCTGATCTTCTTACATCAAAAATCTTCCTCAATCCTTGATCTTTTTCATCAATAGCTTCCAATTCTTTACGAAGCTTTACTGAAAAAATAACAGGATGGCCACCACGTTTTCCATACCTGGGCGAAGTTATAAGTGACTGTGATTTTTTGTGTGTATTAATAAGAGAATAAATAAGAGGGGCAGGCCTAGGCTGATCAACGGACAATATTAATATATCAGAGACTTCTTCTTTTAGTGCACCTATTCCAGCCTTGATTGAGGTTGTTTTGCCAAGCTTATAATTGTGATTAACAACATATTTAACTCCTAAACCTTTTACATGCCTTGAAAGTTCCTCATATCGGTAACCTAAAACTACAATTATTTGAACAATCCCGGCTTGTAAAAGATTACGTATTTGATATTCAATCAAAGGCAACCCATGCCACGGCAACAAAGCCTTAAGACGCCCCATGCGGGTAGATTCTCCGGCTGAAATTATAATTGCTGCTACTTCAGACAAATTTTTGATAAGCCATTAAAGAAGTTTTGAAAATTGATCTATTATTGTTGTTTACTTCCAAAACATAACCACCTTCAGGAAATTAATATTTTTAAAACAATAGTCAATGTGTCGAATTTTGTACTTTATCGTGAATCCTATCTATATACCAATCCTCTATCTGCAAAGGCTTAGCGGTTCCTCCATATCTAACCATTAGAACCTCTCCCATAATACTCACCGCTATCTCATCTGGTGTGCGTCCCTGTAAATCTAGTCCGACAGGAGCTCTGATCTGCTTAATTCTATCAATCGTCAATCCTGATTGAATGAGGTCTTCGTAAATCAAAATGGTTTTTCGCTTGCTTCCCAAAAGTCCTACGTATCCGGCAGAAGTTTGTGCTGCCGCCTCCAGGGCAACATTGTCATGCCGGTGACCTCTTGTTGCTATAATTATAAAAGTATTGGAATTAACTGGAACCTTGCTTAAGCAATCTTCCGGCTTACCAACTAACAGAAGTTCTGCCTCAGGAAACCGTTCACGATTTGCGAATTCCTGTCGATCATCAGTTATAATGATTTTAAAACCTAGTGTTTTCGCTAATCTAGCAACAGATTTAGATACATGACCTCCACCACAAAGCACGAGTTGTGGCGGAGTTGTAAAAGACTCAATATATAACTCGGACCCATCCTTAAATGCATAATGTTGGTTATTGCCAAAAGACATCAACTCAAGAGCACTGTTTTTTGCTTCTTTGTCTAAATAGGCAGAACCAAGAGAACCTTCACTTGACCCATTTTCTCTAATAAACAGCTTGTTACCTATTTCAATACCGGTTCCCGATCCTTTATTGATTATAGTAGCAAGAGCAACAGGAGGCCCCCACGAATAGGCATTTTCTATTTCTCTGACGTAATCCAAATATTTACCTCCTTGGTAAATAGGATCAATCAAGAAATACATAGTGCCCCCACAAATTAATCCATCTTCTGCTGCAAGTTCCTCGTTAAGCTCATAATCTTTATACTGAGAAGATCCTTTGCTCTTTAAAAGTTCCTTAGCAGCAAACCAAATATCACCTTCAACACAGCCGCCACCCAAGGTGCCAACCCCGGTTCCGTCACTTTTCACCAGCAATTTAGCACCGGTTTTTTGCGGTGTAGACCCTTTTGTTTTGACCACTGTGGCCAAAACAACGGGGTTACCTTTGGAAAGCTGATTAACTGTCTCTTCAAACACTTTTTTCATTATTTAATTTACCTGTGAGGTATTTGGATATACCTAATCAGATGGAGCAAAGCCATTATAACAACGTATACGATTGCTTAGACCAATTTATGGCCCAAATAAGTCATCTACATCGCTATCCAAGTTAGCTTTGGTTTCCAAAGAATCTTTGAAACCTAATGAACGATAGGATTCAGAAGAACCGTATTCCCTGGTTTTAACCACTATAGCCATAGGCACAGAATCTCCAAATACCAAAGCTTGCTGTTTTGATTCAAGCCTAGACAACACATTCCGCAGTTTGCGACTACCAGGAGCTCCGGTTAAGACAGCATCTACATCACGCTCACTATCCAAAAGACACGACATCTTTGTCCCCAACTGACTCATCACTTCATCGTCGATCCCGCTAGGTCGCTGATCAACTAATAGAAGAGTTACATTGTATTTTCTCAGTTCTCTTGCAATCGTGCCGAATATAGTCTGTGAGGCTATTCCGGGCATAAGAAATTTATGGGCTTCTTCAATGGTTATCACTATAGGCTTTGTCTCTGTCTCATGGCCATCAACAGATCTTTCTTTTCTTTCAACACACCTATCATAAATCCTTCTGGTAAGTAAATTAGCTACCAAGATATAAGCCGCTAAATTGCTGCCATATCGTCCAAACTCCAATATCACATGCATCCCGCGATCAAGATATCGCATAATCTGTTCCACAGATCCGTGTCCAGTATCTTCAATAAACTGAAACCGACGTAAACGATCCAGTCTGTTTTTCAACCGAGCCAATGCATTACCATTAACCCCAATTTCTTCAGCGAGTTCAAATATGTTTTGCTTACTATCTAAAGACAAGAAATCCCTAAGCCATCTGCTACTGCCAAAATGCCTTTCAAGAGAATAGGCAGCATCGGCAGCTACCTCAGATAAATCAAGAGTTTCTCTTAGCAGTTGGATATCATCGGGCTCTACTTCGTCGAGTCCAATTCGAACAACATAATCAGGTGTAAGTCCACGACGTTTGGAACTTTCCTCATCAAGCGAAAATACAGCAACCTTGGAGTGGAAAAGCTGTTTAAGTCCTTTTACTTCGGCGCCTCCTTCACTATATCCTTTCCATCCATATTCACTCTGCATATCAAAAACTAGATTAACAGCTGCATCAGTCTGCAATATTCCGGCAAGCAACAATCTGGTCAGAAATGTTTTACCTGTGCCGCTTTTGCCAAAAACGCCATTGCTTCGTGTAACGAATTGATGAATGTCTAAGCACAGTTTGGTATCCATATCCAGAGGGCTACCAATCCAGAAATGGCGTTCATCTTCTGCTCCGAATACGAGTTGTATATCATTTTCTGTAGCTAATTTAGTCATAGAAAAATGATCCGGGATAGTCTTAGATGGCTGTGGACCTTCGAGCAAAACAGTCTCATCTTCACCAGATAAAGTGAGCATCGGCTCTACGCTAATAGATCCATATGCAGCTATACCTGTAAGGACTTCCCTGATATACGATTCCGAGATTTCTGGAGGGCTTATTATCAATGACGGATCCGTTGCATTCAGTGAAATATTTGTAACAACACCAAAAAACCTTAGGTTCTTACCCTCGACGGTAACAAAAGTACCTACCTTGATTTGCTCAACAGAGGTATGTGGATCAAGTTTTACTTGTATGCCATCAGACATCGACCCCTCAATAACCATACCAATGTTACCTGATTGAGTACTTATGTTCACAAAGAAACTCGCTTAAGTATTGAACTCAGTCTCGGGAATTCACCTATCAAATACTTTGCCAAGTCTCGACCTGACCTTAAAAGAGTCTCTTTCGGATCATCATGTTCATTTGCCAAGAACCTCAGAAAAGCAGCCGTTAATTCATCAGGTGAACCAACCGGAGAAGATAATAGAGCTGGCAACATTTCAAGTGACCTAGCTATTTCAATAACTTCTGATCCCTGGCAAACATATACAAGTTCATGAATCTTGGGAGGTATAGGTGCCAAAAATCTCTGTAATTCTCCGTTATTATCTATATGGCCTACGACTATTACTTGAAATTCAGTGGTAAGTAGCCTAGAAAGTTGTGGATTCTGTTTATAAACCGACTCAATAGATTCCTGATCTTGTCCCATAACCATTGGCCTTCTGCCAGGATCTATGCTATTTGTAGACACTTCTGCAACAACACCATATATAGTATTGTTGCTTCCAGTAGAAACTAAAGCTCCCAAACTAGGAGCTCCATATAAAACGTGGCATTGAACAGAAAAAAGGGATGTGGAAGCATGTACTACCTCTCCTATCCGCTCTTTTTTTTCGATCATAATTATATCGTTATGGCCTTGCTTACTTAATTGATAAAAAATAAGATCATTTATTTTAATTAACAGATCTCTATTTCAGAGTTTCTTCTGAATCTGCAGAGCCTTCTTCGAACCTCTGTCCCATCTCATTGAGAAAATTTTCCACTTCTGGAGGTAAATTAGGATCAAGAATTGTATTATCATCCGAATTGATTTGACCTCTATCATATTCAGCTTCAAGTTGTTTCACCAGTTGTTTTACAGACGGATTTTCTTCAACAGCTCTAGTTATTTCTTGATATTGCTGGTCACCACGTCCTGTTTCAGCCAAGCTGTGAGGAAAATCATATATACTTCCCAATACTTCTATCATCTTAGACACACCTTTATAATCTTCATCAAGCTGAACATAATGTGGAATATGCAACATCAAGCTAGAAGTTTGAACGCCTGAATCTGATAGGGTGTCCCCGACCAAATTCACTATGCTCGTTGGGCCTTCATAGCTCTTTTTACTAACTTCCACAATGCCACTCATTTTTTCTTCATAAAGTTCGTTCAAAGTGCCAGTTACCATCAATGGTCGGGTGTGCGGTACTGAATCCCACATACTACCTATTCTGCAATACTCAGAGACCTTGTAATATTCCAATACCTGAACAATTGCTTCTGAATAGTCTTCTCCAAACATATGAGGCTCTATTATATGTAAAAAAAGAAAATCCCTACCAGTCGACTCTTCTCTAGCGTGATTAATTATGGTATTTGGTTTGGCAAGCACCCTGCGACCATTAACCATAGAAGTCTGAGGCCTTTCCCTCGTGAAATCAAAAAACTTCCCTGGGCGAGAAAGGCGACCAATCTCAGTTGCTCCCAAATATTTCTCTAATTTTTTTAGAGTTAGAGTTCCCACACGCCCTACATCAACCCAAGGACGAAGACTGGCAAAAACCGTCACGTTCTCAAGCTGAGGGCCTTCGTAAGATAATTCAAAAGCGCCTATTTCCATAAGTCTATCGTGCCAGACAAATTTATATAGTGCAAGTCATCTGTTTGAAATATATTCATTAACACCTAGTATGTCTTAAATAACTTGCCCCATGAAGTTTTCATAGCTTCGCGAATCCTACGTTTCCCAATAAATTTTAACCAATACCAATTATGGTATAAATTAGAAGCTAAAAAGGCCCATGGAGCAATAGGAGACCTAAGAAGTAACTTTTCTAACGGCTTTAGAGGTCCCCAGTAAATTAGTTTCTGGCCACGACTAGCCAAGGTGTTTTCACTTCTCTTAAAAGCCCAATCAACTTGTTCGACATCTTCTCCAACAATATCTATTTCATTAAATTGACCGGTACCCAGCCCTTTTTCATGTGCTATCCGTATAAATGGTATGGACATTGGATCAAAACCCATCATTTTCGCCTGTACAGAATCTATTGCTACCTGATCTGCGCTAGCTAGCAAAATGTTTTTTAAATGCCATCTCATTGCCCTTGGCCCAGGTCCATCACCAACAAAAGTCCCATCTGTTACTGCGAAAATACCAGGGTGTATTTCCCTTTGTATGTTAAGAAGGTCTACGAGTGTCTCGTGTATAGTTGCATGAGTCCAATGCCTTCTTTGATTAAGTAGTCCACCAAAAGCATTTTTCATAGAACCTGTAATCGTGGTAAACACATGGGTTTTCATAGTTGGGAGATGAACCACATTTTTACCAATAAATGTTTCAGGGATCATAATCCCTTCAGGGAAAACATCATCTAATGCCAGCATTCGACTTTTTGGAATATACTTTACCCACTTAACATTGGAGTCTTCAAGAAATATACTCGATAGTCCATAACTTTTTTCAACAATATCATGCTTATTATTTACCGCGCCTTCACGAGGATCTACTACTACAGTTCCATTATGTGCCGGAATAATTCTTTTGTATCCATCACCTTGCAAAGCCTTGATTACTCCTTCTAATTGCCAGGGAGTTGTTGAACAGGCTGGATAATAATATTGCCAAGAAATATTTATTTTCAATAAAGTATCGACCGATTTATCTAAGCATGAGGAAAATCCAGCAAGTCTCATGACTCGTTCAATATCTTCTAAAACTGTACTCGGAGCTGTCTTAACTACAGCAACTTTGGAGCGGGTTTGAATTGAATTTGGAGAAAACAGATCAAATGTCATACTTCGTTTTTCCGAGTTACAACCAAAAATATACGGGCATTTCTGCTAATTCAAGTTTTACAAAAAACTTCAGTAAAGCACAGTCTAGTTATGAGACCATATTATATGCTGTTTTTTATTCAAGAAAGTCTCTGAGTTTCTGAGAGCGAGTTGGATGTCTTAGCTTACGTAGGGCTTTTGCTTCAATCTGCCTTATCCGCTCTCTAGTCACTCCGAATTCTTTACCAACTTCTTCAAGAGTTCTCTGTCGACCGTCGGAAAGTCCAAATCGTAATTGCAATACTTTTGCCTCGCGTTCACTAAGCGTGTATAAAACATCATCAACTTGTTCTTTCAAAAGTTGATACGAAGCTGCATCGGCGGGTGCAAGAGTATTTCTATCTTCTATAAAGTCACCAAGATGGCTATCCTCTTCTTCACCAATTGGAGTTTCAAGAGATACAGGCTCCTGAGATATTTTAAGTATCTCACGTACTTTTTCAGGAGACACCTCCATACCTTCACCAATTTCTTCACTGGTTGGTTCTCTGCCATATTCCTGTACTAAACGACGACTATGTCTTAACAATTTATTGATAGTTTCTACCATGTGAACAGGAATCCTGATTGTACGGGCCTGATCTGCGATCGCCCTGGTAATTGCCTGCCTGATCCACCATGTAGCATATGTGCTGAATTTATAACCCTTGCGATAGTCAAATTTTTCAACAGCTCTTATCAATCCTATATTTCCTTCCTGGATAAGATCAAGAAGAGACATTCCACGTCCGATATATTTCTTCGCCACACTTACTACGAGACGAAGATTAGCCTTAGCCAGATGGCCTTGAGCTGCTTCTCCTTCAAATTTTATTCGCTTAAAATGATGCCGCAGAAGCGGTTCATAATTTATAACATTCTCTGAGAATTTTGAGGTGTCCAGCTGAGAAGAAATCTCCTGCAGAGTCTGATCTTTACCAACAACCTCAAGAACCTGTGGTGGAAGTATGCGATTACTGAGTGATGCTACTTTGATTTTTTCTTTTGCTTCCTCTTCCTCTAAACCCATCACATCCATTACATAGGCTAGAAGTTCTTCAGGTATATTACCGTCAAGAACTTCGCGCAATTTCTCATCACTCATGACCTCATTCAGAGTTCGTTCAGATCCCTCAAGCCCAACATATTTTGACAATGCATTAAGCACATCTTCAGACTCACAAACTTCTCGAGTTAATCGTTGTATAATTTTCCAAGCTGAAGCTTGCCAGCCACCAAGATCCTCATCATTTTTCGGCTTTGTCGTTCCGTATTCCTCCTGATACATGTCATTTTCTATCACATTTAAGTAATTCGAAGCTTCCATTGCACAGGCTAAAACACGCTCTTGAGGAGCCTTGAGAAGACTAACCCTCCCTATTTCTCGAAGATACATTCTTACAGGATCATCTATCATCTCCGATGAAGCCTCTAATTGCTTCATTTTTCCTTCTAACAAGACTTCGTCGTCGTCTTCTTCTTCGTCATCATCATTGAGCGTCAATTGATTCTCTGGAGGGGTTGTAACATAATCCTCTTCTTCATCAAAAGAGGAAAGAGCTTTCCGTTTGGCGGGTGACAATCCACCAATTATGTCAACAGCCGACTCATTACTGTCTTCAAAGCCATGTTTTAAATATTGGTCATCATTAGATGTAGATCTTGTACTCATAGCAACCCTTTATACTTAGTCCAAATTATCGAATTTATTTCGCCTGTCTTTAGATTTATCTATTTGCCACTAGTACTTACCAAGCGACAAATCATTGCTTTCGTTTAAATGAGTCCTTAAGATCAGAATTTAGAGAAACAATCGGATGTTCTACATCTCGAGATGGTGGAGATTTAACATCTTCTGTCAAAAGGAGTGTTGCCTGCAATTCTTTCAGATACCTTTGTTCCAATCTTTCTGTAATCTCAAGGAATGCATTTTCTACTTGCCAATCTTCCAACGGAGACAATCGCAATCCTATTAGTCCATCTAGGTACTCGTGTAAACTCTCATCCAGATTTTCCTTGACTTCGTCTATTGTAGATGAGGAACGCACAGAGGTAAACAGTTCCCGGTTTTCTGTTTTTTTGAAATATTCAACAGCCAAGCGATTTTGATCCGGATCTAACTCCGGATTATTAATCAATAAAGCGAGAGCATAGTCTTCCAAATAGTCACGCCGATCGGTAAGAAAAACTGGCTTTTCCACATTCTTTGTTTGTCGATTTGTAATCCTTCGCTGATTGGATATAGATTTAGAAACATTTATCTCCAATAGCTGTCTATCAACTTTCAGTTTTTCTGCCAGGAGGTTAAAGTACCTATCTTGATCAAAAGAGTTAGTTGTAGATAAAATTAGTGGACTTACCGCGAGTACTGCTGAGTGCTTACCTTCATTTGTATCAGTGTTAAATTTAGAAATCATCGAATTAATATAAAAATCCATGAATGGAACGGCTGTATCTATAGACTGATCCCATATCACAGGATTTTCCCGAATAAGTTCATCTGGGTCTTTTCCGTCCGGCAATGAAGCTATCCGGAGGTCAACAGACTTTCCTTTTTGCTGAACTACACCAGAGGATCTATTTCTAGAAGCAGGCTCAGTATCAATAGCTTTCCAAGAAGATTCCAAACTCCTGAGGGTTGCTTCTTGTCCTGCTACATCAGGATCAAGCGCCAAAACATACTTACCAGCCATAGAAAATAATCGCGAAACCTGCTGTTCTGTAAGAGCTGTACCCATTGATGCAACCACTGTCCTATAGCCGTATTGATGTGCCGCAATCACATCCATATATCCTTCAACAATAATTGCCCTACCATCTGATCGAATAGCTTCAGCAGCCAAGTTAAGTCCATATAAATTATTTTTCTTATCGAATATACGAGTCGCCGGAGTATTTATATATTTGGGCTCAATATTTTCTAATGCACGTGCTCCAAAACCCAGAACATTACCTCTACTATCATATATTGGAAACATCAACCTACCCCAAAAAAAATCTCTTATTGAACCATCGTCAAAACGCCTCAACAATCCTGATTCAACACAGTGTTCAATATTGAATCCAAGTCCTGTGAGATGATCTTTAAGCCTTGTACCACCCCTGGGACTAAATCCTAACTGAAACATTAAAGCAGTAGCTCTATCAATACCCCTTAGTGTTAAATAATTTTGTGCGAATTTGCCTTCTTCTGAATCAAGAATATTTACATAGAAAGCAATAGCTTCTTTATTCACGCGTAATAAAGAGTCAGTTTTATTTCCATCTTCTTTGCTCTGTAACGCCACACCTGTTTTTTCAGCTAGCATTCTCAATGCTTCACCAAAACCAAGATCCTCTTTCTTCATAACAAAACTGAATGCATCACCACCTGTAGAACAAGCACCAAAACAGCGCCACGTCTGCCTTTCTACACTAACAATAAAAGAGGGGGTTTTCTCTTGATGGAATGGGCAATTGGCTTTGAAATTGCTACCTGCTTTTGTAAGCGCCATATATCCAGAAACGACATCTACAATATCTAGCCTGTCTTTTATTTCATCAACTATACTCATTGTTATTCAATATCCCAAATAGAAAAAATAGAACATTTCAATATCAGTCTTTGTTGTCACTATTGACCATTAAACTGATCCTAAAGAGCAGTCCTATACGCATAGTGAGTAAGTTTGTTTATCGGTCTGCGCAAACTTGAAGCATGCCAATTAATGTGTTCAACAACAGCTCGTATATCCACCAAGATATCACCTATTGAATCCCAATCCTGTGATACCTCAGTTAAATTATTTACCAGGCTTGCCAGTTCATCTTGAGCATTACAAAGATCCCCTAGGTCAGTACTAAGTGTACCTAAATAGTCGTCAAGATGTTCGGGCAATCCCATTTCCTTTAATTTTATTACCACAGAATGTGCCATGCTTGCTGTATGTCTTGCATTTGCAAGATTGGATTCCAATTTCTCTAAATTCATAAAAACTCCTGTGATGTTAAGTGCCTCATAACCCTTTATCGACGATTAACGTGATATCCCTACATAATGTGTAACGTAAGAAGTCCAGTCTTCCCGTATTAATTCCAAAGCTACTTGTTGGGAAGAATCAGACATCAAGTTGATTTTCCCAAAAATATTTCTCCATAAGCCGTCTACTTCTTCTTTCCAGTGTGCATACTCAAGTCCATGGACATCGCGTTGCATTGCTTCTAAATGATGTTCAATGAGCTTAAGCAGATTTTGGACTGTCCTTAGTCTTATCCTGTCTGTTGAATTCATCTTCTCATCCCAATTTTGTTTCTGAAAACTCCTGTCACTCCAGGCTCGATTTTTTCAGCCACTTCTAACGCGTAATGATCGGTCATGCCAGATATATAGTCCACTACAACTTTGCTAGAATCCTTATATTCTGATGGTATCAAATCACGATTTCTGGTGAAGTATTCATTAAGTAGAGTAATCACACGTCTTGCGGTTTCGGATTCTTCACTCTTGTCCTCAACCATATAAATCTTTTCAAACATAAATTCCCTAAGCTGGTTAAGCGCTAAACGAACTTTCTTTCCCATTTGGATCCTAGGAATTTGATTGGAAGAAAAGCCCTGCTCTCCAGTTGCATCCCAAGAAGCTATTACAATATCTGTAACCATCGTATTAATTCTTTGAGAATGTTTCGGTCCCAACACATCAAGTGTGCTTTTGGGTAAATCGCTTATTGACAAAACTTCTGCTCTGAAAGCATCTCCCAAATCATGATTTAAATACGCAATAGCATCGGATACTCTACATATTTGCCCCTCCAATGATAAGGATGCAGGCATTTTGTTTCCAAAAAAATCGCCTTGAGGCTTAGAATGGTTAGCTATTCCTTGCCTAACCTGCTGAGTCAAATTCAACCCTTTGCCTTCTTTTTCAATACTTTCTACTATTCTGATGCTTTGGTCAGCATGGCGAAATCCGTTAGGATAAAGGTTGTCCAAAACAGCTTCACCTACATGTCCAAAAGGCGTGTGTCCTAAATCGTGCCCAAGGGAAATTGCTTCCGACAAGTCTTCATTCAAATTAAGTGCCCTAGTAATGGTCCTGGCTATTTGAGCGACTTCAAGCGTGTGGGTCAATCGAGTAACATAATGATCCCCAATCGGCGCTATAAAAACCTGTGTTTTATGCTTGAGTCTGCGAAAAGATTTTGAATGAATTATACGATCACGATCTCTTTGAAATTCGTTTCTAACAGGACATGGAGGATCTGTCCTGTTTCGAATACCATCCTTTGAACGCGCTGCATATGGAGAAAGATGGCTTTCTCTTTTTTCAATTTGTAATCTCGACAATGACTCTGTCAATATTTAGCCTAGTTTCAAAAGTTTGTACCAAATTTTCGGTGAAATTGTAACATAGGACTGTGTATGCAAATTATCAATATCACTTAAACACAAAATTATAGATTGTCGCCTATTATCCGACCCTGAGTTTTAACTGGTGTTACAAGTAATAATAAAGGAGGTAATACAAGAAGCGAAGCTATCAGAGCTAAAAATATCATTATCGCCGTCAAAAAACCGTACGCTGCAAACATAGGCATCGGTGCAAATGCCATTATTGAAAAGCCTAGAATGCTAGTGACGGCAGAATAAATTAATGCTATTCCAGTACCCCCAGCTGATTTTTTTAATGCTTCTTCCGCACTGTTCAAACGACCCATCTCTTCCCGAAATCGTTGTGTCATATGTATCGCATAATCAACACCTACACCAATCGAGACTGCAGCAATTGTAGCAGTAACAAAATTTAATCCAAACCCAAATACGTACATAAACCCATATAACCAAAATACTACCAGAATAATTGGAACAATTGTTACTATTCCCAATCGGACAGATTGCATTGCTATGATTGAAACAATCATGCAAAGAATAATGGCAATACCGAATGCTTTTTGCAGACCTTCAGTTGTTGCATCTAATGCTGCCTGTCGAGTATATGCAGAGCCAGTCAGTCCAACTAGATAAATACCATGAACACTTCTTATTACTTCAATATCTTTTTCAATAGCTTTCCTTGAAGCAATTACCTTAGCCTGTTCTCTGGTTCCCGGAATTCCAACTTCTATTACAGTCGCAGGATTTTTCCCAATACCTTCCCCAATATACAAGGTTTCTCCCACTTCAAGTCGGTCATAAATATGTTGTTCAATAGAGATAGGTACACCATTTACCGTTATAAAATCATATATCGCCGACAATTGGTCACTTGAATTCGGCCAAGAAAATATCTTGTCTCCATACTTGAATTTCATAAATTTATTTGGATCAAATTCCAACCCAGACTGTTTTCTGATTTGTGTCATTGCGTAATCGGAATTTAAAGTTTGATATATAAGTTCAAAAAGAGTGGTATTTTGAATTGCTATATCACCAAGGTCGTTAACACCTACATAACGATTTTTACGCAACGTAATAATTAAATCTGATAGTGCCACTAAGACATTAGGATTAGAAACGTCTCCTTCAATATAAATAACAGCTGATTCTCCTCCAGTTTGCCCTACATGAATGTCCATCTTATCTAAACCAATTGCGAAATCTGATTCGCTTCTATAAAAATCTTTGACATCAAATGTTGCATCGAGTTTCAAGGCATAATAACCTGATAAAGCAGTTATCACTGCTACTGAACCAAGTACGATCATACGCCAGCGAACAAAAAACATCACAATATTTGGAACAAAAAACGAATCTGGCTCGACTAGCATGAATATTCTGGCTCTTGGTAATTTATTAATTATTTTTGGTCTGCTTAGATTCCACCTTTCAAGCCTCATTAAAATCACCGGTACGGTTATTCCCATGACTATAAACGCAGAAAAAATTGCGAGCCCTGCTCCGATTCCAAACCCTACTACTGCTTCTATATTGGCAGACACATTAGACACAAAAGCTATTGCATCTGTAATCATCGCCAAGGTAAGAGCTCCAATAACTCCTCCCATCCCTAATCTAAAAGCATATTTCGGTTCTATACCTTGAGATCGTTCTTCCTTATATCGATTTACTGAATGGATAACAAAATCCGCTCCAAGAGAAATCATTGCAATAGGCACAATAAAATCAAGAGTAGTGGATGATTTCAGTCCTACTAGATTTGAAAGCCCCTTGAACCAAACCATCATTGTAATAAGACCGCCTGCTGTGAGAAAAACCATCTTAAGAGACTTCAAGGCAATACCGACTACTATCAGTACCATAATAAAAGTGGCTACAATATAAGGGACTGATGTACCTACCTCATCATCAATCTCCAAACCAGCATCTATGGCCACGCCCCACAAATTATAATTTTCTTGCTTGCCACGTAATATAGTTTGAACATTACGATTAAACTGTTCTTTAACCGTTGTAACAGGATCAGCAGTGGCTCCAATTCTGAAACTACCACCTCCAAGTTTTTCATTATCTGCCGACAGTCCAATGAGAATTGCCGGAGAATACCAAAAGCCTATCTTCTGTCCAAAAAGATTCTTCTCCTCGACTTTCTTCAATTGTGAAAGTGAATATGACAAATATTTTGTTCTGGTGTCAGAAAAAATGTAATGCAAAGCCAGTTTAACCTGTTCATCTGTAGCTTCTTTTAGTGATATACCGAAAACTGGTTGGCTTTTCAACACCTCTGAAACGGCATCAGCAATCGTAAATATTCCCTTGACTTGTTGCTGTGAATTAACATCCATAGTGCTGTGTAAATAAGTTTGTGCTGCTAACCCTGGAGGGTTAAGCAACCCTAATGTATCAGCTTCCCTAAGTCTTTCCGTGTTCTCCAAAATCTCAAGCAACGGAGCTTTTGTCAGTATGTCTCCATTTTTGGATTCAGCTATAAAAAAGGCATTATGAACCCTTGGAGGCAAGTTTGAATTATAGCTTTCCTCCACGTCATATACTGTGCCTCCTGGGCTTTCAGATGCACGTTGTGTAGGGGACAATAGAAACAAGGGTAATATGAGAACCAATGTGATTATCCCAATAGCAAGAACAAATAAACCTGATCGTTCTTCTAAGATCACGGCAAAGCGATTTGCTAAATCTTTTTGCTTTATCATTTAAGATTTAAAACTATTCTTGCTAAACCCGTTGTTTTTTTACGATTTTAGCCCAAGAATCACGCAGGCCTACGGTACGATTAAACACAAGCTTATCAGGAGCAGAATATTCTAAATCTACGCAAAAATAGCCATGCCTCTCAAATTGATATCTCTGTCCAGGAACTGTATTTTCAAGACTTTGTTCCACTCTTGAATCTTTCAGTATATTAAGAGATTCTGGATTCAACATCATATTATTGGATTCGTTTTCTAAATCAGAGTTATTCTCATCAGCAATAAAAAGATGATCATAGATTCTTATTTCAGCTGATAGGGAATTTGGTACAGACACCCAATGAATAGTACCTTTAACTTTCCTTCCATCAGGAGCTTGCCCTCCTCGAGTTGTCGGATCATAATTGCATCTTAATTCAATTACATCTCCTGTTTTTTCATCCTTTATTACCTTCGTACACGTGATGAAATATCCATACCTTAGCCTAACTTCTTTACCAGGGGCCAATCGGTAAAACTTCTTTGACGGATTCTCTTGAAAATCATCTCGGTCTATATAAATTTCACGTGTGAAAGAAAGGGTTCGGTTACCTGCTGATAAATTTTCCGGATTATTCACTGCTTCTAGCTTTTCCTCTTTATCCTTGGGATAGTTCTCGATAACCACTTTAAGAGGTCGCAAAACTGCCATGACCCTATCAGATGTGGCATTAAGGTCTTCTCTAACACAATGTTCTAACATCTCTACTTCCACCGTGTTGTTCCTTTTCGCTACACCTATTTTGTCACAAAAAGCTCGAATTGATTTTGGTGTATAACCTCGCCTTTTCATACCAGATATCGTTGGCATACGTGGATCATCCCAGCCTGCAACATGTCCCTGTTCAACAAGTTGTAACAATGTGCGTTTACTCATGACTGTGTTTGTCAAATTTAGACGAGCGAATTCTAACTGCCTTGGCTTATATATTTCCAATTTATCCAGAAACCATTCATAAAGAGGACGATGATCTTCAAATTCAAGGGAACAAAGAGAGTGGGTAACTCCTTCTATCGAGTCGGATTGTCCATGAGCAAAATCATAGGTCGGATAGATACACCAACTATCACCCGTACGATGATGTGTAGTTTTAAGCACTCGATAAATGACGGGATCACGCATATTCAAATTTCCTGATGTCATATCTATCTTCGCTCTCAAAGAGCATGCACCGTCATCAAATGTACCAGCTCTCATTTTTTCAAACAAAATCAAGTTCTCATTGATTGTCCGGTTTCTATACGGGCTATTCATACCAGGTTTTGTCAAGGAACCTCTATATTTTCTGATATCTTCTTGACTAAGGTCACAAACGTATGCCAAATCCTTGCGAATTAATTTGATTGCATATTCATAGAGAGTGTCAAAATAATTGGAGGAATATAAAGCACTACCAGACCAAGTAAAACCAAGCCACTCCAAGTCTCGCTTGAATGCTTCTACATACTCCACATCCTCTTTCGTAGGATTAGTGTCATCAAAACGAAGATTACAATGACCTAGGTTTTCTATCGCCATACCAAAATTAATATGTGCTGCCTTGGCATGGCCTATATGCATATATCCATTTGGTTCAGGCGGAAATCTAGTTATCACATTTTTATCAAAACGACCGGAATCAATATCTTCTTTTATAGCGATCCGGATAAAATCTGAAGTATTCTCTTGCACTGGTATAGACCTAATCCTATAAATTCACGTTTATTAGTCTATTCTACTTGTCTGCCGTAGAGATCAATATCAATAATTGAATAACCTAGCCCCTTCAGAGTTGGAGCCACAACTTTTTTGTCACCAACTATCAATACCGACAGGGACTTGTCTTGAATACGATTTTCTGCCACTTCAGCCACTGAAGCTAGATCCAAAGACATAATACTAGAAGTTAGGGTATTAAAATAATCTAGAGGAAGTCCAAAAGAAACAATGCTACTAAGACATCCGAGCATTTGTGCCTTAGTTTCAAACTGAGAAGGAAAGCTACGAAGAATTCCCTGTTTTCCTTCTTCCAATTCTTCTGCTGTTATGGGACGACCTCCTCTAATATCTGAAAACTCCTTGATAGTTTCAATCAAAGCTTCCTTGGTTATAGCAGTTTGAACCGACCCTCCAGCAACTATTGCGGAGGGCCCACTTAACCAGTCAATATTGGAATAATACCCGTAACTATACCCTTTATCCTGTCTCAAATTCATGAAAAGCCTGGCCGTAGGATGAGCACCAAACACATAATTTATCAAATACAGCGGCAAATAATCACTGTGATTCCTAGAAATAGTTATGTGCCCTGCTTTTATTACCGACTGTGGTGCTTCTGGGCGATCTAATAAATAAATTGTTGAAGCCTCCAAACTTGGAGAAACAAGATTAAGCGGATCAGCGTCCAGAGTATCAATATTCCAATCTCCGAATTTATTCTCAGTGCTTTCCATAACGCTCGATTCATCAACATCTCCAACCACTATTAATGTCGCTTTCTTTGGGCCAAAGTTGGAAGAATAATACTCGATGATTCTACTCTTATCGATCTGCTGTAATGATTGCTTCGTACCCAGTGCAGAATGCCCATATGGGCTATTTGAACCATAAAGAAGAGACCTTATCGCAATCTGTGACATAGTTGCTGCATCATCCGAAATACTCTCTACATCAGCTATCTTTTCTTTCCTGATACGTACTAATTCATCATCTGGGAACACAGGGTTTCTAACAATATCAGCAATGATATCTAAAGCTGTCGTCCAGCTACGTGAAGGCGTCTGTGCAGATATAAATACATTCTCTCTACCTGTTGAAACGTTTAAATTCGAACCAAGAAATTCCATCTCTTTCGCTATTTGCTTGCTACTTCTTTTAGATGTTCCTTCAGCAAGCATCGCCGTTGTTATTTGTGATAGTCCTGGCAAATCAGATGGATCAGTTGCAGAACCACCACGTATCATGAGTCCAATTACTGTGATAGGTATATTACTTTTAGAAACAAATAAAACTTCCATTCCATTAGATAGCCGATTGCTTTTCGGAATCGGTGGATCAAAAGAAGAAGTCGACCTACTCTTCGGCATTACAGTACGATCAATACTTGTAGGAACTGAAAGAGTCTTGTTTTCTGAAACAACTTGCATGCGTACCCTATTGGAGCCTAAAACTTTATCAGCTGCATGTCTAATATCAGCTGCTGTAACTTGAGAGTACCTTTCTATGTCCAAATTAATCAAGTTTGGGTCACCAGCCATAACATTGTAGTAGTTAAGCTGGTCTGCTCTACCAGAAAACCCTCCCATCTTTTCCAGTTGTTTTAAATGCTGGCTTTCTATTCTATTTTTGGCCCGTTGCAATTCTTCGTCAAGGATGTCTTCGTCTTTGATTTTAGAAAGCTCAGCTTCAAGAACATCCTGTATTTCTGGAAGGCAGTCCTCCGAATTTCCAGTCACTTCCACAGAAAATTCACCGGAAATTTCCCTTGCATAATTGTAAACAGAAACATCTTTTGCTATTTGTTTTTTATATACCAAAGATTGATATAATCGTGAACTTTTACCATCAGCCAAAACAGTCGCCAGAATATCTAGTGGGGCTTCAAAGCTGTCAAATGCTGGTGTTGATGGCCATACTAAAGAATATCTGGGCAAATGAACATTATCAAAGACCCTTAAATCGGTTTCGCCTTTCAAGGAAGAATCCATTTTCTCAAGCCTAGTTACATTAGAAGCCCCTTCAATATCCCCAAAATATTGCTCTACTAGGCTTTTGGCCTCTTCTTCTTCAAAATCCCCTGCAATCGCTAAGCTAGCATTTGTTGGAGAATAAAAACGACTAAAGAAAGATTTAACATCTTCCAAAGATGCTGCATCAAGATCCTCCTGCGAACCAATAACTGGCCAACTGTAAGGATGTGGAGAGGGGAACAGCTTGGGTTGCAAAATCAGATGCGACATCCCATAAGGCCTATTTTCATAACTTTGCCTACGTTCATTTTTTACTACGTCACGCTGTAAATCTAATTTTTCTTGATCAAGGGATTCAAGAAGGAAGCCCATCCTATCTGACTCCAGCCATAAAGCTAGCTCAAGATATTCTGAAGGTACATTTTCCCAGTAATTTGTTCTATCAGATGTTGTTGAACCATTGACAGACCCACCTATCTTTTGTAATGGATTAAAGAAAAGCTCATCATGATTCTTCGAACCTTCAAACATCAGGTGTTCAAACAAATGAGCGAATCCAGTGCGACCAGGTGATTCGTCCTTAGAACCGACATGGTACCAAATATTTACTGATACAAAAGGCAATGCCCGATCCTGATGTAGAACAACTTGCAGTCCATTAGTCAAAGTGAATTTATTAAATGCGATTGAAACCATCTATACCTAGCTCCCAAAAAAAACATAAAATTGATCTATTTAGAATGACAAAGTTATATTATTGCTTCGATATTACAGAACTGCAACCAAATTGTTTAACATCAACAGTTTCTACACTAACTTAAAATTTGCCACATTAACTAATGAGCACATTCATCAATAATAAGCTTTTTAATAATATCGCAATTATAAAAATTATTTCTCTTGTAATGTTTCTTCCAAAGCGGAAAGAAAATCCGTAATGTGATCAGGTGTCATTGGCGCCGATAAAGTAATCCCAATCCCACCCCTCATGGAAAATCCCTTAAGAAACAGAGCCAGTTCAATTCTTTCAGCCAATTCACTGTTGGGCAATGATTGCACAGCACGATAGTCTGTAACAGGTTGATCGGTCAAATAATACTGAAGACCAGCTCCGGCACTCAAAACCCGGTTCGGCAAAGATGCCTGTTCAAAAACCTGTACCAAGCCATCGTGAAGAGCCTGCCTTAAGCTATCAATATGATCATACACTTCAGTGGACAACCGCTTTAAAGTAGCCAATCCTGCTGCCAATGTAAAGGAATTACCTGAAAAAGTCCCGCTCTGATTAAGCACTCCCGCTACACTGGAATTATCAAGGATTTGCATAAATTCATCCTTGCCTCCAATTGCTCCTATTGGGAATCCTCCACCAAAAGCTTTTCCAAACATCGTAATATCAGGTTCTATTCCAAATAATCCCTGTGCTCCTCCAGGCCCAGATCTAAAACTCACGACCTCATCCATAACCATAGGTATACCGAGTTCTTTAGTAATATCTCGTATGAATCTGGTAAATTCCCCTGACACTTCAATAATACCCGGCCTTGCATCATAAAAAACACCTGCGATTTCGTCTCTGTTTTCCCGAAGTATAATTTCCACTGATTCCCGGTCACTGTACGGTAAGATAATCAAATCTTCCTCAGACCCTTGTGGCATTCCTGGCCATTCAGATACTGCGTAAGGACTATTTGCAGGACCTGCTTTCTCTAAACTAGGAGAGGTGCTAACCTCAAGAGAATCAGTACTGCCATGATATGCGCCTTCAAATTTAGCAAGCTTGGTTCTGCCAGTAATAGCACGAACCATTCGTGCTACATGAATAGCTGCTTCAGTACCTGAATTACAGAATCTAACTTTATTGACAGACGGAAACCTGTTAATAATTTCCCGGGAAATTTCAAGCTCGAGTTCTATAGGACCTCCCAGTCCAAATCCTCTATGTATTTCTCTTTCTACCGCTTCGACAACCGCAGAATCATTATGGCCCAATATCATTGCTGAATGATGATTTCCAAAATCCACATATTGATTTTTATCTATATCCCAAATATAGCAACCTTCTGCCTTTGCAATATAGGTTGGATAGGGGTCACTCCAATAAGCTCCTTTTATCACTCCTCCAGGCATGAACGACAAACCTTTTTGCCATTGAGAACGTGATAAGGGTGTTTTAGCCTCATAATCTTTTATTAATGACTTTCTAGATTTGGTCAATTTTGTTATCCTTCCCGTATTTTCTAGACGAATTTTGCGTATGCAACCTTGCGGATAGCTTCGGTAATATCACTAACATCATTTTCTGAAAAATTTGGTGACATCTGTATGTTAACCCCGTTTTTCATAATCAGTTCTCCGTTTGGACAGTCATTAAGCCTATAATCAACAGGTTTTTCCCTTAAATAATCAAGGGGAAACCGAGACTTTCCGTATAAATTTGGGCCTGTAAGGAAAGGGTTTCTATAAAGTGGACCAAAATCCCCAGATCCAATATAGGGCCCTGACATAGGAATACCCTCTGCCGTCACGGCTGTGGCAAAATCATTAGCAGAACAATTCAACTTGGAATCGTCTAGTGTAAATCCCAAGTTCCAATAACTGTTAATATCGCCTTTGCGAACAAGTTGAGGTATTATTTCGTCAATATCTGCAAGTTCGTCAATAATATTACTCGCACTACGAATCTTGTTTTCTACGTATCCATCAAGTTTACCAAGCTGGTTAAGTAAAATCGCTCCAATAACATCATTGATTTTATAATTTGCGGCAAGAAACTGGTTCGCGTACGGCAATCCATCAGCTGGTCCGTTAGCCCGAGGTAACGCCGCGTCTCTAAATAGTATCCCACGTTCCCATAGAGACTTGTTATTTGTTAGCACAGCCCCTCCCATACCCGCTGAAAGGTGCTTTCCTCCAAAACTGAATCCAGCAATATCGGCAATTGAGCCCACCAATTGGCCTTGATGTCTCGCAAGATGAGCTTGGCAACAGTCCTCTATCAAAAATATTCCATGTCGTTTAGCAATATCCTTTAGCTTGGTCATATCACAGACGTTTCCAAAAAGATGAACTGCGATAATTGCACGTGTCCGAGAAGTAATTTTTGCTTCAACATCTTCAGGATCCAGAGTGTATGATTCATCTATATCAGCAAATACCGGAACACAGTTATGTAAAAGCGTTCCTAATATGCTGCCACCAGAGGTCCATGGGCTAACTATGACTTCATCCCCAGGGTCAGGATTAATTGCCGCTATACAAGTATGCATTGCAGACGTTCCTGAATTTACGGTGATAGCAAAATCTACGCCATGCTTAGCAGCAAAATCGGACTCAAATTGTTTTACAACATTCCCATTACTAAGGAATCCAGACCTAATTACCTCTGCAACCGCTTCTACATCATCCTCACCAAAATCATGCGATTTGGCATCAAAAGGCAGAGTTCTAACAGGCTTGCCACCAGCTATAGCAAGTATATTTTTCATAGCATTTTCCTTCCCAGTAAATTCTTTTGAATCAGTCCCCGTAGTTAGTTGAAATATCTAGAAGCTTAATAGTATTGCCACCCAATATTTTTCTTTTATCATTATCAGAAATATTTGCCGTTATAACTTTGCCAATTTGATGACGCGCATCTAATAGCGCCATATCGGTGCCAAAAAGAACACGATCTGGGCCTACAAGTTCAACAGAATTTTCAATGGCATCTTTTGCAGCCCCAGACCCACAGGTTTCAAGATATACATTTCCAAGCTCACTTATTTCTTTTGTTAATTTTCCGGGCCCAGAACTACCTCCATGTGCAAGTATCCAGGAAATATTGGGATATCGTTGAGAAAGGTTTCGAAACCTTTTTAGCACTGTTGTGCCCGGTAGATCAAATGGGTAAGTTGCATGTGACATAACAGGTATTTTATTCTCATTTAACCATTCATATATGGGGAAATAGTCAGGGTGATCATTTGGTTTTTGATAATAATCCGGATAGATCTTAAGATACTTCATTCCTAACTGGTAAAAAGCCCTCTCTAACTCTGATATAGCCTCATCTGGATAGTGTGGAGTGACAAAAGCAACCGGCACAAACCTATCGGGATTTTTTGAAACAATTTCAGCTACTTTGTCATTTGCTACTCTTGCATCACCAAGAAATATATTATTGATGCATGCCATATCGATACCAGCATGATCCATGATTTCAATATATCGTTCAATGTTTCCATTAACTCTGTGCCTGCCCCAATTACCAACATGTGCATGAAAATCAATTATCGGGGTATCCATGTTAATTAATACCTAACAGGCTTTTAATATTGCCAGAACAAACTGCCTTTAAACTATTAGAATCCAGTCCGCAGTGGTGAATACTATAAAGTTGAGGAGATATTGCTGACTCTGGAAATCTTGAACCAAAAAGGACACGCTCTGCACCTATTAAATTGATTATAGAAGCTATTCCGTCTGTTAAAACAAAACGCGATAATTCAAGGTAGAGGTTGGGAAGAGCTTTTAACAAGGGGAAAACCCAAGAAGCATCATGATACGTAGCCTCAACTAATACTACTTTTAAATCGGGCCATGCAGAGACTGTTTCATAAATATCTCTCGGTTCGACAGGATAAGCTGAACCAAGCTGTTCATACGTAATCGGCAACCATAGTGGAATACCAGCCTCTGATAGCCAATCTAGCCAGCTTTCAACTATCCAAGAGGTAAAAGGATAGTTATGAAGTCCAGGAAACATCCTGACAGAAAGTATGTTGTTATTCTTTAAACCAATAACCACTTGGTCTATATCATCAAATGCTGGGTTGCAAACAAATTGAGGAATCAAACTATCTGACCCGTTTACAGAGTCTAGCAACATTTGGTTCCCTTCTCCAGAATCATATGAAGCCGCATGTGGCGAATACACCAGGGCATGGTCTATCCCAGCTCTTTCCATCTCCAATTTTGTATCGTGAGGAGACTCGACACTGACAGCCTTATCATGACGGCGCCCAAGTGCCACATTAGCATCGAATACAGGAACAGATGGAGTGAAATTTAATTTCACCTTACTCATTAACGAATCTCTCCTATGAATCGATGACAACCGATCTTTAAAATGAATTTAGACTCGGTTTCTATCTTATATCTCCATATTATAAAACATATATAAAGAGAGCATAAAAAAGCAAAATTAAGAACTCTGTAACCTGAAATTGTAAATTCGCAACCTTCTTAATAAAGGTCGCAGCACAATCAATATCACGGATTCGATTATAGTTAGCCCCGCAACAATTAAAGTTGCGTCAAAGAAAAAGTTTTGTGGAAACATTGCAATTAACATGTGTCTGCTAGGATCTAGTTGCCATAAGTCATTGCTGAAACTTATCAAATGAAAAGCGATAAATAGACGGTCAAATCCAAAAAACATCAATAAGCTTAATGCCACGAAAGCTATAATGGTAAAGAGTCCTGTTAGAAATGTAAGGTTCACGATCTTTGAAAAGCCCCTTATCCTCAACAAGATAACTCCAGTTGTGAAAAAAAACACAATATATACTAATGCCATATACTGCAATTGATACACCTTCCGAACCAAATTCTTGACATCAACCATGTGCGTCGTTTCTCTTCCGCCATATATACTTCGCTTTATACCATTAACAAAGATTCGAACATCCAGCCTATCTACATTATTGTTAAAGTATTCACGTATCTGTCTACCAGCATCGATGAGTTCTAATCGTTCGATACCCGTTGTTCGTTCTATATCATATTTATCAAATCCATAACTGTAGAGCTTGGGTGCATTAACTACCAATCTGATATTGGTGGTTAATAAAAAAACAGCAAGGAATACGACAAACAAAATATCTCCTATAATTAGTAATCTGTTCATACAGTAAGTCTAGCAGAGATTTATAATGGCGACCCAGAAACAAAACCAAGATTAACAAACTAAAAGGTGAATTCTATATGAATACTTTTCCATCCACTTTCAGAGGACTTCAGCAACTAATGGTACAACTGCGGGCCCCAGGTGGATGTCCTTGGGATATAGAACAGACTTCATCAAGCTTGATGAAATATTTTCTTGAAGAAACTTACGAGTTATTAGATGCGATCGAAGAAAATGATCCAATTCTTATTATGGAAGAAATTGGCGATCTTATTTTTAATCTAGTATTTCATATTCAAATTGCCAAAGAAGAAAACCACTTTAATGAACGTTCAGTATTTGAGGCAATAATAAAAAAATTGATCAGGCGGCACCCCCATGTTTTTAGCAACATGGATTTAAAGAAAAAAGATGAAGTAGTTGAAAATTGGCAAAAAATAAAAAAAACAGAACGGAAAAATTCCAGCTTGTCTATTTTAGACGGCATACCCAAAACCTTACCAGCATTATCACAGGCTCAAACTTTACAACAAAGAGCATCTGATATGGCATTCGATTGGGAAACGATCACTGAAGTACAAGAAAAGATTTTTGAAGAAATTGAAGAATTAGAAGATTCAATTGTACAACAAGACAAAGAAGAAGAAATAGGCGATATACTTTTTTCTATAGTCAACCTTGCTCGCTGGATGAAAATAGATGCGGAATTTGCCCTAAGGAAAGCAGATAAGAAGTTCAAGAAAAGATTTGAAATAATGGAAAATCTAGCATTTAAAAGAAAACTAGATTTTAAATCTTTATCGATGGAAGACAAAAACTCTCTCTGGGAAGAGGCGAAGAGCATGCATAAAAATATTTAGGAACGCATTGATCTTAATAAACAACCTACCGATCACTACTAAATAGCAATTAATATTACCAAAGCTAGACTCTGAAAATTAAAAAACATGCGAGTATACTTGCAATATGACTAAGAACAATATCGATCCCTTTTCAAATCACCCTACTGACACCATAAAGCTAATTAAGGTCGCAGCAATCAAAATGGCCCAAGGAGCAGGGGAGATAATCATGGACAATTTTGGTAAAGATTTCAAAACCACCTATAAGGATGTCCAGAAAAGTGACCCGGTTACAGAAGTAGATAATAAAGTACAAGATTTCATTGTTAAAAGCATTGCTGACTCATTCCCTGAGCATGGAATCATAGGTGAAGAGGATAAAATTCCGTTAAAAGGTAAAGTCCCTGATTATACATGGGTTTTAGATCCTCTTGACGGCACAAAAAACTTTCTCAACGGGTTACCTATTTTCGCAAGTTCAATTGGGGTTTTGCATCGTGGCATACCTATAGTAGGTTCTATCTTTGTACCTTGGCCAGGAAAAGCAAATGGATCAATATTCCACGCAAGTTCAGGAGGAGGAGCTTATGTTGATGAACAAGAACTATATCTCGGTAAGCCTATTGGGCAAAGAAACGACAGGTTAATTACTTTACCGGGATCTTTTCACGACAAATATCAATTTATAAAAAACAATTTCAGCGGCGGGGAACTTAGGATAGCTGGCAGTATTGCTTATGAAATGGCAATGAACGCTTCTGGCAGTTTGTCATATTCATTAATCGCCTCTCCATATATTTGGGACGTCGTAGCTGGATCAATCTTAATTAAAGAAGCCGGGGGAACTGTATTAATCGGACAAAGTAATACAAATACTTCTGTTTTGAAACCCAATAATTTACACTGGGAAACATTTGATTCATTCTGGCCTAATTGGGATCAGAATAGGCCAAACTTTACATCAATCAGGTCTTGGAGATCACCGCTTATAGTAGGTAATCCGGACATTTCTCTATCAATAGCTAATAATCTCCTATCTTCTACAAAAACAAATGATAGATTAATCAATGCTTTATCTAAAAAGATAAAATCTGTTTTTACCAGGCATGCGAAGTAGTCTTATAAATAACCAACTTCTATCTATTCCAGGGGCCAGGGAATATTTCGATTAATGTCGAGATTTGGAAAAACAGGCTTTTCGATAATTGATTCTGTTCTTTTTCTTAACATTTCTATTTCAGCCTGATTAAGTAAACGAAAAAGCTGTTCTTGCAAATCAGATGGGTTATCTAAATCTGACACCAATCTCTGTAAACCAACTATAAGATCCGAATTTATATTTTGTCCCCAAAATTCCATCATTACTGTTCGCAATTTAAAATCTTGATGAAATGTTAAGCCATGATCAATACTCCATATTTCTCCATCTGATCCCAACAAGCAATGTCCTGCCTTTCTATCAGCGTTGTTGGCTAGTAGATCAAAAACAGCGAACTGATGAAAAAGGTTCGAGTTATCTAAATTAAGGTCAAAATACGTGATATTTGGGTTTGATTCTATATAAATTTGCATCGAACCAATTCCAAAAGGCCCTTCTCGAATAACCGTTATAGGTACAGATGGCCATCCCAAATATCGACTCAACAAAAATGCAGCGTATTCTCTTTTATACAAAGTCCCTGAAGGAAAATCGACAAGTGGTTTCTCACCATTTTTTGGTTTATATATAGCCTTGCAATTAGCCTGGGAACCAGTATCAAGCTCTACTAGGAAAGTATAATTAGAACTCCATGGTATTTGATAAGATTTGGCCACCTTACCCATTTTGAGAGTCGCCAAAATAGTTTCATCGTCGAAATTTTCGAAAACATTTCGTGACATTGGAATTTAGTGGACACCTTTTACATTATCCTGTTATAAATATTATTCATTCTTCGTCAATGAATGTAAATTATGCCCATTAACCTTTGGACAAACATGACCTGAAGATTCCATAGGCACATTACAAAGAGGGCAAACTGGCCGGCCAGCGGAACAAATTTTTATTGCATTATCAGCAAAATTAGTCAATTCTCCCTTTTCTCCCCATATACGAACAACAGGTAATTCTGTATCTTTATCCAAGTCATATGCATCAATAATGAATCTCCTATTATCACCTTCATGCGCAAGAACAAGCTTGCCTATATGAAATTCTATGTGGTTTACAAATTCTTTGTCGTTTGAAGGTTTGTATATATCAGAGTTGTCTGTATCATTAGGCAAGGTTTGCAATAATTCTTGTATAGCCAAGGCAAGCTGAAGAAGTTGTTCTTTTTCAAGCCACATTATCGCCGAACCATTACTTGCAGAAACTACTATTCTAAAAGTTCGCTTTCCAGGCTCACCAAAAGATTCGGCTTCAATACTAGTGATTTCAGAGAATTCTAAAGTTTGTTTCATAATAAAATTATAATGTTACTTTTAAGGTTTCTGTCAGTATTTTCAATTGTTATCTAGATTTGCCATCTACTACTTTGCGCAGTATTAATTGTTCTAAACAGAATTTTGGACCCAGTATAATTAACATTCTATTGTCGCTGATTTGAGTCCGTACTATCAGCCAATCTTGCAATATTAGCGGCTATGTATCCGGCTCCAAAACCATTATCAATATTTACTACTGCAACACCTGGTGCACAACTATTAAGCATTGCCAGCAAAGCTGCAATTCCACCAAAGCTGCTACCATATCCTACACTCGTTGGCACAGCTATAACTGGTGCCCTAGTTAGACCACCGACAACTGAAGGAAGGGCTCCTTCCATTCCTGCAATCGCTACCACAACAGTAGCATTGGAAAGAGTGTCCAGATTATCAAGAAGTCTATGAATACCAGCGACCCCTGCATCAACAATTTTCGTCACATCACAACCCATTATTTCTGCTGTCACTATTACTTCTTCTGTTATAGGTTGGTCAGAAGTTCCTCCACTTATAACAACAACTCCTGGAATAGTGCGACTTTGAGTATCCTTATTAATTACCAGTAGGCGAGAATGATTATAATAAACGGATTCTGGGATCTTAACAGCAATCTGTTTGGCTATATTAGGTTCTATACGCGTCGCCAACAATTTATCCGAATATTTAACCATCGATTCAATAATTGAGATAATTTGCTCAGCTGTTTTGCCCTGTCCATAAATCACCTCTGGAAATCCCTTCCTAAGAGCTCTATGATGATCTACTTTGGCAAACTCGAGATTTTCATAAGGCAAGACGGAAAGCCTTGATATCATTTCATCAATGCTAATATTTCCCTTTTGAAATTTAGAAAGTAGCTGCCTAAGTCCTTCCATTTTTATAATTTATCCATTTGTAATAAATTTTTATCGCGATAAAATATGAGAAACATCCCAATTCAGACGAATTTTTAAAATCTTTGATGGGAAGTACCTCAATCTTACCAGATTCAAGTAAAGCTTTTTCCATGTCGAGTTGATAACTCTCTTATCTAAATATTTAATATTAGCCTTTACCACGACAGTTAAAGTTGATTTCTCAAAATTCCAAGCGATTTGTCAAACTAATCCCATAAAAGACAAGATTTACAATCATAAAATGAACTCTAGTCATGATATGATGATTCAAGCATTTAAACCCATACTGTTTATCAAGCAAATGACGCAACGCAGTTATAAAACTACATCGATTTTAAATGACAAAGCAAAAACTCTTGAAGACATCATTAGTAAGATGACTTCTGTAATTGTAGCTTATTCGGGAGGGGCCGACAGTACACTTTTAGCAGCGATTTCTACTAAGATCCTTAATGAAAAATGTATATCAGTTACAGCACAGTCTCCAAGTCTAGCACCTTCAGAACTTAACCAAGCAAAGAATACAGCCCAAACCATCGGCCTTAACCATAGAATTGTAAAAACAAATGAAATAGACCGGGAACAATACAGACGTAATCAACCAGACCGATGTTATTTCTGTAAAGATGAACTTTATACAAAACTCTCTGAAATAGCATCTAAGGAGAATTATCAATTTATCGTTAACGGGTCTAATCTTGACGACCTTTCGGATTTTAGACCTGGCTTAAAAGCAGCAAGTCGCCACAAGATACGATCGCCCCTTGTAGAAGCAGAACTCAACAAAAAGGAAATCCGAGAACTTTCAAAACACATGGGTTTACCGACATGGGATAAACCTGCACAAGCTTGCTTATCGTCAAGAATACCATACGGCACGCCTGTATCCCTTGAAGCATTAGAAAAAATTGCTAAAGCAGAATACTTTCTGCGAGATATGGGATTGCAACAAGTTCGGGTCAGACATCATGGTAGCGTTGCCAGGATAGAAGTGAGCAGCGACGAAATTTCTTTTATTACCAAATCTCCCATTAGAGAACAAATAGCGGAAAGATTCCGAACAATCGGATACAGTTACTCGACAGTTGATCTCCAAGGATTCCGTACGGGTAGTATGAATGAAGTACTATCCAAAGTTGCTACACCTTCAAATGAGACTATATAACAAAACATGTCTGATTACTGGAGGCGCAAAGGGACTCGGGGAATCTCAAGCAAGACTTTTCGCCAAAGAAGGTGCCCGGATAATAATTGCTGACATTCTAGAAGAACGAGGATCAATGGTGGCTGCAGAAATACGTTCTACAGGATTTGAAGCAATGTTTTGCAAACTCGATACGACTGTGGAGCTTGACTGGAAAAACGCAATAAATACAATCCAACGGAAATTTGGTAACCTCGATGTACTAGTAAACAATGCCGGACTTTACCATCGAGGCAGAGTAGAAGAAACCACTATCGAACAATGGGATTTAATAATGTCAGCTAATGCCACAAGCGTATTTCTCGGCACCAAAATTGCAGTTGCTAAAATGCGTCTATCTGGAGGAGGTGCCATCACAAATATATCATCTGTTGCAGGCCTTATAGGAAGCAGAATACAAAGTGTCTACAATGCTTCTAAAGGTGCAATCCGGACGTTCACTAAAGCTGCTGCAGTACAATATGCAAAGTATGGGATCCGTGTAAATTCCGTTCATCCTGGACTAACAAATACTGATATGCTTTTTGAAGTATTTCCTAATGAAATTGACAGAGAATTACGTATATCTGAAACTCCTATCTCTCGTTTCGGCAACCCCAAAGATGTGGCATACGGAGTTCTTTTTTTATCATCAGACGAAGCCAGTTATATAACTGGATCAGAATTGGTAATCGACGGCGGACTAACAGCTAAATAAACGAGATTTTTCAGCTTGAATAAGAAAATAGAAATCGGTCTTATAGGATATGGTAACTGGGCTAAAGATGCCTACGTACCCAGTATTATAGAATGTCCTGATGTTTTGATAAAAGCAGTAGCAGCTCCTTCAAAAACAACACGCCAATTAGCGCAACAAAAGTTTCCTGAAGCTACTGTTTTTGATAGCTATAATGCTCTACTGGATACATCAGGGGTAGACGCAGTGATGATAGGGGTTCCATCAAATCTTGTCTCGACTGTAGCTATATCTGCGATTCAAGCAGATAAACACATTTGGATAGAACCTCCCGCACCAGGGGACCAGCAAGTAACGTCAATGTTAGAATTAGCGGAAAAATCAACAAGAGTATTTCATACAGATTTGGAACTACGGTACACTCCAGCCCTTACTGCAATAAAAAACCTTTTGGAATCCAAATGCCTAGGTAGTCTATTATCGATTAAAATCTCTTTGAAATCTAATTGGACAACAACTTGGGCTAACGACGCTCCAGAATTGGGAAAAATTGTTTCAGGATTAAGTATTTGGTATTTGGACGTTGCCGATTTCTTAATAGAACAGAGTGCGAATCGAGTAGACGTTTTTGGTGTGGATCACGAACATGGAAATGGAATATCTATAGGCATCGGTTTATTACAGTATAAGGATGCAATAGCACAATGGGCTTTCGATCTTAGGCATCAAGAAGAACTTGGACTAACACTTGAAATTTTAACGACTAATGGTGAAATAACAGCAGATTTGGTTACGGGAAAATATAGGTATCGTTTCGAGCTTGAAAATTGGATTAAACTTCAGGCCCAGCCATCTAGACCTATTCTTGGCTTTGCAGGTATAAGAGAATCGAGTCTTACATTCATTGACGCAATTAAAGGAAACGTACAAACGAAAACAGGGCCAG
>CAYFFO010000001.1:41974-43693 GCA_964342485.1 uncultured Dehalococcoidia bacterium
CACTATTTATACGACGTAGATGGCAACAAATACTTGGATTTTATGCTGAATGCTACAAGTTTAATACTGGGCCATGCCCATCCTTCGATCGTCGCTGCTTTACACGCTCAAGCAACAAAAGGAGTTGCATTCAGTGCACCAACAGAATCCCAGACAGCTTTAAGTGAAATCTTACATAAAAGAATACCGTCTATTGATTTACTTAGATTTACTAGCTCAGGGACTGAAGCCACTATGAATGCTATTAGAGCTGCGTGTGCTTTCACAGGAAAACATAAAATTGGCAAAATCGAGGGTGGCTATCATGGTTCACACGATAAAGTTTCTATAAGCGTTAACCCCCCGCTAAATCAACTAGATCCATCAAGATATAACCCTGTACCAGAATTTGATGGAATTCCTCAAAACTTATTGGACAACATAGTGGTTCTCCCTTTCAACGATTTAGATACATCAGAAAACATAATTAATAGTAATAAAGATGATTTGTCATGCATAATAATGGAGCCAATTGTTTCCAACTTCGGCTATCTACCAGCTCAGCAAAATTATTTACAAGGAATCAGAAATATTACCCTGGAATACAACATTCTACTCATCTTTGATGAAGTTCAAAGTTTCCGTATGTCGCCCGGTGGAGCTCAACAGATTATGCAGATTAGACCCGATCTAACGGCTCTTGGAAAAATAATAGGTGGCGGATTGCCCGTGGGCGCTTTTGGTGGTAGGTATGAAGTTATGGAACAGTTTGACCAAAATATAGATGGATTTATACCTCATTCGGGGACATTTAATGGCAACCCAATGTCGATGGAAGCCGGTAAGACTACCCTGGAACAATTAGATGTCAATACCTATGAAAGACTAAATCATCTGGGATCTGTTGTTAGGAAAAAATTGCAGTCTATATTTGATGAACTTGAAATGGATGCATCTGTGACAGGAACAGGTTCATTTTTTGGATTACACTTTGGTGTCAGAGAGATTAAAGACTATCGCTCAAAAATTCTGGCCGACCAAAAAATGTCAAAAGCGATTTTTAGCGGATTATTGAATAAAGGCATTCTTCTACAACAAAGCTGTGCTGGATCACTTTCAACCATTACCGATGAATCACATATTGATGCACTGATTGAATCTATACGTAACGTTATGCAAGATATTACAGCTGAGCAATTTCACTAACCTTTCCTATATAATCAGTTTCCTTTTGTTAAATCAGTAAACGACTTTAGCATTTTTCAAGGAAGTGATTTCACTCGGCCTAAAACCATACTCTGCCAAAATTTGCTCTGTGTGCTGTCCTAAAGTAGGCGACGCAACACGAATAGAGCCTGGCGTTTCAGACAATTTCAATGGAAGACCTATGTTTTTAATTAAACCTGCAATCGGATGTGATAACTCTTTCACCATATTCCTAGCCTTGACATGTGGATCATTATATACAGCTTCAAGGTTATTTATAGGTCCGTTTGGAACGCCTGCATTATCAAGAATGGTTTGCCAATAATCTGTGTCTTTTTTTGTTAGGGTATTTTCGATGGTAGAAGCTAGTTCTTCTTGATTACTTTTTCGCATAGCTCCCGTAGTGTACATACTGTCTTGAAGTAAGTCTTGTCGATTGATAGCTTCACAAAATCGTTCCCAATTCGCTTGGTTAGCAGCCCCAACAACAATATAGCCATTACGTGTCCGAAAAGCTTGATATGGAGCTATTAA
>CAYFFO010000001.1:43793-45302 GCA_964342485.1 uncultured Dehalococcoidia bacterium
CGCAAGATCTCCTGCCCCTCTGGAAGACTTAAATCAATTGAAATACTTCTTTTATTTCTATTAATCCCTAAAAATGCTGCTGATTCACCATTGATGAATGGAGGGCCGGCCCTTCGTATATCATCTCCTTCAGGTTTTTCTATCTTTACAACATCTGCTCCCATGTCAGCTAACAACATTGAACAAAATGGCCCTGCCATCATTTGAGTTACATCTAGTACCTTGATATCTGATAATGGACCTGATGTTTCCTTAAATTCGTTCACAGATCAGCGTCCTTTAAATACCGGATTTCGCCTATCTTGAAAAGCTTTATACCCCTCATGAAAATCATCACTATCAAAATTATCAAATGGGATTTTTCTGTCCTCAGAACTCATATTCAAAAGTTGAGGATCCTTCAATACTCGTTGGAGTATGTATTTGTGTTGCTTATGAGAAAGAGGAGCCAATCGAGATATTTCAACAGCAAGTTCAGTAACATACTCATCAATACTTGATAGTGATAAAACGCTGTTGACTAGCCCAAAATGAAGAGCCGTTGAAGCATCTATTAATCTACCTGACATCAACAGGTAAGATGCATTACCTGGTCCAATCATAGCTACAAGTCGCCTCATTTCCTGATATCCGATCACTATACCAAGCCTGGCTGCTGGAATACCAAATATGGCATTGTCTGCTGCTATTCGGATATCCATTGCCAACGTCAATTCACAACCCCCTCCAATACAGGTACCTTTAATCTTAGCTATGGTTGGTATTTGTAATGATTCGATAGCACCCAATGCCCTATCAAAAGCCTCCTGATATAACGCAGCTTGCCTTGAATTATTCCTGCGTTCGCCAAAATCCGTTATATCTGCCCCTGCAGAAAAAGACGAATCATCTTTACCAGTAAATATTACTACTCTAATTTCATCGTCTACACTAAGATCTCTTACAATATCTCCTAGCTTATGCCAATCCTCATAATTAATTGCATTACGTTTTTCAGGTCTGTCAAAAATAACATTCGCAATAGACCCTACTCTTTCAACAAAAATATTTTCTACCATCATAAAATCCTACTACCGTTATATCTCAATCATAATTTAACCGAATTCAGACAATTTTCCAATCTGTTGTTCCGAAATATTACTGGTTATAATAACTGTTTTTTTATTGTTTCTTGAATCACATCTAAATTGGTGGCTATCACAACCTTTTTGCCAATTACAATCAGTGGTCTTCTAATCAAACGTGGCTCAATTAGCATAAGTTCAATCATCATGTCCTCATTCAACGAATCAGGATTAGCTCCTATCTTCCTAAAACTTGGACTTTTAAAAGAAAAAATTTCTCTAAGACTACCTTCACCAACAATATTCCGGATCTCCACTTCAGAAAAAGGTTCTTCGAAAAAATCTCTTGCTCGAAAATTAATACCTTCGTTTAAAAGCCAAGTCCTTACTTTTCTACAAGAACTACATTTCTTCCACCAGTATAGAAATACCGTTTCCATTCACT
>CAYFFO010000001.1:45402-53603 GCA_964342485.1 uncultured Dehalococcoidia bacterium
AAAGGGATTCCAAATCTTCTATCGAGTTCATCTGCCACGCAAAATGGGATAGCCCTACCATATTTGAATTCGGTCTTTGGGCCTCATTCCCTATTGAAACAAGTGCTACTTCATGGGAAGAATCACCTGAAGCACTCATGAAGTGCATTTTATTAGCAATAGAAAAAGTATTTGTGAGACCAAGGATTTCAGAATAGAACCTAATAGACCTTTCAATATCTAGTACTCTTAGTACAATATGTCCCAGTCTTTTAGGTCTTAACATGCCAACCCCCAGAGAAAAGCTTTTTCAATTAGATCAGAATAATCAAATACAATAAAAAAAGCCTGATCTTGAAATTATTCTCTGTACAATTGGATTATCGCGGACCCCTACGATACGGCATCGATGTTGGTACTGTAAGGTGAGTACGACTCATCGGTAACATGGCCAAATGACGAGCTCTTTTTATAGCCCTAGATAGTTCGCGCTGATGCTTATAGCATGCACCTGATTTTCGCCTCGACTCGATCTTTGTTTGGTCAGATACATAACGCATTAAGGTATCTGTATCTTTGTAATCTACATGCGTGACTTTATTCGCACAAAATCCACACACCTTCCGTCGAGCATAGTATCTCGGTCTCGATGGTCGTCTTTGTTGAGAACCGTCTCTTGGGGAAGGTCTATTTCCGGAGCCTTGCGGTCCGCCTGTGGCAGGATTTCTTGCATTTTCTGAAACTGTTGTCAATTTAAATTTCCTTGTTTAGTCTCTACCATGGAAGATCTTCAATATCTCCGGTATTCGAAGCTTCAGCATCTCCAGGTGTCTGCGACGCCCTATCCAAAAATTTTATCTCGGCTGCACTAATTTCATTGCCCGCGCGAGGCTGTCCATCATTACCCATCCATGGACTACTTTTAAGTCTCCCTTCTACGTAAACCTTCATGCCCTTGGATACGTATTGGTTACATGTCTCTGCCAAGCGATTCCAAGCATTAACTCTAAACCATTCCGTCTCTTCCTGTTGTTCTCCATCGGCAGAGGTCCAGCGTCTATTAGTAGCCACGCTAAAGGAGGTTACAGGATTTCCATTCGGAGTATACCTCATTTCCGGATCACTCCCTACATTCCCAATTATCATCATTTTGTTAAGTGTCACAGTTTTTCCGACTTTCTATCAAAACTCACTTTAGTCAAATACGACTAACTAAGAATCGTATAACGTCTTCACTCATATTTAGAGATGTGTTCAATTCAGCTACACCTCCTGCATTAAGTGAAAATTTTACTAAGGCGTAATTTCCTTCCGTAAATCCGTTGATTTTATATGCCAATTTTTTCAATCCCCAGATTTCTTTTTCGACAACATCTCCCCCACCTTCAGAAATAACTTCCTCTATTTTTTGAATAGTTGCAGCAATCTCGTCTTCAGTCGCCTCTGGACTTAGAACCAGAACTGCCTCGTAATCTCGTACACGTTCAGCTATCAATCTATCTCCTTGAAAACCGTTACTTGATTTGAGATCATTATAGCACGTCACCTCTCGTATATTATACGATTAGATACTCGGATTTCTCTTTTTATATACACAATGTGCTGGTTATTTGTGGTTAAATTATACACTTCCCAGTTCCAACAATTTCGCTTTGTTTCTTGTGCTAAAATCTATCAAATATAAAAAAGAATATTTCATTACACCAATAACACTCAATAATCTGTTTGTTCAATAATTGCATGGATCATACAACATAATGTGCAACCTACAATTTCAATCTGAAACGTACAACTATTAACACCGACTATGGCTTTTGTTAGATTTATTCTCTTCTGTATCGAGTGTGTAAATCAATTTCTTGATAGGAACTGCCCTTATATGGCAGGTGCAATATCATTTTATACACTGTTTTCTCTTTTCCCTTTATTTCTTGCAATAATTTCCGTACTCGGATTTATATTAGGCCCAGAAGCGGAACAAGATCAATTAGCCAACAATTTAGCAAAGGTTTTACCGGTTTCAAGTGATTACATCAGCCAGACAGTACAGGGTATAGTATCAGCACGAACTATCACTGGTATAGTTAGTGTTTTTGGGCTGTTTTGGGCAGCCACTTCTGCATTTGGTGCCATCAGGAAGGGTATTAATGCGGCTTGGGGTATAAAAAAAACGAGACCATTTTTGAAAGAACGTTTAATCGACTTTGCGCTTGTACTAGCTGCCAGTCTTTTAATACTAATTGTCCTGTTCAGTTCTCCAACATTCACAATGCTACGAGAAATTACCGTCAGGGTATTGACCCCGGATACTAAACACTTTACAGAAATGTTATGGAATTTGATCCCAAATCTTCTGTTGCCATCCCTTGCGTTCTGTGCTTTTGTTTTTCTCTATAGATTTCTTCCAAATACTGATGTGAATTTCACAATTGTCTTGCCAGGGGCTATCCTTGCGTCCCTATCATTCACAGGTGCAAACATGGTATTTTCTTGGTATTTGAAGTCCTTTCCTTTCGTATACAATTTAATATACGGTTCCGTTGGTGCAATAATTGCTTTGTTAACTTGGGTATATGTATCGGCTATGATCTTACTGTTTGGTGCGCTTTTAACTTCAAGGTATTCCAAATATCTCGACAGTCTAGGAGAAGAAAAGCACAATATAAGAATACTTTTAGGTGGATTTTCAAGAGTCAAAATGAAGATGTTATCGGCAAAACATGATAATTAATAACAAGTTAACTACAAATTTCATTATAATAGTTTTCCTCTGGTCAATTATATTAACGGGATGTTCTTTATCTAATAGCCTTACTCCCACTCCCACAAGCTATATACCACCTTTGGTAGTCACTGTAGTTGTAACACCCACACCGGCTAAAATTACACCTGAGGACGATCTTAAAACATCTTCAAATAACGGTGCTTTATTAAATTTAGGACCGAATTCTATTTCCGAGATAGTCAAAATGGTGACACCTTGGGTAGTGACTATTTCAACCGAAACAGAAGTCAGAGGGTTTTTTTCCAATTTTGATGAGGGTGGAGCTGGATCTGGTTTTATAGTTCGAAACGACGGATACATAGTAACAAACTGGCACGTTGTAGAAAATGCAGACGATATAAAAGTCCATTTGCCAGACGGCCAATCATACGATGCAAAAATTGCAGGCCGTGATCCAGTAACAGATATTGCAGTGCTCAAAATACCAGCTATGAACCTTCCATCAGCAGATATTCTAGAAACTAAAAACACTAATGTAGGCGACTGGGTAATGACCATAGGAAATGCACTTGCTCTTAAAGGAGGGCCAACCGTCACATTAGGAATAGTAAGTGGTCTAGGCCGTTCTATAAATACCAAAAGAGGCCAGTTTTATGGATTGATTCAAACAGATGCTGCTGTAAATGTTGGTAACAGCGGAGGTCCAATGGTAAACATGAAAGGAGAGGTTATAGGTATAAATCAGGCTACTTTAAGACAGGCCGAAGGGATTAGTTTTGCGGCAAGTATCACAGTAGCGGGTCCGGTCATAAAAAGCCTTATTGAAAACGGCGTAGTTATACGACCAAGAATAGGACTAATTGGAAGAGATATGACATCTACCCTTTCAACAAGGTATGGGATTGGCGTTTCAGAAGGTGTCATTATTACAAACATCTCAAGAAGTGGGCCTGCATTCACGGCTGGTTTGGAAATTGGCGACGTTATAACTAAAATAGATGCTATACCAACAACAGATTTGGCAGAATTTCTCACTACTCTTTGGTCTTATGAAGTTAATGACCAAATCACTGTCGAATTTGTTAGAGGAATTGAGACAAAAACAGCTGTGATAAAACTAGCAAAGAGACTTTCTTAAAACTCTTTTCACGTAAATTACAATCCCAGCTATGACTTTATTTTAAAAGCCGTTTTTCAATCAGGCTGACCGGACAAACAAACCGCAATGGTTATCGGATTGTCATCAATTTCATGTTTTTCTACATAGGCTGAAGAAGGAATCTTTGCTCTGCTAATCTCATCAGCCAAGGATTCATTTTTTATATATTCATTATGATTCTCTAAAATACTATCAATGTCCGAATGACCTTCAAAATAAATAATAATCCTGTCAGATATCATAAAATCAGCGGAACGACGCATGGTCTGGACCAAGTGAATAAATTCTCTAGCAAACCCTTCTGAACGCAATTCGTCGCTAATAATGGTAGAAATTGCCACTGTATAACCCGCTTCAGTGCTGACTATATAGCCTTCAATTGCACTACTTTCTGCCACAAGTTCGCCTGGCTCAATAGTGAAGTCTCCTAACGTTACAGGCTTGTTGGACAATATTAAACTTGCTATGGATGAATGATCTGCCTTAGATAATTCATTAAGTATCTCTTTTGTACGCAAGCCATATTTAGGTCCTATTTTTGACATGTCAGGCTTGATATTATAGCGAGCAACAGTGTTTTCATTATCTAGCACACTGATATTTTTTATATTTAGCTCTTCAATGATTTGATGCAATACTCTATTTAAATGCTTTTCCTCAGCCGGGAATCTTAGCTTTACTAGCATTTCATTCAACGGTTGACGAACTTTAATACCAGCCTGGCTTCTCGCGGAGCGTCCAAGACTACACAACTTCATAGCCAACCTTGTGGCCTCAGACAGGTCCTCGTCCACATATTTTTCTTTGGCTTCCGGAAAATCTTCTAAATGTACGCTGTCTTTCCCATTTCCTAATTTACCCACTAGATTTTGGTAGATTTTTTCGGTTATAAATGGTGTCATTGGTGCAAGTAATTTTATTATCGTTACAAGGCATTCATAAAGTGTTTCATATGCCGACAATTTATCTGTATCCGTATCACTTCTCCAAAATCGTCGTCGACTACGCCTGACATACCAATTCGACAGGTCATTTACAAATTCCTCGAGCAATCGTGTGGCTTTATCCGGTTGGTAATCGTCAAGAAAAGTGCTTACTTTAACAATAAGTATTTGAAGTTCTGACAAAATCCACCTGTCCAATTCCGGCCTGTCTTTAATATCAGGAGCTTTAGCGGTTGGATCATAACCATCAATATTGGCATATGTAACAAAGAATGAATAAACATTCCATAGTGGAATAAGAAACTGTCTTCGTACTTCATCTGCAGCACGATATCCGAAATTTAAATTAGCAGCGGGATTTTGGCGGCAGTACAACCAACGCATTGCATCAACGCCCATTTTTCCAGCACCATCTTCAAACCATATAGCATTGCCTTTGCTCTTATGCATTTCCTCACCATGTTCATCCCTCATGGTTGCATAGCTATATAGATTCTTAAACGGTTCAGTTTCTTCCAAAACAGTACTCATGACAAGAAGAGAGTAAAACCATCCACGAAATTGACCTGGAAAGCTCTCAGATATCCACTCAGCTGGAAACCATTGCTTCCAATACTCTTTATCATTTCGGTAACCAATTGTTGAGTATGGTACTATCCCTGCATCTAACCAGACATTACCAACATCCTTTATTCTAGAAACAGGATCACCACACTGGCTGCAGCTGATTTTTACTGAATCTATCCACGGCCTATGAGGAGAATTGCCATTAAATTCATTCCATCCTTCTACCGCTAATTCTTCAAGTTCTATTTCACTACCAATTACTTGTGTTTCACCACATTTACATTTGTAAATAGGTAAGGCTAATCCCCAATAACGCTTCTTGGAAATCATCCAGTCGTCCATGTTTCGCAACCAATCTAGTTCCCTGTCTAATCCAAATTCAGGTATCCATCTTATATTACGAGCAATATTTGCTATCTTTTCTCGCAAAACATCCATTGATATAAACCATTCATCGACAAGCCTGAAAACAAGTTCGGTATCACATCGCCAGCATACAGGATAACGATGTTTATATTTTTCAAGACGATAGAAAAACCCTTTGCTTTTTAGGTCTTTATAGATAGAGTCGTTTACATCAAAAACACTTTTACCCGTTAGCCAATCAAACCCTTCAATAAATATTCCAAATTCATCCAGTGGAGCTATAACCTGCAAATCTCGCTCTTTACTTATTCTGAAATCTTCTGCTCCTGCTCCTGGTGCTGTATGAACAATTCCTGTACCCTCATTTTCATTTACCTCTTCCCACAGAACCACCCTGTGTTCCACACCCGCTTGGGCAGGTAGTTCATCAAAGGGGCCTTGATAGATAAGCCCATCAAGCTTATCGCCAGACATTTCATCTAATATTTGATAATCCTTCTTGATTTCTACAAGACGGCTTTTTAAAAGATACAGAACATCGTTTTCTTCTGTCCTAATCCTTACGTACGTTAGATCAGGATGTACATAAACTCCGGTATTGCTAGTAAGTGTCCATGGAGTCGTTGTCCAAACTAATAAGGCCTCTCCTTCACGATCAATCAAAGGGAATTTCACGAATAGTCCAGGGTGTACAATGTCTCGATATCCTTCAGTAACAACTTCCTGTTGAGATAGTCCTGTTCCACATCTAGGGCACCACTCCATAACATCAGTACCCTCATATATCCAACCTTTCTCATGACAGATTTTTAAGAAATGCCAGATTGTATAATTGTTCTCATCTGACATCGTAAAATATGAATTATCCCAATCCATCCAATATCCGAGGTTGATTGACTGTTGAGTTTGAATATCGGCATATTTTTTAACCCTTGCCTTACACATCTCGACAAATTTTTCTATCCCAAACGACTCAATATCTTGTTTCGATTTCAATCCAAGCTCTTTTTCTACCTCTACTTCAACCCAAAGGCCCTGACAGTCAAAACCGTTTTGATAACGTTGCTTGAACCCTTTCATAGTCTTATATCTTTGAAACAGGTCTTTGTACGTCCTGCCCCAGGCATGATGTACACCCATAGGATTATTCGCAGTTATAGGTCCGTCTATAAAAGAGAATCGCTTACTAGCGTCCTTATTTCTCTGAAGGTACGTTTTCATTATTCCCTGATTGTCCCACCAATTTAAAATGGCCTTTTCCATAGATGGAAAATCTATCTTGGAATTTACATCTTTAAACATCTTCCTTTTCCCCCAATTCTTCTCGAATCACTATTAGATACCAAAAACACAGACATCCCGCCCCAAATAGAGACGGGATGTCTGTCCCGCGGTACCACTCTGGTTTCCCACAATTTAAACATCGTGAAACACTCATTACCCGAATTGTATTCCGGATGGATTAAGATAACGGATAATCAACCCGTCGCTTCCTACTGGCCTACAATCAAATTAGAAACTTGATCGTACAGGTTTTCAGCACGCTGCTCTGGAAGGATATTCACGGACTTGGCTACACCTGCTCACACCAAACCAGGCTCGCTCTGAAGCCATAAACCCGTTACTCGGTTCCGTCATAGCTTTTAAAAAAAGATTAGATTAGTCATGTTGAAAGTGTCAAGCTTACTCCAAGCACTTTAATCAAAATCCCACTTAGTCATAGCTAGTTTTTCTCTTTCTTCATCTCCTACTTTCATATTCTCCTTTAATCTGTCAGGCTCCATTGGTGTTGACAATTCACTGTTTAAAGCTACTTCGGTAAGTAATTGAATTCCATATAGGTAATCCTGACATTTTATATATTCTGCATCCACATCTCCATTAATATCTAGAAGTCCGCTTGTAGAGTTATGGTAATTGCCCAACGGGAAAGCAATGCCTGTAACGCTATATCCATATGCAGAAAAAGCTGTTGCTTCACATACTCCACCGTACATCAAGCGTCTTTGGTATTTAAATTGAGAATTGCTCTTTTGAACACTAAGAACTCCTCTCGAAAGTATTGCTTCTGCGGACGAATCAAAAGTTTTTGCAGCATCGCCAGTTCGAATGATTGGTCCTGATCCTTGATTAACACCTGGTAAAACTGAGCTAGATTCTATCGAAATTATAGCTGTTTGTTTAGGAAGAATACCAGATTCAGCAACTAAGCTAGCACCGAAAAGCCCTACTTCTTCTGCACGAGTGAAAATACCATACACTTCGACTTCCGTGTTTAAGTTTGCAGTTGCCGCTTTGTTCAAATTATCTCTATGTGACTTAAGCTCTTCAAATAAAGATAAAATTGCAGCACAACCTGCAAGATCATCAACGGCCCTCATATAGATAGTATCTCCTTTTAATTCAAACCCGGGAATATTAAAAACAGCAGCAGTTGGCAAATCAAATTTCGGCTTTTCGT
>CAYFFO010000001.1:53703-59206 GCA_964342485.1 uncultured Dehalococcoidia bacterium
AACCCGGGAATATTAAAAACAGCAGCAGTTGGCAAATCAAATTTCGGCTTTTCGTCCAAATCTATCCAAACTAATCTTTCCGACTTCCTGTTTAACGGATCAACAGTTGATTCATGTTTAGCCGTTATCCCGGTTACAAATTCCGGAAAATTTCCTACAATTAGCGATGTTGGCTTTACTAGGGATGTAGCAGGTATTCCTCCCGAAGCACGAGCAAGAGCACGAAAACCGTCGATTTCTATTACCTCAAATCCAGGATGATCCATATGTGCAACAAAAGCCACAGCAGGGCCATTTGAATTCTCTGGTCTATAATGAGCGATGATGTTTCCAAACTGGTCTTGGAATAAATTAACTTCTAGTTTTTTTAAGAATTTCCATATAAATTCAGCCACTTTACTTTCAAAAAATGGCGCTGCCGTATAGACTCCAAGCTGGCTGAGGATCTCTATCGATCGATTCCCAAAAATATCCATTGTTATCTCCTATCTACGGCACAATGTTAGAATGTAACAGCCTGCTCATTAGGTAACAAGTCCAAAAAGACATTTTTACACTTGATAAACTGCACTTAGTAGAAGTGACCTACATATTCTTTAACATATATAGCCTATTAAGACATGTGAGGGTAAATTAATCATGAATCTTGGATATTTTACTATGCCATTGCATCCTCCAGGCTCTGACATCACACAAACTCTTGAAAATGACCTCCTTCAATTAATTGAGTTGGATGAACTAGGCTACAGCGAAGCTTGGATAGGCGAGCACTTTACTGCAAAATGGGAAAATATTCCTGCACCAGATCTATTAATTGCGCAGACCCTTGGTCTAACGAAAAAAATTATATTAGGTACTGGGGTTTCGTGTATGCCTAACCATAATCCATTTATTCTTGCTCACAGAATTGCACAATTAGATCATATGGCAAAAGGTAGGTTTATTTGGGGAGTAGGATCTGGGGGATTCATAGGTGATTTCGAGGTTTTTGGTATAGATCCTAAATCCGGGATTCAGAGAACCCTTACTAAAGATGCTATTGATACAATATTACAAATTTGGAACGACCCAAAGCCAGGTAACTATAAACACGAATACTGGGATTTCACGATACCTGAACCAATAGATGAAATTGGTCTTGGTTTCCATATGAAACCATATCAAATACCCCATCCACCAATAGCCATTACTAGAGTATCTGATTTTTCAGATACTCTAGTAATGGCAGGAGAGAGAGGATGGATTCCATTAAGCATCAACCTTGTTCCACCAAGGGTACTGAAAGGTCACTGGTTATCAATTGAACATGGAGCATCGAAGAGTGGGCAGATCCCAGATCGTTCTACATGGAGAGTTGCTAGGGAAATATATAGACACATCCTCTGGAGCTCGGAAAGAGGCTTTAGAAGGGGTTATGTCACGTGACTTCGAAAATTATTTCTTAAAAAGCCTCCCGATGATGAAAATGCTTGATTTGGTTAAAAAGGATCCAAACATGGCTGATTCGGATGTGACTCCAGAATATCTTGTCGATAATATATTTGTAGTCGGCAATGCCGAAGATGTCGCAGAAAAATTATTTAGTCTTCACGAAACAGTGGGAGGATTCGGAACATTGTTAGCTATGGGACATGAATGGAATCCAAGAACTAAATGGCAAAACTCAATGAAACTCCTCAAAGAAAATGTGATCCCAATACTTGATAATATGATAGCTTCGAAAAGTGATTCGACCTAAATACTATATCCTTGGTAATTATTATAGACTAGAAACGAGATCTTTATTGGTTATCGGTGAGATCCTCATAGCTCGACTTGGAGGAGGCGCAACTGTAGTGCGCTTCGATGCAGAAACTGACAGCCGTGTGTCTGTCATTTTAGGTCGCAATAAAAAGGCCAAAATTCCTAAAAACCGGGTAATTCTTGCCACAAAACTGGTGCCCAATAGCATCGAAGAATTTTTTGAACTCCGATCTCAAATACAATCTGCTGCCACATCGATAGTTCTTTCAGAAATTTGGAATATTGTAAATAAAGAGGCAAGATCATTTTCTCTGGAGGAAATATCAGCATTGTATTGGCCTGATGAACCTAATGCGGTTTCGTTAGCAGCAATGTTAATACACCTTGATAAAGACAAGTCTTTGTTCGTTGAAGAAAATGACAAATATGTAACTAAATCTTGTATTGAGGTAGCTAGATCACGTAAGAAACTCGAATTAGAGGCCAAGAAAAGTAAGGAAACAGAAAAGTTAATTGCTGCCTTGTATAATAAAAAGCTACCTGATCCGCTAACTCAGCATCAAGCAAGATTGGTTAGCATAATCAAAGACTTTGTTGTAAATGGTGACCAGTCTGAAACGAAAAATCATGCCAGAGAAATTCTCCTTCAGATTTCTAAAGACGGTAAAGATCTCCAACATTTTGGCTTTTGTTTACTCGTATCCACTCAAGTTTTCACAGAACATGAACCTATTGAATTAATTCGTGCAAGAGCGCCATTAGAATTTCCAAACTCAGCCATAAAACAAGCTTTCAGTAGTCGCCTGGAAACAAACAATGCCAAAACCACAAGGGAAAACCTAACAGATTTGGATGTGATTACAATCGATAACGAAGAGACTGTTGATCGAGATGATGCTGTTTCTCTTGAATTTCTCGATTCCGGATATTTATTGGGAATTCACATAACGGATATCAGTGACATCATACCTACAAATAGCGCTATAGAATCAGAAGCCATGTTACGGATATCATCTATATATTTGCCGGAAATGACCGTCCCCATGCTTCCAGAATCGTTTACCAACATGGTTGGAAGCTTAAATCCTGGACAATGTCGTGAAGCTCTAAGTTTATTAGCAAATATTGATCAAAAAGGAGTGATTAGTGACTGGAGAATAACAAAATCCCTGATCAGAAGCAACGCGTCCTTTTCCTACCAAGAAATTGATAATGGCATTGACACCATTGGGCCTAGGCAAAACATGTTAAAAACGTTGCATCATCTAACTAACTTGCTTAGAGCAGAAAGAGAGAATAGAGGTGCTATTAATATCGATCAACCAGAATTACTTTTGAAAGTTCAGGAAAATGAAACAATTGATATGAAAGTTAGATTCCGTGAAACGCCAGGATATCAAATTGTCTCTGAATTAATGATCCTTTACAATTCACTAATAGCACAGTTTTGCATTAATAATGACTTACCTGCTATTTTTCGTTCGCAACCTGTACCTGACCTGACAAATCTTCCTGACATTTCGCAGTTTTCAAACAAAATTGCTGGGGCTCAAACAATTCGATATCTAACTTCCCGTAGATTTCAATCTGCTAGACTTGAAACTGAGCCAAGTCCACATGCAGCTTTAGGAATTTCTGCATATGTCCAAGCTACGTCACCTCTGCGAAGATATACGGATTTAAGAATCCAAAGACAAGTTTCCAATTTTCTTACATCAAATCTATCTTTATATACTCAGGACGAAATGAAATCGATAGCACAACAAGCTGAATTCCGGTTAAAAGAAGTGACAAAAATTGAAGAATCCAGAAAACGATACTGGCTTTTAAACTATCTCAAAAAAACTGTCATAGAAGACTCTAATGAAAATTTGTTTGAAGCTGTGGTGCTTGAAAACCAAGAACAAAGACTTGCGCTGTTAGAGCTTACTGCTTTCCCTTTCAGACTTAAATGCAAATTGCCTCAAACAATTCTCAGCGGTGAAATGGTCAATTTAAAACTAGTAGGTGTAAATCTTTGGCAACGCCGTGGAATATTCAGTCATTATCCATAAACACTTCTAACTTAGCCGATCGGCTCCACCATTACTTTCAAAATCACGTGTTGTAAAAACTCCCAAGTCGCTACCTTGATGTACATGAACAATAACTTCTTGTCGTGAAATCCCTACTGAATCAAGCAACTCGTGATCGATTGTATCAATCAAGTCCTGTATATCTTCGGTGGTGAGTTCTTCTACAATACTAAGGGACGCGTGAATAACTAGTTCGGCAAAATGAACATCAATTCTTCCAATAGGCTCACTGTCCATCAAAACTGTATAGCATTCAGATTGTGCGGTTCTGCATTCACGTTCAAAAAAATATCTAGCCATTAAGTTACCTGTTTGCCAATATAAACTCTAACTTCTGATTTGACCAGAACCATATACAACCCATTTGTAAGTCGTCAATTCATTAAGGCCAATTGGGCCCCTTGCATGCAATTTACCTGTGCTAATACCCAATTCAGCTCCCAGCCCAAACTGCGACCCATCATTAAAACGAGTGCTGGTATTTACCATGACTACGCCAGCATCAACCTCATCTAAAAACCGCATCGACGCTGAATTGTCATCTGTAATTATGGCTTCTGTATGCCCTGATGTATATTCCTGAATATGGGCAATTGCTTCATCAATGTTATCAACAATTTTAATAGCTGCCGTTAATGACAAGAACTCTTGTCCCCAATCATCTTCTGTAGCTGTTTTAATTGTTAAATCATCTCGTTGACCGAGTATACTTCGAGTACGCAGATCTGCCCTTACTTCAACTTTTTCTATTGCCCATTGATTCATTATTTTATCCAGAAAATCTGACGCCACAGATGAATGGATTATCACAGTATCTAGGGCATTGCAAACATAAGGTCTTTGCACCTTTGCATTGTTCACTATTTCTTTTGCCATGTCTAAATCAGCTTTTTCATCAACATAAGTATGGCATACCCCAACCCCGCCAGTTATAGCTGGCATACGTGCTTCATTCGCCACAAGGCTTACTAACTCAGCACCTCCCCTCGGTACTATTAAATCAATATATGTGTCCATTAGAAGCATCTCTTTTACAAGCTTGCGATCTGATGAATTTATTAGCTGTACTGCGTCATCAGGAATATTTGATACTGCAAATCCATCGCGTATAATAGAAGCAAGAACCCTATTTGAGCTAGCTGCCTCACTTCCACCCCTCAAAATCACCGCGTTTCCCGATTTAAAACAAAGCGATGCAATATCAACCGTAACGTTTGGTCTACTTTCATAAATTGCACCGATCACTCCAATTGGGACACTAACTTTACCAACTCGAAGCCCGTTAGGCAGGATCTTCATATCTAGCTCTCTTCCAATAGGATCCGATAACGATGCAATCCTTAATACGTCCTGTGCCATATTTTCTAATGTGTTTGCTTCAAGTATTAGTCGGTCAGTCAGGGCATTCGACATTTTATTTTGAGTCGCTCTCTGAAAATCATGCCTGTTGGCATCTATTACTTCAGATTGTCTGTCACGTAGGCATTCTGCTAGATTAACAAGAGCCTGCGCCTTTACTTCGGAAGATAATTTCGACAGTTCCCTCGAAGCATTTACTGCTTTTCGTCCTATTAAATTCAGGTCGATTGATCCTTCTTTTAAATTCATTTCTGGCGCTCTTCTTCTATAGTTTTGGGTAGGTAGTTCGCTGATGTTTTAACCATGTTATTTTTATGAACTACTTC
>CAYFFO010000001.1:59306-65121 GCA_964342485.1 uncultured Dehalococcoidia bacterium
TTTTGGGTAGGTAGTTCGCTGATGTTTTAACCATGTTATTTTTATGAACTACTTCTTCTCCGAATTCATGTCCTATTAAGGATTCGATATTTTTAGATCGATGGCCTTTAATTTTTTCTAAATCTGCCGATTTATAGTTCGTTATACCAACAGCGAACTGCTTGTTGCTATCATCCAAGATTGCTACTATGTCCCCTCTTTCAAACTCTCCTCTAACATGCGTTATGCCGGCCGGAAGTAAGCTTCTGTTTTCATTCAAGACGACTTCTACCGCCCCATTATCCACTACGATTTGACCTTTTGTGGAAAGGCCGCTTAGCATCCATCTTTTTCTGCTTTCCATTTTTGAAGCTGTTGCGGGGAAAAAAGTACCCGTCCTCTGACCTCTAGATAACCTGATAAGGGTATCTGGAAGCAACCCACTAGCTATGACCACGTCTACACCGCAAGCTGTAGCCAGTTGCGCTGCCTCTAGCTTGGTCGACATGCCCCCTTGGCCAGTATTCCCCCAAGATCCTCCAGCCATGCCGGTAATACGATTATCCAGTTTTTCAACAGTCGATATTAGTTTCGCCTGTGAATCAATATTTGGGTCAGCAGTAAACAGTCCTTCCACTTGTCCTAACATTACCAATAAGTCGGCATCAACAAGATTGGCCACCATAGCTGATAGGTTATCGTTATCACCAAACGCATCACCTACAAGTTCATCAACTGCTACAACGTCATTTTCATTAATGATAGGAACTACATCGAGTTCCAAAAGAGATAATAAAGTATTCCTAATGTTCAAATAGCCAAGTCGCTCAATTAAATCTTTCCGAGATAGGAGTGCTTGTGCTACCGGGATTTGGTGCCAATCAAAAAGTTGTTCATATGCTTGCATCAGTCGACCTTGGCCTGCTGCTGCTAATACCTGTCTGAAAGGAATCTCTGCTGTCGTATTGGTTATTCCTAATATATGCCGTCCAGCTGCAACTGCACCAGATGTAACAATGATAACCTTGATACCCTGCTTACGAAGCTTCGCAATTTGTTCAACAATATTTGACATCACTTGCAAATTCAAGCGCTCTCCGCCCCTGGTAAGCAATGTGGTCCCAGCCTTGACTATAACGATCGAGTATTTCTTGCCTGATTCTACTTCATTTGTATTGTTTGTTTTAGACATTTCATTCTCTGAAAACTGAAAGATATGATCCCGAGCAAATTATATCAACGTGGCCGTATTACCTACAATAACAGCTTCTTTTACCAAGTAGGGTCTGTGTCCTCAAATTCATTGTCTGTAAGTCGTACTTGATCTTTACCATCATGTGACATAAAGAAAATTTCGGCATCACCATCAAGATAAGAAACAAAGGCTATCTTGTCGCCAGCAGGGGACCAAACAGGCTGATCTTCCATAACTTCATTATGTGTTAAACGAACAGGAGTTCTTCCTTCAGAACTTTTATCAGTACGTACAGTATATATTTCAGATTCATTACCCAATCCTGAGACAAAAAGTATCCTTTGGCCATCTGGCGACCAAGAAATCGATGATTCAATGACAGTATTGTTAGTCAGTCTCTGTAAATCTTTCCCTTCAGCATCCATCATATAAATTTCAGGACTATCATCCCTTGTAGAAATAAATGCGATATTTCTTCCATTTGGAGACCAAACAGGAGAAAAGTCAGGGTATTCAGTTAACCGAAACTCGTTAACTCCGTCTGGATTTCTGATATAAATTCCTTGTTTTGGTCCTGCATGAACCGCAAATACAATAGACTTGCCATTTCTTGACCAGCTTCCAACCTCATCTGCCTCTAATCCTGTAAGAAACATAGTTTTGTTATCATTAACATCGGTTACATAGACGTTTCCAACCTGTCTGTTAACAGCCACATATGCAATACGTTTGGAATCTGGCGACCATCTATGACTTTGAATACCTTCAGCGGAAGCCACTTTATAACGGGTGGATTCATTAAGATTTGCGTCGGATTCAATAACTTCCACATGGATATTGCCTTGGTTTTCAGATAAAAAAGCAACCAATCGTCCATCGGGAGAAAGTAAAGGGCCAAATTCGTCACTTCCACTTTGGGTAAGATTGCGTTGTTCTTTTGTGTCGATACCAACTGAATATATATCCAAATTATCATCCCGATCCGATGTGAAATAAATAGTTGGTTCGGCCTGGCTGCAAGCTACTGCAAATAGACCAAAAAAAATTATCAGCTTTATAACCGAATATTTATTAATCTCAATCATAAATCACCAGTCGCTAAATATTTGTGGCAAAAAAGAAGAATCTGATACGTAAAATTGGGATTTTAGAATCCTATCTATCAAAATACTGTATCCTTTTAATTCTCAAATTTTCCACTATAGCAATAAATCTCTATCTGTTCGCCAAGCAGAGAATACCTCAACTAACGGGGTTGCGGTCAAGAGTAAAGAGGGTCTGCTTAAGCGCAAATTGGCGCAGTTCGTTGAAAAATAGAAAGGATAGTGTCTTGGGCTTCGAGTTATATAAAACACTATCCTGCTTTCCACCTCACCAGCTTAAAGCATAGCAAGTCCTTCTTGGATCAGCTCCAGTACTCAATATTCCCGTATCGAGATTTCGTCTTGTAACCGTTGCGCCCATGCCACATACATCAGCCCTAACCACCTTATGTCCTAAGGAAGAAAGGCTGGAAGCTATGTCATCTGATATTCCAGGCTCAAGTGACAATTGACCTGGATATACATTATGTGGATAAAAGGAGTCTGGTGCACTATCACTAGCAAATCTAGGACTCTCTATAGCTGATTGTGGATCCATCCCAAATAAAAGTGTGTTCAATATTAGTTGTAAATTTGCTTGGGATTGGTGATCTCCGCCAGGACAGCCAAAAGACATAACAGGGATTCCAGACTTAACTGCGAGATAGTTGACAAGAGTTGTGCGCGGCCGTTTTCTCGGCTCAACAGCATTCGGATGACCTTCCTTTAAATTAAACATCTCTGATCTTGTACTAAGAGCACATCCTAGTTCTGGGAAAAAAACCGATTTGCCAAAAGAACCGCCACTATGGGTAGCACACGCAATATTCCCATCACAATCTATTGCAGCAATATGGGTTGTGCCTCCTTCAATAGCATTGGTATCTGCAACCTCACTGTTATTTAAATCAAGTACTCGTGATGTCTCACTTAGGATATTATTATCAACATACCCTGCTTCAGGAAGACTTGGACAAGCTTTCCTTTGGTCTATCATTCCTGCACGCGAAATCCCATATTCTTTGGATAACAATTCTAATATTGGTACATCAGCAAACTCTGGATCTCCATAGTAAGATTCTCGATCTGAAAGGCACAATTTCATTGCTTCTGTAACAGTATGAATATATTCAGCACTATTATGACCCATATCCTTGAGATCAAACTGTTCAAGTATATTTAATGCCTGTAGCAAAACCCCTGCTTGGGACCAAGTTCTTTGACAGCATATATCATACCCTCTAAACGATACGCTTAACGGATCTTCAAAGCTGGATTCGTATTGCGCAATATCTTTGTATCGGAGAATTCCGCCTACATCTGTTGAGGCTTGAGAAATAGATCGAGCTATATCACCCTTGTAAAATGCGTCACTCGCTGCACTAACACCTTCCAATCTAGTCCCCTTTTGGGAAACTTCAGCATCAATCATAATTTTAAAAATATTGGCCAAGCCAGGCTGAATCAGAAGCATTTGTTCATTAGGTAAATTGCCTTGGTTATAAAAAATCTGACTACCCCCTGGTGGAAATAGTTTAAACTGTTGCCTTGTCGATTCGGCTCCAAGAGCATTTATCATATATTGATAGTGAGGGATCCCGGCCTCTGCATATTGTAGTGCAGGTTCTATTACTTCTTTGAAGCTTTTTGTCCCATATTTCTGTAGTAGTGCAAGGCTTGCGTGGACTGCACCAGGAACTGTGAATGACAACGGAGCTTGCAAACCAGGTCCTGTTGGAATCTCGTTAAGATTTCGAGAACGATAAAATTCTATCGTTGCTAGATCTGGTGCTGTACCCTGTCCAGATAAAGAACGGATATCGCCTGTATCTACATCGTAAATCATAAAAACTGTTTCTGCTGCTAAAGAACAAGAAGCTATTGGCTCAACTACCGAAGCCGCAAGCACGGACGCTACAACAGCATCAAAAGCATTCCCACCTATCAACATCATTCTCATTCCAGCCATTGAGGTAAGATAGTGTCCACTAGAAATGATTCCTCTTGTTCCGGACACGACAGGCCGACTTGTCTCTAGGAGTCTAGTAGCATCCGTATCAGACTTTTTGTTTGTTATTGGCACATCTTTTGGATCAGCCATTTGGATAAACACCTACTCTTTTATATTTTTGAGCCTATTGGAAATTAACTGAACTCTTTTTTACATTTACTGTATAACTGAAAAAAAATCACTAGTCTGTTTTCAATAATCCTTTAAGAAAGATCCTCAAAAAACCCTCATTTACGGGGTTTACTATTCGTCGCTTTTCATTACCAGCTTTATCTATCAAAAATGTGGTTGGAAAGGTAGTGACATTATAATCGACAATTAATTTTGCTCCTGTATCAACTGCTAATGGATATGTTATCCCATAGCGTTCTGCAAAAGTCGCTACTTCGACAGTTTCATCATAGATAGCTACACCAAGAAATACAACGCCCTTATCTTTATATTCGTCCCAAGTGCGTTGTAATGCAGGCATTTCTGCCCTACAGGGAGGACACCACGTGCCCCAAAAATTAAGAACTACAACATTGCCAAGATAGTCAGATAGTTTCACTTTCTGGCCATTAATCAGTTCCGCTTCAAAATCTTTAGCTAATTTACCGGAACCAAGATCCAGTTTTGTTCCTATATTACTAGGCAATTCTTTACTTGCTATTGGGCTTCCATCCCGTACTAAAGGAGTTGTTAGGTTGTCTTGTTTTTCAAAATTCTTCAACTTCGAATCTGCTGATAAAGTATTGTTTATCTTATCGCTACTTTTTAAATCGTCATTGTCATTTCCACGAATATCTGTGAAATTAGTACATGCTAGCGTTGCTATTAGAAGCCCTGTTGTAAAAAAATATCGACAGTTTCTTAACATAGGGACATTATTCCTTGTAGTCTATTAATTTGTTTGGTAAGTATCTGGTTTTTGGGAATCATTATTATGGTTGCTACCTTACGTCTCACCATAAACCCAGTTGATATTCGACCTAATACTATTATGTAATGACGACATGATAAGTTCTTTTCATATTATCCCCCAGCTGAAGATTGAACCTAGGACCAATCTTAACATTACTGATATTCAAAAATTATGCTGTGTTTCACACACCAAATATATCGCTTTCAAATAACGGGAAAAGAACTTCCTGCATATGCTAGAATTTCTCGATAAGTATTTAAATTTTTAAATTCTCTTTCAATGAAGATCGTTTCTTCCCATCAAATGCGAATATTGGAACAATGTGCCAACCAGCAAGGAGTGGCCGATTCAGCAATGATGGAAAATGCCGGCTTGGGAATGGCTCGTTGTATCCGTTCAATGTTCCGAAGCATCACTGGTTTTCAATTTTTTGTTTTAGTTGGTCCTGGAAATAATGGAGGTGACGGCCTTGTTTTGGCACGCTTTCTTCGTTCTTGGGGTTATCGTGTCGTTGTAGCTATTTTAGCCAAGCGCCCAGATGATGATCCGAAGAGAGACCTAGTGGCACGGCAAGGCACGTTAATTATTGACGTGTTTAACCAGAACCCCATTCCTGATTTTTCTACCTTACTAAATTCTAGTAG
>CAYFFO010000001.1:65221-69519 GCA_964342485.1 uncultured Dehalococcoidia bacterium
ACGTGTTTAACCAGAACCCCATTCCTGATTTTTCTACCTTACTAAATTCTAGTAGTATTGTTATCGATTCAGTTTTGGGGATAGGGAATTCAAGGCCTTTAATCGGGTTGATTAGGAAAATTTTCAACCAGGTTGCTTCAGCTAAAAACATCCACCCAGAATTAAAAATCATTTCTGTAGACGTTCCTTCAGGCATTGATGTAGATACAGGATCAGCTGACCCCGCAACGTTAAAAAGTGACTTTACTTTTGTCTTAGGAAGGCCCAAAACAGGGCTATACAAACTTCCTGCGGCGAAATTCATCGGTAAATTGCAAATTATTGACATCGGGATACCTTCGAATCTTGACGATGAAATTAATTTAAACCTCATGACAAAAAGGTGGGCTGTATCTTTGGTCCCTGAAAGGCCACTAAACAGCCACAAAGGTACATTTGGCAAAGCTTTATTAGTTGCAGGTTCCAGTAAATACAAAGGAGCTGCGGAACTAGCAACTGCAGCAGCAGTGCGTACAGGAGCTGGTTTAATTACACTAGCGATCCCTTCTAGCCTGTCAAAAACAATGGGTCCATTGACAACTGAAGCAACCTTGCTTCCGCTGTTTGAAAGTAGTCCTGGCAAATTAGATATGGAAGCATATTTGCAAGTGCTTGAAGAGATCCCAAACTATGATTCTCTTATGATTGGTTGCGGATTAGGCCAAGATATAGAAACCCAATCGTTTATTGAAAACATCTTGTTTTCAGATACACCTTTACCTCCCACGATTCTTGACGCAGACAGTCTAAATGCGATTTCAAAGACAAGCGAATGGTGGAAACGCATTAAAAACCCCTGCATACTCACGCCTCATTTGGGTGAAATGTCAAGACTAACATGTAAGCCAATTAGTCAACTGGAAACAAACCGACTTGAAGTTGCAACCCAATCTTCACTAGACTGGAAACAAATTGTAGTCTTTAAAGGCCCTTTCACTATCGTAGCAGCTTCGAATGGTGAAAGATTTATTAGCCCTTTTGCCAATCCAGGACTGGCTACGGCCGGAACCGGGGACATTCTATCAGGTATTATAGTTTCACTTTTAGCCCAAGGCATTAGTTCAGTTAATGCTGCCTCTCTCGGTGTTTTTTTGCACGGATCAGCCGGCGAAATGGCCAGAGATAAGATTGGTGAAGCAGGTATGATTGCCAGCGATATACTAAAAGAATTGCCCAAAATAATAAAAACCATCAATGAATTAGAATATTGATATGCCTGGCTTAAACAAAAAAACCCGAGCTAAATACGTCATGCGTATGTTTTCGCGGATATCAGGCAGATATGATCTGCTGAATACAATTATGTCCGCTGGACGCCATTATGCCTGGAGAAAACAAGCAGTAAAAATTATTGATAGTCAGGCTGATGGAAAGGCTCTAGATATAGCCACTGGTACAGGTGATTTCGCAATTGAATTAGCTTCTCATCCTAAAACCACTTATGTAGTCGGTATTGATTTCGCTAGCCGGATGATCCCTATTGCGCAAGATAAAACAAGAGTCCAAAACCAAACCAAAATAATTGAATATTTAGTGGGAGATGCTCACTCATTACCTTTTAAAGATGATTCCTTCTTATTTGTAACAATTGGGTTCGGTGTGCGCAATTTTATGGATTTGAATCTGGCACTTAAAGAGATCTACCGTGTCCTAGTTGACGACGGTAAATTAATAGTACTAGAAATTATTCGTGCAGATGAAAAGCACCTGATGACAAAGATTCTTAACCTAGGTTTCAAATATATCACCCCCTGGCTTGGATTACTTTTTGCACAGGATCGGGAAGCATATACCTACCTGCCGGAATCTGTTAGTGGTTTTTTGTCCGCTAGTGAGCTATGTAATGTTATTGAAAATTCTGGACTAAAAGTAGATTCTTATGAAAAATTAGGACTAGGTACCGTTGCAATATACAAATGTAGTAAAAACTCTAAGAACTCGTGATGTGATTTAGGTAATTCATAAATGGAAAGCAGAAAATCCATTGCAGCAATTGTAACTACGTATTTCCCTGGCTCTCATGCCAATCTAATAGTATCCAAATTTGCCAGAGGGTTTCCTACCCAAAAGGGAATAATTCTGCCTGATGTAAAGTTAACATCTCTCTACATAGATCAATTCCACCCCATGGATATTGGGATGCAGTTTGCACAAGATAATGGAGTATCTTTATTTCCAAGTATTCGGAGCGCCTTAACTCTTGTGCCAGCCGACCCCCTAGGAGATTGGCCAACATCGTCTAGATGGAACGATGGCAAACTAGCAGTGGACGGAGTTATAATTATCGGCGAACATGGTGATTATCCACTAAACCACTTAGATCAGAGAATTTACCCTCGACGACACTTTTTTGAAAGCGTTTGTGCGGTATTTTCTTTGTCAGACAAATCGGTACCTGTATTTTTAGACAAACATCTTTCATATAACTGGGATGATGCACAACAAATTTACAATAAGGCAATAAATCTAGACATACCCCTGATGGCCGGATCTTCTCTACCAGTATCAAAACGTGACCCAGAACTAGAACATAACGTCGATTCTTCAATCGATGAAGCCCTGTCTTTAGGATACATCCATTCTTATCAAGGCGGTCTCGAATCATATGGTTTCCACAACTTGGAAGCGTTGCAATGTATGGTTGAAAGGCGAACCGGGGGTGAAAAAGGAATCGCTGCTGTACAGTGCCTAGAAGGACAATCGGTGTGGGAGGCAGGTGACAAAGGTATATGGTCAAAAACTCTTTTAAAAGTAGCTGAACAGAAAATCAAAGATAAAATGTCTGGCGAGATGAAAAATAACTGCCCTAATCCTACAGTCTTTTTACTGGAATACAGAGACGGTTTTCGGGCAGCATGCATGATTCTTCCATACCACATTCGGGGATGGGGATACGCTGCGAGTGTGGAGGGACAAATTCAGTCTACTAGTTTTGCGAGCGGATCCAGTAGCGATTTGAACTTTAGTTATCAGGCCTTGAATATCCAAAAGATGTTCAACAGTGGAAAACCTCAATATCCTTCAGAACGAACCTTGCTAACTACAGGTGCACTTGAAGCTCTAATGAAGTCCCGCCACCAAGGCAATACCAGGATTGAAACACCTCATTTAGCCGTCTCTTATCAACCTTTTAAATACCCCCCTCTCCGTGCATAATAAAACTGGTTTTAGTCAATCTATACTGAACCATTAAAATTCCACTAAGTATCCATTTGAGCATTTCAATTAGTCTTATCTATAAACTGATTCAGTCTACGAAGCTCCTCAACACCCGATTTCTTTATTTGAACAGGGAAATTCACCGGGCGACAACCGTTAATTTGTGATTGGTATATTCCCATGACTATTTCCAAAGAACGCCTACCAACGAGGCCATCACTTCTCAAGGCAGTTTTGCCTTCTAGTGCGTCATATAATTCTTGTAAAGCATCAACGTAAGACGAATTAGTTGGTGGCAAGGACAATTCCTGTGGCTGCAGTGTGCTCCACTGAAAGCCACTGTCTGGTTCGTATACATCTTGTTGCGACTGGAATAATTTTAATCCGTCACCGTCTACGCGAATAACTCCTGTTGAACCTCTAAATTCCATTCCACTATCGTCATATTCTGTAAGTTCTGCACCTGTAATTACACCAGTCACACCACTCCTGAATTTTATAAAAGCAGCTGAAAAATCTTCTACTGCCCATGGCCTTTTCCTTTGTTCGGCCATCCCGCATAACCAGTCCACTTCCCCTATATAGAGGTCCAAAAGATCAAAATAGTGTGTGAAATCATGTAATAAAGGACCCTCATTTTCTGAACGCCACCATGGAGCTGGTTTTCCTCCATCCATATAGCAGTAAACATGGTTGAGATCTCCTATAGCACCGTCCTCAAGTAGTTTTTTTACCATCAACCATTGGTTATCCCAGCGTCTATTATGATTGATTTGCAGAAGTATTCCAGCTTTGCTGCAACTTTCAATCATAGCGTCGCATTCTTCAAGTGATAAAGCCATCGGCTTCTCACAAATAATAGCCTTTGTAGTAGGCACAGATACACAGCCCTCAACCATTTCACGATGTAACTCAGGATGTGTCGCTATAATACAGAGATCAGGGCCTATATCCTTAAGCATTTGTAAATAGTCATGGTACAGGGCTTTTATACCATGCCTTTCCCCAAATGCATCTAGCTTTTCCCTCCCCCTGTTTACTCCAGCTACAAGTTCAAAATTGCCTGAAACTGCTATGGCATCTGCATGATTATCAGGGTG
>CAYFFO010000001.1:69619-80668 GCA_964342485.1 uncultured Dehalococcoidia bacterium
AAATTCTCCACCTCCGTAACCTGCCCTTATAGAAACAAAACCATCTGTACGCAATGTATAGCGATGTATGTTTTCGGTTTGTAGACCACGGTTTTCAACTCCATAAATTGACATCTCATCAGCCCCGGTGCGTAAAATTCCTCTGTCAATGTAAATGCCTCTATTGTTCAAATTTCAAAACTATTGTTTATCTGATGAGACATATTTGGGTCTCCTTAACATTTCTCCATACAATAGCATTGGATCACTACCTTAATCAAAGGCCAAAGGCTGAAACTGGCAAAAACACTTCTAGGGTTTTGTTCGGTCAGTAAAGTTATTCTTTCATGTAACTATTATTAAGAGAGAAGTCCCTTAGAAAATGGTTTCGGCATTGCTACAAAAACAAAAGCGGCTAAAACATATAACCCTGAACAGAACACTAAAACCCAATGGTAACTAGAAGTACTATCGAAAACCCAGCCAGCTGCAACAGGCATTGCAAGAGCCCCCAGGCTAACAAAAGAGTTAATAAATCCTCTGAGTGTAGCAAAAGAATTCCTACCAAAATAATCTCCGATCATTGCCCAGGTCAATCCGGCTGCTCCTTCTGTAATCGATAGTATTATGCCAAAAAACACCATGAATTCTATTTTTCCCGGGGAAATCAAAAGAAATATCAAACTAGCCGAACCTACTAACATTGATATCGCTACCAATTTATCCTTATACCATCTATCTCCGATCCATCCCATAACAAAACGTGTGCCAATAGCCGCAATAGAACCAGTAGCTATGACTATAGCTCCGGTACCCTCTCCTAATCCCTTCCAAACCATCAAAGGAACAATATGTACAATTACGCAACTTCCAGCAGCTATTCTCAGAGTAATTCCCAATGCCAAGAGCCAGTATTCCCATGTTATTAAAGCTTCTTTGACCCGGAAACTTACGTCTGCAATCAGCGGAATATTATTTGAACCATTTTTATGATCCCCATCTGGTAATTGCCCTATCTCTTCAGGAGAATTTCTAATCAAGCAGGCTAGAGGTACTCCGACAATAAGGAGAACTACGCCGGACACAATAGATGTCAGCCTCCATCCATGATTAATAACCAGATAAGCAACAATCGGTGTTAAAACGCTCCCGCCCACAGCAATACCCATTGAAATTATTCCAAATGCCATCCCTCGATTACGCACGAACCAGCGGGTAACTATCGCTGATGACCCGTTATGAAAACCTAAGTTCGACCCTAACGAAACAACTCCAAGAAAAATCGCCAAAAAGGATCCGAAATTTTTTGCTAGGGGGAGCAGAATAAATCCTATACCTGCCAGCAAAACACCCAAAACCATCATTCTTCTAGGACCCCATTTATCGATCAAAAGGCCTGTGATTGGACTTTGAACCCCACCTTCAAGAGCTGACAGGCCGAAGACTAGAGAGGTTGATGTATGGCTTAATCTCAAGTCTCGTGCCAATTCTAAGAAATATACTGCAAACCCTCTTCCGTAAAACCCAGAAAGTAAACAGTTTAATATTGCCCCAATGAAAGCAAATCGCCATCCATGGAAACTGTTCGATTCGTTATCTACCCCTGAATCCTTTTCAATATCATTCATGCTGAACAAATCATTATCAGTTGTTTATTCCAAGGTTATAAGGCTTGGCCTTTCAATAGTTAAATCCACTACGATTGTAGTACGTTCCAAAATATTACCTGCATGAATAGGGATATGGCTATATTCAATTTTTCATGCCATTTGGCGATTCTTGTCCTAAAATGCGCACCCTATCTAATGAAGGCGTGCAAAAACTACTGGTCGGGGTGACTGGACTTGAACCAGCGACCTCGTCGCCCCGAACGACGCGCGCTACCAACTGCGCCACACCCCGTATCAAAATTGACCTAGTCGATTATACGTCAAGAGAAACAAAATAGAACAGTTATTGGCCTATGAGTCAAATTGAAAACCATCTTATTTTGCAAATTAAATTACTGACTAAACTAGGATAAGGCGCACTATTAGCTGGAAACAGATATTGCGTCAAGACCCTTACTGATTAATAATGGAATGCAAATTAGATTTGGCACCGTATAAATTTGTTGTGTCTTAATAATTTTAGTAAAACATTAGAACAGCAATAACGATGGCTTTAATACGAATAGAATTGGGAGCAAAATAAAATGAAAATGTATTTAAACGGCAATTGGGTTGATCGAGAAGAAAAAATCGATGTAGTTAATCCATTCAACGGACAGGTATTCGACACAGTACCAAAATCCAGTACAGAAGATGTTTTAGATGCAATTGCCAGTGCTGAAAGAGGCGCAAAAGTGATGGCTAAAATGTCTGGGTTTGAACGTTATGACCTACTAATGAAGGCCGTCAGCCTGATGCAAGAAAGAGTAGACGATCTCGGTAAAACCATAACCATGGAAGAAGGAAAAGTAATATCTGAAGGGATTGGTGAAGCACAAAGAGCTATCCAAACAATGACAGGGGCAGCTGAAGAAGCAAAGCGACTTTCGGGTGAAGTAATCCCTCTAGATGGTGCACCAACCTGGACTGGTCAGCTTGGATTCACTTTGCGTGTCCCTTGCGGTATTGTGGCAGCGATAACCCCTTTCAATTTTCCCCTAAACCTAGTTGCTCACAAAGTGGGCCCTGCACTAGCTGCTGGTAATGCTGTGATTATCAAACCAGCTTCCGACACTCCGTTATCTGCTCTAAAGCTAACAGAAATATTACTTGAGGCCGGCATCCCTGCTGATGCTGTTCAGTGCCTAACAGGCTCTGGGGCAGCAATAGGCGATGCTCTTGTAGGCGACTCTAGAGTACGTAAAGTTACCTTTACTGGGAGTCGAGATGTTGGTGAACATATATGTCAAGCGGCAGGCCTTAAGAAAGTAACTATGGAATTGGGATCAAATTCTCCACTTATTGTTATGCCTGATGCTGATATTGAAAAAGTGGTCGCAGGAACCGTTTCCAGTGGGTTCTCCAATGCAGGACAAGTATGTATTTCAGCTCAAAGGATAATTACCGATCGTAAAGTTTATGCTGACTACATTGATGCTTTAACAGAAGGTGTTAAAGGTATTAGTACCGGTAACCCAATGGACGAGAACGTAAAGATGGGTCCAATGGTTCGGCCCCAGGATGCAATCCGAGTAAACGAGTGGGTTAGAGAAGCTGTTGCGGGTGGAGCCAGAACTGTAATTGGAGGAGAATATGAAGGGGCTATACATTCACCAACAGTACTTGCTGATGTCAAACCTGAAATGCGCATTTCTTGTGACGAACTTTTTGGCCCTGCAGTTGCTGTAACGCCCTCATCCAGTATCGAAGAAGCCATTTCATTAGCCAATGACTCTAACTACGGTCTTAGCGCAGCAATTTTTACCCAAAACATCGACTGGGCTATGAAATTTGCTCGTGAGGTAGAATCTGGAAATTTAATGATCAACTCAGGTCCACAATGGAGAGCAGATTTAATGCCATATGGAGGCCTTAAAGAAAGTGGAATGGGCAAAGAAGGACCAAAATATGCGGTTGAGGAAATGACTGAATTAAAAATGGTTATTTATCACCCCTGATTAAGTCTCAATAGCGACCCCATAGCCTCTGGGGTCGCTGCCGCCACTAAGATTTCCATTATTCTGATCGACAACTATCGCCTGAACTCGAGCTGCCCTGCTGGGGTAGATACCGTATGAAGCGGAATCCCTGTATACCCTATGTCCTTTAGCAACTAATTCGTCACACACATCCGAAGATATCCTGCCTTCTAAATAAACTTCATTTCCCTGGCAATCAAATCTAGGTGCTGACACAGCCTCAGTAGCAGTCATTCCATGATCTATTACGTTTAGAATCGTCTGTAGCACAGCGCTAATAATATAAGTTCCCCCAGGTGCACCAACTACCATAAAGGGCGAATTGTTATTGAAAATGATGCACGGAAGAGCACCGGTTGTACGCTTCTTACCAGGTGCAATAGAATTGGGCCTTCCTGGTATAGGGTCAAAGGCAATCATATAGTTGTTTTGCAAGAATCCTAATCCTGGAGTAACCACACCGGAACACAGTCCATTTGTATGAGTCAAGCTAACACAATTACCGCTCGAATCTACAATAGATATGTGTGTGGTACCCGCTCCGTTTAGAGAAACATTGTATCCAGTCCCGATATCATCTCCGGAATCAATTTTATTTCTCCACATTTGAGCACGTTCTTTTGAAACCAGATCTTCCTGTGGCACCTTTACAAACGAAGGGTCACCAACATATTCGACCCGATCAACAAAAGCCGATTTAAGAGCGTTTACAATTATGTGTATATACTCACTACTATTATGCCGAATAGCCGCTAGATCATATCCTTCAAGAATATTCAAAATTCCCGCGAGGGTAACGCCCCCAGAAGGTGACTGGGTACTAGAAATTACGTATCCTCTATAAGTAGTTCTTATGGGTTTTTGGTTTTCCGTTGTGTATGAATATAGGTCGTCTTTTGTGACAAGGGCTCCGTTATCTTCCCAATCATTAGACAGCCTTTCAGCAATATTCCCGGAATAAAAATCTTCTGGATTTTCAGCTATCGTTTCAAGGGTCAAAGCATAGTCGTTATTTAACAAGAAATTTCCTTCATTGAGCAACACACCTGTTGGCATATAAATTGACTTTGATGCTACCGTGTTACTAAAACGCTGGGAGGCATTTGGTCTGCCTTTTGCGTAATTTATACGCCATTCGGCAGCCAATTCATGTGGTATACGATAACCCTGTTGTGCCAATTCGATTGAAGGTCGTATTGTATCTGACCAGTTAAAGGTCCCATAGCCAGAAAGTACATCGTGCAATCCTCTTATAGCAGTTGGCACTCCTATTGACTGATATCCTATTTCATTCAGATCTCCATTTAGAATATAGCCGCCGCCATCAGGACAAGTATCGAGAACTTTATCAGCCCAAATATCCGGTGTAGCTTTAGACCCTGCCTTGGAGCAAAAATCTACCACTAGGTCTTTACTAAATTCTGCCAAATATATGTGCATCCATCCAAGCCCACCAATTCCACAGTTCAGCGGATCGATTACACCTTGTATAAATGCAGCAGTGATAGCTGCATCAATTGCATTTCCTCCATTCCTAAGTACCTTTACGGCTTCTTCTACAGCGCGAGGTTGAGGTGCTACTGCCATTGCTTTCATTAACTTGTTCCTATAATCATATTTGTTCTCTAATATTAAACCTACACAAATTATTGTTGGTCCCATTCCAAAACAACACCCAAAGCTTGATCCGGATGATTATAAAGAAGATGATAAGCATCCGGAGTATTAACGCCTAACATGCTATGTGTAATCAGATGGTCAACTTTAATACTACCCTTGTCTAGCATTTTCACTGCGTCTGCCTGGTGTGCTTTTCTAGGTTGAGATGACCGTATCCCACAAATCAATAACTTATCCATCATAAAGCTGGAATCAAGATTAAGCTGGCCACTACCAGGATTTGGGCCTCCCTGATAAGCTCCAATGAGATGTATAACACCATCTTTTTTAACCATTCTCTGCGCCTGATTGAAAGACTTGATTCCGGCTGGTCCACCTACGCAATCAACCACCACATCAGCCCCTAGACCTCCCGTCAAATCTTTTACCTGTTCGATAATTTTCCCTTCTGACTCGTTCAAAACCATATCTGCACCACTTTTAAGAGATGCTTTAATTCTAAGAGGTATCGTATCAACAGTTATTACTCGGCCTGGTTCCCTTTCTCGAACTGCTTGACTATACAAGTTTCCAACAATACCCTGACCCAAAACCACAATATCGTCTCCGGGTTTAATAGGTGTACTTCTTGCCCAGCTCAACGCACTAGTTGATAAACCAATGAAGGTTGCGATTTGATACGACATGGATTCAGGAAGAGGAAATAAACCTCGTTCTATTTTTCCTAAAACATACTCCGCGTGCGGCCCTCCAACAAAAACTCTTTGTTCTTTATCTAACCCAGTTATTTTAGAACCAATTTCAGATATATTGCCCGATCCGGAATATCCCATCATTGAGTGTGATACAGGTTCATCTAGTACATATCTTCTAAATAGTTCAGACCCTCTGCTAATCAAACTGCTTTTCATCTTTACAAGCACTTCTTGATCTTTTGGGATAGGAATTTCTGCTTCTACGATTTGGACATTCCCGAATCCCTTCAATTTCTCAACCCGGATCATAGATATTACCCCTGTTTTCAAAATCCATTGATTTTCCATATGATCGCACGTGATAGCGGTCTGTCAACATAAAATAATTTATTGGTAGTTGGCTTATGCTCGATTAACGGATCGTCTCCAATATCTAGGAACTTTTTATCCAATTCGAACGAATTTCATGAATAGCATTTCCTCTATATTTAAATTCACGATGAAATTTAAACTTGTCTTTATGGTTTGATGTAAACTATCTGTGAATTTTGATATTTGTAGCACTGAGTTAAATATTTATCCTAATGAAAAATTCTCTAAATATCGCCCTAGTATCTGGTTATGACTTCTCCCATATAAGCGGAGTAAACGATCATGTTTCAAACTTAGCCACTCAATTCCAATCCCTTGGCCACCAAGTAAAAATAATTGCTCCCTGTTCTAATGCTAGCTTGGTTAGCGAACCATTTTTTGTGCCTATGGGCCGCCCAGTCCCAATTCCAAGCGGAGGATCCGTAGCACGCGTATCCGTATCAATCTGGTTAAAGCCCAGAATAAGAGAATTTTTCAATAATAATTACTTTGACATCATACACGTTCATGAACCTTTTTCAGGGGCTTTAACAGCTTTTATGTTAAGCGAATCTAATGGTGTTAATATTGCTACTTTTCATAGCTTTAAAGGTTCTTCTTTATATGAAATTGGCGGCACCCGACTAGCAAAACCTTACTCACAATTGATTCACGGCCGAATAGCAGTTTCTAAACCAGCTTCGGATTATATCCAATCGTATTTCCCTGGAAAATATACAATTATTCCAAACGGGATCAACCTTAATAATTTTGGCACAAATATCAAACCGTTCCCACATCTTAAAGATGGCATGCTAAACCTACTATTCCTTGGACGTCTTGATAAAAGAAAAGGCCTTCGTCACCTTCTCTCAGCCTATAGCAAACTTAAATGGGATTGGCCAAATCTGCGACTGATAATAGTAGGTGGTGGAAACTTAGACACAGAATCTCAACGCATATTGGGAGAAAGAAATCTCTCTGATATTATTTTCACTGGCCAAGTATCTGCAAGCGAAAAGGCAAGATATTTTAAATCGGCAGATATTTACTGCTCTCCCGCCACAGGAAATGAAAGTTTCGGTATCGTTTTGCTTGAAGCAATGGCTTCAGGTGTTCCAATTGTAGCCTCTGAAATAGAAGGATATTCTAGCGTAATCACCAATGGGTCTGATGGTCTATTAGTACCTCCAAAAAATGAGATCGAGTTAGCTAATACCCTAGATATACTTTTAAAAAAGCCAGATCTAAGAGACCAGCTGATAAAACAAGCCAATGACACAGTCAAACGCTACGATTGGAACGTAGTTTCAGAAAGAATAATGGAATATTATTGGAAAATCATCCACAAAAACATTCATATACGCACAAAAGGAAACTTGTCCTTGATAAAATAGCTACTAATTCCAAAACGCTAAGCCTTTTCTAGGCTGCAGGTTAAAATAATGAACAGAACTGCAATTCGAAACATATTTTCACAGCGAATTGAACTACCAGTTACACGATTTCTATCAAAGGTCGGCATATCTCCGAATACCATTACATATATCGGTTTAATCGGCCCTATACTAACAGCTACGTTTATATATATGAATTTATTTGCTATAGCAGGAACTACACTTCTTGTTTCCTCCTCTCTTGATCTTTTTGATGGTTCATTGGCTAGATTTACAAACAAGGTCACCAAATTTGGAGCACTTCTAGATTCAACAATAGACCGTTTATCAGAGTCTATAGTTCTACTGGGTTTAATTTTTTTCTACGCAACACAATCATCGATATATGGAGTAGTAATTACCTACATTGCAATGGCAGGATCAATTATGGTCAGTTACATCCGAGCACGAGCTGGAGGACTTAAGGTTTCATGTGAAATTGGCATTTATACAAGAACTGAAAGGGTAATTTCACTAGGATTGGGTCTTATAATTAGTCAGTGGTGGACACCTGCAATTACTCTTGTTTTGTCCACAATCGCAATTTTTACCTTAATTACAACAATTCAGCGAGTTTTGCATATCAAGCGGGAATTGGATAGAAATTAATATGTCAGGTAACTTTTTAACCGATAGGTTAAAATATATAGCAGATATTAACTGCGAGCGTAAATTCTTTAATTCAAACTGAGTTTAATATAAATGAGAATATTTTTTGATATTAAATTATTTGCAAGGAACTTCGGCCTTCTTGCTATAATCGCTATTATTTTTTTCCTGTCTTCCAGCACAATCTGGTCAGATACCGATCTTCCCTTTTTGGATTCACACAGTATTAAAAGTGAATTCCCTGCCGGTTTCAGAATTATGGCAACGGCTAGCTCAAATAAATCTGATATTGATTCTATAGCTATTCGATTAAGAATTGGCCAACAGATCAGGGGTGCTTACGATTATCTTGAAATAGACGTGCAAAAAGGCAAACAGGTAACTGGGGAACTGTTTTGGAGAACTGATACCGGAAGTCGATATATCCCACCAGGAACAATTATAACTTACAACTTTGAGATTGAGACCGTCTCCGGAGATCGTGTTGAAACTGAACAACAATCTTTCATATATTTTGATGCGAGATTTGTTGACGATAAGGGAATATCCCGCTGGGAGGAAGTGTCTGATCTTAATGTTACTGTGGCATATAAAGGACCTGTAAAAAAACGTGCAGAGGACGTATTGCGAGTAATTAACAAAACCTTGGAAAAAATGCGTCCAGTTATGGGCGATGCAGCCCTTGAAGACCCTATTCGAGTCACCATGTATAACAATAGAAAGGAGATGCTTGAAGCACTCCCTCCTAAAAGTCCATCGATAAGTAGAGAACTTATAACCGAGGGACAGGCATTTATTGAATTTGGCACTCTTCTTGTGTTGGGTGGCGGACGACTTGCATTAGGCACTGCTTCTCATGAAGTTATGCATATAATCGTGCATCGTGCTGGAGACAGTATCTTCCGAAGAGTGCCTGCTTGGCTAGACGAAGGCCTTGCAGAATATGCCAACGTTGATCCCGGATTCGCTTATGCCATAGCACTTGAATTTGCAATAGAAACTGACCGACTACTCCCACACGTGTACATGCCCGCGATGCCAGGAAATTCTGAAGATGTGATTATTTTCTACGGACAATCTCAAAGTATCGTTCAATTCATGATAGATATGTATGGGACTGAAATGATGCGTAAATTAATGCAGGAATTTAAGAAGGGCACCAATATTGATCAATCTTTGATCAATGTATATGGCTTTGACCGAGCAAGTCTGGACAATGCATGGAGGGCTGCAATAGGTGCCAAACCTTTAGAGCGTGGACGATCCTCAATAGCTCGACCAACTCCTGTTCCTCAAAACGTTCCTCTAATGTATAGTTTGACACCCCAAGCCAAGTCAGAACTTATCTCATCAAAAACATCGAACGTTACTGAAATGGATAAAGATTCAGCTAAAGAAACAACAACTGTAACAATCAATGATGCTAAAACAGAAACAGCTTCTAGCTCCGAACTTCCAACACCTAATGGCCAATCTGGTAGCTGTTCCGCTCAATTAGGATCTGGCGCAGATCTCGGTATGGTGGGTTTACTTGTTGGAATTGTGCTATTAAATACAAGAAAACGCAAGCGCTAACGACACCTATCGAGTCCTCGGATTTAACACGTCGTTAAGAGCGTCTCCAAGTAAATTCCATGCTAAAATTAGCGTCCATGCAGCCAATCCTGGTGCGAGTAACATCCATGGTTCTTCACGAATTACACTTATATGCCCCCCTTGAAGCAGCATTGTGCCAAGGCTTGGGCGCGGTGGTTGAATCCCCAGACCAAGCCAACTTAAGAAAATTTCCGTACCAACATATACACCCATACCCATGCTCATGCTTACCACAATAGGGGCTATTGCATTGGGCAAAAGATGCCTGAATAATATCCTTGGGGTTGATGCTCCGATCGCTTTTGCTGACTCCACATATTGTGTCTCCTTAAGATAGAGAATCTGTCCCCTGACCAATCTAGCCATTCCTATCCACCCGAAGCCCACAAGTGCAATCGATACCACTAAATAATCAACGATTCCAATTTTTACAATACCATCAAGAATATCAAACTTATCCTCGAGGACTCTAGCCCAATCAATAATTCTTGGACGGACGGAAGCAGCTATTATTATAACTAGAAATATATCTGGAAAAGAGGCAAACACCTCCCCTATCCTCATAATAAAAGTATCTATTTTATTGCCATAGTAACCTGAAACTAACCCAAGGGTTACGCCAATAATTATCCCTCCTGTCAACATGGCTACCAAAGTAAGAATAACTGTGTTTTGAATACCCCATAAAACCCGAGAGAAAAGGTCTCGTCCAGTTCTGTCTGTCCCTGCAAAATGAGAATCTGTCCAGAATGATCTTATGCCGTTATCAAGAACCACAGTCGGAGGCTTGCGTATTTCCGAATAGTTTTGAGCCGTGTATTCGTAAGGAGCTACCCATGCTGCAAATATACCTGAAAAATACAACACTGATAATACTATCAAGCATCCTACCGCTATCTTTTTTTTAGCTAAACGGGACAAAGCCCGTGATAAATGGCCTTTGCGTCGTTTTAATTCTGCATCTGCAACTTCAGTTAGTTGATCGATGTCTTACTTCTCCAATCTACTTATACCTAATCCTAGGATCTATGAAAGCATATGCCAAATCAGCCAACAAATTAGCCAACACAAAAGCTGACGCACCAATTAAAGTAATGGCCATAATAACTGGATAGTCTCTATCAAAAACTGACTC
>CAYFFO010000001.1:80768-95199 GCA_964342485.1 uncultured Dehalococcoidia bacterium
ACCCAGCTCAGCTTAAGACAAAACAGCCATAATAGAGCAGGCACGCTTACCATAACCGGTATGGACATCAAAACAAGTGTCACAGTGACCATCATCGGGTCTTCCCAGCTACCTTGCCTATGAGCAATAAAAAAACCCATGGGGATACCTAGACCGACACTGATTGACATAGCTGCTAATGCAAGTTGTGCAGAAACCCACATTTTTCTTAAGACCAAATCTCGCACAGATTGGCCCCTATATCTCAAGCTTTCTCCAAAATCACCTCTTACAAAAGACCACACATAATCGCCATATTGAACAAAGAAGGGTCTATTCAATCCCAGGTCTTCACGCATCCTGTCTGCGATTTCAGGATCATAACGATTTCCCATAATTACCCTGACTGGATCTCCGGGGCCAAATCGCCCAAGAGAAAAAGTCATTAGGGATGCAGCTAATAAAAGGAACGGTAGCCAAATTATTCGTTTAAGTATATAAGCCCACACTACCGAATATTCCTAATCTGAATGAAATTTAGTTTATAGCTTCTTTTCTATTATTATGTGCCAGGCGGATATTGAGTCTACTCCATAATAGTAATTTGTTTCAATTTTGGAACCACCATTGGCGTCATAATATATCCGTCTATGTAAGACTTTACCAGCGCATATCGATCACCAGTAAACCACATTGGTATCCAAGCTGCCTCATTAACAATCATCTGTTCAACTTTATTATAAAGAGCAACTCGTTTAATAATATCTGATTCAACTCTTGCTTCTTCCAATATTGCATCGATCTCAGAATTTTTGAAGTCTCCGTGATTTATACTACTTTCTGAATGGAATAGAATATCCAGAAAATCCTGTGGATCAGGGTAGTCTGCTTCCCAACCAAGGCCTGCATATGCTTGAAACTTCTTTGCGTCAAGATCTTCCAAATAAGTTGCCCACTCCACTTGCTGAATTTCTACCTCGATTCCTAATTCCTGGTTCCACATTTCTATAACAACTTCTAAGTCTAATCCGATTGTTCCACCTGTTCCAGGGACGGTTATTATTATCCTTGGGCGTGAGTCAGCTTCTGCATATTTCGACTCTGAAAGAAGCTTTCTTGCTAATTCAGGATCATGTTTAAGACCAACAATCTCTTTACTATATCCGGGAAATCCAGGTGGCAAAATACCGTACGCTGGCTGTACAAGAGAAGATAAAACTTCTGTTGCTATAAGCTCTTTATCAATTGCATGGTTTAGTGCCTGTCGAAATTTACTATCGTCGAATGGCGCCATCTGTGCATTAAACCCTATATATGACACACTAAATCCAGGAGGAGCTATGACCAATTCTTTATTCAACGGTTCGTTAGGATCAAGTATCCTTTCAAGGTCAAATAACCCCACTCCTGTTATATCAATCTCGTCGTTCTCATACATAGCCATCGCCTGGCCTCCTGCCAGATTCAAAACAACCGTATCTACTCCTGCTTTCTCTCGATAATAATTTTCGTTCCTTTCAAGAATTATTCGCTCTCCAATTCTGTATTCTGCCAAACTAAAAGGACCTGTTCCAACCGGGTTATCTATCCACCAGCTCTTACCACCAGACTCAACTACCGATTTGTCCACAACATAGGCAGTCGGATATGTCAATTTTGCCAGAAAATATGCCTTTGGAGCATCGATAGTTACCTGTAATGTTAGATCATCGATCACTTTCAGTCCCGTTATTTCTTGAGCCTTTCCGTCGATAAATTCCTGCGCTCCCGAAATATCATTAAGATATGTGTCAGCAACAGGAGATGCCGTTTTAGGATTTGCTGCCCTTTCAATAGACCATTTAAAGTCATTTGCAGTCACTTTATTGCCATTATGAAACTGTACATCCTGCCGCAACTTGAATGTATAGATTTTTCCATCCTCTATCGTCCAGCTTTCCGCAATATCTGGTACCAATTTAAGTTCAGTGTCTAGTGCAACAAGCCCGCTAAATATCTCTACCACTACACCTGCCGATGTTGTGTCTCCTGTCAAATGAGGATCTAGTGTTGGAGGATCGGACCATAACCGTCGAAAAACTCCGCTGGCTAACGGTTCTGTGATTTGGATTTTCTCTGTTCCTACCTTTTCTTCCGATAGGCTTTTAGGCACTTGTGGAGACGAATCTATAGATGTCGCTACCGATGAAGGTAGAGTTTGCGTAGGCTCTCCTAATTCTTCCGAAGTACCTCCGCATGCCAAGATTAAAACAGTTAATATTGATACGAAGCTAATCCACAATTTATTATTTACCATATCTAGAAACCTCAAATATTCTTACTTTTTATTTATTTCAATCAAAATCAGGTTAACAAAGTTGTTTCAAACCTTAGATGTTGTGTTTTCCCCAATCGACTGAGTTAGAAATTCGTTAATAAACCCCTGAATATCTCCATCCAAAACCCTTGCAGCATCTGATGTCTCATAGTCTGTCCTGTGATCCTTGACCATTTTATAGGGGTGAAGAACGTAACTTCGAATCTGGTTACCCCATTCAGCAGCAATATGATCCCCTTTCAATTTTGCGACTTCTTTCGATTTGATATCAGCTTCTCGTTCTGCTAGTCTTGCTGTCAAAATTCTCATAGCTATAGTCTTGTTTTGATATTGAGACCTTTCATTCTGACAACTAACCCGTATACCAGTAGGTTGGTGTGTGATTCTCACAGCAGTAGAATTCTTTTGAACGCTTTGTCCGCCTGCTCCGCCTGCCTTAAATACCTCTATTTTTAAGTCCGCAGGGTCTATCGATACATCAACTCCCATTTCAACTTCTGGAAGCACTTCCACAAGCGCAAATGAGGTGTGTCTCGCATGATCTGCGTCAAATGGCGAAATTCTTACCATGCGGTGAACACCTCGTTCAGACCTAAGATAACCGTATGAAAAATCTCCTGACACCTGCAATACTGCACTTTTAACGCCTGCTTCTTCACCCGGAGACATGTCCAAAACATCTCCTTTCAATCCATTTCTCTCAGCCCATCGAAGAAACATTCGAATCAGCATACGAACCCAATCTTGTGATTCTGTCCCTCCAGCTCCTGCATGTATAGCCAATATTGCATTATTTTTATCGTGTTGGCCCGACAATGCCATTTTAAATTCTTTACCGTCTATTTCTTTTGAAAGATCTTTAACCTCTTTAAGTATGGTATTTATGACTGGCTCGTCATTTTCTTCTATAGCGAGTTCTGTTAACTCGCTTAAAGATTTAACTTCGTTTTCGATTCTGGCCCAATCATCTATTTCGGATGTCAAATCCGCTAATTGTTTCATCTTTGCTCTGGCTTTGGCGGCATCATCCCAGAATTCAGGGAGCAAAGATTCTTTTTCAAGTAAAGTAGAAAAGTTTTTTTTCCCTGTAATGTCAAAGACGCACCATTAAATCAGCTACTCGCTGATGTATTTGTAAGACGGCTGAGTTTAATTCATTCATGATTAACGGTCTTCCACCTTTTCTTATTATCTAATAATTAGAACGGATCAAATTCCATTTAAGTTAGTATCTATTCTAATAGCATTATACATTTCATTAGACATCAAATCCTAATTACTAAAAATGAGATTAGAATAATAAAGGTCGTGTGATCCTTGGAAAATATTGTTGATATCCGATATAATGAATATTCTATAATTTCGTTTATATTAAATTGTCAGGGAGGATGATAGCTTTGACCTTTGTCACAATCAGAGAAGGTGAAGATGGGGAGCAGCTTTTAAAGCGCTTCCAGACCTCTATGCAACGATCTGGAATCTTGCGTGAACTTAGAAACCGTAGATTCTTTCGTTCCAAAGGAGAACAAACCCGCATGGATAAAGCTCGTAGTCTTAGGCGGCTACGAAGAAAGCGCCCGGTTCGATAAATTACAACAGTTCGCCTGTGAAACAGTTGTACAGGGCGGGCTATTCACAGTTTAATTGCCTACCCGTTGGTCTTCTCCAAGAAGTTCCTGCTGTAAGATCCATAAATTCCTTATGCAAAATTTTGTTTGAGGCGACAATGCCGTCGCTGTATAATCCTGCTGCTGCCCCTTGACGATCTGTTATTATTCCGCCGGCTTCTTCCAGCATCAAAATTCCAGAAACTTGATCCCAAGGTGCAAGTTTATGGTGAAAATAAAGATCTATTAAGCCTGCAGCTGCATATGATATCCCTAATGCAGCTGAACCCATTATCCTAGCGGTTTGCATGCCTGGCCAGATCTTGCTAATTATATCTAGCCCATTTGATGCTCCCTGATTGTCATAACTCATGTCCATTCCTATTATGCACTCTTCAATCATTTCTCTATTAGAAACAGAGGCTGAATTGCCATTCATGTAAAACCCTTTGCCTTTCTGTGCCTCAAACATATCTTTGGCAATTGGATCGTAGTTAACACCAGCCAGCACTTCTCCATCAAAAACCAGGCCAATTACTGTCGAAAAAACAGGAATTCCAGATGCATAATTCCGGGTTCCATCTAATGGGTCTACTATCCATGTGAATCCTCTGTTATTTTCATTTCCAGATGATTCCTCTCCTAACATTTCCATATCTGGATATTCTTTTCCCAAAAAATCGAATACCGCTTTCTCGACCATTAAGTCTACATCTGTGACAATATTTCCTCTTCCTTTGTAGACCACTTTTAGCGTGGACCTATATCTATCGATAAGAATTTCTCCTGCCATTAAGGCAGCTTCTCTAGCTACAGTCAAAACATCCTTGCCTGAAGAGCTGGTAGGAATTTCTATCACTAACCAATACCGTCCTTATTCAATGATTTGTTAATCAATAATTTGTGTATGATCCATCTTTCTTGTGTAGATGTGTAGCTTCCCAAAATTCTATTGTTTCAGTAGCTGCTTCTTCGTTGAATTCAACACCCAAGCCAGGCGCTGTTGGCAATGGAAAATGTGTACCTTTAATTTTTGGCTGTTCTGGGAACATTTCTGGGCCAAAAACCAAATCCTTACTACGCTCCTCCAACCAGGCATAGTTTGGTACGGCCGCTGCAAAGTGTAGATTCGCTGCTGTGCTAATTGGTCCGAGGGGATTATGCGGCATCATGTCAATATAATGTGCCTCACACCAACCAGCAACTTTCATTGCCTCTGTAAATCCACCTACGTTGCAAATATCGATTCTCGCAAAATTAACAATTCCCTCCTCAATATATGGCATAAATTGCCACTTACTCGAAAATTCTTCCCCAATTGCAAAAGGCACATCTGTGAGCATTCGAAGCGCTTTATATGAACCAGGTGATTCGTCACGAATTGGTTCTTCGATAAAATCTAGTGTGCCAGAAGGCATTTTCTGGCAAAACGATGCTGCTTCCGCTACGCTAAGTCTGTGATGATACTCTAATCCAAGAACAGGACCGTCACCTACTTTTTCACGAATCTTTCTCATCCATTCTGAGGTTAGTGCTATTGATTCCCGAGGTTCAAAAAGACTCTCGTCACCATGTGTCTCAGGCTCACCAAAAGTGAACCGTATGGCTGGCCATCCTTCTGACACCAATCGTGAGGCATCATCTAAGATATCTGGCCCCATGCCAACATGAGAGGTTGTAAAACACGGAATCCAATCACGGTTAGTGCCACCAAGAATTTGATAAACAGGCACACCGAGACTTCGTGCCACAATATCATGAAGAGCCAAGTCAATTGCTGATATAGCAGCTGTTAAAACCCTTCCCCCCTCAAAATATTGACTCCGATACATTTCTTGCCAAAGTGCACTTATGCGTCGTGGGTCTTGTCCAATAATGAACTGTCTATAGTGTTCTATAGCTCCTTTTACAGCCAGTTCTCTTCCAACCAACCCAGACTCACCCCATCCATGCAGGCCAACATCCGTTTCTATTTTCACAATCATGAGATTTCGGACTGACCCTCTGGCGATCATTGGCCTGACGTCTGTGATTTTCATCGCGTACTCCTTCCTAAACAATGTCTGATTAAAGATTCATTGGCCTATCACAGGCCTAATTACCACAACACCATAGATTCTGAAAATAGGTTTCTTAGCTCTTGTTTTCCTGTAGGAATGGGAGCCAGTTTCGTAACTCTATGCTGTGGAAGTGTCCCGTTTACCAAGTTATCTATATCTGAATCTACATAACCAAGCGCTTGCAAACCGTTTGGCATACTAATATCTCTTAATAAGTCAACTATAGACTGTGATAAAACTGCTCCAGCATTTATTGCCGAGCATTGACTTATATCAGCTCCCATTAAATTAGCGGCTGTCAAATGTCTTTGTGGATCAGAACTAGCCGTGTAACGAAATACGGCTGGAGCGTTAACTGCAACTGACAGGCCATGAGGGATAATCGGATGGGTATTGGGATATCCATCTGGTTGGTAGTCTCTTACCATGCCTGAAACAGGGTACGACATACCATGTGGTAGATGACAGCCAGCATTCCCAAATCCGACACCAGCGAAACTTGCTGCCAATATCATCTGGCTACGAGCTTCTTTATCAGTAGGGTCATTAACGGCTGTCCTTATATTTTTGGCAACCATCTCAATTGCCTTCATCGACCAAACATCACTAATCGGATTTGCTCCCTGATAAGCAGGCCTTTGACCCGGATTGTCCGGCGCATCACGGTTGATATACTTTAAAGCCGTATATGATTCAAGCCCGTGACAAAGTACGTCTAGCCCACTGCATGCTACGACCATTGGGTGTAACGTTTCAGTATTAATAGGGTCCACTAGTCCCATTGTAGGCCTCAACAACCTATGTGCAATTCCCGTCTTAGCATGAATCTCATGGAAGTCAAATATGGCCACGCCCGTTGTCTCACTACCAGTTCCAGAAGTGGTAGGGACGGCGATTAATGGTTTTAATGGACCAGGCACTGTTTTGCCCAAGCCTATTGGAGAGTTTACAAAAGTAAGAAAATCTTCAGGGTAGCTTGAATACAGGTTAGCAGCTTTTGCCGTATCAATGGTTGATCCGCCTCCCACAGCAACAAACCCATCAAACTTTCCTTCAATTGCAAAGGAGATTGCTTCCTTGAAAGATTTATCGGTCGGCTCAACTCTAACATTACCAAATATTACATACTCTATAGATTCATCTTCTAAAGAATTAATAGCCCGAACTACAACTTGGCTGTCCATTAAATCAGGGTCAGTCAAAAGCATTATTCTACGACATCCCATACGCTTAATTTCAAATCCCAACTCTCGAGTTACACCTGGTCCGAACTTAATACTGGTCGTGTCTATAGAAAACGCCGTCTCTTTATTCAATATGATTTGACCTTGTTATTATTAACTGAACAAGCACTAAATAGGCGGTTCAAATTTAGTTAGATTATGAATTTGGATATTTATCCATTACTCACTGACAGGCAGGTTACGGTTCTAACTATTCCATCAATATTGTGAATTTGTGTTGACACTAAATTTCCAACCTCGTTAAGATCTGATGCTGAGGCTACCGCTATTATGTCATACGGTCCAGTCACAGAATCAACAGACCTGATCGGTTGTAAATCAGATAGTTGCCTGGCAACATCTCTAGACTTGCCTACAGCTGTTTCGATAAGAATAAAAGCCTTCGTTTCCATAAATACCTCCTTGGCTGCTTTTTTAAATAGCATTACGATCATCTTGCCGCGAGACTTGGACAGCAAATTCTAATTCTCGTTAATCAAAGTGTCAACGCCTTTGTAGCTATTTTACCTTTTCTTGTAGATAAATTTCGCTTGGCTAATTGACTGTACGATACACCCAAAATAAAATGGTTATTGGAGATTAAACATGACTGGGAAAAAAATTTTAGTTCTTGGTGGAGGTTTTGGTGGAGCTGCAGCCGCTCGTAAAACCAGAAAACTTTTAGGCACTGAACATTCTGTAACACTTGTGGATAGGGATCGCAGGACCTATTTATGTGGGTCTTTTCCCATGTTGATTGCAGGTCAAAAAGATCCGGAAAAAGCAAGTAGATCACTTGGCACACTTGATCAAAGAGGTGTTCGCTTCATTCAGGCTGAAATACAGTCGATAGACACTAAGAACATGAATGTATTGACTAGTGCAGGCGTGTTGGATTTTGATTTTCTAATAATCGCACTAGGAGCATCATATGATTGGGAAGCTGTACCTGGTTCGAAATCCTCCTACTCCTTCTATAGCATTGATGAAGCTCTAAACCTCCGAAAGAGAATCCGGAGTTTTCGCAAGGGCAAAATACTGATTTCAGTATCCAGTATTCCATATAAATGCCCTCCCGCACCATTTGAAACAGCAATGATTCTCGACTGGATATTCAAACAAAAAGGTGTGCGTAAAGAAATTGATATAGATGTGTATACTCCTGAACCTGCTCCCATTAGAATAGCAGGGCCAAGTGCGTCATCTCAGTTAATTAAATCTCTAACCAGTAGAGGAATATCTTTGAATACAGGACAATCTATAACAGAAGTTAGCAAAGATGGTAAGGAAGTGTCTCTTTCAAATGGAACTTCTAAAAATGCTGATTTAGTTATAACAATACCTGTCCATAAATCACCTAACATTGTGTTTGAATCTCAATTAGCTGAACCTGGAAAGTGGATAGATGTATCAAAAGCCACTTTGGAAACCAACAGGGAAAATATTTTTGCTATTGGAGATATTACTTCTGTGAAAACAAATAGCGGATTTCTGCCAAAGGCTGGTGTATTTGCATATACTGCAGGGGAAGTTGTTGGAACAAATATAGCTGCCAGTATTAACCACGGCGAAAAGGTGGTTTTCCCTGGAAAAGGTCAGTGTTTTATAGCATATGGAGGATCAAGTGCAGGGGCAATAAAAGGTGACTTTTTTGCAGCTGATCAACCCAAAGTTAAACTTATCCCGCCATCAGTTAAGTTATTGAAATCAAAAGAGTATTTTGAACAGCGTTGGCGCAAATTCAAAATTTAGCTGGTGTTTTCATTCAATATTTACACAAACTCTTTGAACACCATTAACAGCATAACCTAACCTGTTCCAAATATTATCCAGTGGCTGTATATTTCCTTTGTCATCACTTGCTCTGACCATCAGTGTATTATGCCCTTTTTTGTTTGCTTCCCATTTAAATATCCACTGTTGCCAAGTATATTCATGTGATAAATCTGATAATTGAGCCGCGGACCATGTCTTTCCAAAATCGTCACTTATTTCAACCCTCTCTACTTTACCTGTACCAGACCATGCTAAGCCAGTAATTTTATTTTCACCATAGTTACAAATTTCTCCATGTCTAGGCTTGCTAAACAAAGATTTTATTTTCATTGAAGTGAGAGGCAAGGGTTCTGAGTCTTTCTGTTCTATAATATATCGGTCTTTTTGGAAAAATCCTTCATATTTATAATCAACCAGTGATATTCTTTTCAACCATTTAACAGAAGCCATTCCATACCACCCTGGAACAACAAGGCGTAACGGATATCCGTGATCTACGGGAAGAGGTTCCCCGTTCATTTCATATGCCAAGATTGTATCCGGGTGCATGCCTGTTTCTATAGGCAAACTTCTACCGTACGGACTTTCTTTTTTGTGGCCATCGGGGATGCCGCTGTCTAAACCTTCAAATATTATCTCTTTTACATTTCTTCCTATTCCTAAGGTTTTAAGAATAAGATTTAGCGGTACACCAGCCCATATCGCAGTGCTTACCGCACCTCCTTGAAATTTGTTGCCACTAACAGGGGGGTATAGGTCTGTTCTATTGTTACCCGCACATTCCATTGTTACAGGGATTGTTTTGCTTGGCATTTCAACAATATCTGAATATGTAAATTCTCCAATACTTTCAACTATTCCATCAACGATTAACTCCCAATTTGATATGTCAACTGAAGGAACATCATAGTGGTTTCTCGCATAATAGAGTGAATTAGGGGTGAGCCAACTATTAATTGCTTCTATAGGCGTTTCTCCTACAAAAGGCGCTTCGTCAATTGTAACCAGTGCTGCTGGTTGTGGATGTGGCTGAGTGTGCCAAGGTTCTTTTGTTATCCCTGATGCCTCAGCCTGGCTACACCTGCAATTTCTCATTTCCTGCCTCCTTAATTAATAGCACTCATTTATTTCTTTTTTAAAATATACTTTCTTGAAAACTTCGACAATTCTATTGTTCTAATTATGATTTAGAACGAACCTTATAAATCGATACATCATCTTTTTTGTACAATTTTTCTAGTGACGAAAACATACCTTCTTCAAATTTTTTAATACCTGCTTCTGGATAATATAGCCTTTCTAGCTGCCCGATATATATATAGGATATGCCGTACTTTTCAATAAGCTGATTAGCGATTGATGGTTTATCTGTAGAATAAATAAGGTTGACTTCTTTGGCCCTTTGTTCAATAGCCCATCTGTAGTCCCAGCGTTGCTGTTCTTGATGCCATCTCCATCCAATCACATTAGGCAAGCCAGTATAAGCAGAGACACGCCCCCCCCAACGATAATTAGGAGTTAATCCTTCAAGTATTATATGCGAACCTTCTATATTTTCTCTAATCCAACTAATTGCTTCATAATCTTCTTTAAGGTCTATTTCACCTTTTTGGTCTTTATATACACTGCTTTTCATATATTCCATACCATTTAACGTTAAGGGAAGTGTTTTAAATCTTGTTTTTAGCCTACTTTGAGTACCCAATACTGGATATATTGAAACTCCTATCAAAAGGATTCCTAGAACTGCCATCCATGTCGCGCTTCTGACTTTTAATAAACGGCCGAAACGGTAACCTGCTGAATCAGAATTCAGGATTTTAATTATTAGAGCGCTAGAGACTATTGCCAGAAGAACCCATACTTGAAGATAAAACTTGAACACAGTATTCATTCTATCTATATCACCTGAAACCCTAATTATGTCCACGGCTATAACTATAGCCATAGCCGTCCCAGCTAAAATCATGACGAAGGCCATATCGCGACGATCTATCCGATTTGATCTCAAGAGTTTTCTAAATGTTAGAAGTATTCCAGCTAGTATGAATGCTGCCACAGGTATGGTGCTTCCCATTAAGTCAAAGACAGTCGAACATATTAAATATCCCAGAAGTACTGCTACTGTGACCAGGCCTGCCAACCTCTTTTTGTCAATCCTAGAAGAAATCTCCGGGTCTTTTGAGTACAACAAGGCTAACCGCGTTTTCACTTTCTTTGCCAATTTATCCCAGTAAGACATTGAATCGATTACTAAGAAAGTACTGATTATGAATATAAAAAGTCCGTTAATCAATAAAAATTGTGACAGTTTTGTTGTATTCGTTGTTGGTTCAATTCCAATGAAAAAAGCTTCGTAGAACCAATGATACGGGAGAAATACAAGGTATCCGCTCAGATAAACCACACCTATCTTGACAGTGGATTTAATTAATACGGTTAGGCTGGGACCGCCATGATTAAAGTATTCGTATACCAAAACTGCTACAGAAGCGATTAATAGATACGTTGGAAAATCCCACGTGTTAATAACCCTAAGTGAACCAACAACCACGCCAAGTACAATTAAACGTGCTAAATTTAGACGAGAATTCACAAACCAGTTCTTATTATTATAAACCTGTTTTTCAGCTGCTCCACGGATAATAGTAAGAGATAGTGCAACTGCAAGAATTGTGAATGGAATTGCCATCATATGTGCATGCAGGTCTCCGAAAAGATAGGTAAAAAATGGAAACTCCGTTATCTCATGGCCTGGAGGATCTGGCCCCATCATGCGAGTACTTCGCCAAAAATCAAATTCTCCTAAATTAGCCCCATTTGAAACTTTATCCCATAACCGAGTAATTATCTGTACCCCTCCATCAAGATTACCCAAGACTGTTATTAGCATGGCCCCTGATACACCTGCGAGCATGGGCCTGTATCCATTATCAACTTTATTGAACGGCCCACTAGCTAAATTGTAGGCAAGGCTATAGCCCGTACCTGCTGTCATTGCAAAAAACAATGGTATTGCTAAATTAAATGCGATATTAGGTTCCACACTTGTAAAATGTATTAAGGTTGCAACTATAAAATAGCCAAAGTAGTAATAGTTTATATATCCTCCTGCAAACCAGGGATCATACGGGGGCATGTATGTAGATTTAACAGTGGCCGTTAGATATGCTAACTCCATTGGTTTTTCTCCTCCAAGGTGAGGGTGCCATAAGTCAGGATTAGCCATTCGAACAACTACAAAGCTTAAAAAGGCTAACAAAAATACAATCTCTGCAATCAATATTTGCCGCCATGCCTGCCTTAAAAGCAAATAAATCTCATTTCTTTTATTCAATAGAGTCATAAATGAGATTAGCATCAGGAAAATTATTGATATCCATATGCTCTTCTGTGAGAAAGCCACCAAGTGATAACTAGCCATTGTCCATGTTAATATGCTCACTGCGAGTAATCCTATTGGCTTTGCCAAAAGATACCCTAAATCCCGCATATTTTTAAACAGAAGTACCGTAATTGGTATCATAAGAAATGATAATAATTCTATAATCACTACCCAAGAAAAAATTGGGTATCTTGACACCCAGCTATCATTTCCAAATATATTATTCCAAGTCCCTCCCTTCTGCTGTAAATTAGCTTTGTTATTAGAAAACATTAGGCCTATATCCTTTTTTAATACCACCAATCCATCGCCAATGAGGATATTTCTTATCTCTTTCATTGACTTTCTTTCTTTGTTTTCGAAAACGATTACCATCGGGTGATCGTAAACAGTGAAACTTTCATCAGCAAATCCTAAATTTATAACTAACCCTTCAAGGCCAATCCAGGGTTTAAAATTCTTATTAGTAAGACCAGGTCTTGAAAATGTATCGTCAACAATCGTTATCCCCATAAGATTGGGATATGACGTGTCAGTGTGGACTACCTGATACCCCAGCTTGCCCGAAAAAAGAAAATCGTAGTATTTGGTGGTTATCGGATACCTGTCTTTTAGCCTAGGTATTGTTCCATATAGTCGATTGCTATAAAAGACTAGAAAATCTGCTTCTTGCAGCTCTTTAGCAATGTTTTGTATTTTAAATTTTGTGTCTTCGTTGTATAGCTGTAATTCTCTTATTTCATAGTCGTAAAGACTTGGGATTCCTTCCTCCCAATGTTCCTTAAGAATTACAGAGCCCCCTTGCACATTATCGTTAATCCATGTAGATGCACTTACGGCTGGATGGTCTTTTAAGTAAACTCGTGAATATGAAAAAGCATAAAAAGCTGTGGCAATCAATATAAAGGCAAAAAAAGACAACAAGATAGGCAATAATTTCGGCCAATTCTTTAACGTTATCTTCAATAAATCAAACAACATTGCAGATCCAAACAAAATAAGAAACGGGGTTACAGGTATTAAATATCTCAAGAATTTTACGTGAAAAGATCCTGTAATCAGAATGTATGGAACAACCCATGCCAAAATAACAACTATCTCCCGAGACTTCTTTGATCTAAACGGTAAGGTTGATAACAACGATAAAATCGATACGCTTATTGCCAGTATTACCGCAAGGTTGCTGTTCGATAAAATCAGTAACATAGCCGGGAAAACCCATCCTAATACGAGATATGATGCACCTAGCTTTAAAGTTAAACCTCGTAACGAAACATAGATTAATCCAGCCCAGGCAATTATGCCTAGAGGGATGCCTAGGCCCCACATTGACAGCTGTTTAACCTGATACCAATACGGCAACGTATCCGCATATTGTCTTGTATAGGGATAATCCCTAATACCCCTAACCATTTCAGCCTGCTCGGTTATATCTGCTACAAACTTAGTAAAATCTATAAAAGCATATGGTTGTGTTATTGTAAAAGTAGCTAGTAAACCAATTATTCCAATAGCAAAACGAGATGCTGAGGCGGATATATGTGGAACGATATTGTTGGAATTATCACCACCATATTGGTTTAAACAATATATTAGATGAGCCATTCCAAACGATAATAAAATAGGAGCTATGCTTATCTTTGTAGCTAGACCCATTCCTACTATGCAGCCAGCTGCTAATGAGTCTTGCTTTCTTCCGTTTTTCGCTACCCTAATCAGGAAAAAGATCGTAATGATAACAGTTAGGGCTGCAATCGTGTCAACAGCAAAAAAGTGGCTTAGTTGTATATGTATTACAGACAATGCAACAAGTGCTGCTGCCAGTAATCCTTCTCTGCGACCATATATTGCTGATCCAACAAAAAACACTGTAGCAACCGTGGCTGTATCTGCTATAACAGATATGATTCTTCCAAGCATTCTCAAATCTGTTATTTCTATATTTAAAAGTTGTGACACAGCCAACTGGCTACATTTCAAGAAATACAAAGGGAAACTGCCATAAGGAAACCATCGAGGGTTCCATGTACTCTCGTCTTTAATCAGTAAAGATTTTAATTCTGTAATACTTGGAAAAGATATTT
>CAYFFO010000001.1:95299-97775 GCA_964342485.1 uncultured Dehalococcoidia bacterium
GCACTGTGTTGATATTTAGTTTCCAGTCTATTCCACCTTTGCTTATCAATTGAAAATTCAAATATAGCTGTATTGCCTATTTGAATACCCCACGTATATGTTGATCCCATCAATACCGAGATCATGTGCTGTATGAACCCACCGTGACTCACTAACAAAATAGAATCTGCCTGTTCATGTTTATTAAAAATATGTTCAATTACCCTTGTAGCTCTTTTTCTTCTGTCTAAAAGTGACTCTGCTCCTTCAACGCCTTCCAGCTGGCGAGTTTTTTCCAAATCGATATCAATTTCAGGATGGGAAAAGGCTATTTCGTCCCACGTCAAACCTGACACTATTCCGACATCGTACTCCATTAAATCTTTCCAATGTTTGGGTTTGACCACCCAGCTTTCCCCAATTATCTCTGCTGTTTGCAAAGTTCTTTTAAGTGGGCTTACATAAAAGTGTGTTGGTTCATAAGATTCCTTAAACAATCGATCTCTAAGCAAAGCTGATTGTTCCAATCCTTCTTGTGATAAATCAAAGTCCGCTCTGCCCTGTAGCCTGCCCTCAGCATTAGCTGCGGTCTGTGCATGTCTAACCAAAACAAGTTTCATATTGTTTGTATACCTGATTTAATTTTACCCTCTACATCTGCATCTAGAAAGGTAATAAAATCGTACCCTTTACTTTTAATAAGGTCGCTACCTCCCATATGTCTATCAAGTATGGAAATTACTTTTACTACTTCCCCTCCTGATTCTTCTACCCGCTCAATAGCTCTTAACAAACTACCCCCTGTGCTGCATGTATCATCCACTACTGCTACCCTATCACCCTTTTCTAAAATACCCTCGATTATTTTTCCAGTACCGTGCTTTTTAGCCTCATTTCTAATAATTACCGCACCTATAGGACAACCCTGGAGATAGCTTAGTGCTGAAACAGCTGCAACTATTGGTACTGCGGCTATTGCTGGCCCGGCTGTAACCCTCACTTTACTTTCCACCAAGATATTTATAACAGCGTTAGCAACAAGATAAGATCCCTCTGGATCAAGCGTAAGAAGACGTCCATCAAAATAGTATTTACTTTTTTTACCAGAAGTTAAAATAAAATCTCCGTATTTTAGTGCACCTAAGCTTGTTGCTAAATCTAATATACGTTTTGGGTAATTAACTGAATCTTTTAACCCTTCTAGATTATTCAACCTATCCCTCCCGTTTATAGAGGCCATGTTCTAAGATATACTCTTCTACATCTTTGGGCACAAGATTATTTATGCTTTGTTTTAATTTTATTCTCTCTCTTATATCTGTGCTTGTAATTCCTGATATGCTTTTATCGATCACAACTGCTTCATCAAATACACGAATATCTTTATTCTCTTGATATTGTGTTGAAAATTCTTCATATCCCGGCCTGGCTACTGCAACTATCCGCACAAGTTTTAATAATCGATCTGAATTTTTCCATCTGTGAAATTCTTTGATCGCATCCCATCCTAAAATAAGATAAATCGTTTTGGTCTCTAGTTTGTCTTTAGTTAGATCTAAAATTGTTTCATAGGTATAAGTAGGACCACTTCTTTTAATCTCCATATCTGAAAAACTAAATTCTTCTATTCCTGCTATACCAAGCTCAAGCATCTTCAACCTATGGTGAGCGGATGAAACAGATTTCTTCGATTTCATCCATGGGTTACCTGCGGGTATAAACAAAATCCTCTTTAATTTCAATGTACTTGCTACCTTCTTGCCGAGAGCAATATGGCCATAGTGTATGGGATCAAATGTCCCTCCTAGTACCCCAATTCTCCTTCCTATTCCCATATCCATTCTTTGCCTGCCAAAATATAAATATCACCTGACTTAATATTATTTCTTTCCAATGCTGCAATTACCCCTTTGCGTTTAAGGTAGCCATATAATTGGGTATTTGCTTCCCAGTTTGATTGATCTACCATGCTTGCTATTCTCTCGGCTTGGTAGTGCTCAACCCTAAACTTTTTTCCTTCCTTAAACACACTTGTTTTTTCATCAACAGGTTTGGGTCTAATTATCTCAACTAATTCCTTTTCTTTATATTTGTTTATTTCTTTGTTATCCCCTTCGGATTTTGTTCTTCCAAGTTGTTCTACTACCTGATTCATCACTATGTCTAGGCCCGTTCTATTTAATGCTGAAATCAGGTATATAGGAATTGATTTTATGTCTGATTGTTTATGAAATAGCTGAATCTTTTTCTCTACTCCTTCTATATCTAATTTGTTTATCACTATAATTTCTGGCTTTTGTTCTATATCTTCTTCAAATAGAATCAATTCTTTCCTAATCTGCCTATAGAGACCAACTGGGTCATTCTCAGAACCGTCTATAACATGAACCAGAAGCCTAGTCCTTTGAATGTGTTTAAGAAATTCATGTCCCAACCCTACACCAATATTTGCTCCCTCAATTAATCCAGGTATATCGACAAACACTATTTCACTTCC
>CAYFFO010000001.1:97875-102609 GCA_964342485.1 uncultured Dehalococcoidia bacterium
CAATATTTGCTCCCTCAATTAATCCAGGTATATCGACAAACACTATTTCACTTCCCCTAACTTCTGCCACTCCAAGATTTGGTTCTATGGTTGAAAATGGATATGAAGCTATTTTTGGTGAAGCTGCAGTAATAGCTGCAAGAAGACTTGACTTGCCTGCATTAGGGAGTCCAATTATGCCTACGTCTCCAAGTAATTTTAGCTCTAATTTTATTGATTTTTTTTCTGCATCCTCTCCTTTCTCAGCAAGAAGAGGATACCTGTTAGTAGAAGATGAAAAATTTGTATTACCCTTTCCGCCTTTTCCACCTCTTGCTATTACAAAAAAATCTCCATGATTGGTTAAGTCAGCTAATATATCTTTCTGTTTTGTATCATCAATAGAAATAACAGTCCCTTCTGGAACTTTGATCTCTACATTTTTACCATTCTTGCCATGGCGTTTTTTTGACGATCCATTTTCACCATTTGTTGCTTTATGTTCTCTTTTATAACGATAGTGTGCAAGTGTTGATATAGACCTGTCACAACGGATAATAACACTTCCTCCATTACCTCCATTGCCGCCATCAGGTCCTCCTCTAGGAACGAATTTTTCTTTTCTACCTGATATACAACCGTCCCCCCCTCTTCCACTTATCACTTTTATAGAAACTCTATCAATCATGTAAAGAAGTATAACAACAGTAATATATAAGAGCACGTGTATTTGTGGATAAGTGTATTCTGAAGCCTAATACAGTATATAAAGAATAGAGTGTAGTGTAGATTAGATGTGTGTTTAATGTGTCAGATATGTTTATTGTATGTGCGAATAAAAAGAATATTTATGTTTACCAACAAGTAATCAAGTATTTCCACAAAAAAAGAAAGTTATCCACAAAGATATAAACACCTGGTTATGGCTGTAACTACGCAGGCTGGTATTCGAAGTTTTGTCGGATATTCATCAGATCGTTTCTCAAAACAGAGTCCGAATTGATCTTTAGTGAGATTCTGTTGCATGCATGGAGAACAGTAGAATGATCTTTGCCTCCCAAGAATTTCCCTATTGAAGAAAGAGGAAGGTTTGTTTCTTCTCTCAAAAGAAACATGGTAATTTGTCTAGCGTGCGCTGTAATTCTATCTCGCTGCCGCCCCTTGATAGAGTCTCTTTCTATTGCAAAATATTTTGCAACTGCTTCAAGAATAGAGGTTTCAGAAATAGAATCTATTCTACGAGTCCGGATTAGATCTGAAGTAATTGAGCGTACCAAATCAACAGAAATTTCTGAATTTACAATTTCAACATAGGCTATAACCCTGTTCAAACATCCCTCAAGTTCACGGACACTTCTAAAACCATGGTTGGCCATGAACTGCACAGCGTCATCTGGGAAAACGATACCGCTTTGAGATATTTTAGATTGTAGAATAGAAAGACGAGTTTCGTATTCTGGGGGCTGTATATCAACTACTAGCCCCCCGGATAACCTAGATGTTATCCGGTCATCCATAGCCTTAAGTGAATAGATAGAACGGTCACTTGAAATCACTATTTGTTTACCGGCTAAATGGATAGCATTGAACGTGTGGAAAAACCCTTCCTGAGTCTGATCTTTACCAATTATAAATTGAATGTCATCAAGAAGTATTGCATCAGCATTCCTGTAAAAATCTCTGAATGAATCTGTTTTACCCTCACGTATCGAAGAAATATATTCATTGGTAAAATCCTCGGTTGTTGAAAACACAGGGTTCAAGCCATTTTTAGAGAGGATATGGTAAATAGAATGAAGAAGATGTGTTTTTCCCAAGCCAACGCCAGAGTGTATAAAAAGAGGATTGTATAGCTGACCTGGTTTATTAGATACGGCCAAAGAGGCTGCATGGGCAAGTTCATTTGATTTGCCAACAATAAATGTTTCAAAGGAGTATCGATAATTTACAGAGGATTTTTTTATTTTACCTAAATGCAAACTTTTTTCATTTGATATATATGATTCTAAAATGTCAGCTTTATCGTTTACATCACTCATATCACTGTTTTCCAATACAACAGGACTAAAAACGACCTCTATTTGACTGCCATTTATTTTTTCAGCAGCGTCAGAAATCATTGAATGCATTCTATGTTCAAGCATCTCTGCCACAAAAGCATTCGGAACTTCGATGCTAAGTATATTCCCGTTAAATGATAAAGCACGGGTATCTTTTATCCATGTCTCATAGCTCGGCTTTGGGATAATAATTTGCAATTCTCCCTGTATGGCTTGCCAAAGAACACGAGCGTTTTTAATTTCCAATAAGAGGCCTCTTCAAATAAAAACAAAACAATTAAATAAAAAAGGTGTGTATACCCAGTAAAATAAATATCGCTAAAAAAAAATAACTGTAGTGATTCTAGCATTACCGGAACGAAGGAACGTCAACCCCAAAACCAGCCAATTAGAATCGAATTTTTATCATTTTTAATGAACGCTACGCGTCGCATAATAGACTGATTATCGATCTTGCATCACTGTATACACGTGTGGAGATTAGCTTATTAATATAAGAAGATTATGAATATAAAAAAGCTATAAAGCACTGTACAAAGTTACGCAGAGCATAATTATGTTTTTATATAAAATAAATATAGAAATAAAAATAGTTCTATTACTATACTTTTCTAATACAACAGCAAGGATGAAATGAGTTGGTATTTTAAATAATTAACACTCCTCTAAAAAATTCCAGAGATTATTAAATGTTTTTCCAATTATTGGATCTGTGCTGAGAATAGACGGAGTGTCGTTAATTGAGATTTTGTTATAGAGATAAGAGGGAATAAATTCCAGACCACGCTGAAGTTCGATTTTTGAAATACCAGCAGATCTGGGTCTCCAGTTAATCTGGCAAATATCAAGCCATTTTGGCAAAACAGATGGTGATTCTCCACAATGCCATGCAATGATAGCGGCACTAAGAGCAACGATTTCACCGTGGATATAGCTTTTGGAGTTGATTTCTTCTATTGCTAACCAAAGCGAATGATCAGCGCTCGGTGCAGCAGGATCGCGAACCGATAATTCATCCCTGTCTTGGATTGCAGACATGATGAACTTTATACTCTTATCCGATAAACTCTGGTCATTGCATAAGGTTTTAGGAAATTCATCCACAATGTAATTGTGATGGTCTAAAGTGCGGTTAATCATTTTATTATCGCAAGGAGGACATTTCCCTGTAGAAGCATTGTGTTTCCACTCAGAAATGGATGCAAATCCACATAGAACATCACCCAGGCCAGCAGAATTGAGTCTGTCTGGAGCTTCTAAAACTAAATCATAATCAACCAAAATGTCATCAAAGTCTATCCAGGGCCAATCTAAATCTGTGCCTACTATGTGCCTTTTTTCCCATTTTGCTACATGGCCGTGAATAATAGCACCAGATGAAACAATTGAAGGTATAATTATGAGAGGAACACCTCTTTTTAAAGCGATATATTTTGAAGCATCCAGAGCCATACCGCCGCCAATTCCGACAAAAAGCTCAGAATTGGGAAGGTCATGTTCAATCTGGTCAAGATAATTCCAGTCGAGAAGACTCACGTTAGCTGAGCCAACTGGTTTGGTAGCTAATAGTTTACGAGCCGTATTAAAAGCGCTAGGTGTGGTAATTATATTGTAGTTTGGCCAATTTGAACTCTCTCGTTTTATTAGACCGTAACCGTATTTGATATCGTAATTACTAGCAGGTTTGGGCTTTTCATCTGATGAATTCCATGCGAAACGAGGTATGGGCATTAATTACAAACCCGATGCTTTTGTATTTTGAGAAGTTTATCAGTAGCAGGATTGAATATTCAAGGAGAGTCATTCCTATAGTTGTGAATCGGCTTAATGTTAAAAGAATCAGAACCAAGAGCAAGGCCCTCAATTGCTGCTCGAGCTGTGTCTAACCAAGTAAAGCATGGAATACGGAATTCTGTGGCATGTCTCCGAATCTGGAATCCATCTAGTAGAGCTTTGCGATCTCCAGTTACAGTGTTGACGACAGCATCAACTGTGCCGTCCATTATGATGTCGATTACATTAGGGTGAGTATCTTCTTCTATTTTTGGTATAACTGTTACAGGAATTCCGAGAGCACAAATCATTGCTGCTGTTCCTTTAGTAGCAAATAATTTGTAGTCAATATTGTGTAAAGACCTAATCATTTCTTTGGAATCTTCTTTGTGTTTATCAGCAATACTTAAGAGTATCGAACCTTTTTGAGGGAGCATCAGCCCTGAAGCGATTAAGGCTTTGGCCAGTGCTGGCCTAAATTCATGATCTATACCCATTACTTCTCCAGTAGATTTCATTTCTGGTCCAAGGTATGTATCCACACCTGAAAGTTTGGACATAGAAAATACAGGAGCCTTTACTGCTACTAAATTCTGACGAGGCCAAAGACCGCCCTTGTATCCCTGTTCTGCTAGGGACTGTCCAAGTATAGCGTTTATAGCAAGTTTAACCATTGGCACACCCGTAACCTTAGATATGAAAGGTATTGTTCGACTTGACCTTGGATTCACTTCGATAACATAGACTTCAGTCTTATAAGTAGGATTATTTTCTTCTTTAATAAGGCTGCGATTTGCAGGACCACCTACAACTACATACTGTATATTCATAAGGCCGCGAACTCCAAGCTCAAGGCCTATTCGTGTTGTGTAGTCCACAATAGTTTCAACTTCAGCACGTGTAAGCGTAAGTTCAGGGTATA
>CAYFFO010000001.1:102709-133343 GCA_964342485.1 uncultured Dehalococcoidia bacterium
GTGTAGTCCACAATAGTTTCAACTTCAGCACGTGTAAGCGTAAGTTCAGGGTATATTGCCATCGAATCTCCGCTGTGCACACCGGCCCTTTCAATATGCTCCATAATTCCTGGTATTAACACGGATTCGCCGTCGCAAATAGCGTCGACTTCGACTTCAAGCCCTTCAAAATATTTGTCGATTAGTACATTTTTACCCTGCGCCGCTTCAAGAGCATTACCTATAAAATGTTTAAGTTCGGAAGGACTCTGCACAATTTCCATGGCTCTACCACCTAAAACATAACTTGGACGTACAAGTACTGGGTATCCAATTTTTTCTGCCACAACTAATGCATCATCTAAGTTTGTGACTGCTTCTCCAGGTGGATTGGGTATGTTCACTCGTGACAAGAATTCTTCGAAAAGATGCCTATCAGACGCTGTATTTATAGACTTAGACGTTGAACCAAGTATAGGCATCCCAGAAGAAGCAAATTGCTGAGATAGGTTAATGGCCGTTTGTCCTCCAAATTGAACTAAAGAAGGAGGCATTTTAGACGGTTCATTTACATGGCCTAAATTTTCGTTGTCAATTATGTTGCGGAGACTTTCATAATCTAGTGGCTCAAAATATAGCCGATCGCTTGTGTCGAAATCTGTAGATACGGTTTCGGGGTTTGAATTAACTAAAATACTTTTAAATCCTGATTTTTGTAGAGCCCATGATGAATGAACGGAGCAATAGTCAAACTCTATACCCTGACCAATTCGGATAGGGCCGCTTCCTATAACGACAGCTTTATTTCCTTGAATCGGAGCAGCTTCATTTTCGTCTTCATAGGTGCTGTAAAAATAAGGAGTCTCTGCTTCAAATTCAGCTGCACATGTATCAACCATCTTATAAACGGGCTTAATGTTCCAATCCATACGAAGTTGACGTATGCTCGAAGGGGATTGAGACGTAATAAAACCAATTGTTTCATCAGATAAACCAAGTCGCTTTGCTTCTAGCATCAATAAAGGTGACATATCTTCGTAAGTCAAACGATCTTCCATATCAGCTATATTTTTAAAAGACCAAACGAACCACGGGTCTACGCCCGTCAGTTCGGATATTTTTTCGGGTGATACTCCGTTTCTCAAGGAAAAAAGAATAGACCATAGTCTTTGGTCATTTGGGTACAATGAGCTAAGTAATTCTTTATCTCCAGGTATACTTTTCCAACGAGGATCTTCCCAGTTTATAGAACGGTTTGATATTTCTAGGGAACGAACGGCTTTTTGGAATGCAGATTCAAATGACCTGTCTATCGCCATAACTTCACCAGTGGCCTTCATTTGTGTTCCTACACTTCGGTCACCGGCAGAGAATTTGTCGAATGGCCACCTAGGAATTTTAACCACGCAGTAATCTAGTGCAGGCTCAAATGCGGCTGAGGTTTTTTGGGTTACGGCGTTTGCAATATCTGCGAGCTTGTTACCAACAGCTATTTTTGCAGCAACTCTGGCTATAGGGTATCCGGTAGCTTTACTTGCCAATGCCGAACTACGACTAACTCTGGGATTTACTTCTATCACGTAGTATTCACCAGGCTTTCCTCCGCCTCCAGGTAGGGTATTACCGACAATGGTGCTTGGTGCCATGGCAAATTGTACATTGCAACCACCTTCTATACCTAGAGACCGAATGATCTTAAGGCTGGCTGAACGGAGAATTTGATGATCTTTATCGGAAAGTGTTTGGCTGGGAGCAACTACTATACTGTCACCGGTGTGAACGCCCATAGGATCAATATTCTCCATATTGCATATCGTAATGCAATTATCAGCAGAATCTCGCATCACCTCATATTCCAGCTCCTTCCAGCCTACTAGAGATCTTTCTAGAAGGACTTGATTAATTGGACTAGATTCAATTCCTGAACGTACTATTGAATAAAACTCGTCGAGCGTGTTTGCAATCCCACCACCCGTACCACCTAGGGTGTATGCAGGTCTTATAACAAGCGGCAGGCCTAAATCATCGAGACATTTCTTGGCATCTTCAAGAGAATTAACGGTAGCGCTAGGAGGAACGGGTTCGTTAATGTTGATAAGAAGTTGGCGAAACAGGTCTCTGTCCTCAGCGTTCTTAATAGCATCCAGCGGCGTTCCAAGTAAACGAACCCCATATTTTTTAAGGATACCTGATGAAGCCAGTTCCACAGCAAGGTTTAGACCAGTCTGTCCACCTAGAGTTGCCAGCAATCCATCCGGTTTTTCTCTAGAGATTATTCTTTCTAACACATCAACGGACAGAGGTTCTATATAAACAACATCAGCAATATCTTCATCAGTCATTATTGTTGCAGGGTTAGAATTTGCCAGCACAGTTGTAACCCCTTCTTCTCGTAGTGCCCTACATGCTTGTGTACCAGCGTAATCAAATTCGGCGGCCTGTCCGATCACGATAGGACCAGAACCTATAACTAGTACTTTCTTAATCGGTAAATTCTTGTTTTCCATATTTTAAAAAACCTTTAATAATGCAGAGAAAAATAGTTCTATATAAATATTATGTTGTTACTAGTCACGGATCCAATCTAAAAATTCGTTAAAAATGTACTCATTGTCTTTTGGACCAGGAGACCCTTCAGAATGGTACTGAATGCTCATTGCTTTTTTAGATTTGTGTCGAAGACCTTCGACTGTTCCATCATGTAGGTTAATGTGGCTAACCTCTACGTCTGATGAAAGACTATCAGGATCTACAGTATATCCGTGGTTTTGTGAGGTTATATGTACGAGACCAGTTCTAAGATCCCGAACAGGGTGATTTCCGCCACGATGTCCAAACTTTAGCTTATATGTACGGCCTCCAAAAGCGCGCCCAATGATCTGGTTGCCAAGACAAATACCGAGAACAGGCAGTCGTCCGACGAGGTTTTTCACATTAGTTACTGCATAGTCAAGAAGATCTGGATTACCCGGACCCGGGGATATTACTATTCCCGATGGCTTGAGATCAAGAATTTCTTGTGAGGAAGTATGAGCAGGAACCACAGTAACCTCACACCCCAATTTATATAGTATCCTTAAAATGTTAAATTTAAGTCCAAAATCTACAATGACAATCCTGGTTAAAGATTGATCATTTAGATGTTGTTGCCCATCTTTCCATTGGTAGGTATTGGTCGTTTTTACTGTAGAGACCAAGTCTACTTTTTCGTAGTTAGGAACGTTTTGAACCGCCTTTACAACCTTCTCGTAGTTTTGGTCTGTAGCAACAGCACCCATCATTACACCCTTAGATCTAAGTCGACGGACTACTGAACGGGTATCAATTCCACTGATTCCGATAATGTTTTGAGAATGAAGAAAATCTTCCAGAGTAGAGGAGCTTAGCATGTGGCTTGGTTTACTGCTGTGTTCCCTGACAACAAATCCTGATACCTGGATATTATTGGACTCAGCGTGTTGTTTATTGATGCCATAATTTCCAATTAAAGGATATGTGGGTATGACAATTTGACCAGCATACGAAGGGTCTGTAAGGATTTCCTGGTAACCTGTCATCGAAGTATTGAAGACTACTTCCCCAAATGAAATACCTTCACTTCCAAATGATTTACCTTTAAAACAAGAACCGTCTTCAAGTACAAGAATCGCACACTTATCTGTCATTCGATATGCCTTCTGATTTATATACGAAGTTTCCTGAGAAAATAGTAGCCACTACTTTGCCTTTTAGGATATTGCCATCTAAAGGTGTGTTCTTTCCTTTTGAAACAAATTTTGACGAATCAACCATCCATTCCAGCTCAGGATCAAAAATAGTTATATCAGCAGTAGAGCCGGGCTTTAATGTGCCTAAATCCATTCCCAGGAAGTTTGCTGGTCCGATTGTTAGCCTGTCGATTAGCGTTGGCAGGTCAATTAAACCTTTGTGAACAAGGGATAAGAGAGAAGCAAGTGCGGTTTCCAAAACACTGATACCCTTAACTGCTTCTTCAAAAGAACACTCTTTTTCCGAAGAACTATGGGGAGCATGGTCAGTAGCAATAAAGTCAACCACACTATCTCTTAGCCCATCTACCATTGATTTTACATCTCTAGAAGATCTAAGAGGAGGGGCAACCTTTGCATTTGTGTCGTATGATGAAGGAAGCAGCGGGTCTAAAGTTTGACCTTTACCCAAAACAGCACTGTCGTTTAATGTTAGGTGGTGAGGTGTCACTTCGCAGGAAATATTCACACCCCTTTCCTTTGCACCCGCAATTAAGTCAATGGTTCCAGCTGTACTTGCATGGGCAATATGAATCCTTCCGCCAGTTTCTTCAGCCAGAGATATATCTCTGGCTACCATAGAATCTTCTGTTGAATTTGGAATACCTATTAATCCAAGCCGGTTGGATACCCAGCCTTCGTGCATTACGCCGTCTAGAGCAAGTTCAGGTACTTCGCAGTGATTTATAATAGGTAGTTTTAGGGCGGATGCATAAATCAAAGCCTGACGCATTATGTGGGCATCTTCCAAAGGTCGACCATCGTCACTAAATCCTATACAGCCCGCATCGGCTAATTCAGACATTTCAGATAGCTCTAGCCCATCACTATTTTTTGTAATGGCTCCTATCGGAAGAACTCTTATACAGCCTTCATTCTTTGCTTTATCTAGTACAAATTCGACTATCGCCCTCGAGTCCATCACTGGATTAGTATTGGGCATGGCGCAGACGGTTGTGAAACCACCATGCGCTGCAGCTTTAGTGCCAGTAGCAATGGTTTCTTTGTATTCGAAACCGGGCTCACGCAGATGGCAATGGAGATCTATGAATCCAGGTGAAATTACCAACCCATCAGCATCAATTATCTCTGCGCCTGGTAAATCTGTATCAGGAAAATCCAACTCCTTGATCAGTCCATTTTCAATCAAAAGGTTACCGACAAAATTTATATGTTGTGACGGATCAATTATTTGTCCGCCACGGATAAGAATGGTTTGTTTAGTATCCATAAATGAATTGCCCTTTATGCATTTTTGTTTTCATGTTCACCATTAGCAGTAGACATGCCATAAAGTATAGCCATTCGAACAGCAACGCCATTTGTTACTTGCTCTTCAATTACAGACTGCACGCCATGAGCAACGTCTGTGTCGATTTCAACACCTTCATTCATTGGACCAGGATGCATTACAAGAGTCCCGGGTTTAGCCAAGGCTAGACGCTGTCTGTTTATTCCGTATAATTTGGAATATTCACGCATGGTTGGTAAGTGACCACCATGTTGCCTCTCTTTTTGTAGACGAAGCGGCATTACAACATCTGCATTTTCTAGAGCGATATTTATATCATGCTCAATGTTAATTCGTGAAAAAGGATGCTTTTTATACTTAAAGTCATCATTAATAAAATCTCGAGGAATAAGAGTAGGTGGACCACAAAGCACGACTGTTGCTCCCATAAGAGCCAGACCCCAAAGGTTAGACCGTGCTACTCTGCTATAGAGTACATCTCCAACAATAACCACCTTTAGATTAGAAAAAGTACTAAAGTGGTCTCTTATTGTGTAAAGATCAAGGAGAGATTGGGTTGGATGGGCATGGCTGCCGTCACCAGCGTTTATTATCCTCGTTCCAATTTTGCGGGCCAAAAAATATGGAGCTCCGGAATGAGGATGTCTCATTACCAGAACATCAGCTTTCATGGCCTGCAGTGTCAGCCCAGTATTGAGAAGAGATTCTCCTTTTTCAATACTACTACCTGCACCCGATATATTAATAACATCAGCACTTAGAATTTTTCCAGCTGTCTCAAATGAAACCCGTGTTCGTGTACTTGGTTCAAAGAATGCAGTCACGATTGTCTTCCCTCTTAATACAGGCACCTTTCTAATGTCTCTGCAAAGAATCTCTTTCATTGCTTTAGATTGGTCCAATACTCTTTCGATTTCAGGAGCTGTAAAGTCGTCGAGGTCGAGTAAATGTTTTCTAGAAGGAAAAATGTCATGTCTTGGAGAAGAAAATTCTGGACTAGATATCGGTTTATTTTTAATACTCAACTTACGCCTCTCTTTGCCAGACGCACTTCGTCGGTATCATCTGTTTCTTTAAGATTCACCAAGACCTCTTCTTCAATAGATGTAGGAACGTTCTTGCCAATATAGTCAGCTCTGATGGGTAGTTCTCTATGGCCCCTGTCAATCAAAACGGCGAGTTGTATTTGTCTAGGACGACCAAAATCGTTTAGAGCATCCATAGCGGCACGAATACTTCTTCCGGTAAACAACACATCGTCTACCAAAATAATGAGCCTGTCGTCTATTACCACAGGAAGGTCGGTTGGTCGCATTTGATGTTGAGTAACAGAAACATCATCTCGATAGAGACCGATATCCAAAGAACCTACAGGGGGTGGATCAAGATGCTCAAATTCTGAAATCAACGCAGAAATTCTTAAAGCTAGTGGCACTCCCCGTGTATGTAAACCAACAAAAACTATATCTGTGGCGCCACGGTTGCGTTCGAGGACTTCATGTGCAATACGTGTAAGAGCTCTTCTGATTTCGTCTGCCCCTAGAAGTTTTGTACTCAACCAATGCTCCCTGTAATCTGCTGGCAGGGATGTCGGCTCAAACAACCAGAGTATTAAAATACTACTGGACGGGCCCTTCCCAGCCTCGCAGGACTGATTTAAAGGACATTCAGCGGTACGAGTATAGACCACTAAATCAGTCTATACAAGTAATTGTTATCTGTGCTGTTCACCTTGACCGAATGTTATCGTCAAAATAGAATTGATAAAGGTACCTATAAAGCTTTTATAAGGGACAGATGCCTAATGGAATCGTCAGGCGGTGTTGTTTATCGACAAACGAATAGCGGTCTTGAGTTTGTTCTTTGTGGTCGCGACATACCTAGAATGTGGTGCTTGCCAAAAGGTACACCAGAAAAAGGAGAAAACAGGCTGCAAACTGCTTTACGCGAAGTAAGTGAAGAGACAGGTCTTCAAGTTAGAGTACAGATGTATATAGGCGATATTCATTATCAGTTTTTAAGGATTTTGGACAATACAAAAGTGCAAAAAACGGTACATTATTATCTGATGAATGCAATCGGAGGAGATTTATCTAAACATGACCATGAGTTTGATGAGGTCGGTTGGTTTTCTGTAGATGATGCGATAAATTTATTGTCGTATGAAAATGAGGTAAAAATTGTTGAACAAGGCATTGCCTTGGCTAAAGGCCAGACAAAAACCTGATAAACATAGATTGGATACTATTAGGGGTAAAAAGGTTATCATTCGTCCAAAAAGGATAGATGATGCACTTGACGACTATGCATGGAGAACAGATGAGGAGCTGTCTGTTCTTGACGCTACACGCCCACTTAACATGCCATATGATGAATTCCTGACTTTTGCTAGGAACGAGCTAATTTATTCGAGAAGCGATTCTAAGAAGCTAGCCATTGATGATCTATCAGGTACACACATAGGCAATTGTATGTTCTACGATATCGATTTAAAAAGGTGTAAAACAGAACTTGGCATAATGATAGGCAATCGAGCTTATTGGAGCAGGGGTTACGGAACTGATTCAGTAAGAGCTTTACTTGCATATATTTTTGAAACTACTGATATTAGATTGGTTTATCTGCACACATTAGAGTGGAACCATCGAGCAAGGAAAGCCTTTGCAAAAACTGGAATGCGGGAAATTAAAGATGTTAGAAGAGGCGGATTGGATTTTGTGAGAATGGAAATTGAGAAAGTTGAATGGGAAAAATTGACATACACAGATGAACAGATGTAGATGTCTCAAAGATTGAATAATTATATGTTCTTGCAATCCTTAACCGGAACGAAATCAAGTTTTACCAGATCTAGGAGCTATATCATTCCACAGGTCGGCTAATTCAGCGGTTTTTTGGAAAATACCTGTCATTGAATCCCATATGGCATTTCTTAAGCTTGATGCAAGAATCAAATTATCGCTGGCTATAGCATTACCTAGGTCTTCTGAAGATCTTTCTTGTTCGATAGCAGCATTTTTGGCAGCATTTTCAACTAATTTAATAGCCTTTGCAAGCTGATTTAGCAGCTCGGGCAATGGTGTGCTTGTATCAGTTTTTACATCATATGCATTTGAAGAATTAAATCTATGAGGCATACGCTTGCCGTCAGCAGACCATTGTGTATGAGTGGGCTGTATATGTGGAGTGACAGAAAGGTACATTGTCATTGGCTCATCTCCCAATACCTTAAGAGTATGGAGTTGGTCTACTAATGCTATGCACATTTGCCCTGGTCCAACTTCGCCTGTTTCTCCATCTATTGTGAATTCAGCACGACCTTCAAGGACTATGAAAATCTCATGGCCAAGGTCATGTGAATGAGGCGGTCCGCCATCTTCTCCAGGCTCCATTCTCATAAACCGCGATCGAATCTCTGGTTCGACAAGAATGTTCCTAACATCTGTACGATAGTCATATACGGCTAATGCCATGTCTTACTCCTTCTGCGCAATGTATTCCAATTGAAATAGAAGAATCTTTAATTCATGTAAGGGCAACATATGTGTTGATGAAACTGAACTTCAATTTTTAATGACAAGTAGTATTTTATGTGAAGCAATATTTAATGGTCAATCGTGTAAAAGATCTCCAGATCTTTTACCAAATAATTTCATTATTATGGTTTCGTTGCAGAGGGGGGGGTGGATCTGCCAATTGTTTGGAATGAGATTTTTCTGAAAGATTCCCCATATTGCATACCCTTACCGACGGAACGTTCACGTCTTGATTTACGCATCGAATCCCTTATTGCATCCAAATCTCTACCAGTTAATTGAGAAGAGTGCCTCACAAGAGCTGCGATTGCTGTATCTACATGGTCTGTAACATCAACCCAGTGATCAGGTTCTGGATGTCCCATTATCCATGCCTCTGCAACTTTGTGTGTTTCGAGTCCTTCTTTTAATAATTCCGGAAAAGTAAGATGGTCCCTAGCAGCAGGAAATATAGCTGATAAAGTTGCTTCGCCAGATGCAATATGATCTGGATGCCCTACACCCCAGCGCCCCCCGTCCAAATTTCGAGAAGGGTACATGCATATAACCACTTCTGGTTTGTGCCTACGAATCTCTCTGGTAATATCACGTCGTAATTCCAGAGTTGGTTCCAAGTATGCATCAGGGTATCCAAGGAAAACAACATCTTTCAGACCAAGTACTTCTGCAGCCCCAAGTTGTTCATTGCGACGTATTTCAGCGAGTTGATCTGAAGAAATTTCTCGGTTTTCGGTGCCTTTACTTCCATCTGTACAAAGAACATAGACAACTTCAACGTCTTGAGAGCACCATTTAGCAACAGTCCCTGAACATCCAAACTCTGCATCGTCAGCATGTGCGACAACAACCATAGCTTTTTGTATATCTCGTTCTTCTATAATTCCTTCAGGCATTTAAGTCACCTTTCGATATAAGAGTCTATAATAATGTTAGCCGTATAATTCAAGTCTGTCTATTTGTCCTTACACCTGTAAAAAATTTCTAAAGGTGGTAAAAAGCGATCTAGTTGATTACATTTTTGAGATCAATCTGGTTAAAAGCACTAGATGACATTAGAGTTTCAGTAGCAACTTGGATACCTTCCATTAACGGGTTAGGGAATATTCCAAACAATATCAATCCAATAAAAAGTACTCCAAGAACACCTCTAGAGAGGATAGGGATTGTTAAAGGACCTGTTTCTTCAGAAGGCTCCAAGTACATTCTTTTAATTATATTTAAGTAGTAGTATAGAGCAATTAGGCTGGTAAAAATGGCTAGTCCTGATAACCACAAGAAGCCATTAATTGCAGCAGCATTGAATAAATAGAACTTGCTTGTGAATCCAGCGAATATAGGTAGACCTGCCAAAGAAAAAAGTGAACCTGTTATTATCATAGCAATACTTGGCGAACGTTTTGCAAGGCCTGCAAAAACTCCAAGGTCTTCTCTACCAGTAGAGTTGTAAATTGTGCTTACGCATAGAAAAATTGATAAGCTTGCAGCCGAGTAAGTAACCAGGTGAAAAATAAGTCCGTTGATAGCTACTTTAGAGGAGTCGGTATCAATGATAGAGCTGCCACTTATGGTTGCAAGGGAAACTAAACCCATCAGAATGTATCCTGTATGGCCTATTCCAGAGTAGGCAAGAAGTCTCTTGATATTACTTTGTACTATTGCAAAAAGATTTCCAAAAGACATAGAAATAGCAGCGATTATAGAAATTAAAAATTGCCATTCACCTATTGCTGGAATTAAGGCTTCAGTAAACAAACGCAACATTAAAGCAAAAGATGCTACTTTTGACCCAACTGCTATATAGGCAGCAACAGGAATCGGAGCGCCTTCGTAAGTATCTGGCGCCCACATATGAAATGGTATAGCAGCTATTTTAAAACAAAAACCGGCAATTATTAATACAAGGCCGGTTTGTATTCCGAGATCAAGATCAGGGGTCGACAATAGATATTCGCCAATAGTTTTGAAGTATGTTGAGCCAACTTGACCATAAACCTGGCTAATACCATATAGAAGTAATGCTGATGAAAATGCGCCAAGTAAAATAAATTTGGTACCGGCCTCGTTCGACTTAGGATTGTATCGATCAAATGACACTAGTATGTAAAGACTAAAACTAAGCAATTCTAATGAAATATATGCTGTTAAAAGTTCTCCGGATGAAGCCATTAGGACCATACCAAGAAGTGACATCAGAAGAATCCCATAATATTCTCCTGGAAAGTCTAAGTGCATACGGACAAAGTTTATGCTGATCAAGACAATAAAGATCCCAATTATTAGGAAGAATACTTTGAAGAACAGGCTGTAAAAATCGATCAAAAGAATTCCGTCATAGAGTAGATTCGATTTATCCCATAAATGAATTAAAGAAAATGCAATTAGTCCTAAAAGCGAAAACACTATAACTAGAGGAACGAAACGGGAGCTTAGTTTTGGAATAATAAGGTCAATAGCCAATACGGAAAAGGCTAAAGCGAGAATTAGAAATTCCGGTATTAATAGTGTGAAATCGTTCATTTTGTACTAGTTAATAAATCTAGAATATTCACAATGCTTCCATCGACGGCTTCTATAAACGGGAATGGGAAAAGACCTAAAAAGAAAAGGAAAAAAGTAAGAATTAACGAAGAAAATGTTTCCGATCTTAACATATCATCCTTTTTAGAAACTTCATTAGATTGTGATCCGAAGAAAACCTTTGCTACCAGTCGTAGAATATATATTGCCGTGATGGTAGCTCCGATTACCGATAATATTCCTACTACAGGATAAGTTTGAAATAGTCCTATAAAAACAAGTAGTTCTGAAACAAACCCGCTTAGCCCTGGAAGACCAAGAGAGGTGAGTCCACCTATAATGAAAAATGAAGTCGTGGTTCCCATTCTTCCGGCCAATCCTTCAAGAACATAGATATCACGTGTATGAGTCCTGTCATAAATAGATCCTACGATTACAAAAAGCAATGCAGTCATGATTCCATGAGAGAACATTTGAAGGACAGAGCCAGTAACACCCAAATGATTAAGAGTTGCTATACCAACAATCACATATCCCATATGGCTAACACTGGAATATCCAACAACATATTTGAGATCACTCTGTCCCATAGCAGATACAGCGCCGTAAATAACGTTTGCGGTTCCCAAGACCAAAAGAACAGGCATCCAGCTCTCAGCGCCATCTGGGAACAGTCCTATACCAACTCTAATTATACCGTAGGCTCCAAGCTTCATTAATACTCCAGCATGTACCATACTGACAGATGTTGGAGCAGCAACGTGACCATCGGGAGACCATGTATGGAACGGCCATAATCCCGCAAGAATACCGAATCCGACCATCAGGAATGGGAAGAATATTTGTTGGAAAGCAGAAGAAAATTCACCCTTGTTTTGTAAATCAATTAAACTGAATGTTCCGAGATCAGACTCAACAAATATAGCCAGTAAAGCAATCCATATAAGTACGCTACCGGCAACTAGATAAAGAGTGAGTTTCATCGCGCCGTATTCTTTAGTACGAATAAAGGACCCAAAGTCAGAACTGCTTCCCCAGATTGCAATCAGAAGATACATTGGCATAACTGCTAATTCGTAAAAGAAGAAAAGAAAAAACAGATCAAGACTAATGAATACGCCAAATACACCTGATAAAAGGGCTAGATAAAGAATAAAATAGTCTTTTAGCCTATTAGTAATTGACCAAGAAACTATTGTGCCCGTGAACATAACCAATCCAGTAAGCATAACCATTAACGCCGATATACCATCAACCCCCACATTAAAGGAAATACCTTGAGCTCCCAGTAACCATGGGCCAGGTATGGGCAACCATTTCCAAGAGTTATTGAACTGAAAGCCACTGATTTCATTATCATAACTAACAAAAACGTAGAAAGATAAAATCATTGTTATGAAGGCAATGTTGGTTGCTATAATTTTGGCATAAGTGGTTCTTGAAGAAGGTGTAGCAATCAATAGCAACGCACCAAATAAAGGCAGCGCAACCAAAGAAAAAAGAACGTATTGATCAATTGAGGATTGTTGCAGAATTACCAAGATATTAGCCACCATGCAAGTAGAGTGCCAATAACACCAACCGACATAACCAACGCGTAATTATATAAGCGTCCAGTTTGGAAATAACGTATCTTCAATGCAGCCCGAAGTATTAATAGAGCTGGTCCGTCTACACCAGTGTCATTTAAAATAATTCGATCGAAAACAGCGACTAAACCACTAAATGACATAACTACTTTGTCTATTATCCACTGGATGAATCTATCAATATAGTATTTGCTGACTATAATCCTGTGTAAGTAACTTAGCTTATTGGAAATAGCTAAAGGATCAAGAACATTAACACCATATACAAGGATACTTAGAAGTAGTCCAAGAGAAGAAAAGGTTATAGATAGCGCTAGTACAACTATATTTATATGTACACTGTGAGCACTATCTATAAAATTACCGAACCCGGGATATATATCACCCCATTTGAAAGCCAAAGCGCCCATAAATAAGGTCAAGAAACCTAATATTATTAGCGGGACAGCCATCGGTTTACCAGGTTCTCTAATATTCTGTAAATCCCTAGCACCTTTTCCAAAGAAAGCTATCAATGTTACCCGTCCCATATAAAGAGAACTTAATATAATGCCTAAACTGGATATTAGTATAAAAAGAGGATTCCCATTTTGAAAAACATTTATAAGAATTTCGTCTTTACTAAAGAATCCGGTTAATGGAGGAATACCCGCCAGAGACGCGGCTCCAATTACAAATGCAAAGGTGGTAACCGGCATTTTGCGCCACAGATTTCCCATCTGCCTGATGTCTTTCTTTTGAGTCTGATGTGTGACGCTACCGGCACAAAGGAATAGCAGAGCTTTTGCAGCCCCATGCGCTATGAGATGGAATATCGCAGCTGACAGTCCCAAAACTCCAAGTGATAGCACCATTAAACCTAGGTGACTTACAGTAGAATAAGCAAGAATTTGTTTAAGATCAGTCATTACCAGAGCTAGTGTGCCAGCAAAAATGAATGTGAAAAGTCCAGATATAGACACGATTAGCAGGATATTCGGTGTCATTTCAAAAAATGGTAGTAGTCGAGCTAATAGAAACACCCCTGCTGCAACCATTGTAGCAGCGTGAATTAGGGCACTAACCGGTGTTGGGCCTTCCATGGCATCAGGCAGCCAAATATGGAATGGGAATTGGGCTGATTTACCCATAGCTCCTATGAATATGAGCAAGGCTGCTATATTTACTGAAGCCTGTGACAGGAATTGTGATTCAAGTCCATTTCTTACCACATGGATGATTTCGTTAATTTCAAAGGTGCCCGTTAGTTTGTATAAGATAAGGATACCTATCAAAAGGCCAACGTCACCGATACGAGTTGTTATAAAAGCCTTTTTGGCAGCTTCTGTGGCAGCTCTGTTTTCGTACCAAAATCCGATTAGCAGATAAGAACCTAGTCCAACAAGTTCCCATGATAAATAAAGGAAGATGAGGTTGCTAGACAACACCAATGAAAGCATTGCTGAAGCAAATAAAGCATGGCTTGCAAAATACCATCCATATCGAGATTCACGCTTCATATATTCGACGGAATAAATCTGTACAAGTAAAGAAACAACAGTTACTAAGCCAATCATGGTGATAGAAAGATGGTCTACTAATATGCCCCATGTTATTGTAAGAGTTCCAAGAGTTATCCAATTGATGCTAAATGATTGTGGTCCTGTTTCTATCACATCTCTGAGCACAAACCAGAAAATAAAAACACTCAAAAAGATAGAGATGATGGAAAGGATAGCTCCTTTTGTTGGTAGCCACTTGCCTGCAATCACAATTATTATAAAAGCAATAGCGTTTAACGCAGGGATTACCCATGCCCACGATGAATCTATAATTCCAGAAAAAGGCATATATTTACCATTTCATTAGGTCGATTTGGTCAACATTTACAGAGGATTTATTTTTGTATAATCGAAGGATTATAGCGATTGCAAGAGCTAATTCAGCTGCTGCTATCGTTATAACGAAAATCATAAGAATTTGCCCCAATGATCGTTGGGATTCTGTAAATTCATTAAAGGCAGAGTAACCTATCAAATTTAAATTCACTGCATTTAACATCAATTCAATTGACATTAGGACGACAACGGCACTTCTTCGAGCCAGCACACCGTAAACACCAATTGAAAACAGGGCAGCACTCAATATTTGAAAATGTTCTAAGCTAATCATGATCGGTTTCCTATATCCCGAACCATAACAATGGCTCCAATCAGAGCTACCAATAGAACGAGTGATGCTATTTCAAATGGAACAGCCCAATCTACGAAAAGGGTTTTGCTAAAGCTTTCAAATTCAACAGATTCCCGAGTACTGGTTTTAGTATTGGTTGTTAATGCGGCAGTACCTATTACCCCAAACAATAGCAGTGAACTTATTATAGCAACAGGCCACTGACGATTATCGGTTAGGTTTGCAAAATCACTAATTCTTGTGAGCATCAGTGTGAACAAAATGACGACGATAATTGCCCCTCCATAAATTAAAATCTGGACCATTGCCAAAAATTCTGCATACGCTATAAGGAATAGCATTCCAACACTGATAAGTGAAACAAGTAATCCTAGAGCAGCGTAAATTATATTACGAGATGCCACTACTCCAATTGCACCTATAATCGTTAATAATCCGGCTATGTAAAATATGATTAAATCCATTTTCAACCAAGAATGTTTCTACTTGCTATAAGGTTAGAATGAATTTCAACGGAGATTTCTAATAATCCTGTATTCGGTGAATTCATAAATTGTTCTTTACACACCATAAAATTATATGGCAAAAAAACAAAACTATATACAAACTCGAGCCATATAATTTATCCATTCAATATAATATTATGAAGATGTCTTTTTACCCTCAGGTTCATCTGGCTTTCCTACATTTTTAGATTGCTTTGGTTGCCAGCCAATTTTGCGTTGAAATATTTTCCCCATTTTTAAAAGAATCAGAAGATTGACACGATTATCATTACGAGCAAATCTGCTAAGTTCATGTTCGTGGCTCATCTCAATTGCATCAAAGTTACACACCTCTACACAAATACCACATAGGATACATCTACCGAGATTTATTTCGAATTCGTTTACTATTTTACGACGACGACTATCTCCAGTAGTATTTTTAGGATTATCTTGCATCGTTGCAGACATACATTGTGTAGGGCACTCTCTGATACACACCATACACCCTGTACAATAAGGTTCATCGGCAGTGTAGTCCCATAACAAAGCAGGGAATCCCATGTATCGGTTCTCAACTTCTATTCGAGACTGAGGATCGGGGTATTGTGCTGTTACTGGTCTGCGAATAGCAGAATTAAGCGTTACTAAAAGACCTTTAAGGCTACCTATCATTTGTCCATAACCGTTTTTGGGGGAACAGATTTTCTTAGATCTCTTACAGAATGTATGGTTATTGTCATCTTTTTTGTTTTAAATCCTGCGACTCGTTTAATCAAAAATGCAGTTGATATCAATATTGTACAGGAAATAAAAGACAGGACTGTCCAATGAAATTCATAGAAAAGGACGCAACCAGTTATTAAAATATTCAGAAATGAAAGAGGAACCAGGATTTTCCAACCGAATACCATTAGCTGATCAATTCTAAGACGGGGGTATGTGCCCCTGAACCAGAAAATCAAAAGGATTACTGCATAAGATTTTACAAAAAACAGTAATAATGAAAGACTCGAATGTGCGATGCCATCAAATGGCATATCTGGCCAGCGCCAGCCTCCGAGGAAAAGCAAGGTAGTAAGGACGGCAATGGAGAACGTGTTGATATATTCAGCCAGAAAAAATACTGACCAGTGAATACCGCTATATTCTACAAATGGACCACCAACAACTTCTGACTCAGCATGATGTATATCAAATGGCGTTCTGCCTAGTTCTGCCAAGCCTGCAAGGAAAAAAATAAAGAAGCCCAATGGAAGTTTTAGAATATTAGCGATACCAGATTGATCGTTAACAATTTTTTGTAAGTCTAATGACTGGCTAATCATAGCAATAGATAAAATTGCCATTATGAAAGGGATCTCATAACTCAATAGTTGGCCAGCCGCTCTAAGTCCGCCTAAAACTGCGTATTTGTTGGCCGATCCCCAGCCTGCCATTACAAGACCGAGCACCGATAATACCGAAATGGCAACGATATAAAAAAGACCAAGGTCAAGATTTCTGATTACGATATCTCGCCCAAATGGAATGGTTACCCAAATCATAAACGAAGGAACAAATACGGCTATTGGCGCCACCCAGTAGATTCGGCGATCAGCCCAAGAGGGCAAAATATCTTCTTTTATAAGCAATTTTATCGAATCTGCTAATGATTGCAGTGTGCCATGGAAACCAACTCTCATTGGACCCATGCGCATTTGTATCCTGGCTAAAATTTTTCTTTCGAGCCAAATTAAGATTAGAACTGTAATAGTAAGGAAAAAGAATAGTCCAGAGGCTGCCAGACCAGACGTGATACCCGCATCAAGGCTCATCGATCTACCTCTCCAAGAATGATATCTATAGAGCCTAAAATCACAACAGCATCTGCCACATATGCATTTAGTAGCATGTGTTCGATAGCCTGAAGGTTAGTAAAAGAAGGAGCTCTAACTTTGATACGATACGGCTTGTCAGAGCCATCGCTGATAAGGAAAACGCCAAAATCTCCCCGAGGAGATTCGGAACGTACGTATACTTCACCTTTTGGAGGACGTATTAACCGACGCACCTTGGCCATGGTAGGACCAGGTTCCATCTGCTCAATAGCTTGTTCAATAATTTTTAGAGATTGACGCATTTCTTCCATTCTCACATAGTAGCGATCCCAGCAATCTCCCTCAGTTCCAACAGGAATTCCAAAGTCCATTTTTTCATAAAGACTGTATGGCTCTGTGGCACGTATGTCTTCAGCCACGCCACTTGCTCTAAGACTAGGCCCGGAGACGCCGTAATCTATTGCGTTAATTGAATCGATTATTCCTATGCCTTTTGTCCTTGCAAGGAATAATTCGTTAGCTGATAACAATTGATCGCATTCTTCGATTCCTTGCTTCAGCTGTTTTGTCAAAGATTTTATCCTTTGATGGAAATCTGTTGGCAAATCTTCCCTGACTCCACCTATTTGAAAGTAGTTGTGCATCATGCGAGCGCCAGTTATAGATTCGAAAAGAGATTGGACTTTTTCACGATCTCTGAATCCGTATAAAATTGGTGTCATCGCACCTACATCAAGGCCATATACTCCGTAGAAAAGCAAGTGGCTAGCAATACGGTTAAGTTCACAAAGAATAATCCTGATATATTCAGCGCGTTCAGGAATTTCCAATCCCATCAATTTTTCAACAGCTAAACAATATCCTAGCTCACAATTTAAATTTGCTACGTAATCAAGGCGGTCAAACAGAGTGATAATCTGGGTATATTTTTCCCCTTCGCATAGCTTTTCTGATCCACGATGGAGATAGCCAATGTGGGGTTCTGCTTTTACAATACGCTCACCATCTATCCAAAGAACCAACCTGAACACGCCGTGTGTACTAGGATGCTGTGGCCCCATGTTTATCATGAGTTCTATAGAATCGCCTTGATATTTTAAATCTGTCTGCAAACCGTTATGTTCACCTTGTTTTGATGAGTCGGGATCTTACCATTCATCATATTCATGGAAAGGGAAGCTCTTGAGCCCAGGGTGTCCTTCAAATTCGTCATAAAGAAGTAAAGGAGAAAGGTTGGGATGCCCTTCAAAAACAACTCCAAAAAGGTCATGACTTTCCCGTTCAAACCAGTTTGCTGCTTTCCAAATCGAGCTAACTGTTGGAACCAGGGCCTTTTCTGGTGGTACATTTATTTTGATCACCATTTTGAACCGATTGCTAAGAGACAGCAAATGGTAATTAATTTCTAATCTCTCAATATAGTCAACGACGGATATGCATCTAAGATAGTTAAAATCAAGCTCAGGTCTGAATTTAGAAAGCTCGCAGACCTTTTTAATTGATTCGGGTTTTATCGTGACGGCCAAATCATCTTGGGCTGCGTCTAATTCAGGATCAACTTCTTCAAGAACTTCGCTTATAATTTTAACTAGCGAAGTTCCAGCTCCTAAAGCATCTTCAGAATCGATTTCTGGTTTGGGCATATTAAACTTCTGTCAAGCGATGTTTAGCATCGAGGCTGATTTTTTCTTGCAATTGCATGAGGCCATACATCAGTGCTTCAGGCCTTGGTGGGCATCCTGGCACGTAAACATCTACAGGAATTAAGTGGTCTACTCCCATAACAACCGAATACGAACGGTAGTATGGTCCTCCATTTGAGGCACAGCTTCCCATCGCTATTACCCACTTTGGATCGGGCATCTGTTCATAGAGTAGCTTTATGGGGTCAGCCATCTTTTTTACTACAGTCCCTGCGACAATCATTACATCTGATTGTCGAGGTGAAGGCCAGGTTACAATACCAAACCTGTCTAAATCATGGTGTGACATATGTGTACTCATCATTTCAATTGCACAGCATGCCAATCCAAAACTCAGAGTCCATAAAGATGATTTTCTAGCAAGTGCAAAGAGGTCATCTGATTTGGCTACTACTGCATTAGGGAGAACTTTTTCAAATATACTTTCACCTGGCTCATTACCTCTGTTTGGATTGAAACCCTGACCAAGTTTCATTTCTTTTATCTCCAATGCAATACTCCTTTCTTCCAACTATAAATTATGCCAAAAAAGAGGATGCCGATAAAAATTAACATTTCGTAAAAAACAGCAGGAATTGACTTAAGATAGATTACAGCCCAAGGGAAGAGGAACACAGCTTCTACGTCAAATATTAGAAACAGAATTGCGAATACATAATATCTAATATTGATCTGGGACCATTGGTAAGTATCTGGTTTAATACCACATTCATATGGGATGTCCTTGATTTTCGAAGGTCTTTTAGGTGCCACTATATAAGAAACAAAAAACATTCCTAAAATAGCGAATAAACCAACAGACGCGACTATCGCTACACTCATCCAGTCTAAAGCATAATTTTCTGTCAATTGGGCACCTAATTAGGAAAATTTGACTCACACTAATTCTAGCACTCGACATGTTCGCTATTCAAATTACATGCTTCTGCTATAGCCAGTCAAAGAGCTAGTTTATCTTTAATTATAATGCCCATCTTGTACATGCAGCGTGTGTGATATTGTCATCAAGAGTAATGTAATAAACGGTGAGGATACTACCATCAGATAATTCTAATGATTGAGGATAGCCAATATCGGATGATCCTTTCCACTCAAATTCTGCTAAGTAATCGGGGGTATTCTTCTCTTTTTTTGTATGGCCAACATATCCTCCGTCATCACGTAAAGTATATGTGTTATCAATATCCCAAGACAATCCATCGTCGTGGCTAATTACAGCTCGTATTCCCATTGGAGATTCACGGAAACCATAGGAACAGAGGATGCGTCCATCCCGAAGTTTTAATAGATGCGGAGGAGAGTGGGGTGCCCAAATTTGTGACTCGACAGGCCAGCTCCAAGTTTTTCCATCATCGTCTGACCTCATCTCTAGCAGATATCCTGATTCTGGCTCGGATCTAATTAAACAGAGAATCATTCCAGAAGTAAGTTCAACGAAAGCAGCTTCTTGGGTACAAATAGGCGAACCGGCAGGAAAGAGGTGGAAAGTATTACCCGAGTCAACGGATCGCCAGACAAAAAAGTTATTAGCCGTTCGTTTTGCGCGAACACCAGGGATGCCTTGAGACCCTGAGGGCTCTTTGTGGGAACCTACAGGAATAAGTATTGTCCCAGTGGTTAGCTTGATCGGTCGAGGAAACGCCATAGTGTGATTGACATCTGGAATGGTGTATTCTCGTCGATTCCATGTTTTTCCAGCATCTTCAGACTGTTGGATAAAGAGTTGGTTCCATCCGGAAACAAACTTGCTTGAATCTCCCGGATGATCTTTAATTAGAACTCCAACTGACTCAATTTCATCCTGCCGATTTTTGGGCCATTCTTTCCATCCAACGGATCCTACTGAAAGCAAAGTGCCATCTTTCTGCGTTTCTGTATAGCGATCATATTTTTCACGTACACCAGAAGCATTCCAATTGTGGGAAATATTTGAATCTCCTGATTCATGCCACGTTGACCCTTCATCTTCAGATACCAAGACTTTCCAATCTCCTATTAAATAGTGGTCAGTAAAAGGCGACGAATTTACTCCAACAGCCAAATTACCGTCTGGCATTAGGTTCAATTGGGGAAAAGCAGTATACCATCCATTTTGCTTGTATATAGTTCGATGTTCCATAACGTACTCTCTTCTAGAATTGATAAAGTACATATTACGACAGTAAATAAAAATGGTCGAGTTGCCAATTTCGTGTATCCTTTCTCAGAGTAGTGGCATAATATTTTGGAGGTATACTCAAGTGGAATTAGGAATTAAAGGTAAGGTTGCTTTAGTCACTGGAGGCAGCAGAGGCTTAGGAAGACAATCGGCCCTGTCGCTTGCACGAGAAGGGGTTGATGTGGCTATTTGTGGCAGAACAAAAGAAACGGTAGCCGAGACGGTAAGCGAGCTAGTAAGTTTAGGCTCAAAGGCAGTGGGAATTGAATCAGATGTTTCCAATATTAGCGAACTTGAATTGTTACACAAAAAAACTGTAGAGCAATTGGGAGAGATTGATATTCTAGTCAATAATGTAGGTGGTAGCGGAAGCACAGAAGATATAGGTGACACCTCGCTTGAAGATCTTAAGAAAGTATTTGACCTTAATCTTTTTGGAAGCTATGAATTGATGCGATTAGTAGTTCCTTCAATGCGTGATAAAAAGTGGGGAAGAATAATTAATATTGCATCTATTTTTGGCAGGGAACATGGAGGAAAACTCTCATATATGTCTGCCAAGGCAGCTCTTATCGCAATTACCAAACACGCAGCAATAACATTGGCACCTGATGGGGTGCTGGCAAATAGTATTGCACCGGGCTCAATTCAACATCCAGGGGGTAGCTGGGAACGTTTTGAAAAAACTAATTCTCCTGAAGTAGTTCAGGAATTTATATCCAGAAATTTACCGATGGGCAAATGGGGCTGGCCAGAACCAGTCGGAGACCTCGTAGCATTTTTGGCGTCTGAGAGAATAGGTTTGATGACAGGTTCATGTGTTGTTGTAGATGGTGGGCAGAGCCATTCCTTGATTTGAATAATTTCCCTATTACTTGTGATCGAATTTTACCTGTGTGTTAAACGAGGGCAATGCGGGAGTGATTAAGCACAGCTGGATTAACTAAATTATCAGGCATTTTGCCCGATAACACATTGACGACTTCTCCTGCGGCACGTTCTTCCAGTTCAAGGACAGCCTCTTGAGAGAAAAAGGCAGTATGTGGAGTCACAATTACGTTCTCAAGTCGAATTATCTTGTGATCTAATGGAGGATCTATATCTACTAAGACATCGAGACCAGCTCCAGCTATGCTGCCCGAGACGAGTGCTTTGTAAAGCGCATCTTCATCAATGAGTCCTCCCCTGGCACAGTTTATTAAGAAAGAGTCTTTTTTCATTAGGCCAAGTTCATTAGGGCCAATCATGTTTTCAGTTTCCGGAATCAGGGGTGAATGTATTGTTACAAAATCAGCATTTTTCAGCAGCTCTTCTGTGGTTACAAGACGAGCTCCATTTTCTGCAGCTGATTCTTGTGTCACAAATGGGTCAGAGGCCAGAATATTCATTCCAAATGCTGTGGCTTTATCGGCTACACCGCGCCCAATACGACCAAACCCTATAATACCTAAATTTTTGCCTTCCAGTCGCATAATCCTCATATTCAACCCTTCTGATCCCCAGCCCTGTGTTTTGGTGGCACGATCGAAGAAAGTGAGTCTCCTGTTCCAGTCCAGCATTAATGCAATTACGTGGTCAGAAACTTCAGGAATACAGTAGTCAGGAACATATGTTACGGCTATTCCCAGATTGGTAGCAGTATTAACATCGATGTTATCCACGCCTACACCATAACGGCTAATCACTAGGCAGTTTTTTGCTGCATTAATTACAGATTCTGTGACCTTAGCAAAACAAGTCATGATTGCATCAACGTCTTTCGATAGCTCTACAAGGGTGTTTTCATCACCACTTGGAGCTACAACTAATTTTATTCCTGCTGCATCTAAAACTTTTCTTTCCGGCTCAACACTTGGCCAGACGTAGTCTGTAATTAGAACTTTTTTTGTCATCTGAATTCTCCAAGAAATATTTTATGATGATCAAGGTACAACATGTTGAGACATGGTGCTAGATATCAACAAACGTAACATAGCTAACTCATGTACCAAAACTCTTTTTGGTTTTTAGGGGTTGTTTACAGACATGGGCTTGAACATGCATCCTTCTACGAAGATCTCAAAGAAATCTTCAGTTGTCTCTAGTTCAATATGAGATATTGATTTTACCAATTCTTCGGCGATAGAACGCATCTTAGTAGATACAAGCATCAAAGTGGCACCTTCAAGTGAAGAATTCCCTATTTTATGAATGCGATTTTCATCTATATTTGCTATGAATCCAATACTTGCGGCATTATTAGGGTTAATGTAATTTGCAAATCCTCCAGATAAATACAATTTAGATATCATGTCAGGAGACACTCCAAAATTACGCATCACTATAAATTGGCCGCTGTAATTAGCTGCTTTTGCCTGAGCTAACGAGCTAATATCTGCCCTAGAAAGCGATAGATTGTTTTCTTTGGAAAAAACAAATTCGGTACTGTTATTCTCTAAAACACCTAATTCATTCATTTTATCTGTACGACGAAGTTCCGATAAAAGATCAACGAGTCCCGAACCACATATTCCCTGGGCATCTTTCTTTCCAATGGTTTCGCAAAGAACCGAATCTTTGACAATACGAACAGTTTCTACAGCTCCCTCGTAACCAGGCATTCCGTAAGCTATTTCTCCACCTTCAAATGCTGGTCCTGCAGGACAAGATGCTGCCATCATGCCGTAACGATTTCCTACAACTACCTCGGTATTTGTTCCGATGTCAATTAACATTACTAGATCCTCTTGTTCATCCATTCCAATTGCCAGTAGGTCTGCAGTCACATCTGCACCAAGATGACTAGCTATAAGGGGCCCGCTATATACGTTAGCTAAGGGGAATACACGGATATTGAGATCTTTAGCGGATGCATGTAGTGATGTAGTAGTGGATTTGCCTGATTCGCAGGAAAGTTCGGTCAAAGATTTGTAGGGACGCTGTCCAATTGTTTGTACATCTATTCCGAATAAGATGTCTCTCATCGTAGAATTGCCAACGATCACAACATCGTAAATTCTTCTTCGGTGGAAACCTAACTTCCTACACATATCGCCTATTTCAAAATTGATAGCAGATATTATCACCTGCTGTAGCTCTCCTTGGTAAGGACCTCCGTCATAAGATATCCGGTTCATTATGTCGCTACCGCCGAAGCGCTGAGGATTTTCAAATGAAGTAGTGTAAAGAATCTGCCCGTTTTCTAGATCTACTAGATTGATCACAACTGTAGTTGTGCCGAGATCTATGGCAATACCATAAATTTGCCCGTGATAAGAATCGATTCTAATATCGTCTCTGTAAACACCTTGTTTTTTCCTTACAACCAAAGGTTCAATTTTAATCGGTCTTTTTATGGACTGGGTTAGTATCTTCGGTTGTCGCCGTAGCACTTCAAATTCAATTTTCTTTTCCATGTCTACTGGATAGGCCTGGCATGCTAATCGGTAATTGTCACTGAGAAAATATTCAGAGCTAGTTGGGGAATTTAAAGCTTCTGTTCCTTCTGATACTGCTACAATACATTCATGGCATTCTCCGCTTCGCCCACATGAAGTCGGCACCCTGATTTTTAAAGCGTCAGCACAATCAAATATGCTACGTGCAGAATCAGATTCAATTTTGCGACCTTTGTGATATATAGGAGACATTGTTTTTATTGACAGAGCATGAAGTACTAGAAGTTTTAATTTCCTTCAGAAAATTTAGAACATATTTGAACTAAGAAATCAAATACGACTTTAATCACAGGTCCCACGCAGTGCGATAATCTAGATTATCGCTACCAATGCATTTGTAAAGATCATTAGCCTGGTCTTTCCTGTCTTGATTGCGACATCCAAAATTAGCAGTACAACGATCTTCTACATTCTTATACGGGCATCTTTTAGCAGATATATCGTTAACCCTGCTCGAAATCCCGGTAAAAATATCGTATAAACTATCGAGACTAGCTGCATATCTGGCTTTGTCGATTTTGTGGTTTTTATCTGGAATTAGTAGAAGTCCTAACCGGAGCTATTTTGGTGAGTATTGTCTAATTTGTGCTGAGGGCCAGTTCTTTTGCTATATCAACACAACTAATTGCATCTTTGCCGTAGCCGTCAGCACCCATATCTTCAGCAAAATCTTGAGTTACAGGGGCGCCACCAACCATTATTCTTACTTCTTCTCTCAAGCCCTCATCTTCAAAAGCTTGGATAGTCCTTCCCATATTTGGCATTGTTGTGGTTAACAATGCTGACATACCCAATACTTTGGCCTGGTGTTCGTGTACGGCGTCAATAAATTCTTCGGGGCTTGTGTCAACACCTAAGTCGTGTACGACGAACCCGGCTCCACGCAGCATCATGATACATAAATTTTTTCCAATATCATGCAGGTCGCCTTTTACAGTACCCATTATTACAGTACCGATAGGCTCTACGCCTGATTCGGAAAGAATAGGTTCAATATGTGCCATTCCCGCTTTCATTGCCCTTGCAGCTATAAGAACTTCAGGTACAAATATCACATTGTCTCTGAACTTTACGCCAACAATAGCCATACCCGCTATCAAACCATCGTCTAGAATATCATTTGCTGTAAAACCACTATCTAGAGCAAGTTTCGAGAGTCTATCGACTTCGTGCTGATCTCCTTTTATCAGGGCATATGCCGTTTCATGCATAAGTGGGTCTTTACCGGTAAATAAAGACTTAATATGCTCCAATTCTGCCGGTTTCGTCACGTACTCAAATTCTTGCTTTAATCCTTCGTGTTCTGTAACCATAATTTGCTCCGAATTAGAGTCCAATATTTAAATATTATTCTGCGGACATGATCTTATTGTCAATTAGATTGTAATATATATTTTAATCCGACAACAATCCATCTCGAAATGCCTGAATATAGTTCATACAAAAGTCATCTCGTCCTTCAAGCATATCAATTGCTAGCTTTACACCCTGAGAGTCCAAATCAAGGTTGAAAACATCTGTTAGCTTTGTCTGTAATGGATCAATGAGACCTGAATCGATTCCAGCTTCTATGGCCAAATATATGAATACGCGATTGATAAGTTTGCGTTTTGGCATGCCAAAGGAGATATTGCTGAGGCCCATACCTATGTGAATGTCATTAAATTCTTTACGTATGCGTGTAACAGCTTTGAAATAGTGGTTTCCATATTGAGGATCGACCGATATTGGAAAAATAACTGCGTCGCAAAAAATATCTTTTTTAGCAACACCTTTACTTAAGGCCTGATCAATAATTTTGCCTGCGTTTTCGACTCTTTCGTCCTCATTTTCAGGCATGCCGGATTCACCGGTCGCTAAAACGATCACAGGTGCATTGTATTCGATAACCATATCAAGCACTTCAGGCCTTTCAAGTGATAGTGAATTTACAAGAGGCCTGCCAGCTCTACCGTCGTATTCTTTTAGTCCCTCATAAATGATTTCTGAGTTGGAAGAATCTATGCTTGGAGGAATGGGGGAAAATTCCTGTACAGTTCTTATTGCCCAGCGCATGGCCTGTTTTTGTATATCTAAGTCGTAGTGCACCTCATCGACATTTATGTCCAAATATTTTGCACCGGCATGAACTTGTTTTCGGATTTCCGAATGGATATATGCTTTCCCCTCATTTTGTTCTAAGGGATCATCACTAATACCCTTCATGAAGGCTATTAAAAAATGCTTGATTTGATTTTGTTCGTAAGGCTGTGTTTTTTTAAACCATTCAGGCACTGTTAATAAAGCTTCACTATCATCGCTGTTTTTAAAAGGGATTGATTCAGTCCCATTGTCGAGATTAAGTACTCTTCGTCCTGTCCTCAGCAGAACTCGAGTTGCATGAATGTTTTCACCCACGGTTATGAATTGATCTTTTGAAATAGGCAAGGTCATCATTTCACTCGCTTTTCTGGTTTTCAATTGTCCAGTCAATTACAGCTCGAGGTATTTCCTTTAAATTCTCCGGTTTTGTTGCCAAAGGAATTGCACATTCGGGCGCAATCATGTCTATTCCGGCGTCTAAACATCGATAAACTTCAGAACGAACTTCTTCAGGGCCTTTTGAATATAGGGTGACAGGGTTATTGATATTTCCTACAAGCCCAATGCGATCACCAACTATGTTTTTTGCAGCCGACGGATCATTTTGAGAATCAAAATGGAACATTGCCATATTATTCTGTGCTATATAATCCATTCGATCTAAGGTATTACCACATATGTGTAGAATTAAAGGTACGTCTAAGCGATCCACCATTTCTTGGTGGATTTCGAGCAGGAATTTACGATAATATTCCCCGCTTACCAGGTCACCCGTAGCGTGATCAGGGAAAGTTAAAGCATCAGCGCCTGCATCTATCTGAGCTTGCCCAAATAGGACAGATATTTCTTTAAGCTTATGCATACATTCCATTGTCATTTTAGGATCGTCAATTGTCATGAGTAAAAAGGGTTCTACTCCAAACACATGGTATGCGAGAGTCCAAGGGCCCATTGTTTTTCCAATAATCGCAGCCTGATCACCATATTCCTTTTTCAAGAGATCGATTGATCGAGTAATTGCAAGAGTATCGCGATGTTCTAAAAATCCTGAAGGTATACGTACGTCATCAGGCCCTTTCCAAATAGGATTGGTCATTCTTACGGTAGGCCAGTTATCCTTTTGTTCCCATTGCATATCACATCCGAGAGCGGAAGATTCTTGGATAATGCTGAAATATGGAGTGATCGAGTCGAAGCCCAATTCAGTAAATCCTGTTGCCGCCAACCGTGCATTCAATTCGGGGTCTTGATTTGCTTCAGGGAAAGGTGCATCAACCATATCCATGAAGTCGACCGTGGCTATATTCGTTGGATTAGCAATGGGTGTTCTATCGACCGGCTTTCCTGACAGGGCGTTGAGTACTCTTTCCCTAGACGACATCGTTTCTGTAAAAACCATCTTAATCCTCCTGATAAGAACTTCTAAGTTGGTGGAGAAAATCCCAAAGTTCCAGTTGTCATTTGTCCCCTTAAAGAGTCAGCTTCTAGCATGTCTTGTGTCCCGGTCACGTTACGTGCGTATGGAAGTAGTAATTGCATCAATGGATTATGTTTTGCACCACAGCTAAAAGATACGGTGAAATTATCTCGTCTTATCATTTCACCGTATCTAACGAATCCTGAAGTAATTGCACGTAACCGTCCGTTTAGATTAGGAGCTTCACCTTTGGCGTTTATTTGGTAGCCGGTACTGCCATCCATTTCTACGGTACTGAACCCAAGTAAGAGATCGGACCGTAGGTCTTTGATTAATCCCTCAGGGTGTGAATAATCCGGGCTTTTTTCAACGGCTTGCATCATTAGGAATTTAAGAGGTCTTGTATGCATTATTCCACAGCTGGAGCGTAATTGATTATTAGTCGTTTCTATTGGCTCAAGGTCGCCAAGCTTAGCTAATTGATCACGAATTTGTTCAATTCTTTTTGATACTCCGCTTTTTCTACTAAAAGTCCAAACTGTAGCTACGTTGTTTTTTTCATATAAACTTACAGAGATGTTTTTGAAGTGAGGATCAATTGGTATCAGCTCCAAGCATTTACCGTACTCTTCGATTACTTCGTTAACATGTAATGGAAAGTTATCAGACATTTATTTCACCCATTTACCTTTCTCTAAAATCTCCAATGGTGTTCGAAAAATGCTCTACGTGTTTCGGTGTAGTGCCACAGCAGCCGCCAAATATTGAAATACCACCCATTTCAATCAGCTCGGCGAACCTTTTTGCCATGTATTCGGGTGTTTCCGGATAAATAATCTGTCCCTGTCGAATCACTGGGATACCAGCGTTTGAGTGGATAAGCAATGGGAGAGATGTTGACTTTCTCATCAATCTTGCTATTTCGAGCATGTTGTCTATGCCGTTACCACAATTAGAGCCTACAATATCTGCTCCAGCGGCAGATAATTTTTGTGCGGCTGTAGGTGGGTCGATACCCATCATAGTGAAATAGCCCCTTGGCCCTTTATCAAAGGTCATGGTAGCGATAGCAGGAAGATTGGTGTTTTCCTTTATTGATTTTATAGCTATTTCCGCCTCTTCAATGGCAGTCATTGTTTCCACTATAATTGCATTGGCTCCTCCGGATGCCAGGGCCGTAATCTGCTCAGAGAAAGCATCGAACATTTCTGATTCGCTAACTGGCCCAAGGGGTTCCAAAAATTCTCCAGAGGGCCCAACAGAGCCGGCCACAAATTTACCGGGGGGTGCTTGGCTTGATGCATGTGCAGCTGCAAGCTGGTTTAATAGTGTACATTTGTTTTCATAACCATACTTTTTCAACATGAATTTAGAACCACCAAAACTATTTGTTAGCACAAGATCAGATCCGGCATCGAAATATTCATGCGACATTCTTTTGATCAATTCCCCGTTGCTTTCGTTTATTTCTTCAGGGCATCCGCCTGGTTCCAGTCCGTTCATTTGTAGCCAGGTACCGGTAGCTCCATCTGATATGAGTAAATCACCGCGTTCCAGTCGGTTCAATAGTCCATCAGGCTTGAGTTGGGTTAAATTTGTCATTTGTCCAATATCCAGCTGTCTATTGCACCAGGATTTGGATTTCGATTACCAGATTTGTGTAAATCTCGTATCCGGACTACAAAATCTGAAGGAAAGCCTTGATTAATTCGATTTGCCAATGTTAAAACAGCTTCATTTGCCGGTTCTTTTACCTCAATGAACTTGCCCCAGTTCCAGGCATCGAGGTATTCGTCTGTGCCGCTACTGCCGTCAAACATCGATATTGCATCTATTCCTTCCTGAAAACGCGGATCGAGCGGTTGAGACACAAGGCCATTTTTGTCTTTCGCCTGCACTTGTGCGGGTATCTCTTTCCAGTACATTAATCTTATTTCTGTCATCAGTTCTCCTTGTAGACAATAAAATATTATATCTATTAAATCCAAAACGGTCGAACATAGCATTAATCTTTGCCTCAAAATGTTCAATAGATTACACAAGGGGTTGTTATTTGCATTGACCTTTTGTAGTATGCGTTGCTAAAATCCTGACAGTATGGAAACTAGTCTAGCATTCACGTCTGCAACTGAAATACGCCGCTTGTTTTTAAATAAAGAATTATCTCCGGTGGAGTTGACTCGACTTTTCCTTGACCGGATCGATGCCATAGATGGGCAACTGAATTCTTATCTGACCATTTCTGCAGAGGAAGCTCTTGATCTTGCTCGGGAAGCAGAAAAAGCCATGATGAACGGGATTGATAAAGGACCCCTGCATGGAGTTCCGGTGTCGATCAAGGACCTAGAAATGACTAAGGGGACTCGAACAACCGGAGGTTCATTGATTTACCGAGATCGTATACCTACCGCTGATTCAACAGTGGTGGAACGAGTTAGGGCAGCTGGAGCTATAATCCTAGGCAAAACGAACACACCAGAATTTGGATTATTAGGACACACACAAAACTTACTGGGAGATCATTGCCGGAATCCTTGGAACGCAGAGTTAACTACTGGCGGCTCGAGTGGTGGAGCGGGGTCATCTTTAGCAGCCGGACTTTGTTCTCTTGCAACCGGTAGTGATGGAGGTGGTTCTATAAGAATTCCAGCCTCTTTTTGTGGTATATATGGGATTAAGCCGACACAGGGCAGGGTGCCATTATATCCAGGTATTTCGGG
>CAYFFO010000002.1:0-6103 GCA_964342485.1 uncultured Dehalococcoidia bacterium
AAAGGATCTTTTGAAGCACCCGTAACCTGTCCATGAATACCCAATCCTAACCTCATCTGTCCCCATTTAAATGACACGAAATCAGGTTTAATCGAATGTGGCTCTAAGCCTAATTTGCCTTGATAAAATTCAACCATTTTCATCAATTCACTTGTCCATATAACAACTCCGGCAACTCCTTCAATCATTGGATTTCCTTCCTTTAGTTAGGTTGGGCAATAAACTTTTGATACATCATTATCAACTTAGTATATAATGCACGCTAAGAGACCAGTGGGTGGTTGATGAAAGTATAAAGATGGGTCTCCAGAAAGGAGGTTTTGCATTGGACAGTAGAATCAGGAGGTGTTCTTGGTAGGTGTTCACTAGAACATCTCTAAGCATAGGGCCCCATTAATTTGGGGCCCTATTTATTTTAAGCTTGAACCCTTTCAATTATGATCAGAAAAATACTTGAAACAATAATTAGAATTAAAGCGACTCTGCGAAACCTTTGATAATCTATTCGTCGTAACAAAAAAACTCCTGTTTTGAAACCAATGCATACTGGTATTGCTGACAAACCAATTAGTAACATTAAATCTTTTGTAAACAATCCTGAAATTGCATATCCTGCCACACTACTACCCATCACTATTAAGAAAAAGACAGCAAGGCCAGCTCTGATTTCAATAACATCTCTTTTGCGATTCATTAAATAGAGAGCTATTAACGGTCCCCCAATAGCACTAGAAACCACAAGTGCAGATACAATAAAAGCTAAGGGAGGTCCTAATTGTTTTGGAATATTTAATGATATCCAACGATCAACTGACAAGATTAGTGAAAGTAATATAACTAGTCCTAGAATCACAATACGGCCAGCCTCTAGGCTATACAACCCCAGCAAATAAAGACCTACAGGCATCCCTATTAGACCTGCCGCTGAAATCTGAACCATCTCCTTAGAATTCAACCGGTCCTTGGTTTGTATCACAATCAACAATGCAATACCGGTTCCTATTGTGTTAAGTAGTATCACTGTAGTTGTAGGGTCTAGAACAATTAACAAAATTGGTCCTGCTGCCAAACCTATACCAAACCCTAGAACGCTTGAGATGGTAGCAGCGATCAAAGATCCTAAAACCACTACTATAATAATTTGAGCTTCTAACATTAGCCTATCTTTTTCATATTTGACAAAGTTCAGTTTCGTATTCCAAAATTAACAACCCTTTTACATGTCTTAATCCATAATATAAAATCTAGTATACGGTAGGAATATATAATGTTTTATGAACCAACAAAGGGTTATGAGTTAGACCATAATCCATTTAATTCCATAATCGTACCTCGTCCGATTGGGTGGATATCTACTCTCAGTAGTACAGGAATACCAAATCTAGCCCCTTATTCTTTCTTTAACGCAGTAGCATACACACCACCTCAGGTAATGTTCTCGGCAACAAGTAATCATATATTCGGTGGTTTAAAAGACGCAGTAGCAGACTCTCAAACCACAGGAGAATTTGTAGTAAATATCGCCACATCTAACCTCAGAGAACAAATGAATAAATCTGCCGTACCAGCTCCACACGATGTAGATGAATTTGAATATGTAGGACTCACCAAATCACCGAGTAAGATTGTTAAATGTCCGCAGGTGGCAGAGAGTCCAATACATCTTGAATGTAAATTTACTCGATCAATGAACATATTATCAGATGACACTAAAATCCCAAACACCGTTGTTTTTGGAGAAGTCATCGGAATACATATAGAAGATGATTTTTTAATTGACGGTAAAATAGACTTAATGAAACTGAAACCCATTGGCAGGCTTGGATATCTGGATTTTGTAGAAGTAAATAACAGCTTCTCTTTGGAAAGACCAGACTGGGATACCAAATAAATAAGTAGAATTAGGTCTAACACGACCAAAAAATCTATTAATGCCCTTTATGGCACGGGTTGGCCTGCCAATACTCCGGTGCACCTTGCTTTATCCACAGCGATCTTTCCATTCACTAAAACATACGGGATACCTAAAGGATATTGCTTGGGATTATCAAATGTTGCCGTATCAATTATGTTATCCCCGTCAAAAACAACAACGTCTGCAAAATAACCCTTTTTAATAAGACCTCTTTTTGTGATCCCAAACCTCTTGGCAGGGTTTTCTGTTATGCGTTGGATAACTTGTTCCAGGCTAAGCACATTAAATTCGCGTCTTAACCTTCCGATAAACCTTGGGAACGTGCCATATGCCCTAGGATGAGGAAATGTTCCAACATGTATCGAATCGCTACCAACCATGAAATCAGGCCTTGCCAAGAAGTCTTGAGAGTCCCTACTGACTTGATGCCATTTAGAAACACTATCCGGAGGTGTTCCCCAAAATGCTATCTGCAAATCCTCTTCCACCAGTAGATGGCATAATGCCTCGCCAAGATTCATTCCCAATATCTCAGCAATATCTCCCATCACCATTCCTTCCATATGTTGGTTGTTTGGTAAATAAGAAAGTACAGCCTCCTCCAAGGGGCGTTTCATACTAGACTCAATATGTTGGATAATTTTCTCTCGTTCATTATCATCCTTCAATCGTTGAATAACTGCATCAGGACCACCTTGATGAGCATAACTTGGTAAATTACTTGCAGGGAAAGTACTCCCTGTTGGGTAAGGGTAAATATCTCCTGATATATCCACGACCCCGTTAGTAGCATCAATCTCTGCGAAACGTTCTTTTACCTGGCCGGCATTATCAGCAGATGTTCTGTAATGTGAAAAATGTACCTTTACACCTGAACGTCGACCAATTTCTAGAGCTTCTGGAACCCCACCTCCGCCAAAAGCTCGATCGATATTTACATCTCTTAGATGAGTTACATATACGCCATCGTTTTCAGCTACTGGCTTACAAATTTCTACCAGTTCTGTAGTATCACTCCAGGCCTGAGGATGATAAGAGAGTCCGGTAGCAAGTCCAACAGCTCCCTGTTCCATACCTTCTATAACAAGTCGTTGGGCATGTTTAAGGCGATCACCAATCATAGGAACATCTTCAAATCCACAGGTTTCAAGACGAAGTGCACCATGAGCTATCAAGTACGCTGTATTGACAGCTGTAGTCCCTTTATAACTCTCTCGAAAACTTGAAACGCTACTAGGGTCAAGATTCTCTGGTGGATTTCCTAATATTCCTCTCAGATATCTACCATAAGCTTTATAGTTTTCTGGAGAAAGAGGGCAATAAGACAGTCCGTCCTGTCCTAGTATTTCAGTAGTTATGCCCTGGCGTATACCCTCTTGATGTTGTGGGTCGTTTAGCAACATCGCATCTGAATGGACATGTGCGTCAATAAAACCCGGAGACACCATCAATCCTGTTGCATCTATAATTTGTTTAGAGTTTGATTGTACCAAATTTCCTATTGCTTCTATTCTATCTCCACAAATCCCTACATCCCCTCGATATCCTGTACCACCACTGCCATCCACTATAGTGCCACCCATGATCAATACATCAAACATTTTTTCTCCTCACCCAGGAAATTAACTAATAATATTTATTTACTAGATTATGAAGGTAGTTAAAGATTAGTGCAATAACCTACAAATAATCGTGATTGAAAAATGGAATTATCTAATATATATAAGTAAAAATTTATCTGAAATTACTTAAGAATGTTACAAATTTTAGTTGTGTATGAAATTTTTTGGATCGGTAAAAAGAACAGCTATACCATCTAACAAATAAAAGTGTAAACTTAATTTAATCAGACCAATTTCATTTATCCTTTAAATTTATTTCTAACATAAATATCCAAATTATTTAAAGAAAACCATGCTTTGAAACAAGAAACTGTCGATGTACTGGTAATAGGAGGTGGTGGCGCAGGCCTTTCAGCAGCTATCTCTGCTGCGAGAAAAGGGGCAAATGTCCTTTTAACGGAAAAATCGGAGAGTATTGGTGGTGCAACTAGCCTATCCGTTGGGACAATATCCGCATCAGGCACAATTTATCAAAAAAGAGCTGGAATTAAAGACAGTGTAAGCTCACATTTTTCGGATTATTTAAAATTTATTCCCCAAGGCAAATCGGAATCTGACTACGACCTTAATCTCACACATTTGTTAATTGAGATTGCTCCAAAAGTCTTAAATCGCATGGTAAATCTAGGACTAGACTACACCGGTCCTCACCCAGAACCTCCACATTCCGTTCCGAGAATGCACAACGTTATTGGGGGATCAAAACAATACATTAATAAACTCAAATCAACCGCACGTAGCCTGGGAGTCAAAATAGAAACGTCAACAACTGCAGATCATTTGATCCTAGATAAAGAAGGGATCGTCGACGGAGCGGTGCTGAAATCAGAGATTGTCAACAATCCTTTAGTTATTAAGTCAAATCTAGGGGTGATACTGGCTACAGGATATTACACACCAAATCAACTCACTACTACAAATGATGGCGTCAACTCGAAGAAACTTTCGATAAAAGTAACTGGAAAAGGAATAGATCTGGCTAGATCTATAGGCGCAGCTATAGTTGAAGACCCCGACGGAGAATCGCCGTCGCTTAGGACTCCTTCACAACCATATGTTCGACCAGAACCGGCTTTATTCAAAAACGGTGCTGTGTTAATCAACTTAGAAGGGAGGAGATTTACCAATGAACTAGACAAACCTGAATTTGATTTAGACCAACAGTTTCAAAATACTGGATATATATTATTCGATTCTACTCTGGCATCCAAAATTGCTTCTGAAAAAGAGGACTCTGCAAATGTAAGGGATGGATGGCTAAAAAATCAGAAATTATTCCTCTCAACCTTCCCTGAAATTGCCTACGCATATATAGATGATTATTTAGAAAAGACATCCTATTTTTTTGTGGCAAATTCCATTGAAAATCTTTGTAACAAAACATCTCTACCAACTAATAACGTTGAACAGGAAATTGCAACAATAAATCGAATATCACAGTATAAATTGAAGGACCCTTTTGGCCGAAAACCACTGGTTCCAAGTTTACTTACTCCACCTTATTATGCGATAGGACCAGTTAAAACCGAATCATGGTTGAGATTTGGAATAAAGATAGATAGTAAAACAAGAGTCTTAACAGAATCTGGTCGACCAATACAGAAACTCTTTGCCGCCGGAATAAGTGGATCATCAAACACACTTGTGGCTGGACACGGACATGCCCTTGTATGGGCATTTGGCACAGGCCATATTGCAGGCAAACAAATTATGGAAGAACATGATAGATAACTTATCAAAACATAGTGTTATATTAGAAATTGATCACAAACTGTTACGGCCTTAATAATTCATAAACAATTTTTCAAGGAGCTGGTATGAAGTCTATCTACATCAGTGAACACGGAGGACCTGAAGTTCTTACATATGGGGAAATGCCCGACCCGGTTATTGGACCCAATGAAATAAAAGTCCGTGTAAAAGCATGCTCAATTAATAGAGTTGACATATTTACTCGCATGGGAGTCAGGGGTACACGTCTAGCTTTAGATAGCCCACATATACTTGGTGGAGACTGTGCCGGAGAAGTTACAGAAATCGGCTCTGAAGTTACACGAGTAAAGATAGCTGATAGGGTAGTCATAAACCCAAAAATTAGCTGTTCTCAATGTCAATACTGTATAGCAGGCGACGATGAACTGTGCATTAAACCTAAAATGCTAGGTCAAAACTCTAATGGTAGCTATGCTGAATATATTAATGCTCCAGCCACCAATGCAATCATACTACCTGATTCTTTATCTTATGAAGAAGCATCTGCGATGCCTACAGTATTCATGCCCAGTTGGAATATACTTATCAGAAGAGGCAAACTCAGGCCCTGGGAAACCGCATTAATCCTATCTGCATCCAGCGGAGTTGGCAGTGCTGCAATACAGATAGCTAAAAATGTTGTGGGCGCTCGTGTAATTGCAACAACAAGTACTCAAGAAAAAGCAAGCATGGCAAAACAAATGGGTGCAGATCATGTGATTAATTATGCTGAAGAAGATATTGAACAACGCGTCAAGGAATTAACTGGAGGAAGAGGAGTCGATGTGGTTGTGGATCACGTCGGGGCAGAATT
>CAYFFO010000002.1:6203-8547 GCA_964342485.1 uncultured Dehalococcoidia bacterium
TCGGTAGATTGTTCATATGCATAAGCTGCTTTTAGCAATGATTCTTCTCCCAAATGATTGGCCATTAGCTGTAACCCAATTGGAAGACCATCGAAAAAGCCGCATGGGATAGAAATTGCTGGTAATCCGGCAATATTCGCTGGCTGAGTGAAAACGTCATTCAAATACATGTTTACAGGATCATCCATCTTTTCTCCTAAATCAAATGCTACTGAAGGGGATGTTGGAGATAACAATAAATCATATTTGGTAAATATCTCATCAAATTCCTGTCGAATAAGAGTTCTAACCTTTTGTGCTTTCAAATAATACGCATCATAATAACCTGAAGAAAGAGCGTAAGTGCCAAGTAAAATCCTTCTTTTCACCTCAGAACCAAATCCAATCTGTCTTGTTTCTTCCAGTGCATCCCACATATCGTCGGCTTCATCAGACGAAAATCCATACTTTACTCCATCATATCTAGCGAGGTTAGCTGAAGCCTCACTTGGTGCAAGAATATAATAAACAGCAAGTGCATATTTAGTTAAAGGCAATGATACATATTCCACAACTGCCCCAAGATTTTCAAACACATCGATAGATTTAAGAATGGATTCTTTTATTTCTGGATCAATATCTTGGTTAAAATATTCTTCTGGAATTCCGATTCGCAATCCCTTAACACCTGTATTAAGGTAATTTACATAATTTGGCACTCGTTGTTCAAGGGAAGTGGCATCAAGAGGATCTTGTCCAGATATAGCACTAAGCACCAAAGCAGCATCGGTTACATCTTTAGTAATTGGTCCTATTTGATCAAGAGAACTAGCAAATGCAATCAATCCATAGCGACTAACCCTACCATAGGTAGGTTTTAAACCAACTACTCCACAAAAAGCTGCGGGTTGTCTAATACTCCCTCCTGTATCAGATCCTAATGAAAAGATGCATTCATTTGCTGCGACTGCTGCTGCAGGACCTCCACTGCTTCCTCCAGGAACTCGACTGGAATCCCAGGGATTTTTGGTAGAGAAGAATGCTGAGTTTTCTGTTGAAGATCCCATAGCAAACTCATCTAGATTGGCCTTACCAACCAGGACAGAACCTTGACTATACAATTTGCTAGCCACCGTAGCATTGTAGGTAGGAACAAAATTTTGGAGCATCTTCGATGAACAAGTCGTGAGAATACCTTGAGTACAAATATTGTCTTTAAGCACCATGGGCACACCCGTTAATGGCCCTGAAAGACCTTTTGATATTGACGAATCAGCATGTTTCGCCTGATCGAGGGCTAGTTCCTCTGTAACTGTCACTAGGGCATTTACTTGACTATCAGTCGTTTTTATTCGATCTAATACTGATTTAGTGAGCTCAACAGAAGAAACCTGTCTACTTTGAAGTAAATCTGAAGCTCCTTGTATAGTTAAATCATATAGTTTGTCTTTCAAAATAAAATCACTGATATTTCACAATTATATTAAGTAAATGATTCTTGCCTATTTGCTTGTCTTTGATTTCAAAACCGACTTTACTCTTACAAGATCGTTTTCCAATAAAGGAGCATTACTCAACAAGGTATGAGCATCTTTAGACTCAGTCACTAGATCTTGCCTTATTGTTGATTGGGAATTTTCCAGCTGCATGAATGCTTCTACAGACTCTGTATCAACTTCATCCAACACAGCAAACTGGTCTAGAATATCAGACAATTGGGCTTGCATTTGTTTCATATCAGAGTCACTCAACTTAACCCTAGCAAGAGTTGAAATATGCTTAACTTCATCTAACCCTATTTGCATTGCTTGTACCTCCAGACGATTTGAGCAGTTTAGCAAACCAGTACTCGAGTAACAAGAAAAAGCATTCAATAACCCCTACTATCAAAAACTAGTTTGACTGATTTGAATAGCAAATGATAAATTCCAAATAACCCTATCCAAATATCACCCAATATTAATAACTTGAAAACATTTGTATACCCTAAAAACAACCGGACAATACTAATAATTTGTATATGCTACATATTTTTGATTGGATGTAGCATATTTGAAGATGCAAATAACAATTCTATACTAAATTCCACCTTTTCAAGATCCAAAATTGCTCCTCAATCTTTGTCAGAAAGTAGATATGGTCACACTGCTACATTACTCAATGACGGAAGAGTAATTATAGTTGGAGGATTTAACAAAGATGTCTGGCCAGTTAAAACTTCAGAAATATTCAATCCCAAAACAGGAGTATGGACAAAAACAGCACCAATGTCAGCGTCACGAGCCTTTCATGGAGCTATAGCCCTTAAAGATGGAAGGGTCTTAGTCACTGGCGGATTAGGACATAATATGACTCCTACCGCATC
>CAYFFO010000002.1:8647-42416 GCA_964342485.1 uncultured Dehalococcoidia bacterium
TTGAAAACAAATGGGATCAAATGGAGAACCAGATGAATGAAGGGAGATCTCTGCATTCAGCAACGCTTCTCAAAGATGGCCGTATATTAGTTGCGGGAGGCTCCAACAGATATGGAAATATGGAAAGTAGTGAAATCCTTGATCCCGCAACAGGTATTTGGGTAACATCAGGTTCCATGGTAGCTGCAAGATCGAATCACACAGCTACTTTATTACAAGATGGAAGAGTACTCGTTGTAGGAGGTGGGGCTTCAATTGTCGAAGCTTTCGACCCCAATATAGGCAAATGGCAATCAAGTGTTCCAAAATAAACAGTTAGCGCCAAAGATTGAAACCGCGTTTTAAATTTTAGTTGATCAAAATCTATCACAAAAAATGAACATTCTAAGTCTGATTCAATATTTAAACCCAATAAAGTTCTTTGCAACGGTCGCTATCTTTATAGTTTTGTCTTCTGGTTGCAATCCTAATGAAGCCGTTGTTAAAAAAGATATGACAGAAAACGAAACTTTTTCTCCAACTAGTACCTCAGCAAGATTCGTGAAACTGGAAACCAATAATGAAACTTTCGTTACCAATATGAAAAATTCTAGGCAAAGACACGTAGCAACCGTTTTGCTGAACGGTAAATTACTGGTTACAGGGGGCACTGATGAATTTGGTACCTCACCACTCGCTGAGATATACGACCCCTTAACTAATATATGGACTCCACTAACAGCAATGAGGTATGCACGTACCTTGCATAGTGCTACTTTACTGCCAAACGGGAAAGTACTAGTCGCAGGAGGAGAAGATAGTTCAGGTCGAATGCGAAGAGTTGAAATCTTTGATCCTGATACCTACTCATGGGAAACAGGGCCTGACCTGCTTACAATTAGAGGAGGGCATACTTCAACCTTGCTGAAAGATGGGAGCATTCTTCTGGTTGGTGGAATTGCAGCGAATCCCACTAACTCTGTAGAACTTTTGGACAGCACAACTGGTGAGTGGAATACCATCGAATCGATGTTGCAAAAACGAGCTTTTCATACAGCGACTTTACTCAACGATAACCGAGTCTTAGTTATTGGTGGCGCTCTCCTTAATGATGCTTCCGGAATCAACACTGCTGAAATATATAACCCTGTAGATAATTCATGGTCCTCAGCAGGGAAAATGAAAATAGGTCGCTCATTTCACACTGCCACTCTTATATCTGATAATCGTGTACTTGTTGTCGGTGGGCATAAAGATCAAAAATTTGCCGAAATATATGATCCTCGCCTCAACTCTTGGACAAAAGTAGGCATGATGGAAATAGCCAGGAGAAACCACACAGCGAATCTTATGCCTAACGGGGATGTCCTTATTACAGGAGGAAGTAATTCTGAAGAGATACCTGTTAAAGACGCTGAAATTTTCGAGGTTGACTCTGGGATTTTTAAGCCTGCTGGTAATATGGATTTATCTCGTCAAAACCATACTTCTACATTACTGGTAAATGGTAAAATTATTATTGTAGGCGGCGGCGGTACTGATAGAGTTCTTAATACCACAGAATTTTTTGACCCTGAACTCAAACGTTGGCTCGTAGATGGCTCACTTGGATCTTGGTATTTTGCAAATAATCTGAATCAAAGCCGTACAAACCACACAGCAACCTTATTGCCTGATGGCAAGATCTTAGTAACAGGTGGTCATACAAAAAATCTTGCCCTTGGTGAAAACGCTCGTTTAGGAAAAACAGTAGTCCTTAAATCTGCAGAAATATATGACCCAATCAGCAAAACATGGACAGATACCGCAGAAATGAATACGGAGCGCAGTGACCACAAAGCTATTCTGATAAATGGCGATAAAGTCCTGGTTTCTGGAGGCTACTTCCTAAAAAAATCGGATTCAGAAAACAAAAGAACTATGGAAGTAATATCTACAGCTGAAATTTACAATCCAACAACTGAAGTTTGGACAACAATAACTGATATGCAAATACCAAGACAAAGACATTCAATGATAACTCTACCAGATAACCGCATACTAGTTAGTGGTGGAGATAGTGGCCAAGATGCACTAGGATCAGCTGAAATATATGACCCGGATTCAAACACTTGGAAATTGACAGCTAACATGCTATATCAACGCTCATTCCCGGTTATGGTAAAAATACCCGATAATAAAATCATGGTCTTTGGTGGTGCCGGAGGGACATCTGAAATATTTGATACTGCAACAGAAAAATGGACAGAAACTGGGTTGATGTCAACCCGTATTACAAGATCAGCAGTAACAACATTAGCCGACGGCAGAGTAATATCTGCAGGTGGGTTTGGACCAAAGGGAAGTCTGGATTCAGCTGAAATATATGATCCCAACTCCAAATCTTGGACATTAATTGAACCTCTACCCGAAAAAAAAGTTGGGCCGACAGGTACTAGATTGTTAAACGGGACTATCTTGGTACTAGGAGGTCGTTTTTCAGAAGCTATGTTACTCAACCCTATTTCCCTATCATGGACAAGTGCTGGTAAACTTAGCCAGTCTCGAAAGGGACATACTGCTACTATTACAAATGATGGGAGCGTAGTAATAATAGGAGGAGAAGCCAGAAACTCAAATATCCATGTTAGTACAGAAATTTACAAACCTTAACCTGAATTATTAAATTCATTCATCGAGTGATCAATACCAAAACCTATTATAGACTCGATCGCCATAACACTAACTTCCAAAGCTCGATTAATTTCCGGGATTTCTTCGGGTCCGAATCTACCAAGAACGTGACCAATTTCCTCAATATATTCATCTGGTCTACCAATCCCAATTCTCAACCTAGCAAATTCCTCGGTCCCTAAAGCTCTAATAATTGATTTAACTCCATTGTGTCCACCGGCACTACCCCTGGCCCGAATCCTTATAAACCCAAGCTGTAAATCCATATCATCATAAACCACTAAAATGTCGTCCGATGAGACTCTAAATTTGGTTATAATAGATGTGATAGCATTTCCAGTATTGTTTACAAATGTTTTGGGCTTTACTAGCACCACTGACTTGCCTGCTATTTGCCCCTGTCCATAAAAATAAAAACGATGATTTTCAACAATATCTATACTGTGAGATTCTGAAATTTGATCTACACACATATTGCCTACATTATGTCTTGTATTTTCATAAGATTGGCCCGGATTTCCAAGACCAATGATTATTTTGGATATCAAACGACACCCCCAAAATAGTTATATAGGTATTTTGAACACATTTGTAAGCCAACCTAAATCAATCTACTCACAGTACAATACCGAAATTAACATAAGTTTAAGTCGATATTACTTCTCCACTCCGCCCGCCTTTTTTTAATATAACTCTTATTCCGTCGATACAAATACCTCTATCTACAGCTTTACACATGTCATAAATAGAAAGTGCAGCAACACTCACAGCTGTTAATGCTTCCATCTCTACACCAGTTTTGCCTGAAGCTCTTACAGTTGATTCTATTTGTATAGATGATTGCAATTTGTCAATTTTCAACTCAACATCAATTTTATCTAGAACAATAGGATGGCACAGTGGTATCAGGTCGGAAGTGCGTTTAGCAGCAGTTATACCTGCTATGCGTGCGACTGTAAGAACGTCACCTTTAGCTATAGAGTTAGATTCGATCAAATCTATAGTATCTGATTTCATAATAACAGCACCTATGGCCTTAGCAATTCGTACAGTTACATCTTTATCTCCTACATCAACCATATTTGCCTTACCTTTGGCATCAAGATGAGTAAATCCGTCATTTTGCTGATGGGTCTCAAGGAATCTAGCTTCATTATTTGCCAATGAATCAGCCTCCTCATTCAGAGGATCTCCTGAATGGCCTTTAACCCATTTCCAATTAATGCTTCTTTTTAATATCTCATAATCCAGTTTTTCCCAAAGATCCAGGTTAGCCTTGCGTTTCCAGTTCTTTGTCATTGTATTGATAACATACATGCTGTCGGTATAAACAGTCACAGAAGAATTTTCTGGGACAGAAGCCAATCCTTCAACTACAGCACGTATCTCCATACGATTATTTGTGGTTTCATGTTCCGCTCCTTTTAATTGAGTTTTTTTTCCGTCTGTAAGCACAATTGCTGCCCACCCTCCAGTTCCAGGATTACCCAGACATGCTCCGTCAGTATATATATCAACCACTTCTAATCTCCAAAATATCGATTACTCTATTATTTCTCTATACAGCAAATCATATTGTGACTAACCCCCAATATGATACATTTCTATCTTTTTTTTCTTGCCCGCTACAGAACTACGAATCTCCGAGTAACGATCAACTCGATTTTGCCATAAACCTATAATAAGCTTTCTAAGCTCGTAATCATTAGCTCCAGTTCTTAAAGGACTTCGCAGATCTGTACCTTGATCAGAAAATAAACAGGTATAAACCGACCCTTCAGGAGAAAGTCGCAGTCGCGTGCAATCACTGCAAAACGGATTGGTAACCGATGTTATAACCCCTATTTCACCACCATCATCTTTGTACCTATACCTGTTTGCAACTTCACCTGGGTAGAGTGGTTTTAGCGCTTCTAGGGACATTTCTCGATCAATCATTTGTATTATTTCAGTCGCTGGCACCACTTCGCTCATATTCCAATTATTAAGTGTTCCTACATCCATATATTCGATAAAACGCAAAATATGTCCCCTATCGCGAACAAAATTAGCCAGCTGTAAAATAGTGTGATCATTAACACCACGTTGAATAACAGCGTTAATCTTTATAGGAGTCAATCCGGCTTTTTCAGCAGATTTTATTCCTTCCAGTACACGATCAGGACCAAAATTGCGCCCGTTCATCCTTCTAAAAACATCTTCATCTAAAGTGTCTAGACTTATCGTTATTCTATTAAGCCCAGAATTTTTTAAAAGTTGAGCCTTCTGCGGAAGAAGATATCCATTAGTAGTCATCGTTAAATCAACAATTTCAGGGATACAAGAAAGGTTGGCAATTAGTTCTTCAACTGAGTTTCGAACAAGTGGCTCTCCACCAGTAATTCTAATTTTGTTTACTCCAAGATTAGCAAATATACTAGCTAGCCTTGTGATTTCTTCAAATGTCAGCAGATCATCTTTTGGAAGAAATTGGTATCTATCACCATAAATTTCAGAAGGCATACAATAAGGGCAACGGAAATTGCATCTATCTGTAACTGAGATACGTAAATCTTTTAGTTGTCTACCAAGTTTGTCAGATGTCATTTTCCTCTACTACTCCGGAATCCTTTATGCCACTCGGATACTATTCCCAAGTTTGATATTAGTTTATTAATGGCTATCCCTCTATGACTTATTTGATTTTTTTCCTTCAATGATAATTGCGCCATTGTTTTGCCAAATTGTTCCACTAAAAAAACTGGGTCATATCCAAACCCTTTAGAACCAGTAGGCTTATCAATAATCCGACCTTCACATATTCCTGTGTGAATAAGGGGAGTAAACCCCATTCTAGCTATCACTATTACACAACGAAAACGAGCAGTCCAATTACTCTTTGAAATATGGCTTAAATTACTTAGCAGCAACTGGACATTATCATTATCATCTGAACCAACCCCAGCATATCTTGAAGATAACACACCAGGTGAACCATTTAGCCCGTCTACTTCTAAACCGGAATCATCTGATAAAGTTGTTAATCCACTTATTTTGGAATAGCTCACCGCTTTCTTAACTGCATTTTCTTCAAAAGTTGTGCCATCTTCCTCAACCAATTCTTCAATCCCTACTTCATCTAGTGAAGTTAAATCAAATCCACGATCACTTAATAGTGAATTCAGTTCACGCAATTTCCCTGAATTCCGAGTAGCAACGAGCATTTTGGGTAAAGATTTAATCAATTTAAATATAAAAAGTTATTATCAGAATTTTAATCTATTTTATATACCTCAGTACCAAAATAAAACACCACTAAGAATTGAGCTAAAAACAACTGTATAACAACATCCAAAAAGGATGTAAAATTATAAATGTCTTCTATTTAAATATTAACCTCCACACTGTATGATCTTGATACTTGCATTATCCATACATAAAATAGGAATATAACTTCGACCCAGTAGAAATAAATCACCTACAGATGAGGAGGGATCATAAAATGGCCGATATCGAACTCTGGCAAGAGTTGGGACAACAACTAAGGGTCGATTCTTTAAGATCGAGTGGAACAGCTGGCTCTGGGCACCCGACATCGTCAATGTCTGCTGCAGACCTAATAGCTGTTTTGATGACAAAGTATCTTAAATATGACTTCACGAAACCCGGAAATGTAAATAATGACCACCTTATATTTTCTAAAGGACATGCTTCGCCTCTTCTGTATTCTATGTACAGGGCTGCCGGGGTAATTAGTGAATCTGACTTACTAAGTTTTCGGCAATTTGGCAGCAAATTTCAAGGACATCCAACTCCGGCTATTGACTGGGTAGATATCGCAACTGGATCTTTGGGACAAGGATTACCAATAGCGGCAGGAATAGCGCTTGCAGGAAAATACCTTGACCGTATACCTTACACCGTCTGGGTTCTTTGTGGAGATAGTGAAATGGCTGAAGGTTCAATGTGGGAAGCGCTTGAGTTAAGTTCATTTTCAAAACTAGATAACCTGATCGCCATAGTTGATGTAAATCGTCTAGGACAACGGGGAGAAACCAGATATGGCTGGGACTTGAATGCATATACAGGTCGTGCTAAGGCATTTGGCTGGCATACTATCCAAATAGACGGGCATGATTTCAAAGAAATTGATGCAGCTTATACTGAGGCTTTAAACATAAAAAATATGCCTACTTTAATAGTTGCTAAGACTATCAAGGGCAAAGGTAATATAGAGATTGAAGATATGGACGGGTTTCATGGTAAACCACTAGAAAATATCGAAGCAGCAATTGAACAACTCGGTGGAATAAGGAACATTAAAATAGATGTGAATACGCCTTCAATAACCCAGACCCTTCACAAGTTTGTTCCTAGCCAATTAGAATCTCCAAAATATACTATTGGCGACAAAGTGCCCACCAGAAAAGCATATGGCGATTCTCTAGCACATATCGGTTCAATAAGAAACGATGTAGTGGCGTTAGATGCCGAAGTCAGTAACTCAACTTACTCAGATAGCTTTCAGGCACAATTCCCAGATAGATTTTTCGAAATGTTCATAGCTGAACAACAATTAGTTGCATCTGCAATAGGTATGCAGGTACAAGGTTGGAAACCGTTTGCGTCAACATTTGCCGCCTTTTTTGCTAGAGCTTTCGATTTTATTAGAATGGCAGCTGTTAGCGAAGCTGACATAAAGCTTGTTGGTTCACATGCCGGTGTATCTATTGGTCCTGATGGGCCTTCTCAAATGGGACTAGAAGACATTTCATCTATGAGATCCGTTTATGGCAGCACCGTATTATATCCTTCGGATCCAAATCAAACATCGTCACTTGTCAACCAAATAATTGATAGGAAGGGTATAGTTTATCTTCGAACAACACGCGAAGCTACACCAGTCTTATATGATGCCAGCGAAGATTTTCCAATTGGAGGATCTAAAATATTGTTATCATCTCCAGACGACGTGGTAACTGTAGTGGCAGCAGGGATCACACTACATGAAGCTGTAAAGGCGGCGAACAAACTTAAAGAAGACGGAATTCATGTTCGGTTAATAGACCTGTATTCTATAAAACCAATCGACTCTAAAACTCTACTAAAGGCAGCCAAAGAAACTCGAAAAGTGGTCACTGTTGAAGACCATTGGCCTCAAGGAGGCTTAGGTGAAGCAGTCTTAGAAGTATTATCTCAAGAAAAAACCGGTACGCTTGTAACCAAGTTGGCAGTGAGTTCCATGCCCACATCTGGTTCTCCTGAAGATTTGCTTTCGGCTGCTGGAATCGATTCTCAACATATTACTGAAGCGGTTAAGAATTTGATTGCTTCAAGTTGAATCAACGATCGAAATACCCAGATGCGAAACCTTATTCAAAAAAACTAATCACTGTACCAAACACTTGATTGCTTGGAGAAAAAATAATTGTCGTCTCTTTATCTTTTAATTTAACGGCAATAGAAACTTCTTGATCTAAAAATAAACGTGCTATATTTGAGTTTTCACCCAGAGATTCGAACTTGCCCCCTGTCCTATTCTGGGTCAATGAAAGAAACAAATCGTAGAATTCGATCGCATCATTTAAAGTATCCCATACTACAGAAATTACAAGTAACCCGCTACCATCTATGTTTTTCAAAAGAACATAAGAATCACCTCCCCAACCTGCAGCAGCCTCTCGTCCCTGATCAATCGCACCTCCAGTCATCAAATATGATTGGAGAAATAATTCACCAAGCGTATCCTTCTGAACTATTACCCATCCAGGTCCCAATTTTTCAAGAAAGTCAGGTAAATATACAACTATCGGAGATTCGTCATTCATGTACTTTTCTGGATGCAATATCTGTTCAGTAGACTGTGGCATATTAGAAAATGCTGCATCAATTGACTGCCAACCAAAGTCACGATAAAGCGAAGCGACAAAATCCCCGCCTTCTCTGTAAGGAAAGACATATTCTCTTTGCACCACATAAGGAGCTGCCCTGAAAACTTCTACCAAGCCTGGATCCGGTGCTCCTTCGGATTGTTGTCTCTCTTCAATTGTCATATTCTGATATAGATAATTCAGTTCAGTCATCCTTGCATCACCTTCCACCAAAGCGCGAAAAGCTAATATAGCGTCTGAATTATCTTTTAATGATTCGTAAATGGACTGTATATCAAAATGTTGTTGCTGTAGAACATGTACAAATTCGTGTACATATGTTCTTTCATTAACAGGTTCAAATTTTTCCGTATCGACTACTAAATAGACCGTATTAACTTCCCATCTATATAAACCTAACCCACCGACTGTATATAGAGACAAAAGCAATTCAATTAAGCTGTTTTGAGGAGAAATAATACCCATTGCTCTATAAAGAGCCTCATTATTATTTATCTTCTGTCTATCTTCTTCAAAGATTTCTATTAATACGTCTCGAAGCTTTTCTCTGTCAATTAACTCCAGATTGAAAGATTTCTTTTTTGATAAATCTCTAAGTGCGCTGGTCCTCAATTCAACCGAACGTAGCAATCTTTGAATGCGGTCTCCAGAAAGTGGAGTTGGGGTACCAAGTTTGATAATTGGGGTAGGGAGTATTATAGTAGGAGGCTCAAAAACAGGAGTAGGCTTCGGACTCTTGGAAATATAGGGAGTAGAAGTAGTTTGTTTAATAACGGAATTGCTACTTGTAGCCGTAATTTTATTGGTTAAACTAGGCGTAGATATGACTTTAAGCTCATCATCATCTAGGTTAATTCTACTACAGGCAAATAACACTCCTATATAAAATATCACGAAAATCAATCCTAAACTAACTTTAAATACATGCTTATACGATATGGTATTCAATTTGTGATTTGGTCAATCATTGGATTTTGTACTTTAAGAACACACCTCACAATTATAACCGAGTTAAGCTTTGATCAAAGTAGTTGTAATACTCGTTTACAATTCATGTAGTATTGACTTACTATTTGAACACGAAATCAATTGACGTAAATAAAATGATCGTTTTTGGGAGAAAAAAATGAAAAGAGCAGGAGGCGGAGGGATTTTAATTGGAGGTGTTTGCCTTATTATACTTGGCTGGATACTTCAGTCAGGACTCATAGAATGGCTTCTGGACATGCTTGGTTTTATGATGATAATAGCAGGCGTAATTCTGGGAGTTTATGGTCTAATAAAAATGTTTTCAAAAGATTAATTCTCTCAACTAATACTACTCACTACTCGAAGAATATATAATGTTTATACATAAGTTCGTTTACAGACACTGGGAGGTCAACTATGGGAATGCTTTCAAGAATGTCCACCATTGTAAAATCTAAGGTTAACAGAGTTTTAGATAGTGCAGAAGATCCAAGAGAAACTCTGGAATATTCTTATGAAAAACAGATGGAAATGTTAAAAAATGTAAAACGTGGCGTGGTTGAGATGGTAACTGCCAAAAGACGCCTTGAACTACAAGCAAAGAAGGCTGCTGATAATATCGCAAAATTGGAAAGCCAAGCGCGGCAGGCGCTAGAGGTAGGTCGAGAAGACTTAGCTCGCATGGCACTTGAACGCAAACAGACTACTATTCTTGAGCTAGAAGGACTCGGAGAACAGATTTCAGCACTTGAACTTGAGCAGGAAAAGTTGACACACGCTGAGCAAAGGCTGCAAGCAAAGGTTCAATCCTTCAGAACTCAGAAGGAAGTTATAAAGGCGCAATTTAGTGCAGCCCAGGCACAAGTTAAAATTGGTTCGGCATTATCTGGAATCTCGGAAGAAATGGGAGATGTGACACTTGCGGTTGAAAGAGCTCAAACTAAGACAGATACTCTTAAAGCAAAAGCTGGAGCCATAGATGAATTAGTAGCTACAGGCGTTTTGGAAGATGCCACAGTTGGTGACCCATTAGACAATCAGCTACGTCAAATTTCAAGTTCTCATACAATAGAAAATGAATTAGCCGGACTGAAAGGGCAAATTGAATCTGGTAAAGAGAACAAATCATTGCCTGGAGGAGAATCATGATTGTTCGTATATTAACAGAAGGACAATATAAGTTATCGAGCAACTATCTAGACCAATTAAACGAGATAGATAATAAAATAGTAGAAATGGTCGAAACAGATAATAAAGAATCTTTTCATAAATTACTAGAAGAAATGCTTAATTTAGTTAGAGAAAATGGGACTGCGGTTCCCATTGATGAAATTACCGAATCGGATATAGTATTGCCTGAACCTGACATTACAATAAATGAAGCGGGAGAATTGTTCACTGGCGAAGGACTAGTACCCGATTAAATCCTACATGGAATTAATAGTCGCTCTATATAAAACCTTTTATTCTGTGTTACTTGATATATATCAACAATATCTGTATAAAAAGCGCCTAGGTAATCTATTACGCTCCAGATAAAGTCTACAGAGGCCTTGGTGAGCAGGAGCATCCACCCACACCACCACAACAACCACCTGTTCTTTCAGCATTTCCGCTAAATTCGTTAAAAATCTGTCTTTTATATATAGATAAAGATAACTTCCGTTTTGATCGACTGCCACAATCTGGACAACTTGTAAGAAGGTCAATATCTTCCACATGGAGAAGCCTGTCAAAAGAGGTTGAGCAAACAGTGCAATCATATTCATATATCGGCATGTTTATCCTCTTATTTGATTGTCATTTGTTGCATATCTAACCAACTACCGAATCAATCATTTTCTACGATCACGTAGATGGGCATATATATCTTCAGGGCTTGCTCCATTTTCCGCCAACATAACCAACAAATGGTAAAGTAAATCAGCCGCCTCTCGAACCATAGCTTCATTGTCTTTTTTTACGCCTGCGATCACTGTTTCACCAGCTTCTTCTATAACCTTTTGACCAATTTGATCAATGCCCTTAATAAACAATTCAGTAGTGTAGCTGTCTTCAGGCAAACTAACTTTCCGATCCTTAATAACGTCAAATAACTCATCCAATATACCTGAGCCATTATCAGATAATTTAAAATCAGGCGTGTTTTCTAATTTAGTAAAGAAACACGTGGTATTGCCTGTATGACATCCTGGTCCATCAGGCACAACTTGAATCAGTACTACATCAAGGTCACAATCTACAGAAATGGATTCAACATTCATGTAGTTTCCAGATGTTTCACCTTTGTGCCAGAGCTCAGACCTACTCCTGCTATAAAACCAGACTTCCCTTTGATCCATAGTCTTTCCCAAAGCTAACTGATTCATATATCCAAGCATAATAACGTCTTTGGTTTCAGCATTTTGGATTATCGCGGGTATAAGACCTTTGTAATCAAGCTTGACCGTTTCCATCACACTATTGAACGTCCTTTCTTACCTAATTCCTATAGGGCGCACTGCAACACCCCGAGAACGAAGATATTCTTTAACTTCACCAATAGTAAATTTGCCAAAATGGAATATGCTTGCAGCTAACATTGCATCCACTTTAGCAATATTTGCCGCTTCGTAAAAATGCTCCATCTCTCCAGCTCCCCCGCTCGCTATAACGGGTATATTAACTGTCTTTGAGACCTCTTTCAGTAAATCTAAATCATATCCGTTCTGCCAGCCATCTGCATCCATGCTGGTTATCAAAAGTTCCCCGGCCCCGAGTTTCTCTACTTCCTTTGCCCACTTTACCGCATCGATACCCGTTCCCTGCCTACCACCATGAGTGTATACCTCCCAAACAGAATTATGATCCAGTGAGAAGTCATAGATACCGTTGGTCTTTAAAGACAATCTGGGTGTCTCAACACGTTTCACATCTACAGCTACAACTATACATTGGCATCCAAAGTAAATAGATGCATCCTTGATTAATAAAGGATTCCTAACGGCTGCGGTATTAAGGGAGACTTTATCTGCTCCTGCTTCAAGCATAGATCTAACATCATTGACTGAACGTATACCACCACCAACTGTAAGTGGTATAAAAACTTTCTCTGATACTGATTTGACCACATCTACCATGATATCCCTAGAATCGGAACTGGCTGTTATATCTAGAAAAATCAGTTCGTCAGCACCCTCACGATCATAAATTTCAGCAAGCTCAGTAGGACTACCCGCATCCTTGATGTCAATAAAACTAACCCCTTTAACCACACGACCTTTATCTACATCTAAACATGGAATTATCCTTTTTGTAAGCATATCTTAATTTTTTGACACCTCAATAGCTGCCTTCAAATCCAAGTTTCCCGTGTAAATCGCAGTTCCAAGTACAACTCCTCCTACTTGAATCTCCTTCAATCTACAAATATGCCCTAAAGTTGAAACGCCACCTGCAACTAACAAATCCATATTTGTTTCGTCGATTAAATCTTGGACAGAATCGAAATTTGGTTCTGTTAAAGTCCCATCTCTCGAAATATCAGTATAAATAAACCGCCTTATCCCCATTGAATCAATTTTTTGGATAACGTCACTAGTCGTAATCTGTGTTTGAGTTGTCCAGCCATGGAGAGCCACCTTATTTCCCCTGGCATCAATACTGATTACTAGAAAATCATTCCCGAATTGCGTCAACATTTCTTCGATGATTTCAGGAGTCTCAATAGCTGCTGTTCCAACAATCACACGATCTATACCACTAGATAATATTGCCTCTACCGACTCTATATCCCTTATCCCTCCTCCATACTGTACCGGAACCTGTACAGTAGACACTATTTCCCTGACAATCGATAAATTAGTTTGTATACCCTGTTTAGCACCATCAAGATCGACGACGTGTAAACGGGTAGCTCCTTGTTCAACCCAATGAGTTGCCATAGCAACAGGGGAGTCGGAAAAAACTGTCTCACGATCATAATCCCCTTGGAATAAACGAACACACCTTCCATCTTTAATATCTATAGCAGGTATAATATCCACTTTTATAAAACACTATCCTCAACAATACCTAAGAAATTCTTATATATCCTCAAACCAAGATCTCCACTCTTTTCTGGATGAAACTGCACAGCAACTACGTTTTCGCTACAAAGAGCTGAACAGAATTCCAACCCGTAATCGGTTAACCCGGTAACTATTTGCTTGTTCTCCGGATCGGCATAATAACTATGAACAAAATAAAAAAATGACCCTGAAGAAACATCTTTAAACACAGGGTGATTAGAAACAAATTTAACCTGATTCCATCCAATATGGGGTATTTTTACTCGATCTGGTAGTTCTCGAACCCACCCTTTTATCAAACCTAAACCCGGTTCACGACCTTCATCTGACCCATTCAATAGAAGCTGTAACCCAAGACAAACACCCAAAAATGGCTTACCACTATTCACAAATTCTCTGATGGCATGGTCAAGTCCGTTCATTTTTAACTGTTCCATCGATGAGTCGCTTGCCCCTTGACCTGGAAATACGAGAGCAGAAGCTTCCTGTATAACAGAAGGATTGCTCGTGATCACAGCTGTAGCCCCAAATTTTTCCAAGGCCTTTTGAACACTGCGCACATTACCAGCGTTGTAATTTACCACAGCAACATATTTTTTATTAAAACTCACAAGATAATCCTAGCACACTAGCCGAGGCTATAACCCATATATTTACAGTAGATTTGACAGGTGTAAGCCCCGCACATAGAATGCCCTATCATTGTAATCAGTAGAAATGTGACTCTTTTCAAAGAAAATGCGTAACTTAGTATTTATAATAAGTGATCAACAACGACGGGATTCTATGGGATGCTACGGGAGTCGCTGGGCTCACACGCCGAACCTAGATAAACTCGCTTCCTCAAGCTATATTTTTGAAAATGCATATGTGACGCAAGCAGTTTGCACACCTGCTCGAGCTTCTATCATGACAGGTTTGTATCCCCATACGGCAGGTCCAATTGTCAACAAACTACCTTTAGATCCGAATATACCGGTTTTACCAGAAATGATGTCGAAAGAATACACAACTGGCTATATGGGTAAATGGCACCTTGGCAATGACATTGATAAACAACATGGCTTTGACAAATGGATTAGCACTGAAGACGATCATCGAGAAAGCTATATTAGCAAAGAAAATAAAGGAAAATTATCTGACTATCATAAGTATCTCGTATCCAATGGATTCACTCCAGACATTGAGGTTGCTGGAGATAAGATATTTTCGCCTGATTTCAGGTCAAAACTACCGGAACAATTTCAAATGGCTTCGTTTCTTTCAAATCAAGCCAATGAATTTATCGTTCAAAACAGATCTCATCCTTTTGTACTCTACGTGAGCACTTTCGAACCCCACTCACCATACGATGGTCCTTATGACAATCAATATGATCCAGAAGAAATACCCATCGGGCCAGCTTTTCTGAAAAAACCACACGGTGCAGCTAAAGTTAATAGATTAAGATCCGATTATTTTATGCAATATCTAGAAAAAGGCGATATTTTGGATGACCCTTACCTATCAAAAACTTTGGCCCCAGGCCACGATTTATCAAACCTAGAAGGTTGGCTACGTTTAAGAGCTCAATACTATGGAAACGTTACTCTTGTTGACAAGATGGTAGGTAATATAATGAAATCGATTGAAAATGCAGGAATAGCTGACGATACTGCTGTTATATTTACTACAGAACACGGGGATATGTTAGGCGATCATGGCATGCTTGAAAAAAGATCATTTTATGAAGAATCCTCCCGTATTCCTCTTTTAATGAAAATTCCATGGATATCGTCCCGAGAGACCCGAATAGAAGGTAGCATGGGGCAAGTGGATTTAGTCCCAACTCTATTAGAAATACTCGACCAGCCCTTGCCTGGGCATTTAGAAGGTAAAAGCCTTGTACCAGTCTTAAAAGGTAAAACCAATTTAAAAGAAAACGATGTTTTTATGGAATGGAATGGAACTAGCCCTGATTTGCCAGATCGATTCTTAGGAAGTGAGGAGATTAACATGATGCTGTCTTTTCCATACAGATCTATAGTATCTGAAAGATGGAAATTAAACCTGTCTTCAAATGATCAAGGAGAATTATTCAACCTCGATAAGGATCCATTTGAGCAAAATAACCTGTTCAACAGTCATGAGCAAAAAGATCTCGTCCAAGTTTTAAAAGATAAGATACATAAATGGCAACTAGACACTGGAGATACTGCCCCGATCCCTGATTAATAAAACTAGACCAAAATGATTTATAGGGTAATCATGTAATTGAGAAAATTAAGATCTTAGAACGGCTTATATTGGTTTACAATCGGCATTCTACGATCTCTTCCAAAATTTCTTGAAGTTATCTTTACCCCAGGTGGTGACTGTCGACGTTTATATTCACTTCGATCAATCAAAGTTAAAACTTGCTGAACCAACTTTTCGTCATATCCAAGTTTCACAATCTCTTGAAAACTCAAATCATCTTCTACATAGGCCTTAATTATCGGGTCTAAGACGTCATATGGAGGTAATGAATCTGAATCTTTTTGATTAGGACGTAATTCTGCACTTGGAGGCTTGCGAATAATAGATTCGGGTATTACTGGATAGTTTCCTTTTAAATTACGATAATCGGCTAATTTATACACTAGTGTTTTGGGAACGTCTTTAATAACCGAATATCCTCCTGCCATATCGCCATAGATGGTAGCATAGCCAACTGCCATCTCACTTTTATTCCCTGTAGTTAAAACTATACCCCCGAACTTGTTAGCCATGGCCATAATCAACGTGCCTCTAATACGAGACTGAAGATTTTCTTCAGCTAAACCGGTGCCTGTTTCCTGGAAAAACGGCGACAATGTTTCTAAGTTGGTTTTAAATGAATTTTCTATAGGTAATTCCCATAAATCGATCTCCAATTTCTCAGATAGTGCCCTAGCATCCAATAAACTACCTTCAGAAGAATATCTGGATGGCATCGCTACTCCGATAACATTTTCGTGTCCAACAGCATCTGTAGCAATTGTAGCAACAACACTAGAATCGATCCCTCCAGACAAAGCTATAAATACTTTCTCAAAACCAGATTTTAAAACATAATCTTTTGTACCCAAAACTAGAGCTTGATAAACCTCCCCAACTCCTTGATAGCGATTAGGAAACTTAGATTCCAGTTTAGGTTTTTTAGTTTTTACAGCTTCAGATACTACTATTTGTGTTACGCTCCAACTATTCTTTGGGTACCCAGGCTTGATATTCTTATGACTCAATCTCATTAAAGTTTCTATAGGTATATCGGCCACAATCATATCCTCTTGGAACTGAGAACCCATCGCCAGTTCTTCACCATTTGGGTCATATATTACTGACCCACCATCAAAGACAAGTTCATCCTGACCACCAATCATGTTGACATATGCAATAAAAGCCTCATTGTCAGAAGCACGCTTAGACAACATTTTTTCTCTTACATCTCGTTTTTCTGCATAAAAAGGCGAAGCACTGATATTTATTATTAAACTGGCTCCTGCTGCTACCTGAAACATGGTTGGACCATCTGTGTACCAAATATCTTCACAAATATTGAGCCCTAACTGGATACCAGAAACTGTCAATACTTGGCATTCTTTTCCAGGCCTAAAATACCGCTCTTCATCAAAAACTCCATAATTAGGGAGATGTATCTTGTTATATTTAGATACTAGTTTGCCATCATATGCAACAGCAGCAGAATTATATAGATATGAAGATAACGTATCGACAAAACCAGCAACCACCGTCAGGCCTTGAGATGCTAAGATAACCTCATTTAGGCTTTCAATATTTGCCTGAGTGAACTGAGATTTGAAAATCAAATCTTCTGGAGGATACCCTGGGATAGCCATCTCAGGAAAAGCAATTAAGTCAACGGAGTTCAAACGCGCAAGATTTATGTATTCTATAATCTTGTCTACATTACCCTGAAGATTACCTACCGTAGGATTGATTTGAGCTAGAGCAATTCTAAAGTTTCTCAAAACACCTCGTCCTGCACCCAAAGATAATCGGAGTTATAATTCGCATCCCTTCCTGTTCTAGGACATAGTATAACTCTAATCCAATCAATTAGCTCAAATCAATTGCTTATACTTTACTTTTTACAAAATCGTCAATTCTTTCCAAAGCACGCTCTATATTCTCTGCAGAATTAGCAAACGAAAACCTAACACATCCCTTACCATATTTTCCAAATGACTCACCTGCCAAACCTGCAACCCCGCCTTCCTCCAATAAACCATCTGCAAATTCACGACTGGTCATTCCTGTACCTTCTACATTTGGGAATATATAGAAGGCACCCTTCGGCATAGGACACCTTATACCTTTTATATTATTTAACCCACTGACTATAATATCTCTACGTTTTTTGAACTCATTAACTATGTGGTCAGCATCATCCTGTGGTCCGTTCATAGCTTCCAAAACAGCCATCTGGGTGAAAGCTGCTGTACACGACACGCTATTAGTGCTTAGTCGAGATATGGGTTCGACCAAATCCACAGGCATAATTCCAAAACCTACACGCCAACCAGTCATAGCATACGTTTTTGAAAATCCATCGAGTATTATCGTTCTATCTAGCATATCTTCAAATGCAGCGATACTATGATGCTGCCCTTCATAAAGCAAACGGCTGTAAATCTCATCTGAGAGTACTAAAATATCATTCTCTTTTGCCAATCTGGCTAGTTCCTCCAAATCACTATGTTCTATAATACTGCCACAAGGGTTATTCGGAGAATTAATAATCATCAATTTTGTTTTAGGTGTGATTTGAGTAGCTACCTCGTCAATATCAATTCTAAAATCTCGATCAGATAACAACTTCATTGGTACTGGAACACCACCCACAAAATTGATCATAGATTCATAAATCGGGAAACCTGGGTTAGGATAAAGCACCTCGTCTCCTTCATTGATAAGCGCAAGAATTGCAAAAAACATTATTGGTTTTCCACCAGGTGTAATTACAACATTGTCTCCCGATACAGAAATATTCCTACTATCCACTATTTCTTGTGCTATTCGATCCCGAACCTCCTGTAAACCAGGCGAGGGACCGTAATGAGTAAATCCGCTATTCAACGCGGTTACACCAGCATCAATTATATTGCGAGGTGTATCAAAATCAGGTTCACCAATCTCTAGGTGAATGATATCGGCTCCATCCGCTTCAAGCTTTCTAGCTTTCATCAGTACCTCAAATGCTGTCTCAGTGCCAAGCCGTTTCATTCGATCGGCAAGCTTCATAACCATGTCTCCTTTTAGATCTATAAAGTAACAGTATATCTTGGTATAAGCTGCTATAACAATGCCACACTATTTTCACTCTTTATTGGTTATCGTTATGTTAAAATCAAATCATCTTAAACCTTTTATTTCGATATGGAGACTTCCACGGATGAAAGTTTACCTTGGAACCCCGCGTGGCTTCTGTGCTGGTGTAGTAAGAGCAATTGATATTGTAAAAATTGCTCTGGAAAAGTATGGCACTCCAATTTACGTAAAACATCAAATCGTACACAACCCTTATGTAGTCAATTCCCTAGAAAAAAAAGGTGCTTATACCGTAGAAAACATTGTTGATATTCCAGAAGGTTCAACTGTTATTTTCTCTGCACATGGATCTCCCCCTGAAGACTTTGAGGAAGCAGCTATGCGTAACATTCGAGTTATAGACGCAACGTGTCCTTTAGTTACAAAAGTACACAACGAAGCCACAAAATACCATAAAGAAGGAAGAAATTTGGTTATGGTTGGGCACAGGGGACACCAAGAGGTAAAAGGCTCCATGGGACAGGCTCCAATGTACCTTGTAGACGATCGTGAAGATATAGAGATGCCCAACTGGAAAAAAGATACTCCTATCACCATACTTACCCAAACCACTCTTTCCGTAGACGACACTGAGTCCGCAATTAAAAACATTAAAACCGGTTTCAAGGACGTGATAGTGAGAAATGATCTTTGCTACGCGACAACCAACCGACAGGTAGCCGTAAAAGAATTGTGTAAATTTGTAGATACCGTGCTTGTTATAGGAGCACCAAACAGTTCAAACTGTAACCGACTTAGGGAAGTTGCTGAAAAGAACGGTATAAACGCTTATCTCGTCAATGGACCAGAAGACATAAACTCGAAGTGGATTGAAAACAGTTCTAATTTAGGTATAACTTCAGGAGCATCTACACCAGAATTACTGGTCGAAAATGTAATCGAATATTTAGACCCTGAAGAAGTCATTACCCTAACAGGTGCAGATGAAGACATAAACTTCAAGCTGCCAGCCGAACTTTAATCTCTTGAATACGAAATTACCTAAAATTTGTTTCGATACTATGTAACAATCTTCTTCAGCTAAGAATCCAATAGAGGAAAGAATTTTGGAAATAATAATCCGTAGTCTAGTTCAGGGAGCAAAAGAAGCCGAAGGATTGGTAATTATAATTGATGTTTTCAGGGCTTTTACCACAGCTGCTGTAGCATTTTCAAAAGGAGCAGATAAAATTATTTTAGTTGCAGATGTAGATGAAGCACTTGCTTTAAAAAATAATGGTATCGCACATTTGGCAGTTGGAGAAGTAGACGGCATTAAACCCGCTGGATTTGATTTAGGCAACTCTCCGTTTGAACTTGCTAGTGTTGATATTGTCGGTAAAACGATAGTTCAAAGAACTTCAGCAGGAACTCTAGGAGTCACAGAAGCCACTAAGGCTACTAAGACCTACCTTGGATCTTTAATAATAGCCGATGCTACGGTTCAACAAATTTTGAGTGAAAAACCCGATTTAGTCACACTAGTAGCTATGGGTGGAGATGGAATAATTAGAACAGACGAAGACGAACTATGCGCTATATATATGAAAAACCTACTAGAAGATAGGCAAATCGACCCTAATTTAATTAGGTCCATAATTCAATGCAGTGATCAGGTATTAAAATACGCTAATCCTAAAATATCCCATTTTCATCCTGAAGACCTTGAATTTGCTCTTGATATAAACAACCTTGATTTTGCTATTTCAGTGGAAAAGAAACAAGGGCTTCTAATTGCTCAACCTACAAAGAAGCAAATAAACAATATTTAATAAGCTATCAATTTAGAAGCCTAGTAGTTTTCTAGTTTATAATCTGGAGATATCGTAATTACTCTTGATCAAAATTGTAATAAAAAAGTTTATTATGAATCTGGATTAACGTACATGTTTAAGACTGTTGGACCTGCGATAGCATGGATGAGTATTATATTCATTACCTCTAGTTTAACTGGAGCCCAATTAACAAATAGCGAAGTTACAGAGATTACAAGAAAATTTATTCCATCTAATATTCTTTCTATATTTGTCCATATTATTGAATTCGCCATTTTGACATTACTCTATTTTCGTGCAGGCATAAGGTATTGGCCATCTAGTAAAATTACAGTTTCCATAATCTCAATCACATTATCTATTTGCTATGGGGTATCCGATGAATTCCATCAATCTTTTATCAAAGACAGAGATCAATCTTGGATGGATGTCTTATACGATACCTTTGGATCTATAGTAGCTTTGGGGATAATAATTACTAAACAAAAATTTTCCAAACATAAGATTAATCGTGTTGTTCAGTAAAATTGACAAAAGATATAATATTTTAACGTGTCTGCAGAAGGGGATATAGCTCAACTGGGAGAGCGCGGCGTTCGCAATGCCGAGGTTGGGGGTTCGAGTCCCCCTATCTCCACCAATAATATAATTTTTGACAGTTATAATTTAGCAATGCTAAACTTGCCGTGAGTGAGAAGCATTTTCCATAAATTATAAGATAGAACTAATTCAAGGGGTGCACACACAGTGGAGCGCCCTTTTTTTGATCTGCTTAAAATAGAAGTCCTCTCTAAAATTAACTTCGACAATCAAAACTTTGAAAAACAACGATAAAGATTCAACAGACTCTACACAACCGAAAAATATACAACAAAACAACCAAAATAAAGTATTGAATGATAAACCGAGATTTAATTCTCACTCAAATAAATTGCAAAAACAGGTTGATAAAAACGTTAAAAACAACAAGTTTGGTCCAGTTGTGAAATTTGGTACATTGACGGTTGCACAATCGACAGGACGTGCCCTTGATGACATGAATTATCAACAACCTACACCTATCCAAAAACGTGTTATTCCAATAATACAAGATGGAAGAGATATTGTAGGACAAGCACAAACAGGAACCGGTAAAACTGCCGCTTTTGGTATCCCCATCATAGAATTAATTCACAGGAAATCCAACGGACCCCAAGCCCTTGTACTTGTTCCGACTAGAGAACTCGCCCTACAAGTTAAAAATGAGATTTCTAGTATTGGTAAATACAAGAACATCACTGCAATTGCTGTCTATGGAGGACAGTCACTACAATCTCAGATTACGAGTTTAAAACAAGGTGTTGATATAATAATTGCTACCCCTGGAAGATTAATGGATCATATACAACGAGGCACAATTAAACTTAATAGGATCAAAATTGCAGTCCTGGACGAAGCCGACCAGATGCTAGATATTGGTTTCATAGAGGATATCGAATACATATTAAGACAGACACCAAGACACCGACAAACCTTGTTGTTTTCAGCAACCATACCATATCCAATTCGACGATTGGCAAACCGCTATTTGAAAAACCCTAATTGGATCAAAGAAGGTAAGGAATCAGAGCCTGTAGATGAGGTAGACCAGATTTACTATGAAGTAGCTGCTCAAGATAGATTTATAGCCCTTGAGGAAATCTTAAATAAAGATGTCACACAAGCTCTGCTATTTTGCAGAACCAAATCAGCTGTTGACTATTTAGTAAAAATATTGAGAAACAATACACATGATGCGCAAGGAATACATAGTGATATGACGCAGGCTCAACGAGAAAAAGTGATGAGGAAATTCAGGTCTAAAAAACTCAAACTCCTAGTTGCCACAAATGTTGCATCAAGAGGACTAGATATACCTGCAGTATCGCATGTAATCAATTTCGACATGCCAGACAATATTGAAGACTACCTTCACCGGATAGGAAGGACTGCACGTATGGGTCGTAAGGGTATAGCAATCACGTTCGTATCAGATCTACAAGACTTTAATTTGCTTGATACCCTACAAGAACATTTGAATAATGGCCTAAAACAACAACCTCTATCCGTACTTTATAATTAATAGTATATCCTTAATTAAGTAGCTTTAATTCGGTTTCAAAAAATAATCCACTCATATCTGCACAGTAGCAACTATATTCAAGAAATATTTAATAGCACATTCTCATATGTAAAAAATTACACCTTTATATTAATTACAAATACTGAATTACCCAACCCTAATATTAAAATATGACACAAGAATATGGACAAAGAGGATCCAAAATTTTGTTAAGAGACTTAATACAAACACTTAAATCCATAGCGTATTTGGTAAAACAGCCTCTCTGGTCAATTATGCCTCCATACAAAAAGCTGGAAGGTATACTCATTGCGAAGGAATCAAAAAATGAAGGTCAATATTTTGTATTGATAGCTTCAGAGATAATTGAAGTAGATTGGCTAACATATAGTAGACTTATTGAAGGCGAAGCTCTCAGGATCATGGCAACTCGAGACAACAAGGCGATTTCTATAGACAGGATACTCCCATAAAGAATTGATCTTCTATAACCCACGCAATTTGAGAACATAACTCCTTGAATGTTAACTGTTATATGAGCAAATTTATGGGTTATATCATATCGGCAAGTAGCTGAACAAGATGCTTTGAAGGCTTATCAGTGCCATCTTTAATCTGCTGTCGGCAAGATACACCCTCACTAACAATTTGGACTTCATTATCCAAAGTTCGAATCGACTCAAATAAACTTTTTTCTCCTATTTGCATAGAAATATCAAAATGTTCTTTCTCATATCCAAAAGAACCTCCCATACCACAACATCCAGAATCAATCTCTTCTGGTAAACATCCATCAATAGAATTGAGCAATTCCATAGCTACACTAGTACCAACCATCGCTTTTTGATGACAATGTCCTTGAAATAGAACTCTCCCTGGCCTTTTTGCTAAATCAAATCTAGAGCCCTCATCAACTGCGTGTAAAACAAATTCCTCTATCAACATGCTGGCTTCAGATAAAAGGTTGGCTCTCGGATCATTTGCTAACAAATCCTTATATTCATCACGGAAACCTAATATACAACTTGGTTCTATACCAACCACTTTAATCCCACGTTCTAGATAAGGATATAGAATCTCTAAATTGTTCCTAGCATTATGTGAAGCTTTGTCTAGCATACCGGATGACATCATAGTTCGCCCACAACAGGCGGTGTTTGGGACAATTACATTGTATCCCAAATATTCTAAAACTTTTACTGCATCCTTTCCCAATTCAGGATAATTATAGTTGGTAAAAGTATCAGAATATAAAACAACGTCTTTCTGATTAACATTACTTTGTTTTGACTTTTCTCTAGAAGAAACCCATTGATTAAATGTTTGTGATGAAAATTTAGGGAGAGATCTTCGATGGTCAATTCCGCAATAAGACTCAAGAAAATCTTTAAATTCTTTCGACCCCAAAGCCCAGTTCGAAATTGGAGCCATAAAAGAACCCATCTTACTTAATAAGGGAAGGTTTCCAAACAAACGATCCCTCATTGTTAAACCGTTACTTTTACGATAGATGTTCAAAAATTCATACTTGAGCTTTGCTATATCAACATTTGAGGGACATTCGGCTTTACAACCTTTACAGCCCAAGCATAGGTCAAATACATCGTATATACGTCTACTAGATAGCGATTTTACAGGTAAAGTCCCATTAACCACAGATCTCAGCGCATTCGCTCTGGCTCGAGTAGAATGTTCTTCGTCTCTAGTGACCATATATGAAGGACACATTGTCCCACTCGAAACTTTGCGACATGCTCCTTGCCCATTACACATCTCTATAGCATTTATAAACCCACCTTCTTTTTGATATTTAAAACCAGTCTTTAACACTGGTGGCTTGTAATCTATACGATGTCTTAGATTTTCGGTCATAGAAACTGAATCAACTATTTTACCCGGATTCATAATTGCTTCAGGATCAAAAGCCCTCTTAACATCACCAAATGCATTATATAAATTGGTACCAAACATTTTCTCATTCCATACACTACGTACCAATCCATCTCCATGTTCCCCACTCATAGCACCCTCAAACTCCAAAACCAAATCACTTATACTCATTGCAATCGATTCCATGCGCTGCACATCTTCATCTCTTCTAAGATTGATTAGAGGTCGTATATGTAAACACCCAACACTCGCATGTCCATAATAACCAGCAGTAGTCCCATGATCTCGAACAATTTGATCAAAACGACGCACATATTCTGGGAGCCTTTCTGGAAGTACTGCAGTATCTTCTACAAATGGTAAAGGCTTGGCTTCACCTTGTACGTTCATCATCAAGCCTAATCCCGCCTTTCTCACACTCCAGACATTAGCTTGTGCTTTAGGGTCAGTAATACGGCTAACAGCATATCCAAGGCCTTTTTTAGTCATCTTTGACTGCAACAAATCCAATTTTGCACTTATTTCATTCTCAGAATCCCCAAAAAATTCTGTGATTAAAAGAGCTCCTGGATCTCCTACCACAAAATCCATTAGCCGTCCATACTCTAAGTTGCTACGAGCTTGATTGACTATCATTTGATCAACTAATTCAATGGCAGCTGGACCAAGATTGATAATTTCTACTGTAGCTTCCATTGATTCTATGATGTCATTAAAATGTAAAATGGCTAACCCCTTAAATTTGGGGGTTTGCACGACTCGGAGCTTAGCTTCAGTTATAGCGACTAATGTACCTTCAGACCCGACAACAAATCTCGCAGTATCGATCAGAGAGACATCGCTTAACTCATCAAGATTGTAGCCTGATACACGGCGCTGTATTTTGGGAAATCTATTATGTATATCATCGGCATAGACGTCAGCTACGGTCAATAACCCTCTATATATTTGACCTTCCAGGCCATCAAGACTTGTCTTTGTTTTTAGACTGTTTGTATCTTGCAATCCCAAATTAGCAGATGAACCATCTGCCAAGACTACGTCAAGCTGATTAACATGATCAATAGTCTTGCCCCACAATATTGAGTGGGCACCACAAGAATTATTACCGAGTGCCCCTCCTATATTTGCCCTGTTACTAGTACTCGGGTCAGGAGCAAATTGAACTTTATGACCGCTAAGTTTGGAATTAAGTTCATCTATGATTATCCCGGGTTGTGTCTTAACCCAACCCTCTTCAGTATTTATTTCAAGTAATTTACGCATATACTTGGAAAAATCTATTACTATGGCTTGTCCAACCGTTTGACCAGCAAGACTGGTACCCGCCCCTCGGGGTAGGACTGGAACTCCATAACTACCTGCAGTTTCAACTACTGCTACGACGTCATCTGCGTCTCTAGGAAGGACAATGCCAATTGGATTTATCTGATAAATGCTAGCATCTGTGCTGTAGAGAGAATTCGATGTATCGTCAAAACGAACTTCTCCTGCAACGCGCTTTCTTAGTACTTCCGCCAGATCCTGATGTTCTTTAGGAGTATTCGAATCGTTCATCACCTGATATTCACTTTGCTAATCAGTGCTCCTCAGCCCAGAGCCACCTCTTTTAAAAGTAAAAGCTAAAGCAGGCGGGGCAATTGCTGTTGTCACAATTGTCATTATTATTGCAACGGCATACAGATCACTATCAAGTAATCCCTTACTGACTCCTAAACCAGCCATAATCAAAGCTACTTCACCACGTGGCAACATGCCAATTCCAATACGTGTACTGCCGTGCAAATTAAATCCGGATAGCAATGCAGGTATAGCACTCCCTCCAACTTTCCCGATGATCGCAAAAATTGTTAATACACTTCCAAAAACTAACACACTTCCCAATCCACGCACATCTACCAACATTCCCATGACCACAAAAAATACGGGAACTACGAAAGCATAAACAGATTGTAAAGGAGACTCAACATTGTGAGCTAACTTAGTATTAGACAGAGCAAGTCCTATTGAAAAAGCTCCTATAATTGTTGCCAATCCAAATGCTTCGGACAAACCTGCAGCCAAAAACGCCAAAGCCAGCGAAAGTGCTATTGCTGAGCCGCTAACCTGAAATTTTCCAATAAATGCTGCAATCCTATTAGCAAAGACAAGCCCTAATGCCATTAGGGCTATCCAAAAACCTATACTCTTGAATGCCACAAATCCAATTGAACCCCAAGACACATCAGCGTCTGACCCAAGTGAAACTACTATCGTTAAAACAAGAATACCAATCACATCATCCAATACAGCGGCACCTAAAATTGTCACTCCTTCAGGTGTACTAAGACAGCCCAAATCTCCCATCACTCTAACGGTTATTCCTATGGATGTTGCAGTCAATAGAGCCCCCATAATAAGAGCTCTTACGTCAACAAAGTTGTCAGCAAATCCAAATAAAACTGTTAGAACTACACCAAGAGAAAAGGGTACAACAACACCTCCGAGAGCAACAAAAGTAGCTGATTTAGCATAGCGCATAAATTGCTTCAAATCAGTTTCCAAACCCGCAAGGAAAAGTAAAATTATTGCACCAATCTGCGAAATATTCCAAAGCGATTCTGAAACCGGTAATTCGAATCCACCATTAGAATTCCCAAGATGTCCAAATAGAGGTCGCATACCTGCGATTTCAATCCCTCCAAGAGCAAAAGGACCAATAATTATCCCAACAGTTAATTCTCCTAAAACAGGGGGCATTTTGATAAATCTCTGGAAAAGTTCGCCTCCAGCTTTGGCTGCAACTAAAATTATAGCTAATTGAAAAAGAAGTTCAGTTATAGATCCTCCAGCACCTGATCCTGCACTCATCAGTGTGTGGGAGTTTGGAATAAAATCCAAATTCCACATCATAGTAGCTACTCCCTCTCCAAATTTTTACTACCCGGAAATTACTGGGACGAAAATAACATATTACTCAGGCCTTAACCTTGATAATTTTATAATCAATTGGACCTCTGGGAGTATCAACACGAACCTCTTGCCCTGCAGAATGATTCAAAACTGCCTTCCCCACCGGTGATACATCAGAAATCCTTTTTTCTAATGGTGCTGCTTCCATGGATCCAACAATCATATATTCGTCCTTTTTTTTGGTATTCATATCTTGTATAGTAACAGTGGAACCTAGGGTAGCCATTTTACTTCTCGTTTTCCTGCCATCAACTACTTTTGCTACCTTAAGAGTGTCTTCAAGCTGTCGAATACGAGACTCAATATGACCTAGTTGTTCTCTTGCAGCTTCAAGAGGAGCATTCTCACGAACATCTTTATCTGCTGCTGCTCTACGTATTTCCTCTGATATTGGCAAACGCTCTGCTTTATTTTTTTCCAGCTCTTTAACAAGATCCTTATAACCTCGTTGGGTTATTTCAACAACCTCACCTGATAATCGTGCACCATCCTTGACATTTTTCTTCTTACTACGCACCCTAATGTGCTGTGAAAGATTTGTTTCAACAAGCTCTTTTTTCTGTAAGTAGTTGAGAAATTTTCTGACGCTCTGTATTCTCGTAGTTGACTGCACACCTGTACTGAGAACATGATCACCATATTCACCGATCTCAGATGGCTGTATCTCCTCCAATAATCGATTGGGTCCAATCCACTGTACAAACCTGACAAGATGTCTCTGGGCCTCTGTCTGACTAGCCTTAGCTCTCAAACTTCCCACATAGTGACTCAAAGCTTCAATCAAGGTCAAAGACTGGATCGAATCCATGGTAGAGTTTCCTTTTCTTTCATTAAAATTAATCTATCTATACATGTTATTAAGCTACGAGTACACTGTCAACGATCTGATATTATCTCATCTCTCCCCAATTTAGTCCCTCTTTAACATCTACATCGAGTGGCACGTATAAATCCATGACGTTAGGCATCACGGTTTCTACTAACGATCTCATTTCAGACACTTCAATATCCGAGACTTCAAAAATCAGCTCATCATGGACTTGTATAGTCATATAGGAGTTTAATTCGAGTGAATCCATCGAATCTTGCATTCTTATCATAGCCAATTTAATTATATCTGCAGCAGTCCCCTGTATTGGCATATTAACAGCCATACGCTCACCTGCCGACCTTACATAGAAATTATTTGATTTTACCTCTGGGATATATCTTCTTCTACCGTTTAAAGTTTCTACATAACCATCCTCTCTAACTTTTAATTTTATATCTTGGATATATTGCTCTATACCAGGATACTTTCCAAAATAAGTTTCAATAAAGCTGCTACCATCCTCTAAACTCAACCCAGTTTGTTGACTGATTCCAAATGGACTTAAACCATAAATCACTCCAAAGTTCATGATCTTTGCTATTCTTCTCATGTCATAATCTACATTTTCTATCGGTATCCCATAGACCGAAGAAGCGGTAGCCGAATGAATATCCTGACCGTCTCTAAAAGCCTTAATTAATCCAGAATCTCCTGATAAATGCGCTAGAACTCTCAATTCAATTTGAGAATAATCAGCACTTAATAATTTGAAATCTGAACCAAGTCTTGTTATAAAAGCTTTGCGTACTTCTCTACCTAATTCCGTTCTAACTGGTATATTCTGTACATTAGGATCATTGCTAGACACTCGTCCTGTAGCTGATCCGGTCTGTTGGTACATTGTGTGAATACGTTTAGTTGTTTTATCCAGCTGTTCTGGCAAAGAATCCAAATAAGTGGATTTGATCTTCGCTAGTTGTCGATATTCAAGAATTTTCTCCAATACATGAAGTGAATTAAAGTTTGTAACATCATTCTTGTTTATTCTTATTGTATGCTTTAACCCTTCCAACGATCCTGCGTCGGTTGAATATCCAGTTTTAGTCTTTTTTGTTTTGGGAAGACCGAGTTCATTAAATAAAACCTGTCCAAGTTGCTGTGAAGAACTAATATTAAAATCGTGGCCAACCAAACCAAAGATATCTCGTTTCAGGATATCAATCTCTTTTCCAACTGATACAGACATTCTTGATAAATGACTAACATCTATAGATATCCCATTAAATTGCATGCGTGATAGAACGGGAATTAGAGGTGTTTCAATGTTATTAACACCATCAGAAATTTCTTTCAGAGAGATCTCTTTTCTAATCGCATCTACAATTTGCCAAATAGCATTGATCCTAGAACCATAATGCTCTGCTGCGTTCGCTACAAGTGTTTCCGAAAGATCAATTTTATTACGTCCAGAACCTGTGATTTCAGTCTGAGACTGGAGTTCATAGTTGAGATATTCCAGAGATAATGCTTCTAAATCAACTGATTGCCTTCCTCCTGCATGTGCCATCACCTTAGTATCAAATACGACGTTTTTTACTTTCACATTTAAACGTCTCAAAATAACCAAATCGAAATTAACATCATGTGATACTTTAGGTATTTCATTATTTACAAAAACAGGCCTGAGAGCGACTAAAACTTCTTCCAAACCCAACTGAACTCCTTGATTATGACCTATTGGTATGTACCAAGCAGATTCAGGTTGATTGCAAAAAGAAATCCCAACAACATCTACTGACATAGGATTTTGCCCATCCGCTACTATTTTGAACGCGAATCCTTCGGTTGAATCCAATTCAAATAAGAGTTGTTTGATAAGATCTGGTGAATTTACTATACGGGTCTTAATCTTGGCACTTTGCGATGAAAAATCTAGACCGATTTGACGTTCTTCTATTTCATTAAAGGGACTTTTAGGTATTCTAGGCACAATACTGTAGAATTCTAATTCCCGTAAAACATCTACAACTTTTGCCCGATCAAACCCACCAAAACTAGCTTTCTCTAAATCTAAGTTGATTGGCAAATTTCTTACTATGGTTGTAAGAAATTTTCCTCTAACCAATGCATCTCTGTTATCTTCAATACTTTGCCTCGTGCGGACTGTAGTAATCTCTTGTATATTCTCCAAAATAGCCTCAACGGTACCAAATTGTTGAAGAAGCTTTATGGCTGTTTTAGAACCAATTCCTGGAACTCCAGGTATATTATCCGAAACATCGCCCTGTAAGGCTTTTATATCAGGGATGGCGTCAGGGCCCAATCCACCATATCTTTCCTTGACCTCATTTATTCCATACATCTTAGTGTTTTTCACTGTGTGACTCAGCATCACACGAACATTCGATGTGACTAGCTGAAGTTCATCAGTATCGCCAGTCAAGATGACAGTACTCAAACCCTGATTATCAGCCTGACTACAAAGTGTGCCTAAAACATCATCAGCTTCATAACCTTTTTGTTCAAATATCGGCACATTAAATGCCTCCATAACCTGTCTTATCCGGCTAAACTGATGTCGAAGCTCAACAGGCATTGCTGGTCTTTGCGCTTTGTACTCATCATACTCATCATGTCTGAAAGTTGGCCCAGAAACATCAAAGGCAATCGCACAATGAGTAGGCTCCAAATCAGATAAGATTCTCAAAAATGCATTTACAAAACCATAAACTCCCCTGACATCTTCGCCTGTATCACTAACAGTTAAAGGAGTTTGTATGGCATAAAAGGCACGGTAAACCATAGCATGACCGTCCAATAGCAAAAGCAGGGATTTTTCTTTATTCATTATGATCCAATATTCATGCCTTATTTATTAATGGTTGTTATCCATTATCGATAACAATTTACATAGTCCAGATTTATGACCAAGCTGATTACGTTCCAATCTCACTTGATAAGTTTCTTATAGATTTGCTGTCCTTCCTTGTACAAATCCAAAATTTCACGCCTTTGATTGTCATTATAGAATTTACCTTTAGAACCTATCCAGCTCAAAGAATTTTCGATCTGACTATTAAAGTACGATGCTGCTAAACTTTTCCGGGGACACGGTAAACCGGTAACAATATATATAGGACTGGTGTGGGCAAAAATTGGCTGAGCGAAACTATCACGTTCAGTACTCCAAACACGAGCTACCAACCAGCCATCATAATCTGGCTTTAATTCAGTCTCAAAAGTCCCTGAATATGAACCATTTGAGAAAAATTTACTACCTACTATTTCACCATTTAATATAATCTCGACTTTACTTATTGAATAATGCGAATGCCAAGTAACCGCACCCAAGATAGATTGATTCTTTTTTATGTTTATTTCATCTCCAAGTTTTTTGCCATCTACATTAAATTTTAGTGAAGGCCCATTGGTAATGAATGTACGGCCTGCTTTAAGAGCATCGAGCCAGTCTTCGTAATTAAAATGTCCACCTGTGTCAGCATACACACGATTAGCAGAGCTGATAAACCAATCAGAACCTGTAGAAACTGGTAATCTTATCCCGGCATCAAGCATTTTGTAATATATATCGTATTCAATATCCATCCAATGTGGATCAAAAAGATTGAATGCATCAACCTTACCTAAAATAGCAGCAACCGGTGCTTCCATGCCTCTTCCATTATGACACCATATGACTACTCCTCCTTGGCGACGAGTATCATCACAAGCATATGACAATGGAGGATAATCAGGATCGAATGGATCAACTAAAAGACCACGACTAACAGGTTCAATCACATTTCTTATATTTAAAAGCATGATATGACCGTAACCCACGCCATGACTACCATTAGCATTGTGTCTATTTTCCTCACCACATTCTACATAATGGTGGGCAGAAGAAAAATCATCCATAAAGCCTGGTGTATATTTATTTGTAGCATATTCTAAATCCCAACGTTTTAGAATACTAACAGCTGTCATTCTCAGGTCTTCGACCCGTGGGTCAAGTCTCAACCGTTCATCAGGACGTTTTTCTTTCTCATCATAATGAATATGCGTGTTCCCAGGGTGCCAACCTTGTTCTCCCAATAAAGTCCATTTAGACAAGCTCACATCCTTCACAACACAACCTCTTGAGGGAACTTCTAAGTTCATGCTAACTGGAACATATTCTGTTCCTCGTTCAACAATCAGTCTAGTCCAGCCACGTGGCACTTCCAGTTCAAAATTGCCATCCGAATAAAAAAACGATTCCCCTGGACCTACCTTCAAGATAGATCCTTTCGGATATACGAAAGTTCCTGTAGCATCGGTAACATTAACTCTTGCAGGTACTGTATGTCCTGTTTGATCGTCTATGATCTTGCCAATCAATTTAGCCATTTTTAACCTAAAGCGATTTAAATCTTTAGAGCATCATGGAGATCTCTTAGAGTTTGGGAATTTTGTTCCATTGTAAACCCGTCCACCATTGGAAGCTTTTGGCCTGTAAATCCATCTACAGCTCCCAAATCTACTGATTTTTGGACTAAACGTTGTTCTTCTTTTATTGATGGAAGTAGATTTTCACCCAAACATCTAGAAATAGCAGCAATTAGACCGTAAGCTCCCCAATTAGAAACACTAGCTATTACAAGCCTGGAAACCTCGGTTACACATGGATACTCTACAAGACTTGGTACTGATGTTATTGCTTTACGGAGATTGCCCATACCAATCTCATTTCCTCCATCACCTATTCCTATAGAAGGTATTTGGTCTTTAAATAAATAGTCAGTCTTTGCATTAAATTCGGTTATATCGACATTTCTCATATTTCTAGCTTTGCCGTCTTCACTAGGGCCACATCTTTCTATAGAAATTAGTAATGAAGGCATCATTTTGCGTATCAGATCACCTGCAAATTTTTCACTTTCTATATCATTTAATATCGGAAATTCTATGACTTCGTGTTGTTTATCTGAAAGTCCGTTAACAATATCGAATGAACAAGAATCAGTAACATACCTGAGGCCATATCCAAGAGAACTTAACACATTTCCCAGTGCAACAGCCCCTGGGGGACCATCAGTCTCGGAAGCCTGCGCTCCAACAATGAAAAACCCTGTGACAATAACTACTGGCCCTTTATTATCCAGTACAAATCTGCCAGTACTCTCTAAATAACTCGGCTCCATCAGATGTCTAAGGGCAGAAATACCTCGATTATCTCGTTGCAGTATTATGTCTTCTAAAGAAGGCAATTGGACCGTTTACAAAGCTGCCACATCTTCATTTAACTTATCTGTAATAAACATGTGGCCAGGAGAATGTGTGATCATAATTGGTGGCTTAGAAGACATTGCTACTGCCTGAGGAGTAAC
>CAYFFO010000002.1:42516-88300 GCA_964342485.1 uncultured Dehalococcoidia bacterium
ATACTAATTCCCGCATTTACCAAAGCTGATTCAAAAGTAAAACTGCAACCTAAAAGAAAGGAAACCATATCTTCCTGCCAAAATGTGTTTATATCAGTAGGTTCCTCGACAAGTTCTCCATGTTCATAAACACGATATCTAGGCAGATCAGTCCTTAGATCAGAACCTGGTGCCATTCTTATTGGTTCAGCAAAACTACCGGGCTCAACAACTTCCAATAGGGGACAAGGTTTAGGGTTGCGTTGGCAAAATAAAAGAAAATCAAATGCCTGTTTAACCGGTAAAATTACTAGGTTAGCCTGAACCCTTCCGGGCGCCATGCCACTAGTAAATCCATCTAGTTCACCACTCCTAAACATTGACCTGAGTAACTTGGGATCAGTAGGTAACTGTGAAAATTCAGAACGTTCCATTGAAACTGTTTTAGCAACCATTATGCATGTCCTATTATTAAAAACTAATCAACCCACCTAAGCTACTATTCTATCATTCTATAATAATGTAAAATCCTATTGTCGCTTCTTGCGTGCCATTTCCTGTATCTCAAACAATTTAATTATTGATTGTAACGGAGTCAAGGCATCCACATCCAACGACAATATATCATTTAACAAAGATTGATCTGTATCCATTAAACTCAACTGTACATTTATCGATGATTGATCATGGTTTTTATAACCCGATGTATGAATTTGTTCCTCTAAGGTGGAAAGGATTTCCCAAGCTCGATTGATTACTGGGTTTGGCAAACCTGCAAGTCTTGCTACATGAATCCCATAACTTCGATCTGATCCTCCTCGAACTATGTGCCGCAAAAAAACTATTTCCCCTTTATTTTCAGAAACGGAAACATTATAGTTCCTGGCTCTCGGTAATACATCTTCTAAATCAATTAATTCATGATAATGGGTTGCGAATAATGTTTTGCATCCCAGTTTAGGACTATTATGGATGTGCTCAGCTACTGATTTAGCAATAGCAAGTCCATCATATGTACTTGTCCCTCTACCAATTTCATCCAAAATTATAAATGACTTAGAAGTCGCTTGGTTTAGGATATAAGCAGTTTCCGTCATTTCAACCATGAACGTAGACTGTCCCATTGCTAAATCATCCTGTAGCCCAACTCTAGTAAAAATCCTATCAACAAGACCAATCGATGCAGATTCCGCCGGAACAAAACTACCAATCTGAGCCATCAGTGTAATTATTGCCGATTGCCTAAGATAAGTTGATTTACCTGCCATATTTGGACCAGTTAGTATAATAAGTTGTTCATCAGAATTTGAGAGACGAACGTCGTTTGGAACAAAAGCGCCATGATCAAGAGTAGTTTCTACTACTGGATGACGACCTTTATAAATATCAATTCGATCCCCGTGATTAAGTTCTGGCCTGACGTAATTACTTCGAGCTGATTGTTCAGCAAATGAAACAAATACATCAAGCTTAGATATTGCATTAGCTGTACTCAATATTTGTGTAGCAGATTCAGAAACTTGATTACAAATATTATGAAATAATCTTGTCTCTAGTTCTGTAATACGTTCGTTAGCATTAAGGATCTGGGACTCATAATCCTTCATCTCCGAAGTTATATATCGTTCCCCTCCAACCAGTGTTTGGCGACGTATATAATTATCAGGAACCTTATTAATGTTAGAGTTACTTATTTCTATGTAATATCCAAAAACTTTATTAAATCCAACCTTTAGAGATTTAATACCTAATCGTTCCTTTTCTTTATTTTCAAGACTTCCGATATAATCCCGAGCACCCTGGGATGAATCTCTTAAACTATCAAGTTCTTTAGAAAACCCAGGTTCAATTACTCCTCCATCAACCAATGTCACGGGAGGGTCTTGTACAATCGATTTATCCAAAAGATTAACAATATCTAGGTGTTGAGACATCTGTTTACCTAACCAGTTAATTTGCCCGGTACTATCTTCGGAATCAAGAATTGACTTTACTCGAGATATTGTTCTTAAACTCACGCATAATGCGATTAGGTCCCTAGGATTTGCTGAATTGCTTCTTATACGATTAATCAACCGCTCCAAATCTGACACATCTCCTAACAATCGGTTAATTTGCTCTCTTCTAAGTACGCTATCAGCTAACCAAGATACTGAATCAAGTCTAAGTTTAAGTTCATTTAGGTCAAGAAGTGGTTGACCAATCCAACGTCTTAAAAGCCTAGAACCCATGCCGGTTTTGGTCTTATCCAATACTGTCAATAATGAAGATTTCTTTTCATTCCACCTTCCGTCTTCAAAAAGTCCCAAGTTTCTCTTAGTCTGAGGGTCTAGGATCATATGCGCTTCTGCAGAATAGGTATCAAGTGAAGTTATTTGCTGAAGGCCTGTTTTTTGATTTATATCCAGGTAATGTATTATTGCCCCTGCAGCTCTTATAGCAAGTTCTAAGTGTTCACAGCCAAATGACTCAAGTGATACTGTTTTAAAATGCTTGAGTAGGCTGTCTTTGGTTCGGGCAGTATCGAAAATTGAAGATTCCACGTAAGTTTCAATATCCAAACCCAAGATTAAATCATCTGATTGCCCCTTAATAACAATCAGTTCAGCAGGAGAAAGTCGATCCAATTCAGGAGCCAATAAATCTATTGGGATTTCTGTGGTGTGAAATTCACTTGTAGTAATATCGACATATGCAAATCCTGCCATATCATTTTGAATAATAACTGATGATAAATAATTATTGGTTTTTATATCTAAAATAGAATCTTCGACTACTGTTCCGGGTGTGACTACTCGTACCACCTCTCTATCAACGATGCCTTTAGAAGCTGTTGAGTCACTTGTTTGCTCACAAATTGCTACTTTATGTCCTTCCCTAACAAGTTTTCCCAAATAAGAGTCCAAAGAGTGATACGGAATACCTGCCAGTGGGATGCGTTGGCCCTTTCCCATTTCCCGAGATGTCAGAGCAATATCTAGAATTTTCGAAACAATACTAGCATCATCATCAAAAGTCTCGTAAAAATCACCCATGCGAAATAACAAAATAGCATTGGGGTGTTCTCGTTTTATACGAAGATATTGTTTACGAGCTGGTGTAGACATTGTACTTTTATCTCAGGACATCATCTAGTTCTGCTATGCATTATGGAGTAATACTAACCATCCTTCCAAAACCTCTCCTCATCTACATTGAATCCTAATGGCAAACAACGGTATTTTAGGTCCTCTATCATCCCTGGATGACCACAAGCATACACAAGCGTATCTTCTGGATTTAATACTTGATCATTGATATATTCTTCCACAATTTCATTCACTCTACCTGTTTGTCCATTCCAATTTTTGTTCTTATCTTCATTCGGCCTACTTATGGTTGGTAAATAAGAAATTTCTTCAGGAAATTCCAAAGAAATCTTGTCAAAATATCGATCATAAACAAATTCATCTATATAACTCGCTCCCTGTAAAACATGAAACTCATGCCCTGTACCATCTCGAAAAATATAATCGCGCAATATGCTTACATAAGGTACTACCCCAGTTACGGTAGATACCAACAAATGTTTCCGGTACTTAGGATTGAATACAAATAGTCCTTTTGCCCTAGGCCGAATTGTTAAAATATCCCCAATATCAAGCTTCCAAATTTTGGGTGTAAGAACGCCATCTGGAAGAGGCACAAGTTCAACAAACAATTCAAGTTCCGATTCGTGTGGAGCAGATACAATCGAATATGCCCTCTCGATCCCATCTATTCCAATAGTACAGTACTGCCCAGGCTTGAATTTAAAATTTATCGGTTTCTCCACCCATATCAACATCAGCTCATCTGAAATATCTTTCCTTTTCAGTACTTTTGTTTCCAAGATCTTATGCCTTGGTAATTGACTTTTACTTACCAATTATCTCTCCCTCTAATTCAATTCCAGTAAATTATCGAACTGGTACCTATATTTCTCAAAAAATATTATCTTCCACAGTGATCTGGTATCAGGTGCAAATCAAATATTTCTTAACCATGGAATGAGTCTGCAAGATCATCTATGGCATAACCTTCTTTTCGCACTCTTAGATCATAATAAACAAGCGTCCTGCCAATCCAACCTATTGGCAAAATAACTATACTTACAATAGATAAAAATATTATTGCAACGAAATTACTATTCGGCATCAAAGTTGAGACTAAGACTTGGGCAAAAACAGAAGCCAAAACTATTATCGAGGTAAATCCTAAACCAATACCGAAAACCCTCCAAAATGAACCACTAACCAAGTCACGACTTTGCCATAAAGAATCTAAAGGGCCTTTTCTATCTATCATTATGCATTCCACAAAGAAAAACCAAACCGTGAACAAATACAGCAATAAAGGTAACCCAATTATAATTATCGTAAGAAAACCGGCACCTATCAATACCAGTCCAAATACCATGAAAGCTATGTACAAAGAAAGAATCTTGTACCAAGCTCTTTTAAAACAATATCCAATATCCATTTGTCCTATAAGGTAATACTGGCTTATACCCATTACAGATGCCGCTGAAGATAAAATGTATAAAGGTGAAAACAGAAGTAAAATCGGAAGTATTATCCGAAAGTCTTGGACATTACCGAAAGACAATAGTATACCTGGTAATTGAGGTATCAATGATAATGTAATGAAATAAACAAAATTATTCCTGTAAATAGTAGCTGATTGTACTAGAAGACTGCTGAATTCCAACGGGCGTAGCTGGTAAGGTTCTGTCGAAGAATGGTTTGATGGAAGTACGTCACCTTTTGTGCCTAAAGGTTGACCACAGCCACTACAGTAGACTGCCTCATGGGGATTATTATTATCACAAACTATACACTTCAATTTTTAGAAGGCTACCTAGCATCTCTATTAAAAATCGTTCCTGATCTATACATCTTGAACACTACCAATCTTTTTTACATGCACAGGCAACAAAGGCAGACCCTCTACATCTAAAACAGGATCATCAGATTTGGAACGGTCAAATTCGTAAGCGAGGTCACCAAACAGGCCGGTCGTTGAAATAATTCCCTTCAATGAACCGGTGAGTCTTACAGATCCCTTGATAGCACCACGGCCTGAAATTACTTCCACTTTTTCACCTTCAATCAAATTCATCGTATTTGCATCATCCCCGTGGAATTCTATAATCTCGTCTCTCTCCAGCATAGCCCGACCATTTCTATATTCAATTCCAGTTGATCTTTCAGAATCGTGCAATATTCGTCCGGTAGCAAGCAAATATGGGAATTCTTTATCCTTGTAGATAGGTATTTCTATAGATTCCATTTCTTCCATTTTAGGTCTGGAATCAGAATATAGGCGCTCTGTATCACTCATGTCGTCAGCTAAACACGGCCACTGTAGACCATCTATAGCCAATCTATTATATGAAAGTCCTCCGTAAAAATTTACCACACTAATTATTTCATCAAATATTTCTGATGAATCCACATATCCAAAACCTTTTGCTCCCATTCTAGTAGCTAGTTGATCTAAGGTTCTCCAATCGGATTGCTCATCACCAGTTTCTTTCAAAGCAGGCCTAAGTAACTGAACTCGCCTTTCAAGATTAGTGTGAGTACCATCCTTCTGTGCAAAAGTAGCTGAAGGTAATACAACATCAGCCATATCTGTTATTTCATTTTGGAAAGTACTCATAACTACTAGAAAATCAAGTTTACTAAGACATGAAATAAAATCACCGAGGTCACCATTCCTAAAGCTAGCGTTGTCTCCAATAATAACCAAAGCTTTAACAATGCCGCTCTCAATAGCCGTAGTAAGCTCAGATAAAGACACACCAGGTTCAATAGGCATTTGCACACCCAATATGTCTTCTAGACGCCCACGGGCATTATCATCCGAAACAGGATCAAATCCCGGTAATCTGTCAAAAACACAACCGACATCCATTGAACCCTGTTCATTTCCACCAGGCAAAAGAGGATATATACCACATGAAGGTTTACCTACATTACCAGTAACTAGCGCAAGGTTAATGATAGCTTTAGTACAATATTCTCTATACTCTGGCTCCAATGTCTCTAATGCATAAAGAAAAGAGGCAGGCCCCTTACTCGCAATCATTCTGGCTGCTTGTCGTATATCCTCTGCAGGAACAGACGTTAACGTCGAGACCTTAACCAGATCAAATGCCCACAAGCTATCCTTGAATGCTTTCAAATTATCACAACGTTCAAGCAGGAAATCATGATCATCTAATGACTCTTCAAATATTACTTTTATGATGCCGCCGATCAACATAGATTCACTGCCAGGGGCAGGCTTAATCCAAAGATCAGCAAATCGTGTCATCTCGGTCTCTCTTTGATCGATTACAACCAAGCTGGCTCCGTTCTTTAATGCTTTTTTAATTGGCACTCCGACAACATTTTGTTCTTCAGTTAGATTACTAGAAACAATCACGAAACATTTTGAGCTTTCTAGGTCCCAAATTGGATTAGTTGCGGCGTGGAAACCAAGCATTTTTTGAAGAGGAGTTATAAGATCAGTTCTTATATTGGAAGACAAGTTAACATTGTTACTTTTCATCGCAACTCGGGAAAACTTCTGAGCGATATAATTGTCCTCATTAGTACCCCTTTGGGAAGCTATTAAAGCAAACTCTGTCCCCGAATACTGACTCAATTTTCCCGAAGTAAAATCTATCGCCTTTAAAATGGTAGATTCTGCGAGTTCCTCTTCGTCTCTAATATAAGCTTTGGTTATCCGTTTCGAGCTATTTACAAAATCAAGTCCGAATTTACCTTTAAAACAACCCTGACCTTTATTAGCGTTAGCTTTTCGATCAGGTATCGCCCTGATCAATCGATTTTTTTTGTCGATTTCTAGATTCATCTCACAACCAACTGGACAGTGAGGGCAAATAGTCTTCACTGTCTTATCAGCTTTGTCCCATTTGTATTTACGTTCTACAAGAGCGCCAGTAGGACATATATCGATACAAGCTCCACAAAATTCACAACCCGATTCGAGTAGCGATGTCCCATGGGAGGTACCAATCAGACTACGTCCTGAACGATCCGTAAAAGTAAGTGCATTATCACCACGGACTTCATCACAAACCCTCACACATCGACCACAAACAATACAAAGATTCAAATCCATATCCCACATTGGGTCGGAAACTTTAAGAGGTATACTTCTGTTGTTATAAGTAAGTGGACTGTCCATATCCATTTCTAGGTAACGTACTGTATCTTTAAGCTCACATCGTTCATTTTTTGGACAAGTCACACAGCGATCATTCACAGATACATGACGCAAACAAATGTCGGTTGGTCCACATAGATCAATACGATGACACGTAAGACACCCATGTGGATGTTCAGAAAGAAGTAAGTCCATGACTCCTTTACGTAAATCATTAATCTGTTCGGTCTTTGTCGTTATAACCATGCCATCCGCTGCTGGCACCGTACAAGACGCCTGACTACCTGGAGGACCTCCTTCAATCTCAACTACACACATTCGACAAGCACCAAATGCCTTCATACCCGGATAATAACAAAGATAAGGAACATATACGCCTGCATCCATAGCAGCCTGAAGTACATTAGTTCCTGGTGTTGTCTTAATTTCAACACCATCTATTGTCAGAGTAATTTCATCTACCATATGATCGCCCCATATATTTCAATATAATTAAATTCAATCTATTTTGCCTTCCCGAGCCTGACAAGTTCCAAACGATGTTCTTCTCCAAATGTCCTGGTATTTCTTGGAGCGATCAATCGAGTATCGCAACTACCCGAAGGGCATTTTTTATCCTCTAGATGAGATTGAAAATCGTCGGGGAAATTTTCTATGGCAGACCTAAGAGGATTGTATCCAAGCTGTCCATGAAAACAAAGTGATCCTGCTTCCATAGTACCTCCAATTCGGTTCATCACCTCTACATCCTTCGGATTAGCTTCATTTGCTGAAATACGTTCTATTAATTCCAGCAACTGAGACATCCCTAACCTACATGGGAAACACTTCCCACAAGACTCATATTGACAAAAACCTACTAGTAATCTCGCTAAATCGACGGCACACTTGGTATCATCACCAACAATGACGCCTCCGGATCCTAACATCGCTCCATGCTGCTTCATATCATCAAAATCTAAATTGTATTCTAGACTATCTTTTCCAAGAATGTGTCCAAGTGGCCCACCAAGTTGAATCATTTTTACTTCTTTACCACTTGGAGTCCCCCCTCCTATCTCTTCAACAACTTTACCAAGTTTCATACCCATTGGAACTTCGTACATGCCAGGATATTTCACATCTCCACTCAAGCAAATGATTGTGGTACCTGTACATTTTTCCTGACCAATTGACTTAAACCAATCTCCGCCTCTAGCAATAATTTCCGGCGCATATGAAAAACTCTTTACATTGTTAATAGTGCTAGGTTTACCCCAAACTCCGAATGCCGCGGGAAATGGAGGCTTAAAACGAGGCATCGATCGCTTACCCTCGATCGACTCCATTAAAGCTGTTTCTTCGCCAGCCACATATGATTCTCCAGTAAGTGAAATTTCGATATCAAAACTAAAATCTGACCCTAAAATCTTTTTACCAAGTAAACCCATTTTATAAGCTTGCTCTATAGCCTGTTCAGTCCTTGAGATAGGACCATCGTGGCCGTGTCTTATAAAAACAAATCCATTTGATGCATTTGTAGCAAATCCGGCTAAAGTCATCCCTTCAAGAAGTGTATATGGATCTCCTTCTAAAATACCTTTATCGTTATATGCTCCTGGATCGCCTTCTTCACAGTTACACAGAATATATTTGGGAGGTCCGCCACGAGACATGAAGCTCCATTTCACTCCCGTAGGAAAACCAGCCCCACCTCTACCGCGCAGACCAGAAGTTTTCATTTCATCGACAACTTCCTCCGGATTCATAGTCATTATCGCTTTTGCAAGACCTGCATAGCCACCATTAGCGATATATTGATATATATCGTTAGGAGCTATTTGGCCAGAATTTCTTAGAGCAATTTTCTGCTGATTACTAATACCAGAAACTGTATTTAAATCTACAGCTCCTGTAACAGGATCTCCAATATAACCTAACAGATTATTTGTAGGAATTTGGTCTTTTGAAAAAATACTATCGAATAAAGATTCTATCTGTTCTGGAACTACATCTCGGAATAAAACTCTACGCCCATCTTTTGTTAATATATCTACTATAGGTTCTGCATAACACAGCCCTAAACAACCTACCTCATCTACACGCACATTCAATTTAGCTCGAACCAATTCGCTTTTTATAGCATCGAGCACGTCTAGCGCTCCTGCTGCCTGTCCACACATTCCGGTACCAATACGAATCCAAGGAGAATCACCATTGTGCAAATTTCCCCAAAGTTTATCGGCTTCGGTTTTGAGATCTTCGTATTTACTCACTGCAGTTCCCCGAAAAAATATTTAGGGTATAAAATTGATTCATATTATCCAACTACACCTTGCCTCGAATTTTATCAATCAACTGCCTAAGACTATCCAGTGTAATCCGGCCATGGAGGCGATGGTCTATACTTATCACAGGTGCCTGAGAGCATGCTCCTAAGCATGTATTGTATTTCAAGCTAAATTTCCCATCAGTAGTATTACCCTCTTCTTGTAACTCTAAAATATCTTGACTATCTTCCTTGATCTTGTCAGCACCTAGTAAATGACATGTTGGCCCCCAGCAAACTTCTAAAGCATGTTCTGCTGGAGGTGTAAAACGGAAATTCGTATAAAATGTAGCCACTCCCCAAACCTCGTTAATACTAACTTCCGTACTAGCCGCTACTTCCTCAATTGCGACAGTCGGCAGATAGCCTAACGCATCATGAGCTGCATGAAGGCTTGATAAAACGGTTACAGTAGGTTGCTTTTGGGAGCTTATCGCTTCCTTAACCCTATCTCTGGTTACATCTTGCAAATCATCCAACCAATTGTCACCTGTAACTTTATGAAGATTCACATGATAGCATAGTGGAATATATGCCAACAACAGGTTTATCCAAGATCATCCATTACCATACCGGCAACTCTGCGTCCTAAACGCACACTATAGTTGGTACCTCTATCTTGCGGATAAACCTGAGTAGTATTCGCTAAATATATACCTGATAATGGAGTTCTATGATCAAGAATATCATCTGAATAATTTGTGCCAATAACTGGCTGGGCTGCATTTATTTTTTGATAATGGCTTTTAACAATCCAAGATTCTTTAAAATCAGCATTTATTTTTTTTATGTGAGGCAGGTATGCTTGTAAAAGTTCTTTGTGAGATAAATCAAATAATGGATCTTCTCTAGATAAATAGTTAGATATATATACTATGTGTTGGTTTCTATAATGTTTAGGAGGAATTAAGTTAGTATGTTCTATTACGCCAACGAATGGAATTTCTGAATCTGCTACATTTAACCAATATACTTCTGACAAAGGACGATCCAATAGCAGAATTAGAAGTACTGCTGATAAATATTTTGTCTTTTCAAGCTGAGTTTTGTACCAAATTGGAAACTCAGGAACAATGTTTTTTACCATAAACGAATGAGTGGTTACAATTACAGAATCGAAGGACTCCTTAACCATATTTCCACTTGACGTTTCAATCTTCAATTCAACACCCCCAGTCGTTTCCGACCTAATCTCTACAACACGACTTGAAAGGTTAATATGGTTCGATCGTTGAGTAATTTTTTGTGCAAGGACATCACAAATTTCTCCAAAACTTCCTATTGGATATCCCAGCTGTTCACGGCTAAATCTACTGGAACGCGATGAGAATCTTGTGGCAATTTTGCCCCAAATCCAAGCCATCCCCACTTCTTTATAATAATTATCCCCGAATTTACCACGAAGCATCGGACCCCAAAATCCTTCAAATGCACCCTGTCCAACCCATTTTTTCAACCAATCAACTGCTGTGATTGATTCCAAGTTACGCCAATTCTTGATTCTCTGAATAATCAGTGTGACAAGGCCAAGTCGAATACGATCTGGGAACTTTAAAGGCTTGAATTTTAATAGATCTATAGGAGTCACAAAATTGTATATTTTGCCGTCGTAAAGAGTACCAACCTTTGAATCAATCCAACGCATTTTATAACCTAAGTCAATTTCTTCCATCAATTCAATAATATCTATATCACTCTGAAAAAGGTGGTGATATCCACGTTCAAGCCTAGCACCGTTAATTTCAAATGTAGAAGCCTGCCCTCCCAAGAATGGAGCTCTGTCATAAATAACCACATCGTGATCGTTTTTACTTAGGTCATATGCTGCCGCCAATCCAGTTACGCCGGCTCCTACGATCGCTATTCTCATTTGTAACCTTTCATGTCTATCAACGATGGTTAATATTTACTATCAGAATCATTTATATCCAATATATCTTTATTTCTCCAAATCTTCTTTATAGTCATATTCCCAGTTAAAAGAAATACTTGACCCAAAACAATCATTGGAATTATCAAAACAGCATGCACTACAACTACATACGCAGCTGCTATTGAACGGTCAACATAGGCTATGGGCAACAAAACAAGAGTCTCTCTCGCTATTAATTCAAACAAACCTAAGCCGCCTGGAGTTGAAGGAACCGAACTGCCAATATTAGACAATGAAGTGACTATCAAAATTGCGGCAACCATATCGGCAAAAGAGCTATAAAACTCGTTTAGATTAAAGGAATACCCAACCGAGAAAAAAAGTGCGGATTCTAGTAACCATATAGGCAAAGACAAAATAAACAGGAATAATATCAACTTTGGGTCTTTGAGGCCGTCAAGCCCCATGATAACAAGCCTAGTAAATTGAAGAATTCTTTTACCAATTATATCCGGTATCGGGCGAATCAAAATACGAACTAAATTTTCTATAGTTAAAGGTCGATAGGCTGACATGATCAGTAAAGCAAACATAGTAACAAAAGGAACACTGATTATAACGGGCAACAAGAACCAGGGGACATTGGATAAATTGCTAAATTCTTTAGCTAATTCCATCATAGGTACAAAGAGAGCAAGAATTACTAAAAACGAAAGAAGTGTAATGGCATCAAATAAACGTTCAATAAATATCGTAGTTAGAGCTGATACTGAACTTATAGATTCCCTCTCTCCAATATAATAAGCTCGAACCAATTCTCCGACTCGAAGGGGCAACAAATTATTAGCCATATATCCTACAACTACAACAGGGTACAAATTTAAAGTCGAAATCTTCTTAATATGTCGTAACAAAATACGCCATCGAAAAGCACGACAAAAGGTCGAAGCCTGATAAAATAGGCACGCTGGAATTAAATACCAATAATTCGCTTTTAATAGGGCTTTAAGAAGACTGCTCCAATCAGTTGTAATTAAAAATATCGTTACTAATATGAGCCCTATTAATAAACTTATCCAATATTTATTGACTTTGGACATCGATACCCCATTTTAAAATCTTAATAGAAAAACAGATGCCAACTAATACACTGAATCTGACACAAATATAATAACTGCTTTTAAGTAAAAACTGTAAAACGAAAAACTTTAACTATGGTACAAAATCTATACCTATCTGTAAGCTTCATTTTCAAGATTAAACGGAATCTCCTTAGACACATATATAATCACATCTTCACTACCAATAGGTTGAGAAAGTTTTCTATGTATAAAGTAGTCATAAAAAGTACGCCAAGTATCACCACTAAAGGTACCACTGACCAATTTTCCAAAGGTGAGACCCCTATAAGTTTCAGGGAACCACCATCTATGAGGGATTACAATACCTGATTTGTAACTTTCTTCCATAATGCTTTCTTCCGCCGGGCGATTGTCGATATGAAGCAATAAAACTTTAGATGAAGAGCCTTTTGATAACATCGGAGAGTGGTCAATATATCCTACATCAGTTCGATCTCGTAGATACCATGCCCATGGCCAGCTAAACCCACCTGTTTGATCAATAGTAATCACATTGGGCAAATCTGACTTTTCGATATTTCTAGAAATCTCCTTATAAGTATCCCGTAAACTAGGAGATGTTTGTGTATATACGATCATTTCTACAGGCACATCTCCATTCTGATAAACTGCTCGCCATCCAGTCCATGTAGTCAATACCAACAAGCTAAACCAAATTGTTAAACATGTGAATAAACTGAAACTTTTAAATCCTCGTTTTATAAGGTTTTTGTCCCAATCAATTTTTTCTGTAATATCCCCAACAAACTTGCCTGACAATACAATAAGAGGTAACGTCAAATTAACCAACAGCCAGGGCATCTTTTCTGTTATATATGAGTAAAGGATAAAAGTTGTTACAGCCCAAAAAATAAGAAACAATCCAAGTTTATCTTTTCGTTTCCAATAATAAACTCCACCTAATATAGAAAACATAAGTGGCAAGAACTCATATACCAAAATAATTAATACATAGTAGTAGATTGGCTGATTCCCTCTAGCTACATCTTGCTGAACCAACCAATATCCAAGTGACTGCCATACCCCAGACCCTACTCCACCCAAGTTTGTGAAAAAAGTGGTATACGCAAAAAGAAAAATAAAATAGAAAAGAAATGCACATCGATACCATATACCCCAACTATTCCATAACCTATATACCCATCCAAGTATTGGAGCAATCCAGTATAAATATGGGTGCGTAGTTAGAGTTTTGGTTACTTTATTAGTACCTATTATACCTAGAGATCGTTGCCACCTAGATCCCAGAAACCCGGAGATAAATATTAGGATAGCAACTGTCATAGTTGCAATCACAAGCCCCCCACCTGAAGGAGCACCAACACGTAGACTACCTACAGGGGCTGTTAACACTAAATTGGTCCAAGGAAACACAGGGGTATCTTGGAAAACACTGACCAGAGCAGAGCCTAACGGCAAAGATAAAGTGAATAGGATGATGAAAAAACTGGCTTCTCTAGATATTTTCGTCGAAGTAAATACATTATTGAGGGCCAAACAAGATTCTTTTATGATCACTTGAATTGCAGTTACGGTTCTTGTATTTCCAATAATTATTGATTTAGTAAAGGTTGGAAAATTCCGTAACACTATGACCAGAAATAAATATCCTCCTAAAATAGTTGTGACTATATAGGCACTTTCTTTAGTAACAAATGCAAGAGAAAGGAAAACAGATCCCAAATATAAGTATCTCATTTTGCCTTCATGCAAAAATCTCCACATTACAATCACTAAACTAAATGCCCATACCGCCATAAGAATATCGTTACGAGCAAAGCGGCTGAAATAAAACATAGCTGGGGACGCTGCCAGCATTGTTGCTGTAACCATCGAACCATTGCGTCCTAAATAATCCCTAAGGAACAAAGGCATCAAAACCAATAAGGTACCAGCTAGAGCGTACAATAACCGCGCTGTAAACTCATTATCTCCAAAAAGTACAAATATGCCAGCAGTCATTTCCATTTGTAATGGGCCATGCATCATAGGGTCGTGTCTATATCCTTGGCCAGTAGCAAGTAAATAAGAATACAAAGCATGCAAACTTTCATCATGATGCATTGCTCTATGACCCAAGTCCCAAAGACGTGATAAGAGGGTCCCTAATATTAGCGCCACATAAAAACCAATTTCCAGACTAACTTTACTGAAAATATTTCTCAAAAACATTGGTGTCGAATGGCTAATTTTTGATACTGCCACTCTAGATTTCTCTACTTAAGGAACAAATACTATTTTGTATCAAGATTGATCCTTCTAGTCTTAAAAATCATTGTGTCTCCTTCATCGAAAACAATGTCCATAAATTCGCTAAATTTTTCCCTCCCGCTTACGCCATATACTTTACGTTCCCGGAGCCCATAATAGACATAAGTCACACTGTGTTTGGCTAGCAGGCTTTTCGCCTTTTCGACATTCGTTGTACTGTAAATATCTACAACATCATTTTGTCTTTCTATTAAATTATCGCTTGCTCCCCTCCATTGAACTTCATGTCCAACCCAGCCTAATACTGTAGGTACGCCAGTACTTGAAGATATTTTCCCAAAATCTGTGTAGTCAGCTCCAATGGCTTCAACCAAAGCTGAATTTATGCCCGAATCTTGTTTGATAAATTCGATCGCCCTATATTCATCCAAGCGGTTTAAATCTTTAAGATAAGCAAGACCATCTAAAGTAAGAGGTTGTCGAAAACCCTCTATCCTAGTCGCTATAGCCGAAATAGGATAATACAAAGATATCAAGAAAAGACAGCAAAAACATACAAACCAAACTCTATACCAACTAAGGATTCGCAAATTTTTAGTACAGAGATACTGATATACAGCGTAACCCACACAAATGCAAAGAAGTACCCATGCCTGGTAGTGAAGCTTGAACACGGTATTCATCCTAGACCAAGCACCCTCAAATCCATCGTCTACGTAAAAAAGTTCCGGCCCCATAATCAGCATTATCCCCAAGCCAGTCAAGATAAGTGCAAATATTTGACCTTGCTTTCTACAATCTTTTTTACATAGACTTAGTGCACTGTAAATAGTAATAGTTATTGTCATAGCAAACAAAAATATCCAACTAAATCTGCCAATAACACTTCCGCTGCCAACATTAAATAAAATCGCTATGATCCATACAAGCAACGGTAAAAATCCTACAAGTAGGGATATAAACATAAACTTTCTCCATCGATAATCCACAGTGGTCCGCCAGAAAACGGTAAATATCATGGGAGAAACAGCTACTATTTGGATACCCCACACTAGCATGAAATGCACTGCCCGGGTGGTATGCTCTTCTACCAATCCAATACCTGAAACTTGGCTAGTGAATGAAAACAAATAGGGCAAGATTAATATGAAAGAACCAATAATAACTGGCAGGCCGAATTTCACTAAGTGCATGAAAAATGTTTCAAGATTATTATCGCTTAAGTACCATTTCACAACTGCAACTGCAATCACAAACGCAATAAACACAGGAAAATCCCACATATTAACGAATCCTAAAGTCCCTAAACACAAAGCCGTTACTAAAATTAAAGGCAACTGGTTTGTATGTGGGGAAAATTTGTACCAAACTTTAACTCCATTTAGCTTGGTATTTGATACCAATAATGATTTTGAAATAAAATAAGACCATAGAAGAGTTGTTAGCAGTATTATTAATGGTATTGACATTACATGAGGATGAAGATCGCCTAAAATGAAACTGAAAAATGGGAATTCATGGATCGTGTAGTCTACTAGTACCCCTTCTTCAAAAGAACCAATCACCCTGGTTGCTCTCCACCACCACATATGCTCTTCAGGATGCCATGTCTTTGTCAATTCAGGTACGGTATTAATCATATTATCAATTCCTATCCATTGCCAAAAAGTACCGGTACCTATCCCATTTGCTCTCATGAATTCTAGAACGCCTTCTAGATTTGATCCAAAAATTAGAAAAGCAGTAGCAACGAGTCCTGAAAAATAAGCATAGCGCCTAATATCTACCTCGTTTCTAACTATGTTAAATACCAAGGAGAAGATACTACTAGCAGCTAAAGACGGAATCAAAGCCAGAGAAAGATTATATGTAATACTAGACTGTATACCGGATAACTTACTCAAAACTGACATCATCCAATACCCAAAATAATAATAGCTAATCGATTCTCCACGTAGCCAAGGATCTTCTGGTGGTCCAAAAAACGTTCTGATAGAAGCATTGAGAAACGCGAAATCCATTGGCTGTTCGGTGTTATTAATCGAAGGATCAACAGCTCTATAAACAATCCAAAAGATAAAGACTGTTAAGAAAATAAATTCGATAGAAATAAGCGTAGTGTATTCGAATCGAATAAATGTAAGCAGTTGTTTTCGGGAATTCCAAGCGACACAACAACTTACACTAAACAAAATTAAAACTAGTACCCATAACATTATTTGTGTGTTTGGTACAAGGCGGGAAACCGAAAGTAACCATGCTAAATATGAAATGGACAATATTCCTAGAGTTTTGCTTACAGCAAAACCTCGGTCTTTCAACATCGGGAATAAATGGAAAGATATTGGAAATATTATCAATCCAATCAACTCGATAATTATGAGCCATACAAGGATATCAATCATGAACTTTGTCTAAATATTGTCAAAAAGAGAATTTACGAATTCCTGAGGGCTGAATGTAGCAATATCTTCTAGAGTTTCACCAGTACCAACATATAATACTGGTAGCTTAAGATCTTGGTAAATCGCGATAATAATACCGCCTTTTGAACTCCCGTCCAATTTCGACAAAAAAACACCATCACAATCAAGGGATTCTGAAAAAGTTCTGGCTTGAATCAAACCATTCTGACCAGTAGTCGCATCTAAAGTAAGAATCACTTTCGTGACTGTTCTTTCTCCTGCTTTATTTATTACTCGCCGAATCTTCTTTAACTCTTCCATCAAATTCGTCTTAGAATGTAATCTGCCAGCTGTGTCAATTATTGCCACATCTGCTTTACGATTCCTTGCTGCCTGAACAACATCGAAGGCTACAGCGCTAGGATCTGATCCTGACTGATGATGTATAACATCTGTTTTTAAGCGTTCCCCCCAAACCTTTAATTGTTCTACTCCTGCAGCTCTAAAAGTGTCCGATGCCCCTAGAATTACATTCTTACCATCATGCTTATATAAACTCGCTAGCTTGGCAATACTGGTGGTTTTCCCTACACCGTTAATACCGATAACAAGGAGGACTAATAAATCGTCGTTATCAAAACTAACTTGTGATTCAAAGCTTACAATTGACAAAATTTCTTCTCTAAGCAAATCAAGAACCTGTTTAGATTCAGTTGCATTTTTTTCTAAAACACGATCCTTCAAGCGGTCAATCAGCACATTTGTCGGGCGTATTCCTACATCAGCAGTTATCAATAATTCTTCCAAATTATCCCAAATATCATCATCTATACGATCACGATGAAAAATATCTCCAATAAGATTTAACCAGGTCCTACGCGTTTTATCTAATGCTTTGAACGTCTTTTGATTATTGTTTTTTCCAAGTAGCTTGAACATCTACAAAACACCCTTCTTATTCATCATTGAGTATCTTTATTACTAATTAGTATCTCATAAGCCTAATTAGTAATAATTTTACCCCAATTAAGGTGTCTATAAGCCCAATAGCAACTCTAACATTGAGACGAATTCAATAAGCACTTATAATTTGTCCAAATGGATTTGTCAGACATAGGTGAATTTAAACTAATCGAAATCTTGGCGGATAAGATTTCGTCTGCCAGAAAAAACACTAAGTCCGCTCTGAATAAACCAGACGATTCCTTCCTTTTAACCATTGGAGATGATGCGGCGGCATGGAATACTCTGGAAGAAACCAACGTAATCACAACCGATGCTATGGTGGAAGGGACTCATTTCGATCTTTCAAAAACTTCGTGGAAAGATCTGGGATGGAAATCTTTAGCCGTAAACCTAAGTGATATTGCTGCCATGGGATGTATTCCAAAACTTTCTACTGTGTCGCTCGGACTGCAACCATCAACACCTGTGAAAGGGATTACCCAATTATATGAAGGAATGTTGGAAATTTGTAACTTATATGGTGGATCTATTGTTGGAGGAGATATAGTTAAATCTCCCAACCTTTTTATTTCTATCACGATGTTGGGTTATAGCACCAACCTAGACCAGGACGTATTAAATCGGTCATCTGCACAAATTAGTGACTACATCGGAGTCACAGGCTCGCTAGGGAATTCCGCTGGAGGATTAAGATTACTTATCGCAAACAAACCTAATGATCCAATAACAAAAAACCATCTGAAACCCCAACCGAGAGTGAAAGAAGGCTTAAAGATACGACAACTAGGAATTAAAACTGCTATCGATATTAGTGATGGCCTGGTCTCCGATATTGGTAAAATATGTGTAGCAAGTGGAGTAAAAGCAATTATAGATGCTTCAAGAATTCCTGTGTCGTTAGAATTAAAAACACTATTCCCGAAAGATTATCTATCTCTCGCATTATCTGGAGGAGAAGATTACGAACTACTGTTTACCGGGACAGAAGAACAGCTGTCCCGATTAGAATCTGAATTAGATACTTCCATTACTGTAATTGGACACATAGAGAAAGGAGAGGGGGTGGAACTTATCAACACATACCGAAACCCAATAAAATTGCAAACTCAGGGTTGGGATCACTTTACCTATACAAAGGGATTTGTGCCAGATATTAGGTAAAAACATCGAAACCAAAAATTTCATGAATTAGTGACAAATACAAAATCTTATGTATACCCATAAATGAAAATGGACCAAATAAAAATAAAAATAGATACAATAGGTAGTGCCAGACCTAGCGAGATAATTGCCGACTTGCGCTCCGTCTCTGAAACTCTATATTTTCCTATGCAGATGGTAGGATTCTGGGACAAATTAAACAATAATCACTTATGCCCATCCGAACAACAACTTAAAAAATGCACCCACATCGATTCAAAAAAAGAGATAAGTTTAATTAATTATCAAAAATCATTGAGTCGAGAAAGAAGAGCTAGTCTTCAAATCACCTTTTCTCACGCAAGTATCATAATTTATCTAGCTTAATATAACCTAGCTCTTACTTTGTTCTCTTTTATTAACACAAATTATCCGAATAAAAATATTTATACTTGCATTTGCAATAACATCTCGATTTGACTCGTTGTGAGGACGTTGCCTAAATGCTATAATGCGCTACCTACCACAAGTATAAACTGAAGTAAAATTAACAAAGGTTCACAAATCAATAATCGCGTATGACAACAGAAAAAAGTAAAGCTCTCGACCTGGCTTTAGGCCAAATTGACCGACAATTCGGAAGTGGGTCAGTTGTACGCCTGGGTGAATCCCGTACTCAGGATAAAATCCCAGCAATATCTACTGGCTCAATATCTCTTGATATAGCTTTAGGCGTAGGTGGCATTCCACGAGGTCGTGTTATTGAAGTTTTTGGACCAGAATCCACTGGAAAATCTACCCTGTCATACCATGTGATGGCAGAAGCACAGCGATCAGAAGGAGAAGTAGCCTACATCGATGCTGAACATGCATTAGATCCTGGATATGCTTCAAGGTGTGGAGTCGATATAGAACACCTACTCGTTTCCCAACCAGATTCTGCAGAGCAAGGACTAGAGATTTGCGAATATCTTGTTCGTAGTGGTGCTCTAGACATCGTGGTTGTAGACAGCGTTGCCGCCTTGGTACCAAAATCCGAATTGGAAGGTGATATGGGAGACTCCCACGTCGGCCTTCAAGCAAGATTAATGTCCCAAGCATTACGAAAATTAACTTCAGCTATTAGTCGGTCAAATACTTCAGTGATGTTTATTAATCAAATTAGAGAGAAAGTAGGTGTTATTTGGGGTAGCCCAGAAACAACGCCTGGAGGACGAGCTTTAAAATTCTATAGTTCTGTCAGAATAGACCTCCGTAGGATAGAATCGATAAAACAAAACAACGAAGTTGTTGGAGCACGTATGCGAGCACGAATCGTTAAAAACAAGGTGGCTGCCCCTTTCAAAGTCGCAGAATTCGACATGATGTTTAATGAGGGTATCAGTAAAGAAGGGGATCTAGTTGACCTAGGAACTGAAGCTGCTGCAATTAAGAAAAGTGGGTCATTCTATTCTTTTGGAGACATTAGACTTGGACAGGGACGGGAAAATGCTAAAAGATTTCTTAAAGAAAATAATGAGATCGCGGAACAAATAGAAGATTTGATCAGGAACAACTCTGAAACTGTATAACCTAGATATTACTTCAAATTATAACCTCTTACTCAAAACACCACTGTGCTGAACCAATGCCTGACAATATCCTGTATATAAAAGCGATTTACATAAGTTATGTAAATCGCTTTTACTTAATAAATTCAGAAGGGTTCTGATGTAATGGTTTCAATCGAAGATATTGTTATATCGATCCTGCTTATTATAATGTCAGCATTCTTCTCTAGTGCTGAGTCTGCTTTTCTTGCAATTCAAAATACTTCGAAACTACGACATTTGGTTCAAAACAAGAACCGTGAAGCAATCAGAGTTGATATGATGCTCAAAGAACCTGGACGATTGCTATCTACTATTTTACTAGGCAATAATTTAGTAAACATAGCCTTCGCAGCTTTAATAACAGCGATAACTCTTGCCTTCCTTGGTGAATCTCTCGGTGTAGCCGTATCCACAATAATAGCAACTGGGATATTACTAGTCTTAGGAGAAATAATCCCCAAAACTATTGCAGTCAATTACCCAAATCAAGTTGCTTTCTTATTGGCTAGGCCTCTTAAATTCTTTGAATTGATACTTCTACCCATTGTTCTGATTCTTCAGTGGATCAGTAAAATAGCAACACTGGGCAAGAAACCTTCTACAGAATCAATTACTGAAGCTGAATTACTAACACTTATCGATATAGGTGAGGCTGAAGGTGAATTTCCATCAAAAGAGGCAGAAATGCTTGAGAGTGTATTCAAATTTGGAGATCTATATACCAGAGAAATTATGACTCCAAGAACTGAGATCGTTTTCATTGAAAAAGGAACATCTATGGATGATTTCATCCAAATCTATCAACAGCATACACACACACGATTCCCAATATATGAGACATCCACAGACAACATCATAGGAATCCTGTCTGCAAAAGACATATTGAAATCAATGACATCGATTTCTACAAATAGTACACAAACAATAACTGATGTGATTCGCAATCCATACTTCGTTCCGGAAACAAAGAGGATTGCGGAACTGTTTGAAGAACTGCGGAGCTCTGGAAACCAGATGGCCATAGCGATCGATGAATATGGAGGAATTTGTGGCTTAGTAACGCTGAAACAATTGCTTGAAGAAGTAGTGGGACGTGTTGGTGAAGAAGGCGTTAGCCCTCAAGAGGAATACGAGACACTCGGTAAAGATATCTACCAATTAGATGGAGGTATGAACGTGAGTGAAATCAAAGAGGAATTAGAAATAAATCTCGGCAACGGCGATTATGAAACGGTAGCAGGTTTTGTATTAGACTCACTCGGCCACATACCAAAAGCCGGGGAGTATTTTGAAACCTCAGAATTATTGGTTGAGGTAGTTGAAATGAATGGCCTAAAAATTGAAGCAGTGAAAGTTAGTAAAAAACAATCCAGCCGATAATTTTACAACAGAATTTCATGGATAATTATCTGAAATTGAGCCGTCCTTTAACAATTGAACAATTTGATCGCCTTTTAATCAATTCGATTAATGAGTGTGAATTGGTAAAAGGCAGCTTGGTTATAGTAGGTGTATCTGGAGGGCCAGATTCACTTGCTCTCCTACACTCACTACACCGAACAAGATCAGACACCGGGATTGAAATTCACGTGGGCCACCTCAACCACGAACTACGTGGCAAAGAATCTCAGTCAGATCTAACTTACGTTTCTCAAATCTGCAAAAAGCTTAATGTTGGTTTCACTTCACAAAATGGGCAGGTAAATAAATTCAAAGAAAATAACCACGTATCACTTGAAGATGCCTCGCGAATAGTTAGATACAAATTTTTTTCTAAATTAGCCAAAAAACTTTGCACCCAGTTAGTAGCTGTTGGACACACTCGAGATGATCAAGTAGAAACTATACTAATGAATATAGTAAGAGGAACCGGCCTAAATGGACTCAAAGGAATGTCACCTTGCGACAGTAATAAGATCGGTGATCCCGACACTTTAATAATTAGACCAATTCTGCAAGCTTGTAGAGAGGACACAGTGGAATATTGTAAGAAACTCGGGCTAGAACCAAGACACGATCCCTCAAATTATTCTCTCACTTTCACCAGAAACCAAATCAGGCATAATATTATACCCGCACTATCGAAAATCAATCCGCGTGTCAACGATTCAGTGATAAGGCTATCAACATCAGCAAAAACAAATTTGGAATTCATAAAAGATGCAGTTAATCAACAATGGGAGACTATAGCATATGTTGGGAACAACTATGTGTCATTGGATAGTAAAGCAATACATCAACTCAACCATGTTATAAAAACACATTTGATTAGAAAAGCTATCCAGACTATCACCGGTAACACAAAAAACATAAACCTAAATCATATAGATATTATTCTTGAACTTTTAAATGGGAGGGTTGGAACATCTGTCGATCTGCCAAACAATATAAAGGTCTCAGTAAGGTATTCAAAAATTTTAATAACTTACAAGAACACTTACCTAAACCCCTTTTTACCAATTGATGGTGAATTCGAACTCGATTTGGAAGGAAAAACTAAAATACCTGGCTGGCATATTCAAAGCACAACTGTGAACTTAAAAAGGGTTCATCTCCAAGAAAAAAATATGCATTTAGACTTTAACAATCTAAAAAATATCAACTTTACATCATATCTGAGTTTAAACTCTTCAGTTGGTGGTTTTAAAGTGAGAAATAGAAAGGCAGGAGACAAATTTCAGCCAACAGGTATGACTGGAACCAAAAAACTCAAAGACTTCATGATCGACAATAAAATAGATAAGCATTTGAGGAATAACATACCTCTAGTTATAGGTAATCAAGGTATTGCCTGGGTTGTTGGTTGGCGTCTATCCGAATGGGCTAAGCCTTTGACAAACGATAAATCAGTCATCAAACTAGAATTCGGGCTTAGATAACTCTATCGAGACGAGGATTCGGTGTGACTCCAGGAATCCTCCCTTTCCTTGCCATTGGCCTTCCATCAATCTCTTGTATGTTAGCTGTAAATGGGTTTGGTTCAGCAGAAGATATATAGTACCCTACACCAAATGAATCCACAGGAGTATTTTCACTAACCATCTGTCGGATTTTTTCAGGGGTAAATCCTCCACTAACCATGATTTCAACATGCCTAAAACCAGCAAGGTCCAAGCGAGCCCTAATTTCACTAACTAAAGCTCCAGAAACTTTACTAGACTTATCAGGTGTACCCAAACGTATCCCTCTTAATCGGTCACGTAAACTACGAGCCGCATTAATAGCATCCTCAGATTCATCTCTGAAAGTATCTACCAAAGAAATTCTAGGTACCTCTTGTGGCATATGACGATCAAAGGCTTCGATAGACTGCACAGTTTCACCAATGATCAAGTTCAGAGAGTGGGGCATATTTCCTGAAGGGGTCACGGATGCGAGTCTTGCTCCCTGAATTGTAGAACAAGACACACACCCACCCACTATACTAGCGTAGTCCATCTCTGCGGCTATATTAGGATGTGCGTTATGTGCACCTAATGCGACCACAGGAGTTCCACCTGCTGCAACTACACAATCTTTAGCAGAAGAAGCCCAACCTGAAGAAGAAGCTAGTATCCCACAAATAGCAGTCTCGTAAAGACCAATAGAGCTATAAGGTGTCTTTACTCGAAGAGCAACTTCATTTACATCTACAGATTCCCCTTCCTCTAGAGCCCAGACCTCACTACCAGTTTCAGGTAATACCCTCCCAAGAAGAGCCTTTACCTCATTGAGTCCACAAATAATTCCTTCAGCTCCTGAGCTAAATTCAATTGTTACAACTGGATTTATATTTTCATTTCGCAGAATCGTTAAAGTACGTTGTAAATACACATCAGTTGTATCTCCAACAAGGACTGACCTCTTAATTTCAAATTCACTATTGACCATTTTTAATCAGCACCTTATTCATCTTGGGAAATGTTCTCGTTTATTGTTCCATTAATTGAGAGATTATTGACCCCTGTAGCAGATTCAGGTATCTCTAATTCACGAACACATGCTATGGAAGCAACTGAGTCATTTGGGGGCAATTTAAAGATAGTTACGCCTTGCGTGGCTCTACCAGTGCTACGTATCTCAGAAAGATTCGTCCTAAGTACCTGAGCCTTTTCTGAAGCAACATATAATTCATCACTGTCTGCAATAACCTGTGCTGCTGCGACCTGTCCTGTTTTCTTTGTAACATTCAATGTCTTGATCCCGGATCCACCTCTCCCTTGTACTCTGTACCTGTTGAGATCGGTTAGTTTACCATATCCTTTTCTACTGATCACCAAAAGCTTACTATCATCGATCACTATATCCATAGCAATAACTCGATCTCGATTTTTTAGCAAGATACCCCGCACCCCACCTGCTGCCCGTAACCGAGCAGTAACCTCTGACAAGTGAAACCTGATCGACATACCTTCCTTTGTAACCATCATAACGTCGTCTTGTTCCATCGCTAGCTTTGCTGTAACCAGTTCATCGTTAGTACGAAGATTCATTATTATCAAACCAGCTCGCCGTATATTTTGAATCTGATTAACTGCTACCCGTTTGATAGAGCCGCTCTTAGTAGCAAGAACTAAATATTGATCATCTTCTTCTAGACTTCGGACCCCAACAACAGAATTTACATGTTCTTTGTCTGTAAGAGGAATCACATTTACTAACGGTACTCCTCTAGTGTTCCTAGAAAAATCAGGCCGTAATTCATATGATTTTAGTGGTAAAACCCTGCCCGTATTAGTGAAGAATAGCAGGGTATCATGTGTGTCACAAACCAAGATATTTCGTACAGGATCATCTTCCTTCATCGTCATACTAGTCACACCCTTACCACCACGATGTTGGTTCCTGTAAACATTTGCTTGTATACGCTTTATGTATCCTCCCTGGCTAAGGGTTACTATAATTTGTTCGTGTGCCTCGAGATCCTCGCGTTTAAATTGTCTTAGATCAGGCCCAACAATAGTTCGCCTTTCCTCACCATGTTTCTTTTTAAGTTCTCTTGTCTCTTTTTTAACCTCTTCATCAATTTTTTCAGGACTTGCTAGAAGGTCTTCTATCTCCTTAATGGTTGCCTGAAGCTCTTTATACTCATTCTCTATTTTTTCACGTTCCAAAGCAGCAATACGCCTAAGCTGCATGTCAAGAATCGCCTGAGCTTGTACGTCTGACAATCCATGCCATTCAATGAGTTGATTCTTAGCAGTTTCTACATCTGCTGCATTTCGGATTAGTGCAATAATTGCATCAAGATTAGATAGTGCTACTCTCAACCCCTCAAGAATATGAGACCTTTCATTAGCTTTACGTAACTCAAACTCAGACCTGCGACGAATAACTAATCTTCGAAACTTTATGAACTCTAGTAAAGAGTCCCGTAAGGTAACGATTTTGGGGGTCCCATCAACTAATGCGAGCATGTTTGCTGAAAAAGCACTCTGCATAGGGGTCAATTTGTAAAGATTATTCAACACTACCAAACCCTGAGCACCTGACCTTAGTTCCATTACTATTCGCATTCCACGGCGGTCAGATTCATCTCGTATTTCAGATATCCCATCAAGACGCTTAGTTTTCATAAGACTTGCTATTTTTTCAATTAAGGCGGCCTTGTTAACTTGGTATGGCAATTCCGTAACAACTATCTGCATACGATTAGCCCTTTTCATAGGCTGAATTTCTGCTGTAGCTCTCACTACTATTTGCCCTCTACCAGTCTCATAAGCATTTCTGATTCCCTCAGAGCCCATTATTGTTGCTCCAGTTGGAAAATCAGGCCCTTGAACACGACGCATCAACTGGTCTACCGTAGCTTCAGGATTTCTCAAAAGTAGATAAATCGCATCGCATAATTCTGACAAGTTGTGGGGTGGAATACTTGTTGCCATACCAACAGCAATTCCTGAAGCCCCGTTTAGCAAAAGATTAGGTAATCTTGCAGGAAGCAGTACTGGTTCTCTCAAACTCCCATCAAAATTGTCCGCGAAATCAACTGTCTCTTGATCTAGATTCGCAAGCATTGATTCAGCCGCTTGGCTTAATTTTGCTTCCGTATACCGCATTGCAGCTGGCGGATCATTGTCAATACTACCAAAATTGCCTTGCCCATCTACAAATGGCACACGCATAGAAAAATCCTGAGCCATCCTCACCATTGCATCATAAACAGACTGGTCACCGTGGGGATGATATTTACCTAAAACTTCGCCTACCAACCTTGCACTTTTTTTATACGAAGAATTGGGCCTCATTCCCAGTTCCTGCATAGCATAAAGAATTCTACGTTGCACTGGTTTCAAACCATCTCTCGCATCTGGCAGGGCACGTGAAACAATGACACTCATTGCGTAATCCATATATGAATTACGCATTTCAGTTGTAAGTGGCATAGGTCTAATAAATCCAAACTCTGTTTTGTTTACCATGTCAATCTCCAATATGGATTTAAATCAAAGCTGATGAAAGTTGATTTGTTTCATGTATTATTCATAAAAAGACTGAGTCTAATTATATGTCCGTTTAATAGTTATCCTATCAAGAAATACTACCATATTTTAGACTTTACTAAAATTAATCCCGTTTTTGTAAAAATCTTAAATCACCATATCCGGAAGGGACACTCTCACTGGTGTCCCTTCCGGGCGCTTTGTGGGTCCCGTATAAATAGTCTTAAGACCACCTCACAGGTCCCTATTAAGGGGGTGTTAGGACTGGCATTTCAGCCAGTACACCAAAATTTTATAGATGCCATAAAGCTATTTCAAATTTTGTCCGGCCTCGTGCCACTTCCTTGTGGCATTTATCGGTTAGTAGTAGAATTAACTCGTTAACTATAAAATTGCGTTGTGGAATCCAAGTTTATGAATTCTAATCAAATCAGGATGAACCCTCCTCCATATGTAAGTTTCAGTACATTCAGAACATTAAGGGATTGGCTCCGCGAAGAAGGTATCCCAATGAGGTTTGATCGATCATTCTGGGAAGCTAAATTCAGTGGTAGTAATGGGCGGCAACTTATATCAGCAATGAATTTTCTAGGACTTTTAGAAGGAGAAGATCCTACGCAAATACTCGAAGAGTTTGTTAATGCCACTAATGATGAATGGAGAAGACTGCTGAAGGCATTGATTATAGAAAATTATGCCATAGTGCCATTCGATGAGCTTGATCGTGCCACACCATCAATGATACGGCAATGGTTTAAAGCTTATCCTGTAGACGGCCATACTCTAAGAAAAGCAATATCTTTTTTTATAAATGCTGCGAAAGAATCACGAATACCTTTGTCCAACTCAGTAACTAAGATGGCAAGAAGCCGTTATGTGTCTAATCCACCTCCAGCGACAGCAAAACGAATCGATGAAAACATTTCACTGGTTGAACATAATCAAGATACAGCTAAAGTAAAAATTAATCATATTAAAAATCCTTCAATCAAAAAGGATAAAACCCATCCAAATAAAACAACTATCAATTTAGAAAGTGGCGGAAGCGTGATTTTCGACATGTACATAGATCTGTTTTCTCTCTCTGAAAAAGATCGACGATTCGTACTCGGTATCATCGATATGGTCAATAATTATCGGGAAAATAAACTTGAGTCCAATTCGGATACTTTATCACCTGAAGAATAAAAAACTAAAGCTTCAAATAGACGATTGAAATGAGGAGGTAACTCCATTCTCCGTTGAGGGCTAAATTGAACGCCGATCACCCAAGTATGATCTGGGCTCTCAAGAGCCTCGATAACACCATCTTCTATAGAATATGCTGAAGCTAACAGTTTACGAGACTTTTGAGCCTCAGTAATACAATGCTTATGAAAACTGTTGACTCGTACAAATCCTCCTGAACCCACGGTTGCTGCTAATTTACTTCCAGGTGTTATATAAATCCTATGAAAAACAGGGTCTATGTCTTCTTTTTCTATATTTATATGATTAACTACATCTATAGAAGACCCTCCAACTGCACGATTAAGACTAAGGCAGCCTTCACCTATAGCTAATATTGGTAAGTCTCTTTCAAGACAAGTCAAAATCAGCTCAATAACAAAAGGAAAAGATTCCGGGCTAATTGCAACCAAGACTCCCTTTAATTTATTTACCAAGTCAATGCCAGTTTGTGAATTCGATGTTTCTAAAACTAGCGGTAATCCTCCCGCTCTCTTGATCGCGTATTCACAATCAATTCTATCTGTATCTGACATGGCAACTATACCAATGTGAGGTAACTTATTCATTTAAACAATCTTACATCATAAATTGGTTAAAGGAACTCTATCTGTTACCATATTGTCATCAAAATTATCAGCACTGACAATTACTTACACAAAATGGGAGTATTCTAATGGGATACCACTATGACGGAGCACTAATACCAGATGAATTACGTCGAGATTTCGACGTATATGACAGAATTAAAAACCTAGGGGTTGACTTGGGAACATTTGAAGAAAATATCACTTCGTTATCGGGTCAGGGAATAGCTAGCGTTGTATTCCACGAAAGTGGATTAGTATACCTCTCAGGTGTCCCTGGTGGAAACATATCTATGTCAGATGATGATAAAACGATAAATCAAGGTATGAAAAGTGCTCAAGAAGCAGCTGACGAAATGATAAAACGGTTACACTGGGCACTAAGTTGCGGAGGAGAAGGAGATTTAAACGACCTGCTGTACACTGTAAAAGCCTTGGGAATGGTTGTTTCACCAGGAGGAGGCGTTTTCGGTAATGGTCCGGCAGTAACTAATGGATTCTCTTTCCGATGGCACTCAGTGTTCGGTGGAGGTATGGGAGAATTTGCTGAAAAAGGAATTGATCCCGGAGGATTTTCTGGAGTGCACACACGGAGTGCCATCGGGGGATTTGACGGAAATTTCTCAGTTGAACCAGAAATAATAGTTGCGATACCCGCCTCTCTTGCATCGGAAATCATACAAAATAGAGGTTGGCTGTTCCCATTACCACCAACCATTTTTGATAAAGTCGTCAATAAATACTGAGGACATCATGGCTTTAATACCTTTGATAGACAGGCAAGATATGCCTGAAAATAAAAGACATATTTATGATGCCATTGCCGGAACTCGAGGATCTGTATTAAACGTTTTTAGAAGCCTTTTAAATAGCAGCGATGCAGCTGAAGTTGTGTCTCAACTTGGAGAATATATACGGTACCGATCTGAGTTAAATCCTTCAGTCCGGGAAATAGCTATTCTCGCAACAGCCAAAGAAAATAACGTACCTTATGAGTGGTCTCAACATGAACCAATTGCCAGAAAAGTAGGAGTGAGAGATGACGTGATAGCGTCCATAAAATCTGGTAAAGCACCTAGAGGGCTCCCTCCAAAGGAAGGAATATTTGTTCAGGCTTCAAAAGAATTAGTTAATGACGGGTCTCTAAACAAGACCACTTTAGATGCCCTTATTCATCTAATCGGGATAGTTCAAACCATCGATCTAATGGTATTGGTAGGATATTATTCCTTATTAGGTAATATCCTTAAATCGTTGGAAGTAGAACTCGACTCCGGTGTCCAAAACACTTTCAAATAACTCGATTACAAAATTTAAAAAATCACATACCAGCCTAATTTATTCTAAGTATTTTCAGCACTCTGGCTACTAAGCTTGCAATAAATTAAGAATCCGATGATTTTGCCTGTGCGGGCCAAGAACAGCCAATTTCACTTTGTTAATTTGACACACGTATTTTGCAGCAAGATTAATTTCGTTTAAATCGACTTTGTTGATTTCATTTACTACTTGTTCAACACCACTTATTTTCTTCAAAATAAGCTCTTGCATACCCATCCATGCCGATACATATTTCGTATCTTCCATTTGAAGGGATATAGCTCCTTGGCTCATCCTTTTTGCTTTTTCAAGCTCTAATTCAGAAATCCCCTCGGAAAGTCTAAGAATTTCATCCAAAATATTACTTACTGTATTTTCAATTTTGCCGGGATCAACCCCTGCCATTACTAATAATGCTCCACAATCTTTATAATTGATGGATTCGCTGTGAATATCGTAAACCAAACCAAGTTTTTCACGTATCTCTAAGAAAAGCCTGCTACTCATACCTTCTCCTAAAATGACACTTAAAAGTTCCATATGATAGCGCTTAGAACTGCCTATCGATACACCAGGAAATCCTAACGCAAGATGAGATTGTTCAGTCTTTCTGTACTGAATCTGCACCTGTTTTCTTGACATTTCTGTGGGGTTATAGGGAATGAATTGGAATTCTCTCCCAGGTACCCAGTCCTTAGTGTATTGTTTGGAGATTTCAACAATATGATCGTGGTTTACATTACCAGCAATACTTATAACAGTATTATTAGGTCGATAAAAACGATCCGCATAATTAATAACCATATCCCGAGTAATCTTTTTAACCGAGTCGTGATTACCACCAACATCTCTGCCAAGAGGGTGTTCATGCCAAAGTAATTCATCCAGGAGTATTTCAACTTTACTGTTTGGTTGATCATTAACCATGTTTAACTCTTCCAAAATAACCAAACGTTCTCTCTCTAATTCATCTGCAGAAAACAAAGAATTCCTGACCATGTCAATAAGCAATTCCAAAGACTGGTCCAAATACGCAAATGCTACCTTACACCAATAAACCGTTAATTCTTGCTCAGTAGCCGCGTTTAGTACTCCTCCGACATTTTCTATCACACCACTAATTTCAACGGGATTAGGTCTGCGTGCAGTGCCCTTAAACACTAGATGTTCTAGCATATGGGATATACCGGCCTCATCGACAGATTCAAATCTTGCTCCAACTCCAATATAAACACTTATACTAACTGAATACGTATTTGGCAGCTCAGCTGTTACAATTCTCAAACCATTATCGAGTGTTGATAATTTAAATTCTGGATAAGTTGGACTTACAGGGGAATTATTATTTGGTGCTAGAATCATATTTTTACAAAATAAGTTAGTACAATTTTAATAAATATCAGGAGGAATAAATTAACCTTGTTTTTCATTCAAATGTCGGATCCTCAAATCGGGTTAGCAGCTACATTTAACGGCCACAATAACACAAAAAGAAACGATATGCTTAAAAAAGGATTGGTTCCACCATCCATCGAAGAATCTCATGGATTATCATATGAAATCAGTCGGTTCGAAAAAGCAATCAACGGGGTTAATATCCTAAAACCTACTTTCGTGATAATCACTGGAGATATGGTACAGGACCCAAATGATCTTGAACAGATAAACGAAGTAAAGCGTATTTGTAAAAAACTTGACGATAATACTCCTATATTTTTTGCTCCAGGAAATTGCGACGTAGGTAACTCTCCAACACATGAACTGTTAACCTTATACCGGGAACGATTTGGCAAGGACTATTATTCATTCGATCACGGAGATGTGCATCTGTTGGTATTAAACACGCCAATTATTTTCGATTCATCTTCTGTTGAAAAAGATTGGGAAATTCAGTTAGATTTCATCGTGTCCGACCTTGAACAAGCTAGAGGAAACAAACAGCGCATTATAGTGTTCGGCCATCATCCATTATTCGGATTTAGCCCTATTGAAAACGATTCTATTTTCGTTATCCCTAGCAAGAAAAGGCTCAAACTGATCGAGATCTTTAACAAATATCAAGTGGAAATAATGTTTGCAGGTCATTGGCATAAGAATAATTACTCTCGGGCTGAAAAATTCGATATGATTATTTCAGGTCCAGTCGGAGTGCCAATGGGAAACGATCCATCCGGTATTAGAATAATTGAAATCCTAAATAATTCAATAAAACATTCTTATCATGACTTAAATAATTTGCCTGATGATATTAAAACTCTACAATGAGATGCACTTAAATCGAGCTTATAAATCAAGACATGTAAAATATGAAATATTCTGTAATCAAAGCAATCGACTAGCTTTTGTGTATTAGTAATTACTAATGCAAGATTTATTTCAACATAAGGAGAACCAGATTATTGAGAAAAGTAAGAGTAGGAATAATTGGAGCCGGAGGGGTAGCACAAAGTAGGCACCTACCTCGATTAGCATCGATTGACGAAGTGGACCTGGCATGCATTTGGTCAAGAGATAGTATCAAAGCCACAAAGGTCGCTAAAGATTTTGAAATACCTAAAGTTGCCAATGACTGGCAAGAAATTACTGAATCTACTTCAATAGATGCCATCATAATTGCCACTCCTCCAAACCTTCATTTACCAGTAACACTTTCGTCACTTTCATCAGGTAAACATGTCCTCTGCCAAGCCAGAATGGCCAGAAACTTGTCAGAAGCAAGAAAAATGCTTTCAGCATCTCAAAAATCTGATTTGGTAACAGCTCTTTACCCTCCACTACCTGGGCTTAAAGGCGATCTAATGGTTAAAAAATTGATCCATCAAGAAAACTATCTAGGTGAAATACGGGAAGTAAGAATTAACGGATTAGCTAGAATTCCATCAAGTGACAAATATAGTTGGCAATCTGATCCTGATGTTACAGGGCTAAATACAATGACTATGGGAATGTGGATTGAAGTACTTAACCGGTGGGTAGGAAAGACTGAATCACTCATTGCAAAATCTACTTTACATAATAAGAATCGACAAGATCCAGAAGGTCAATCCTTGGCCAGCAATATACCCGATTCTATAGCTATTTCCGCCAAGTTATTATGCAATGCTATGGGCTCATATCATTTCTCTAATCAAGCAATGCTTGCCCCGCCACAAAAAATAGAAATCTACGGCACGACTGGTACGATAGACTACACTCTTTTTGGCGACGTCCTTAAAATTGGTAAAAATAATGATGAGGAGCTCAGCGAAATACAAATACCTGATAATGAAATACGTCTTCAAACAACAGATTCGGAATTCATTAGAGCGATAACCCACGATACTAATGTGGAACCTAGTTTCCAAGAAGGTATTGAATACATGGAATTCACAGAAGCAGTTGCCATATCCTCGTTCACTGAGAAAAATGTTACGCTTCCGCCAGAACCTATGATGGATTCCTGGGGCAAACTTATTGATTGAATACATCAGAAAGGTAAGCCTTCAAAAGTGTTTGACTCATTTAAAGATTCTACCGGTAAGAAGATCAATAAAGCTCCTGAATCAATTTCAATAGGAGCTTGTGCTGTTATTATCAACTGCCAGCAAGAAGTCCTTCTAGAAAAAAGAGCTGACAACGGATATTGGGGATTACCTGGGGGATCAGTAGATCCTGGTGAATCTGTATCAGAAGCACTAGTTCGTGAAGTTTTTGAGGAAACTGGACTAACTGTAGAAATAATAAAACTCGTAGGAATTTACTCTGATCCTAGGGAATATTCAATAATGAGATATCCCGACGGTAGTATAATCCACTATGTTTCCATAACATTTTATTGTAAACCAGTCACAGGAACAATCACCTGCTCAAGCGAAAGTCTAGACGTACAGTATTTTAATGTTAACGTCATTCCAAAAAGAATGATGATTGCTCACCGTATACGACTTGAAGATGCAATGGCTTCATCTATCCATCCAATTATTAAATAACTTGGGGCTAATGTACGGAATAAAGACTACGGTCAACATATTTATTAGCCTTTGATGATCTTTTTACAAAAAACATTTCTCTAGTTCAAAAAAGTTAGTAATATAAATACATCGTCCGACTGCTGGCTTGCTTTGACTTATTATATTACAATACTTGACACGAAGCGTATCAAGTATTAAAATACAATAAGATTTTATCGATCACTGAAATTTAGTACTTTAGATAAAAAAGACAACAGGTATATTTACCAATGCAAATCAGTCGAGGTTTTATAAATAGTAATTCATCGGACCGCCTTGAGGGAGTCTATATCATTAGTGTTGCTGCAAGAATACTTGAGATGCATCCCCAAACCCTTAGAAAATATGAGCGTGCAGGACTTGTACGACCATCTCGTACTGTAGGAATGCTTAGACTCTATTCGGATGAAGATATCGCTAGACTTCGCCTAATTAAGCACTTGGTAAATGAGCTGGGCCTTAACGTAGCAAGTGTTCAATTAGTACTACAGCTTTTCAATTCATTATTAAATACTAGAAATGGCGTCACCAAGATCAGTGACAATAATCTACGCGAGTACATTAACAAACGGCTCAAAGAGATGTTCGAAATATTACATGCCCACAACTTATGATCTAAGTTTATCAGATCATATATCTTTGGAAGGACTACCTAATGACAGGCAGCGAAAATAACAATGACAATTTAGAAGAACATCAACCTGAATCAGAAGTGTCTCAAATTGATTCTGAACTAGAAGAATTAATTCGTCAAAAAGAACAGTTGACTTTAATCGCGCAAAGAGCACAAGCTGATTTAATTAATTATCGTAAAAGAGCAGTTGAAGAGCTTGATGAAGCTAAACGCTCTGTCAACACCGGCCTACTCCTAAAAATTTTTTCGGTTCTTGATGACTTTCAACGAGCAATCGATTTAGTACCTAATGAAGCAATCGCTCCAGGATGGCTAGAAGGCATTCATCTTGTATATAAAAAAATAGAAACCATGATTGACTCTGAAGGTGTTTCTAAGATAGAGGCGGTTGGAAAGATATTTAATCCTAGGGAATGTGAAGCAGTAGTTTATGAAGAATCTAGCTCAGCTCCCGAGGGTGAAGTAACCAAAGTTTTCAGAGAAGGATACAAGCAACGAGACAGAATTATAAGGCCGGCACAAGTTGTCGTTGCAAAAAAAATTCAGCAAGAACAAAAACCTGATGAAAGTGAGGAATCAAATTAATGGCTAAAGTTTTAGGAATTGATCTAGGCACTACAAACTCGTGCATGGCAATTATTGAAGCAGGAGAACCAAGGGTATTAGAGAACGCAGAAGGTGCAAGAACCACCCCTTCTGTGGTAGCCATAAATCAAAAATCTAATGAAAGATACGTAGGTATGACGGCAAAACGTCAAGCAGTAACTAATCCTGACAACACCGTATTTTCAGTAAAAAGATTCATGGGAAGAAATTATGACGAAGATTCTGTACAAGCAGATATTCCATTAGTTCCTTTCAGTGTGGAAAAGCATACTAACGGTGACGCACACGTAAAAATGTCTGACAAAACATACTCACCCCCAGAAGTATCGGCGATGATTCTGCAGAAAATGAAGGCAGACGCTGAAGCAAAAACAGGGGAAACCATTTCTCAGGCAGTTATTACCGTTCCAGCATATTTTAACGACAGTCAACGTAACGCAACTAAGGATGCAGGACGAATAGCAGGTCTCGAAATACTACGGATAATAAATGAGCCCACAGCAGCATCTTTGGCTTACGGATTAGACAAAAAAGGTGATGAAAAGATAGCTATATACGATATGGGTGGTGGAACCTTTGACATCACCATTTTACAAATGGGAGAAGGTGTCTTTGAAGTACTAGCAACTAACGGAGATACTCGTCTTGGAGGAGATGATTTTGACCAAAGGATAATGGATTGGATTGTATCAGAATTTTTGAAAGAACAAGGAATTGATCTAAAGCAAGATCGTATGGCTTTACAACGACTGCGCGAGGCCGCAGAAAAAGCCAAAGTAGAATTAACAACTCTGATGGAGACCGAAATCAATCTACCATTTATCACTGCAGATGCATCTGGTCCTAAACACTTAGTAATGAACCTTACACGATCGAATTTAGAACAACTCGTAGTCGATTTGATACAAAATTCGATCGGCCCATGTAAGCAAGCACTTAAAGATGCAGAAATAAATTCTGAATCCGTCGACGAAATCATTCTTGTGGGTGGTATGACCCGTATGCCTGCAGTTAAAAACGCTGTTCAAGACTTATTTAACAAAGAGCCCCACCAAGGAGTAAACCCTGATGAAGTTGTAGCAGTTGGTGCAGCCCTTCAGGCAGGTGTTTTGCAAGGGGAAGTTGAAGATTTACTTTTGCTCGACGTAACGCCACTCACCCTAGGGATTGAAACATTAGGTGGAGTTTCTACCCCTCTAATTCCTCGTAACACAACTATTCCAACTGCCAAAACAGAAACATTTTCTACAGCTGCAGATAATCAACCTAGTGTTGAAGTAAACGTACTCCAGGGAGAACGTCCTATGGCTGAAGAAAATAAGAGAATTGGTAAATTCATGCTTGACGGCATCCTGCCCGCACCAAGAGGAACTCCACAAATTGAAGTGACATTTGATATCAATGCAGATGGTATATTAGAAGTTTCTGCTAAAGACAAAGGTACAGGAAAAGAGCAAAAAATTACAATTACAGCAAGCTCTGGTCTTAGCGAAACTGAAATCGAACAAATGGTTAAAGATGCAGAACTTCATGCTGAAGAAGACCAGCAAAAACGAGAAGAAGTTGAAGTTAGAAACACGGCAGATAGTACTACTTATTCAGCCGAAAAACTGATTGAGGAAAACAAAGAAAAGGTGCCTGACGAATTAAAAGAAGAAATTAGCGCTAATGTTGAAGCAGTTAGAACAGCTTTAAATGGGGACGACGTATCTCAGATAAAATCTGCAATGGAAACTTTACAGGAATCGATGCAAAAAGTTGGAACTTTGATATACGGAGAACAAGGCGAAGGTACCCCAGATACGCAAACAACGCCTGAGCAAGAAAATCAGGAATCTGACTCTTCAGACACCGTTGAAGGTGAGTATAGAGAGGTTTAGTAATATGTAAAAGGGCTGGTTTTACCAGCCCTTTTACATATTATCCCTATTTATCCTTTAATATACCGTTTAAAATCTGTGATTCATTTACCCTGAAGTTCCATGAAATCCAAAAAGTCTTGATTTAATTGCATATACACTTTCTTCGGCAAATAGTTGAGTCTTTTTTTTAATGCTATCTTTTTGATCAAAAATCATATCGTCAAATAATCTGTCTTGATGTCCATTTTTTGAGTATGCGATAGGAATACTATTCTTCAATTTATCTCCAGACATAATCCCAAATCCAGATGCCCAAGACCGTGCCACAGCTTCCACATCGTACCCTCCTCCTCCTAATGCAAGCCATTTAGGCGCTTTCCCAATAAATCGTTCTATTATTTTGCTGAATCCTTGGACTGTAAGACAAAGATGAGTTATTGGATCAGAAAAATGCGTATCGATGCCAAGTTGGGACACTAATACATCTGGCTTAAAAGTATCTAGTAGGGGCAATACAGTTGACTCAAATACCCATAAATATGTTGAATCCATTGTATAAGGATATAGCGGAATATTGACAGAGTAATTACGCCCTTTGCCATTTCCGATTTCATCAGTGAATCCAGTTCCTGGAAACAAAAACGAACCACTCTCATGAATAGATATATTCAACACTGAATCTGTATCATAAAAAGCGTGCTGTACTCCGTCACCGTGATGGCAATCAATATCTACGTACGCAACCTTTAAACCTTGAGACAAAAACCTTTTAATGGCTATCACAGGATCATTGAAAATACAAAAACCAGAAGCATAGCTTGGCATCGCATGATGAAGTCCACCAGATATACTCATTGCATAATCAACTTCATCTTTTAACATCATATCGACTGCCTTCATTGTTGCTCCAGTCGATAAGCTAGCTGCCCTATATATCCCCGGGAAAATGGGATTATCGGAAGTACCTAATCCAAATTTAAGACCATCTCCCAAAACATGAGAACCATCGATGTTTTTTATGAACTCAAGATATTCCTTATCGTGATACAACAATATCTCTTTTTCTGTAGAATATCGGGGTGACACCAGTATATTAGATTTTTTCGAAAAAACTTTATATGAATTAAGAAGTTCGTAAGTATGCCTTAATCTTACGGGTTTCATTGGATGGGTATCACTAAGCTTATGGCTAGTAAGTTCGTCGCCATAAACAAATGCGACCGGTTTAAGCATAGATACTAAGGCTCCAGTCGATGTATTAAAGGATAGTAGAATTTATAAAAAAACAACCCTACAATCTAGCTGTTTCTAAGAGTTTTGTTCTAATCCTATGGATTAATCGTCTACACCATTATCTTTTAAATAGTCTATAGCTGCCTGTACTGTCGTAATGCCTTCAGCATCTTCATCAGAAATCTCAATAGGGTTATCATCGGAACCAAATTCTTCCTCAAATGCCATTATCAATTCGACCAAATCCAATGAATCTGCATTAAGATCCTCGGTGAACGAAGCTTCAGGAACAACTTCTGATTCTTCAACACTTAGTTTTTCAGCTACAACTACTTTAACTCGTTCATGTACTGTTGACATCAACTGCCTCCAACTTAATTGAATTTTTATCTGATTTTTTATATTCTGACATTAACTGTAGCACAGAGCCCAAAACTCCGTTTACAAATTTTGATGAATTATCTGATCCAAAAACCTTGCTTATTTCTATAGCTTCATTAATCACTACCTTAGATGGCGTTTCTTGATGATACAAAAGTTCAAAAATAGCAATTCTGAGAATATTTCTATCAACATATGCTATCTGTGATATTGGCCAAGCATAGGCATAAGACTGGATAATTTCATCAATCTTTTTACGATTTTCAATGACACCGAATGTTAGAATCGATGCGAATTGAATAACAGATTTATGTAAATGAACCTGAACAACCATTTTGTCAAAAGACTTTTGGTGATCATGGCCAGAAGCATCGATTTCATATAAAACTTGTAGGGCAATATTTCGTGCCTTCCGGCGAAAAGTAGATTTCATTTTGTCATGCTGTAACATTAATATTCATTTCTTAGAAAAAGAGAGAACCGTCTCCATATCACCTATATTTACAGAAGAAGCAGAACTATCAATCCTTTTTACCATACTGCTTAATGCCTTTCCTGGACCAAACTCTACAAAGAAAGAAATTCCTTGATCAATCATATAATCGATAGATCCTTTCCAGTGAACACAACTAGATATCTGGCTAATTACTTCCTGTTTGACCTGATCAGCAGTATCCAGTGGCCGTGCAATACAATTACCAATAATTGGTATCTTAGGCTCGTTAAATTTTATCGAGTCAACGGCTTCAATCAAGCCCCCTTTGGCAGGTTCCATCAGATCAGAGTGAAAAGCTCCACCCACTTTGAGGGGGACTGTCCTCTTTGCACCACGTGCCGATGCCAAATCTAAAGCTTGAGCTACAGCAATAACACCGCCACTAATTACAATTTGTTCTTTCGTATTAATGTTAGAAACATAAGTACCTGTTTCTCTACTAATCTCTTCTATCGTATCTAAGTCTAATCCAAATATAGCTGCCATAGACCCTGGGCTTTTTTCACAGGCATCTTGCATTAATCGTGCACGTATTTGAACCAGTTTTATAACATCCTCCAAATCAAGTACACCAGAAACTGCCAAAGCGGTGAATTCACCTAAGCTATGCCCAGCTAACAATGACGGAGATGGCACTTCATCTGGCCCAAGCTGTTCTTCCATAGCCTTGACCGCTGCAAGACTAACTGCCATAACTGCAAGCTGAGCATTCTTTGTATCCCTGAGCTCTTGATCAGGTCCGTTGAAAATCAAACCTGTAAGTGATCTCCCAAGTGCGGCGTCAACTGTGTCAAAAACAGATTTGGCTGCAGGAGACCCATGGTATAGATCAAATCCCATACCTACTACCTGTGCACCCTGCCCAGGAAATATGAAGCCTATTTTGGTTCTAGAGTTCATTAGTCAAGCCATTTCAAAAATCTATATACTACTAATTAGCTTCCTGCAAATTAGTAGATATAACATCTCTGCCATTATATTGTCCGCAAGAAGGGCAAGCCCTATGTGGTCGAATAGCACCCCCACATTGAGGGCATGAGCCTATAGAAACACGTTTTAGGGCATGGTGTGCAGCCCTTTTCCCTTTTCGACCTTTTGAATGTTTTTTCTTTGGTAGTGGAGGCATCGTTCAATTATTTCCTTAATTTTTTCTTTTCGATTATATTGCTTAGTTCAACTAAACCTCTCCATTGAGAGCTAACGGTTAATCTATCACAGTCACAAGTTAGTTGGTTAAGACTAGTCCCACACTTTGGACAAATCCCTTTGCAAGAATTGCCACAGACAGGATTCATTGGTCTAGAGATATCACAGTACTGACGTACCGTTTCTGAGATATCTAGAACCATATCTTCAGATATCCTAAGCTGTTCATATTCAGCTTCTCCTGTTAACCTTCCTATATTTATCTCTTCATCTATATTTATTGCCAATGACTGATCAAACATACCTAGACATCGACTACATTGACATTCAATTACCGTTTCTAAACAGGCTTTTATCCAGATACTTTCATTCGTTTTTATAAACTTCACTTCCCCATCCAGGTTATAACAACCATGATTTACAATCACATCTTCATCAATCATGTGGGTCTGCGTCGCCCCACTTGGATTTTTCAATAGTTGTGATAAATTAAATTGCATTTGAATTTAAAATAATTCTACACCCCATTCAACATAACCAAAGGTTCAATGGTAGCTATACCTAAACATAGTGTCAAGTTTCTCTCAGGCCTCTTTAAAACAAGATTTCATGACTTCTGTATATTGACTTGATGTAAACTAAATCCGAAAATAAATCAAATCAAATTAATTGTCTTAACCATAATATTAGTTTCAGAACATTCCTTTAAAATATATATAAATGAAATTCATTATCCATAAATTAAAACTTAAAATAATCTCCTTGATTTATCTCATATTTGTCTTGGCAATCCTTTCATGCTCTAAAGAATCAAATTCTCCTATTTTAGAATCGTTTCCACCAAGAGAACTAACAGTTTTAGTGGGAGCAGGTGAAAAAACCGCAGCTATCAACGCTTTTTTTCCTCAAAGATTGGTAATTAGGGCAGGGGATACGGTTTCATGGAAAATGAATACCTCAGGAGACCCACATTCTATAATTTTTTCAGACCAACCACGTGTTGACGATGTAATACCGGTTCCCACAGAAAACTCTGGAGACGTACTTAGAGCCTCTGCGCCAATAGCATCAATGCTAAATCCAAAAGTTCTCTACCCAAGTTCATCTGAAAATGATAAAACACAAGTCTGGAGAGGGAGTGGATTTATTAATTCTGGCATAATGTTTCCAAAGGTTCAATTACCTCCAAAATTCCCCTTAATTGAAACCTTCTCTATAAAATTTGATAGGCCTGGATTATATCCATATGTCTGTGGTATCCACGACTTTCACCAAGGGATAATCAAAGTAGAATCAAGTACTGAAAAAGATGTGCCTGAGCAAACCGAAATCAATAAAATCGCCATGAAGGAAATAGAGCCTCTCAAAGAAATCACAGACGGTCTTCATTTTCTTCAAACATCTGACAAAATTCTAGACCAGGAGTTTGGACCTAACGACACCAACATATATATAGTGGCATCTGGAATGGGGCCACCTAACGCAGAATTAACAGAGTTTTTCCCTGAAAATCTTTCCATCTCAAAAGGAGATACGGTTGTTTGGGTTTCATCAAGGTGGCATTCAATCGTTTTTAATCCAGATGGTTCTTTTCCTCCGATGTATACTCCACAAAAAGACAACTCAGGAGAAGTTCAGATGATAATCAATCCAGTGGTCACTCAGCCAGTACAAGCAGGGAAACCATTTCTTGGATCAGGTGTATATAGTTCTGGACTGATGGGTTATGGACAAAGGCCTGGAGGAGTGGGATATTCGCTTACTTTTGAAGTTGAAGGGGTTTTCAAATACATGTGTCCTATACACCCTGGAATGACAGGTAGGATAGAAGTGCGTTAAACAAAATAAGAAGTTATTATTATCAAATTGAAATTTATCTAAAATTCATAGACTCAGCTTCCAACCACTTTTTAAAACTTCCGTATCGAAGCTTTTATGGTCAAGAACCAACCCAAATCCATTGCAATCAGGCACCTCTAATTTACCCTCCCGAATCGTATACTTATCAGATTCAACACAATGCATTGACATTATGTCCATTTCGACAGTTGCCAATCTCCCAACTCCAAGCCCAAACTGTGCTATATAAAAACCTGCAAGATAAGACCCAAAGCTGTGTGGTGATATGAGTACATTATTTTGTGTAACCACTGTCATATACTTCTTCCATTTGCTCAGTGAGTACCAGAGCATGTCAAATTGAACAACATCGACCGCTCCCATCTTAACAAGTTCTGTAAATTTGTTAACACTTTCTGTTGACTCCTCCGAATACTCTCCATCTGCAATCAGTAAATTTAATCCAAGGTCCTTGAGTCTCTGATGTAGTTCGAGATGCTTTCCCAATGATTCATGAAATGGCTCTTCAATCCAATAGATATCACAATCTTCAGTGGCTAATAAAACCTGTTCTACTTCTTGAAATGTATATCCATTGTTTGCGTCTATTGCAATCATAGATTCAGGACCGATCAAATCTCGAACGGACTGTATTACTTCAATATCCCGCTTTATACCAGGATATCCCTTCATCCATTTAAAACTTCTTCCCACCTTAATTTTAAAATCTCTGAATCCGTGATTAGAACCCATCCTTACAGCATTTAGAATAGGACCTACTCCTTCATCACGGCCAGTTTTGATGTCTATCTCATCTATATATATCGATCCGTCATAAATAGGAATGGTTGCATCGCCAGAATTCCCTAGAAGTTCGTGAACAGAAGAGGAAAGCAATCTCCCTACTAAATCCCAAATAGGAAAATCAAAGTCCAAATAGGACTGATTGGTACCTACATCTAAATCAAATAGTTCTGAAACCTTTTTTCCTAAAAGAGATTTCGCCGCCGTTTTTGTGCCTTTAGACCACCCCCAACCTGTTACACCTGAATCGGTATGAATACGAATAACAGGCTCATAAATATACTGTCCGTGTGTGTCTTTTTGAGAATTTTTTCCAATGATTCTAGGCCTTGTACCAACAAGCAGTGCATGGTCAACAGCCGTGACTGTAACATCTAGGTCAATACTCAAATTAATTCAAACGATCCTTTGGTTTCTGTTTTTGTCGCTTGTCTCGTTCAGCAACAGCTCTATCAATAAACTCAGCGATTTCTACAGTCGAGGTACCCGGTCCAAATATACCAACAACGCCCATCTTTTCTAATGATTTTCGATCTGAATCAGGGATAATCCCACCAGTCACTACTATAGCGTTACTCATACCTCTTTCATGTAACCCTTCGATTATCCTAGGAAAAAGTTCCATGTGTGCTCCAGAAAGAATACTTAATCCAACTACGTCCACTGCCTCTTCCAATGCAATAGCTACAATATCTTCGGGTGTTTGTCGGATTCCTGTATAGATCACTTCCATTCCAGCTTCCATAAGCGCTCTTACAATTATCTTTGCGCCTCTATCATGTCCATCGAGTCCAGGCTTAGCTATCAATACTTTTATTGTGCGATTATTCATGTACTAAGCTTCTTTTTTATCTGTGGTATTTTCATCAACAAGTTCTATCAAAGTATTCCCCGTGGATTGAGGGTGCAAGAAAGCTATCATTCCTGACAAACCTTCCCTTGGACAATTATCAATTAAACGTATATCTGATTCCGCAAGTTTATCTAGCGTGGACTGAAGATTAGCTACTTCAAAACAAATATGGTGAAGACCTTCTCCTCTTTTCTCAATGAAACGAGAAACACTCCCCTGATTATTAATAGGCTGGATTATCTCTAACTGAGAGTTCCCAACCTTAATAAGAGTAGCTCGCACACCCTGGTCTTCTATATTTTCAATATCAGATGCAGCGATACCAAAAGTGTCCTGATAAAAAGTTATAGTTTTTTCTATATCTGTTACCGCAATGGCTACATGATTAATGTTCAAAGCCAGACAAACTGAATTATTTTCCATCATTACAGCTCCAATAAATTCCTAGCGATAATCGTTCGTTGTATTTCTGATGTGCCTTCATATATTTCAGTCAATTTTGCATCTCTGTAAAGCCGTTCTGCAATTGTTGGCGCAAAATATCCGGTTCCTCCATGTATTTGTACAGCCTTATCGGCCGCTTCAACAGCAACTCGAGATGCAAACAATTTTGCCATAGAAGCTTCAGCAATAAATGGCATATCATTATCGTAAAGCGTTGCTGCATGCATTACTAGACCTCTAGCAGCCAAAATATTCGTAGCCATTTCAGCCAAAATCCACTGAATCCCTTGAAATTCGACTAATTTATTGCTGAATAATTCCCGTTGACGAGCATATTCATAACAAGAATTATAGGCTGCCTGTGCTAATCCTACACACTGAGATGCTATTGCTATTCTACTAGAATTCAAAACGTTCATGGTTTGCCGAAAGCCTTCTCCTTCTAGGCCAACCAAGTTCGTTTTTGGCACCCTGCAATCTTCAAAAATTAACTCCGCCGTTGAAGTAGCACGCATTCCCATTTTCCCATGCTGTGGATTGATTTTGAACCCTTCTATTCCTCTTTCAACAATCAGCGCATCAACTGCACGAGATCCTTGGCTTCTATCATGAGTACCGAGGATAATGAATAAATCTGCTTCTGCCGCATTTGTGGTAAACAATTTAGTTCCATTGATTACATAATTATCACCATCAGTGCTTATGTTCGTTCTCAAAGCCGCAGCATCACTACCCGAAAGTGGCTCTGTTAAAGCGAATGCTCCTATTTTTTCTGCTTTAGCAAGTGGCGGCATCCATTTACTTTTCTGTTGCTTATTTCCAAATCGTGAAATGAAATGAGCACATAGTCCTAAGTGAGCTACATAAATCACACTGGTAGAACCACACCCTCTGGCAATTTCTTCAACAACTATCGCCAATTGCCTTATAGTGCCACCATTTCCATTAAAGTCCTCGTCAATTGTTAGGCCAAATAAGCCAAGGCTAGCCAAATCTCGAATGTTCTCCCAGGGAAATTGGCAATTCTCGTCATATTCAGCTGCCCGAGACATTAATACCTGGTCTGCAAATTCTCTAACAGTAGATTGGAGTAAGCGTTCTTCTTCCGACAATAACATAATAATATCT
>CAYFFO010000002.1:88400-111304 GCA_964342485.1 uncultured Dehalococcoidia bacterium
TCTAACAGTAGATTGGAGTAAGCGTTCTTCTTCCGACAATAACATAATAATATCTGCCTTTGATCTAATTTACCTAAATGATGACTAAACTTCGGAAAAGTGTCATGAAAATAGGTAATCTATCCCTGACACTAACATTTTCTATTTTTTGTTGTAACAGTTTATCTTAAATCAAATAGCTTCAATATAAAAATTCGATTCTATATTGAAGCTATGCTGTTGCAAGATTAGAGACCTTTTTCTTAATATTAAATTAACACTATTTTATATGTATAATTAGAACCAATCTATAGCAATTACGTTTCAACCCCATTATTTTAAAATAGGGATTTACCAATGCTGTAGAATTGATATCAATAAGAAAAGGGTGTAAGACTTGGGTACAGAAAGAATAGTATCCGGGATAGAACAACCAGAAGATCTAACTTCTGACGATAACCTTCGACCAAGTAAGTTATCTGATTATATTGGTCAAGATCGTCTTAAAACCAATCTCAATATCGCAATAGTTGCATCTAAACAACGTGGAGAAGCACTAGATCACGTCCTTCTACATGGACCTCCGGGACTTGGGAAAACAACCCTCGCAAACATTATTGCAAATGAACTAGACACAAAAATAAAAACCACCTCAGGCCCCGCAATTGAAAGACCTGCTGATATGGTTGCGATACTTACAAGGCTACAGGAAGGAGACATATTATTTATAGACGAAATCCATAGATTAAACAGAATAGTCGAAGAAGTTTTATACGGAGCTATGGAAGATTTTGTCGTTTCGTGGGTAATAGAAAAAGGACTAAAAGCAAGAAGCATGAACCTTACAATACAACCTTTTACATTAATCGGTGCTACTACACGATTTGGGATGGTAAGCTCACCATTACGTGATAGATTTGGATCCGTATTTAGATTAGATTTTTATGAAAATGATGCGATGGCAACAATTGTAGAGCGGTCTGCAAGGATATTGTCTATTGAGTCTCACAAAGAAGGATTATTATCCATAGCACATAGGTCGAGAGGCACTCCTCGAATAGCAAACCGCCTTCTTAGAAGAGTAAGAGATTTCGCACAAGTAGTTGGAGACAACATAATAACCCCGGAAATTACTATTAAGGCGCTCGATCAACTAGAAGTCGATGAAATTGGCTTAGATGACTCAGACCGATTGGTTTTAAACACTATTATCGACAAGTTTAATGGTGGACCAGTTGGAATAGAAACCGTCGCAGCTGCGATATCGGAAGAAGCCGATACTATCATGGATGTATATGAACCATTTTTGCTACAAAAAGGATTTCTCGATCGTACAAGAAGGGGCCGTGTGGCCACTCCCCGTGCCTACGAACATCTTGGATTAATGTATCCGGAAAATACACAATCAAATTTGTTCACTGATTAAATTCATAAATATTTCGTACATGACCAATAGCTCTCCAATGATTAGACGAAATCATTTTGTAAACCTTTATCAATAAGAACCGCCTGATTAATCCAAGATATCAATTGGCAATCATCGAGATCTTTCAGCGATCGTAATTTAAGTATCCTAAGCCTTTTATTTCCGGGTTTCTCAACCAATTTTCTAGTATCTGTAAGCATTTTACCATTGAAAAATCCTACTTCAACATAAGTACCTGTAGCTGACATATACATAATTTCAGATTTCTTTACATAAACAGGATTGCTCCATTTAATCCGCTCATTAACCATTTTTACAGCATGGAAAATGATCTCTCTGATCGCAGAGCAAATTTCCCTTATGTGAGGGTCATGTTCAGAAATCCACGAGTCTACATTCTTATCACGCCCGTTCCTTTTATTCAACAAAATCCCATATTTTATAATCTTCGAGTCAATTTTTGTAAAGACCTAATCTCTCTAGAAGGGTATTGCCTGATGCCATACGCACTCCATGAAACTTCGGCAAGAAAAATATCTCCAATTGAATTTACCGATATCCCATGTGGAGCTACAAATTGTCCGGCTGACTCTCCAATAGGTTGATCGCCTAAACGCGAAACAACTCCACCATTTTGATTAAGTATTGTGATACGAGGACCTAAACGATTGCCCGTCCAATTTCCCATCCCGCTTTCATTTTGTGGAATACCAGCGTAAAATTCTCCGACATAGACTAGTCCATTATCAGATTGGTCGATCCAAATACATGAAGTCATTGCCATGTTTACCCATTGAGTTTGAAATTCACCGGTAGAACTAAAGACCTGTACCCTATGGTTTTCTCGATCAGCGACATATACCCTGCCATTACTATCTATCGCTATATTATGAACCGTATTAAACTCCCCGGGATCAGTTCCAGATTGTCCCCAAGACAATACCCGGTCTCCATCAGGAGTATATTTATGTACACGAGCATTACTATATCCATCTGATACAAAAAATTCCCCGGTTTGCTGGTTAACTCCTACGTGTGTTGGCCCATTAAATGGTTCCCCGCTAAGCCTTCCACTAGATTTACCAGGTTCTCCTAAAGTCATCAATAATTTACCCTGTCTATCAAATTTTCTGACAGTATGATCACCAGCATCAATGCAATAAATACTATCGTCAGGACCCAGGGCAATACCATGCGGTAGAGTGAATATCCGTTCACCCCAATGGTTAATGATTTTTCCTGTATTGTCTAAAACAATTACAGGATGCTCAGATCGGCTGAAAACATAAACTCGATCTTTTTCATCAACGCAAACACCAGCCGTCTCTTTATAAGACCAACCCTGTGGAAGATTACCATAATCAGATTCTGAGGTATCGTAGCAAAATGATGTGTCTGACCCTGTTAAAATCACTTGTTTAAGGCCTACATACCTTCACTAATTTTTGTAACGACCGGAATTTTTTTCCGGGCATAATTTGACCAAATTCTGCCCAAGACACTTCGGCCACATAAATATCACCTTTTGAATCAACCGCAATCCCGTGAGGAGCATAGAATCGTCCCGGAGCATCACCATAAGTCTCATGACCCAGCCTTGCTAAAACATTCCCTTTAACATCAAATATTGTCACCCTAGGACCAAGATCTTTGCCTTGGCTATTTGACACAAGTCCAGCAAAGTATTCTCCTACATATATAGTGGTTTCCGAATCAGTAAAATGCGTGCCAACGCAGGCGGCCCTAGAAAGATTGGCCCACTGTGTTTGATAATTACCATCAATATCAAACACCTGTATTCGTCTATTATCTCTATCAGCAACATATACCCAACCATCTCGGTCAATAGTTAAGTTGTGAACTATGTTAAAGTGACCTTCAAATGTTCCTGATTCACCCCAAGACGTGATCAGTTTTCCATCCGGAGAATACCTATGAATCCTGGCATTACTATATCCATCCGATACCAATATTTCCCCATTTTTTGGGTCTATCGCTACATGAGTTGGAGCTGAAAAAGGATAACCACTCATTGGCTTGGATTGGCGGCCCTTAGAGCCAATAGTCATCAGTTTCCTACCGTGAGAGTCAAATTTCTGTACAGTATGGTTCCCTGAATCTACACAATAAATTAAATCATCCGGACCTACCGCAACCCCGTGAGGCATTTTAAATACATCCTCACCCCAAGACCTCAAAAAACGACCGTCTCGATCATATACTATTATCGGATGGCCTCCCCTATTGAATACATAAACATTATCCTTGGAATCAACTGCAACAGCCGTTGCATCTTTATACTCCCATCCCTCGGGAAGTTCCCCCCAATCTTCTCCAGAAACTTCATACTTAAATTTTCCCTCCCCAATCAAAACCATAGTAAATTACCCCTCCAGTAAGTATTCCAAAAACAGGAAATCATATATTACTATGGCCTCTCTATCAAAACAGTAACACCCATATCTAAATATTTTTGTCGTGATGCACGATCATAACTTCGATAACATACCGCTACTTCAGAATCACTTAGTTCATTAACTACAAACTTGACGCAATCGTCTACTGATTGCAAAGGTTGGTCAGGATTTGATTCAATACTAAACAACAGGTCTGCCGGACCGAAGGAAAGACAATCAACACCATTCTTAGCTAAAGTACGTGCTTTAGTCACTGCCGAAACGGACTCAACTTGCATCCATAACACACCAGTATTTGCCCACCATTCTGCATAAGAATTAACGTCCGGAATTTTGTCCAATCCTAAGCGAGTCTGGCCTCCCCAACTTCTAGAACCAACTTGAGGATAATAAAAATTGGCTATGGCTTCATCAACAGTTTGTTCAGATTCTACCTGTGGCACCTCCACTCCTGTAGGTCCTAAATCTAAATAATTTCCTACCAAGTAAGTATGTGAGGTGTGCCTGATGCGGAACAAAACGGGGATTGTTAGTTCTGTAGCTTCTTTACAAAATTCGACTAGTCTTTCTTCATTCAATGGCGCATGTTGACTATCTACCCAAATAAAAGAGTATTCTCCGGTTTCTAAATGCCGTTCAAGTTGGGTTTTATCCAAGTTAGTTGACACTTGCAAGCCTAAAATAGTCTCTCCATTACGCATTTTGGTTTTCAGATTGTTCATACTTTAATCCTTGTTAATTTAATTTTTAATTAAGAGGCATACCTAGCCATTATAAACATTATTAGACACCCAAGACTTACTCATGCGCCAACACCATAAATATTACTCCATTAAGACCCTCTATCATAAATTTAAAATGTTGATCCAGTTAAAGCATTCTGTATGTTTGACCAAAACACACTGAAAAATTTATAATCTTTTCGACCAAAATTATCATTCATTAATGTCTCTTCCAACTATCTATAGGATATAGCTGTTGATACCACTTAAACTACACGTTAAAAACTTTATGTGTTATCGAGATGCTGTACCTACCTTAAACTTCAATAATATACATGTAGCTTGTTTATCTGGAAATAATGGTCATGGAAAATCAGCTCTTCTAGACAGCATCACTTGGGCCCTTTGGGGGCAATCTCGCACCCGTACACAAGATGAATTAATTCATCAGGGGCTTAACGACATGATGGTTGAATTAGAATTCGCTGCTAGATCTCAAACATACAAGGTAAGCAGAAGATATTCACGTAGGGGTAAGCAAAGCGGTACTACAATTCTAGAGTTCTTGGTATCTTCAAATGGCACCTTCAAACCAATAACTGGTAATACTGTTAGGGATACGGAAACCCGTATAAAAGAGATCCTTAACATGGACTATGAAACATTCGTAAATACCGCATTCTTGTTACAGGGTAAGGCTGATCTATTTACTAGCAGCAGTCCTAATAAACGTAAAGAAGTGCTGGCAGAAGTACTTGATCTCTCATACTACGAAATACTTGAAAATAGAGCACGTGACCACAGTCAATTATTGCAAGAACAAATTCAACGCATAGAAAGCGATTCTTCTGTCAGAATTCAGGAAATTCAAGAAAAACCCAGATATGAACAAGAACTCTTGTCCGCCAATTCCAATCTATCTAATATAAAACTGGATTTGGAAAATAGACGCCTAGAATTTCAAATAATCAGCGACAAAATTACAATCCTTACAAACAAAAAACAAGAACTCGATAATTTAGAAAAACGGTTAATTGGAACAGAAATTGAAATATCCGATCTGACCCGGCGATTAGAACAAGACTCTGCAAAATTAAAACAATCAGAAGATCTAATTAACAGGGAAAACGAGATTACAAGCAAATTTGACGAGTTAAATTCTTTACAAAAAGAGATGAACCGACTTGATGAAGCAGGTTTCAAAGAAACTGGTCTTACAAAAGAGATATCTTCGATAAATATAGTCATAGAATCTCACCAGTCCAAGTTGCTTTTAGAAAGTGACCATATAAGAACTAGAATCGATGAGGAACTGAAGCCCAAATCGAGATCGCAAAAAGAGATTGAAGAAGAAATTCGCATAATTTCAAAGTCATTAAACGACCAAACAGCAAATGAAAAACAATTTAATGACAAAAAGGATGAAGCAAATCTTTTATGGGAAGAGTTGGTATCGATAAACAAATCTTTGGAAATTCGGAGAGGATTAGAAGACCAAAAAGCAAAACTTGAACAAAAAATAGCTGTAGAAGAAGCCCAACTATCAGAACAAATATCTCAATTAGGAAAAACAATAATTGATCTAGAATCAATAGTTACCGAAATCAGTCATCTCAACAATGAAATTGTAGACCTTTCCAAAGAACATACTTTGGCCAAAAAACAATTAAACAAAGTGCAAGCCTCGCGCCGGGACTTAGAACAATTTGGTGACAGAATTAACTACCTAAAACAAGAAAACAGCTATCTCCATATTGAAATGCAAGAAACCCGTGAGAAATTTGACCTTCTTACAAGCGGCAAAGCTGAATGTCCAGTTTGTAAACAGGTAATGGAAACAGAAGGCATTAATAAATTAAAACAGGAATATCGAGACAAAGGACTAGAGCACAAAAAACTTTATTCCAAGAATAAACAAGAGTGTGAAAAATTGATAGTAAACCAGGAGGAGCTTTCCAAACAAATCGAATTTCAAGATCAAGAAACAACTTCTCTAATACTGGAAATCAATCAAAAGCTTTCAACCTGCCAATCAAAACTAGATGAAGCTAATAAGTCAGTCGTTCATCTTGCTAATATCAGGAAATCGTATCAGGGTCTATCTGAAACAATAAAACTGAAAAACTTCGCCTCTACAGAACGTCTGAGTTTACAAAAGATTAACGAACAAATATCTGGCTTGGAATATAGCCCTGAGAGTCTATCTCATAAACAAGATGCAATAGCAAAATTAGAAAAAATCATTGAACGTGACCAAGAATATCTCATAAAACGTCGTCAGCAGCTTGAAAACAGTATGATCCTATCTGAAAATAAATTATCCGAATCTATTTCTGCCGGGCAAGAATTAGTTGAGCAAAAACAGCAACTTGAACACATAAACCAAAAAATTTCACAAAAAGATTATTTGCCTGAAGAGCAGGCTAAAATCAAATTATTACAGAATCGCTTAGCTGAGCTTAATTACGATCGTGGATATCATAAGGAAGTTCTTGCAAAGGTTAACGAACTCAATCCATATATAGAACTCAATCGTCAATGTCAAAATGCAAAAACGACATTGAGTTCGCAAAAAGCTTCACTTCAATCTTCCAGTAAGCTATTGGCTCGTCGTTCTAATGAAATCGAAACTGACAAACACCGATGCCTACGACTTAAAGATGATTTACAATCTCTTGTTGATATCGAACAAAAATACACTCTTGTCAAAAATTCACTATCAATTTTGGAAAAGTCTGCTCTAAATGCAGAAGTAACACAAAAAACTGCCCAGCAGCAGATTGCCCGAATAGATAATTTGCAAACAGAAATAGCTGAACTCCAATCTTCTAGGAAAAAGATTACTGAATCCAAATCTATTTACGATGAGCTAAGACTCGCTTTTGGGAGAAACGGAATACAGGCATTAATTATTGAAAATGCTATACCCCAAATTCAAGACGAAGCTAATGAATTACTTGGAAGACTAACTGAAAATCGGATGTTCCTAAAACTACAACTCAAAGAAGGACGTAGAGATAAGCAAATAGGACTAAGAGCAGAAGAGATTGATATCCGAGTCTCTGATGAAATCGGCACTCGGAGTTACGAGACATTTAGTGGAGGTGAATCATTTAGAATCAATTTTGCTCTTCGCATAGCATTATCTAAACTACTTGCGAGAAGGGCAGGTACCCCATTGCCCATATTATTTATCGATGAAGGTTTTGGATCTCAAGATAACACCGGTCAAGAACGGCTCAGAGAAGCTATCCAATCCATACAAGACGATTTTGAAAAAATTATCGTGATTACACATCTTGAACAGATAAAGGAAGCATTCCCGGTTCGCATCGAGGTCACCAAAACAACGATGGGATCGACATTTGAAATAATTTAGCCAGAACAATTTATGCTCTAGTTTGGTAGCCTTCATCACAAATATCGACATTTATTTTCCTTTGAATACTCTTTTAAGTAAATTAGTCCTCTAATTGCATCTTTAACACCTCCAATAATGGAATATTGGACATACATCTGATGTTAGTTTTTGATAATAAAAATCTGATAAATTCCATTAATTAAGCATTATTTCCCCCTTGAACAAATTTTATACTTGATATAGGTTTTGTATTAGAAAAATGATTAGTTTCAACCTTTCAAAAACAACAAGTCGAAATTAATGCATATATTTATTCGTATTATCTCCCTCACACTGAACCACAGATGGCTCACAATAAAAGCACTCGCTTGTGTATCAGGTGCAACTGCTGCATACCTGTTTCTTCCTTGGCTCTTTGGCATGGCCATTGATCAAACTGTTAAAGTTATTTCAGACAACACATCCTCGACATCTGCTATTTTTCAAATTGCTATTGTAATCCTTATTTTGAGTCTACTTCGTGGGCTCCTGACTTTTGGACAAACTTACTATGGTGAAAAACTATCCCAATCTGTAGCATACGATTTAAGAAACAAATTTTATAACCACGTACAAAATTTAAGTTTTGAATTCCATGACACCAATCACACAGGTAACTTGATGTCCCGGGCAATAACGGATGTGGAAGCATTCCGAATGTTTATCATGGCAGGCCTAATAAGATCCCCATACTACCTTATTCTGTTTATTGCTTCCTCTACCATTTTAATTTGGAGAGACTGGCGACTTGGTTTGGTAGCTCTACTGTTTATGCCAGCACTTGGAGCCCTTACCACTATTTTGCGGCTTCATTTAAGACGAATTTGGCTGAGGATCCAAGAAGACATGGCCGAATTGAGCACTGTTTTACAAGAAAATATGACTGGAGCCCGAGTCGTAAAAGCATTTGCAGCTGAAGAATATGAGGAGGCCAAATACGATCATAGTAGTTCCGCCGTTTCATTTGATATGATACGCGCGGCGCGTCTTCAAGCACTCAACACATCCATTATTGTCTTTATTTACCTGATAACAATTGGCCTAATCCTATGGGCGGGTGGTTTAAGGGTTATTAACGGTGATATAACTCCAGGCGATCTAGCCAGTTTTCTGTTTTACATGCAAATTTTGGCTATGCCCGTTCGGCAGGCAGGGATGGTAGTTAATTCATATGCTCGTGCATTTTCAGCAGGAGAACGACTGTTTGAGGTTCTTGACTATGAATCGCATGTACGAGAAACAAAGAATCCAAAAACATTACCCCATACAGAAGGTAAAGTCATTTTTGAGGATGTAAGCTTCAGTTATGACGGGCATACACCTATCTTGCAAAACATTAACCTTACAGGAGAAAAAGGAAAGATCCTAGCCATTGTTGGAGCTCCTGGTAGTGGTAAAAGTACACTAGTCAATTTACTGCCACGATTTTACGATGTACGATTTGGTCGAATAACAATAGACGGTATTGATATTCGACAGGCCTCATTAAATTCTCTTCGCGGTAATATAGGTATAGTTCAACAGGATGTATTTCTGTTTACAACTAGCCTTAAAGAAAATATAGCTTACGGCCGTCCGCAAGCTTCTATGAAGGAAATAATTTCTGCCGCAAAAATAGCACAATTAGATGATTTCATAAACACACTTGAGGATGGCTACGAAACTGTGGTAGGAGAAAGGGGTTCTACTCTATCAGGCGGACAACGCCAGCGCATGTCCATTGCACGTGCTGTACTCCTAGACCCTTCTATCCTTATTTTGGACGATTCCACCGCAAGCGTAGATGCACAAACAGAAGAATTGATCCAGAAAGCTTTGGAATCATTGATGCACGGCCGCACTACCTTTGTGATAGCTAACCGGCTCAGTACTGTTCATAAAGCTGACGAGATAATTGTACTAGACCACGGAAAGATAGTTGAGCGAGGATCACACGAAACATTAATTAGGCATCAAGGGATATATCGCCAAATATATGATCTGCAACTTAAACCACAAGAAGATGTGATGATGGAATTTGAAATGAATGAAAATGAACCCACAGAGGTTACAACATCATGATGTCTGGAGGTTTCAAAGCAGCAGTCAAAGCTGGTTCTGGCGCTCGCCTAGATGAAGATGCCTTTGGCAATGCTTTCAACTACAAAGTAATAACTAGAATGGGGCCATATCTAAAACCCCATATCGCACTTATGGCACTAGCTATTATTGCAATGCTTCTGTTCACTGGTACACAGGTAGCTATCCCATGGTTAATTAAGATTGGAATTGATAATTTCATAGTAGAGAGTGACAAAGTTGGCTTAACTTGGGTAGTAGGCTTTTTTATGGCTAATGCCTTACTAAATTGGGGAGCCAATTTTACCCAAGAATTAACTATAGCAAGGGTAGGACAGAAGTTACTTTACTCACTACGACGAGACATGTTCCATCACCTACAAAACCAATCTGTCTCTTTCTATGACAAGAACGAAGTTGGAAGAATCATGTCTCGCGTTCTAGGAGACGTCTACCAACTACAAGAATTCCTTTCCGTAGCTGTTGTAACAGTCGGAGATCTTTTGAGCTTGATAGGGATCGTTGCAGCAGTGTTAATTATCAGTTTTGAGCTAGGATTAATTTCAGTTGTAACTATACCAATTTTGATAATTGTAATGGCTATTTGGCAACCATTTGCCCGGAAAGCTTTTGTGAGAGTAAGAACTGCAGCCGCTTCAGTTAACGGAGCTTTGAATGAAAACATCTCCGGAGTAAGAGTGGTGCAGGCAATGAATCGCCAAGAAAAGAACCTAGAAAGTTTTGATGATATAAATCAAGACAATCTAAATTCTTCCATCTACGCAACAAAAATCTCGTCTGGCTTACTCCCATCTGTAGACATCCTTACCGCTGTATCAATTGGACTGGTTCTTATATTTGGAGCACAAATGGCGGGGAGTAACAATTTGGCCGTTGGTTCTATTGTAGCTTTTGTTATGTACATCCAAAGATTTTTTGATCCAATCCGCAGCCTTACAATGCAATACACTCAATTACAAAGAGCAATGGCATCAGGTATGCGAATATTTGAGCTCCTTGACACTGAACCAGAGTTAAAGGACAAACCGGACGCGCACGATTTTGCTGAAGTACGTGGAGAAATAGAATTCAAAGACGTAAGTTATAGTTACATAGACGGACAAGATGTCCTAACTCACGTGGATATGCATATCGCTCCAGGACAAACTGTAGCAATAGTCGGTCCAACAGGCGCAGGGAAAACCACTTTAGTATCCCTTATGTCCCGGTTTTACGATGTGCCAGAGGGTAGAGGTACAATTTTGGTAGATGGACAAGACGTGAGAGACGAAACACGTGCATCTTTAGCACGTCAAACCAGCATGGTGCTACAAGAGCCTTTTCTGTTTTCAGGTACAGTAAGAGACAACATCAAATATATCCATACTGATACTTCAGAAGCAAAGATGATTGAAGCATCAAAGTCGGTTGGGATTCACGAATTTATAATGGATCTTGAAAATGGATACGACACATTCCTTCATGAACGTGGAGCAAACCTAAGCGTAGGACAACGACAGCTTATAAGTTTTGCAAGAGCAATTATTGACGATCCTCGAATATTGATCCTAGACGAAGCTACTGCAAATATTGATAGCTTTACAGAACTTCTTATTCAAAAAGCTTTAGAAAACTTACTGAAAGACCGAACTGCTATTGTAATAGCACACCGCCTTTCGACTATCAGAGGTGCAGATAAAATTGTGGTTCTCAATCAAGGTCATGTTGAACAGGTAGGCACACACGAAGAATTAATGAATACAGATGGCCTTTATTCAAACTTATACCACATGAACTTTGCTGCCGTTAAACAAACTATCTCCTAATAAGATTAAGCTTGATTAATGAAAATATTTGACTTGTATCTTCTGATTAAATTGATACTTAGACGATTTCGACAGTGTTTTCAACAGAACCGATACCTTCTAGGCTGATCTTCACTAAATCACCTGCCTCTAAAGGACCATCCGCCACACATCCACCGGTATAAATAACCATTAGATCTGGGGGGCTATCATGATCGGTAACCCATCTTATTATATCTTCGGGAGCCCTTCTATGTGCAGTGGTATTGCTAGATTTACCCACTACTTGACCTTTTCTATTTATAGTCAGTTCCATAGATCTATCTGTTGGACTATTAAGGCTTTCAGGAGTCACAATACATGGTCCTAAAGATGCGCATCCTTTAAAAACTTTACTAGGAACCATCCACCAAATCGTCTCACCCATCAATCCTCCAGCAACCTCGTTACCAGTACTATAAGCCACTAGCTCCCCTTTATAAATCACCAAAACCAGTTCGCCTTCAGCGACTGTGCTAGTATCGCTTCTAATACCAATATTATCAAAGGGACCTACCAGTCGAGTAGATCCACCTTTATACATTATTGGTGGTCGTTCATTTTCATATGCTTTTTTGGTAAAATCTGGCATTTTCTCGACTAATTCATCGGGTACAGAATAATTTCCTATACCTCCAGCCCAGACTTCATCAGGATCAATTGGACGAATAATCCTACCTTTATTCGAGTCATCTTTAGACCAGTTTTCTAAATCAAGAAGACTAAAGGATCTTGGATTACCCTGAGACAATATATTACGAGTCACGTCATCAATCGGTTGTCCGCCAATATAGTGTACTTTTAATAAATCTTCAAAGCCCTTAACTTCTTCATTAAGATCGGTTAGTGATACTAGTATACCGGGATCATTCTCAACAGTTAAATGGGTATTCCCTACCTCATCACGAATCCTGTAATAACGCATTTAACCCTCCTTTTATCAGTGAAACTATTATTTTCGAGCGATTTTGCTTAATTCAGCACCAGCAGTGAAGCCAACCCTTCGGTGAGCCGGGACTGTTATCAATTTTCCTGCCTGTCCACCTCGTATGGGCTTGACCCGCCTTTGCTTTACATCTCTAACAGAAAAAGATCCAAAACCTGTTAAAACAACTTTATCCCCGTTAGCCAAAGCATCTTGAATACTTGACAGAACTGCTTTTAGAGCAGCTTCGCCTTGGGCTCTAGAACCACCTAGTCCAGTTGCCACCCTTGCTGTAATATCGCTTTTCCTCAGTGTCGCCATATGAAATCTTCCCCCCCTTTATTAATTCTTGTGACTACCAAATTGATTAATGGATACTAAACTATCACACCAATCGAATAGAAGCATACAATAACCAAACTTGCAGATAATATTTGTAAATTATATATGATGTCAAGCCCAACTTACCAAGGAAAACTTTCTTCAACCCGAGTATCTTCATGGATCACAAGAAAGTATACTTGAGTCAGATAGCTTATATCAGATTACCAAATATTCCAATTACTGAATTATTAATTTACAAACACAAGAAGGGCTATTAATTCATAAATGAAAATAGGTACTACAAATACAGTGATAATTGGTGGAGGTATCGCCGGTATTTCTACTGCTTACTACTTGGCCCAAAATGGAATTGATAATATTGTGATAGAACGAGATGGAGTTGGTAGCCATGCATCTGGACATGCTTACGGGGGACTAGGTGCCTTATACCGCAAAGGTAATGATCAAGCAACACACGAACTAGCTTTAATGAGCTTTAAGCTCTATCAAGAACTTGCATTGCAACTTCCATCAGAAACGGGTATAAATTTTGATTATCGAACAAGGCCAACCATTACTCTTTGTTTCTCTGACAATGAAATTAAGGAGCTTAAAGCTAGTCTAAATAGTCAGCTCAACCCGGAAGGCTACATCGTATCTTGGCTCAATCAATCTCAGGTTGCTTCACTAGAGCCACGAATCTCACCAGAAATACATGGGGGATTATTCGTGGAAGGCACAGCCGATATCGAACCCCAACGAATGACAATAGCACTTGCCAAAGGTGCTGAAAAACTAGGTGCAAAATTTCACAAGGGAAATGTCACCGGAATAATTAAAGAGAAGACTACGATTCGAGGAGTTATAGTAGATAGTGACGAGATATCATGTAGTAATATTGTGATCGCTATGGGCCCATGGAGCTCAATTGCGTCTGCCTGGGTTGAGTCACCGATTGAAGTCAGCCCCCTTAAAGGACAAATACTTCGCCTATTAACTAAGGGAGACCCTTACAAGTTTTCTGTAACTTGGAACGGAAATTATGCAGTAACAAAGCCAGATGGTCTTGTGTGGGCAGGTACAACAGAGGAAGACACTGGCTTTGATGAATCAATAACCAACCAAGCCGCAAATAACATAATTCTTAACTTAAACAAAATGATCCCCTCAATTCAAAATCCTCAAATAGTGCGCCAAACAGCCTGTCTTAGGCCAATTTCGCCTGACCGCCTACCAATAATAGGTCCTGTAAATAATCTCCCGGGAGCATTTATTGCTACTGGGGGTGGGCGTAATGGAATTAACCTTGGCACTGGTATGGGGCAGATTATTGCTGACTTGATAGCACACAATCCACCAACCATTGACATACAGCCTTTCAGTCCTACAAGATTCAATGATTAATCTAAAGGCAACAAAGAGTTTGACACTTTTATTACCTGTAGATACAATCGCCCCTCTAAAATTCTGTTTATATAATTCGTCTGACCTAATAGATCTATAACTATGAGCAATGGCCCAGAACTAAATATAATCAATGTAATTCTAGGAACTACGCCACTATTAGTTCTATTAACATCCATTTTGGTATTTAGGTGGTCAGCTCCAAAATCAGGAGCTGTTTCTTGTCTCAGTGTCATAGTCATATCTGGCCTGTTTTTCGGAGCCGACACAAAAATATTGGCGATCAGCAGCGCCAAGGGTCTTAGTTTAAGCATTTTCGTACTATCAATAATTTGGACTTCAGTGATGCTATATAACGTAATTGATTCTTTGGGAGGCATAGATGTTATTGGGAAAACAATGACTAAACTTGTAGCAGACCCACTGGCACAAGCATTGGTCGTTGGATGGGCTTTTTCAGGAGTTATGCAAGGCATTGCTGGCTTTGGGGTGCCCGTGGCCGTAGTCGCTCCATTGATGATATTTATGGGCTTTCTTCCCGCTAGGGCGGCAGCAATTGTATTAGTTGGACATGCATGGGCAGTCACATTCGGTTCTTTGGGATCCTCGTATTTCATGATTCAACAGCAGACAGGTATTCCTGGAGAAGATATTGGCCCACACATGGCTGCATTATTCGCATTACCAATTATTGGAACTGGGGTTGCTGTTGCCCACTTACAAGGTGGATTAGAATCAATACGAAGAGGAATCCCAATAATTTTGTCCATGGGTATTACAATGGCAATCTGTCTTTGGATAACAACCTTAATCGGAGCTCCTCAAATCGCATCGATAGTGGCTGGACTAGCAGGTTGTACAATCGGCTGGATAGTAGCAAAAACCCCATTATTCCCACAAAAAATAACAAAGGCCAAATTAACCTCAAATAGAATAGTTGCTACCAAGCTAAATTTCCACATGGCGTTTATGCCCTATTATCTTCTACTTGTCTTCAGTGTGATCGTACAAATACCGGTTGTTAAGGAATTTGGTAATTCTCTTTTTTGGGGACTAGATTACCCTGCAACAAAAACAGCTCTGGGTCATTCCGTTGATGAAATACAAAATTATGCAAAAATTACCCTTATGAGACACCCAGCACCTTTAATCCTGATGTCATTGATCATCAGTTATGTGATTCTTTCTTCTAGGAAATTATGGCAACATAAAACAGCGATAAAAGCTGCAAGTAAAACCTACAACCAGTGTGTATCAACTAGTGTAGGAATAATCACTATGGTCATGATGGCGTTAATCATGACAGACACAGGTATGACAGTACTCTTAGCTCGCACCATAGCAACTGGTACTCAAGAAACATTTCCGTTAATATCGCCTTATATCGGAGTACTAGGAACATTTATGACAGGAAGTAATACCAATTCTAACGTGATGTTCGGGTTGCTCCAGTACGAAACTGCACAGGCATTGGGAATTACAAGTATAACCATAGCAAGTGTTCAGTCAATTGGCGGTTCCCTCGGAAGCTCTATTGCTCCTGCTAAAGTTCTAGTAGGAACAGCAATAGTAGGAATATCAGAGAAAAAACCCGATAAAGACCTGTATGGCGAAGTAATGAAACGAACAATCCCTTATTGTCTGATCCTTGTTTTATTGGTAGGAATTCAAGCATGGATAGTAATAAATCTATTTTAGGATGAATGTAAATGATAACTAAAGAGAGAATTAAACACTATACTCTTTGGACGATAATTGCCGATTTTCCAATTATTTATCTAGGTTCTGTAACAATAGAACACTTTTACCTGACGATAACATCGTTAGTAATTATGATAATCGCCATAACAGTGTCAGCTTGGGTATACTAAGTTTTCTTTAATATAAAATACTTAAAGGACTATCTATCGCAATAACCATGGGAAACGTTCTGATAATGCAATCAGGAGGAAGTACTGCCGTACTGAATAGGAGCCTGGTAGGAGCTATCCAATCCTCTTTTGGTAAATTCGACAACGTCTTTGGTTCTATTCGAGGAATACAGGGACTTATTCACAATAATTTAGTAAATCTTACAAATATTTCAGAAGCCCGTTTGTCAGTTATCAATAACACGCCAGGAGCTTTTCTGGGATCCACTCGTCATAAAATAATCGATAATGAAATAGAAAGTATTTTAAATCATCTCCAATACAACGATATTGTAGCCTGCATCATAATCGGTGGAAACGACTCGGCAGAAACAGGACACTCAATTTTTAATGCTTCAATCGACGCAGGGATCGACCTATCAATAGTTAATATCCCAAAAACTATTGATAATGATCTTAGAAATACTGATCATTCTCTTGGATACGGTAGTGCGGCTCTCTTTGTAGCAATGTCAACAATGGGCATCGGCAGGGACTCGGAAAGTATGGGGCAATCCAGTCCAATAGCCATACTAGAGGTAATGGGGCGTGATACAGGATGGCTTGCGTCAGCTTCAACACTTGGTAAAAAAGATCAACGTGACGCTCCTCACATAGTTGTGATACCAGAATATCCTATCAGTGAAGATAAATTCCTTGACCTTTTAGAATCTGCATATTCATCCTTTGGTTTTGCAGTTGCCGTTGTATCCGAAAACGCCCGTAGTGATTTAGGAGTCTTTGGCAACAATAAACCTTGGTTCGTTGACGATTTTGGACATCCTTATTACGAAGGTGCAGGGCAGTATTTATCTCGGCTAGCATCCAAAACACTTGGGCTCAGAGTACGCTTTGAAAAACCTGGAACAATACAAAGATCTTTGGTTGCCACAATTTCCAAAACCGATGCACTAGAGGCTAGCATGGCTGGTGAGGAAGCTATTTATTGCGCAAAGCGTGGTGAAACAGACATAATGGTTACTCTAGAACGTTCTCAATCGAATCCTTACAATTGTGTCACAGGGACAACTACATTAGAAAAGGTTGCCGGAAAAATTAGTGCGATGCCCGAATCTTATTTCAGTTTAAAAGACTATATGCCCACAGAAAGTTTTATAAACTATGCTTCTCCTCTTATTGGAGATTCACTTCCCCTATTTGAACGCTTGGTAGACATGTAAAATAGTGCCATAATATATAGCCAAGGGTAAATTCGGTTTTCAAAAAATCTTAATCTAACTAGAAATAACAAGGTCAGGAAGTCAAATTAGGGAGATCAAAATGCCGAGACAAGATCAAGGAGAGCCTTTCTATAGAATTAGCATGATCGAAGCTAAAGAAATGTACGATGAAGAAGATACTATAGTTATAGATGTTCGGAGCAATGATGAATTTGCATCTGGCCATATACAAAATGCATTATCAATACCCGTCGATGATGTTTTGGCAAGAATTGAGGAATTGCCAACAGATAAAAGACTTATGTTTATCTGTGCACAAGGAGTAAGAAGCGGATTGGCCTGCGAAATGGCCGCGGCTATGGGTATGGATCCTGAAAAGCTGTTTAACATTGAAGATGGAACACCTTCATGGATAGTAAACGGTTTGCCGACCAGTTATGGGACGGATGAATAAAGATTTCCCCCAATGAATGTCATTTAATCCCACAAATTTAACTATATTGTCAGAATGCTTAACGACACAGGAGATAAAATTGGCAAAAACAAACATTTCCGGAGACATTAAAGACCCTACTTTAGCAGGTGAAGGCAACCGGAGAATAGAGTGGGCAGCTCTAGAAATGCCGGTAGTACAGTCTATACGAGATAGGTTTAGAAAAGAAAAACCATTGGCAGGCCTGAGAATTACGGCGTGCCTTCACGTAACTTCTGAGACTGCTAATCTTGCACTTACTTTACGTGACGGTGGGGCTGAAGTGTTTTTGTGTGCTAGTAATCCTCTTAGCACCCAAGATAGTGTTGCAGCAGCATTGAATGCAGAAAATAATATTTCTGTATATGCAATTCGAGGGGAAGATAACGATGTTTACTACGATCATATAAACACTTCATTGGATAAGCATCCTCATATAACAATGGATGACGGGGCCGATTTGGTAGCTACTTTACATACAACCAAGCGTGATGTTCTGGACAATGTAGTTGGAGGTACTGAGGAAACCACAACAGGTGTAATTCGACTTAATAGTTTAGCTGACGCAGGCCAACTAGCCTACCCAATCATTGCAGTCAACGATGCAGACACAAAGCATTTTTTCGACAATCGTTACGGAACTGGACAGAGTACCCTTGATGGGATCACAAGAGCCACGAACATCTTATGGGCTGGAAAAAACGTTGTAGTTGCAGGATACGGTTGGTGTGGAAAAGGGGTAGCGATGAGAGCAAGAGGGATGGGAGCAAACACAATAGTCACTGAAATAAACCCGATTCGAGCAATAGAGGCAGCTATGGATGGACACAGAGTGATGCCTATGAGTGATGCTGCTTCGATAGGGGATATATTTATTACTTTGACTGGAGGAATGAAGGCAGTTGACAGAAAACATATCCTTTCTATGAAAAGCGGAGCAATAATCGCTAACAGTGGGCACTTCAACGTAGAAATAGACATAGAAGCCCTTGAAGATCTTGCGGAACAAAAATATAAGCCAAGACCTTCTGTGGATGAATACATAATGAAAGACGGTAAAAGAATTTGCTTACTTGGTGAAGGAAGGCTTATAAACCTTGCAGCAGCTGAAGGCCATCCTTCTTCTGTGATGGACATGAGTTTTGCGAATCAAGCTCTATCAGCAGAGCATATAGCCAATGAGGGAAACAACCTTGAAAACGCAGTGTTCCCAGTACCTAAAGTCATAGATGAAGAAGTTGGAAGACTCAAACTACAATCAATGGGTATCGCTATTGACGCCCTTACTAACGAACAACAACAGTATCTTGGTAGTTGGCAGATTGGAACTTAATATTATCTAAAGCAGATTAATATAACCAGATTATGGAGGGATAGACGTGCCATACAGCTTTAGCGAATCATCTAAATACATGTTCACTTCGGAATCGGTAACTGAAGGTCACCCTGACAAGTTGTGTGATCAAATTTCAGATGCAATTCTAGATAATATACTTTCCAACGATCCGTCAGGTAGGGTTGCTTGCGAAGTTTCCACAACCACCGGACTAGTTGTGGTAATAGGTGAAATAACAACTAGTGCCAGCTTAGATTATTCTTCTATAGTACGTGAAGCAATAAAAGACGCGGGATATGACGATCCTAAATATGGATTTGATTATCAATCTTGTGGTGTTTTGATCTCAATTCACGAACAATCTAACGACATTGCAGAAGGAGTTGATGTCGCCCTTGAAGTTAGAGAAGAGAATTCGTCTACTGAAAATGAAATAGAAATGATAGGTGCTGGAGACCAGGGAATGATGGTTGGATTTGCGTGTAATGAAACTCAAGAGTTAATGCCTATGCCTATGTCTCTATCCCACAAACTAACTAGAAGAATGTCTGAATTAAGGAAAAGTAACGAACTCCCATATTTAAGGCCCGACGGAAAATCACAGGTTACAGTTGAATACGCACATGGAAATCCCAGACGAATAGATACTGTCGTTTTAAGTACACAGCACGACCCCGATGTTCCACAATCCACGATCGAACGTGATTTGATTGAAAAAGTAGCATTCGAAGTAATTCCAGAGACGTTGAGAGATGACAAAACAATCTATCACATAAATCCATCTGGACGTTTCGTAATAGGGGGACCTGTAGGAGACGCAGGGCTTACAGGTAGAAAGATACTTGTTGATACCTATGGTGGTATGGCGAGACATGGTGGTGGAGCATTTTCCGGAAAAGATCCGACTAAAGTTGATCGATCTGCAGCATATGCCGCTCGTTGGGTTGCCAAGAATTTAGTCGCTGCCGGAGTAGCTGATAGACTTGAAATCCAAATATCCTACGCAATAGGCATGGCTAAACCAACATCTGTTTCAGTTGAAACATTTGGCACAAACAAAATAAGTGATGACAAAATAGTTCAGCTAATCGAAAAACATTTTGATCTTCGTCCAGGAGCTATAATTCGGGATCTAGGATTAAGAAGACCGATCTACAAACAAACTGCTTCTTATGGACACTTTGGAAGAGAAGATATAAGTCTTCCCTGGGAAATAACAGATCGGTCTGATGTAATCAGGAATGACGCTTTTTCAAATTAACCTATTGATAAAAATTTTTATATAAATTAAAAAACTCAATCTAAGCGTATTAAATAAAAAGCCTGCCAAACCAATTTGTTAAACCATTGAGTTTAAAATACTCATATTGAAAACCAATAAGTACAACAAAATCTTTGCTAAACAGGTCGAGTCTAAACAGTTAAGTCATCAATCAGTCTCAAACATAAATCTATGGCTTTATCACTCAGACTTTCAACGTTTCGTTCCTGATATTGAACTTCTTATAGCCAATAGAAACTGGGTAGAGCTCGAGGATTCCTTTAGGACTCGTCTCAGAATTGGTACAGGTGGAATAAGGGGTCCATTAGGCGTGGGACCAAACCGAATAAACTTGAGGACAATAGGAGAGGCAGCTCAAGGACTCAGCAATTTCATCAATACATCGTTCAGCACAAACAAAGCGTCAGGAATTATTGTTGGATATGAAACTCGAAAATATTGTCGGGAATTTGCTGAACTCTCATGCCGAATTTTTACTGCAAATGAAATTCCAGCTTTTCTGTTTGACAGCCCTAGGGCGACACCAGAAATATCTTTTGCTGTACGTCATCTAGGAGCCACAGCAGGAGTTCAGATTACTGCATCCCACAATCCAAAAACTGATAATGGGTTCAAATTTTACTGGTCAAATGGAGGTCAGGTTGTCCCTCCTATGGACAAAAAATTTATGAATTCCGTATTAAACGTCAATGAAATCAAAATCAAACCTCTATCCAATCCCTCAACGGAACATTTGATTTCAATGATTGGTAAAAAGGTAGATGAATCATACGTTGGGAATATCACAGATCTTTCAACAACAAATAGCAACTCAGCGAAAATAACATTTAGTCCTATGCACGGCGTAGGGTCAACAAACGTTCTTCCTGTATTAAAGGCCAGGGGATTTAATATTACAATCGTCCCTAATCAGGCAAATATGGATCACAATTTCCCAACTTCAATAAATGGAATTCTTAACCCTGAATATCCAGAGGTAATGACTGAATCTATCAAAATGGGAGAAGAGTCAGACTCTGACATCGTTATTTGCTCAGACCCAGATGGGGATCGTATTAGGGTAGCTACAAAAAACAAACTTAGTTCCAATGAGATGGTACTTCTCAACGGCAACCAAATTGGTGCATGTCTAACACACTATCTACTATCAAATAGGCAAAAAACCTGTGGGCTTAAAGGTACAGAGAAAATAATATGTACATCGGTCACTACTACATTAATCTCTGACATAGCTTTTAGTTTCGGCCTGAAGCCAATAAATGACCTCCCAGTTGGTTTTAAATTTATCGCTAATGAAATTGAAAAATTACCTGACACTTCCAAATTTATCTTTGGAGCTGAAGAAAGTCTAGGCTATTTAGCGGGTGACTTTGTGAGAGATAAAGATGCAGCAATAGCATCTCTTCTAATCTGCGAGTTGTCCTCTACTCTTAAAGATAATGACCAGACACTTTTGACATACTTAGACAACATTTACCAAGAATTCGGATATTACAACAATTCTCTTTTCATAGTAGAACTAGGAGGCACAACCGGCCAGCAGATAATTAAAGAAGTGATGTACGATCTCCATGAAAACCCACCAACCAATATAGATAAAATACCGATTTTACGTGTTCAAGATAGATTAATGAAAAAAGAGAAAATGCAAGATAGCTACCAAGTCGGTCATTATTCAAATATGATTTCAATGTACCTGTCAAAAGATTTGAAGACTCGCATTAGTATCCGGCCCTCAGGTACAGAGCCCATTTTGAAAATTTACATCCAATGCCATGACACAGTAAAGAATGATCTGTCCTCGACCAAAATAGCTGTTGATAATAAGACCCGTCTGCTCCAATCTTCGATTGTCAATTATATTGGCTCAAGGTTAAGCCAACAATCAAGAAAAGAGTGGAACCAATCTAGACATCAAATTTTATCTTGAACAAATACACCTCATGAAATTTGAGAATTAAATAACTTTATCTAATTGACACTGAAAGTAGCATAGTGCTATATTCGATAACTAGTGTAAATATAAATTAAATTGCATTGATGGGGAGTATTAGCGGATTAAAAGCACAATAGAGAGTTGGAGATAGTGGAATCCCAGCGTAGCAATAACCGTGAACTCGCCCCTGAGCACCCAGACTTTAAGGTAAAATTTACTAGCCAGTGCTAATAAAACTGCTGGTAAGCTGATAAGGAATGGGCGGTTGAGCCCGTTATAGCTGAAGAG
>CAYFFO010000002.1:111404-113683 GCA_964342485.1 uncultured Dehalococcoidia bacterium
AAACTGCTGGTAAGCTGATAAGGAATGGGCGGTTGAGCCCGTTATAGCTGAAGAGTGGCCCGTGGATACGGGCAATCAGGGTGGTACCGCGAGACTATGTAAGTCCCGTCCCTTTGCCAGGACGGGATTTTTTGTTTTGTTGGGATCCCTGATAAAACTGTACTCTAGGAGGAATACAGAGACATGAAATTAACAGGCTCACAAATGGTGTGTGAGAGTCTCATTCGTGAGGGAGTTGATGTAATATTTGGACTCCCAGGCGGAGCCATCTTGCCACTATATCAAACATTGCCAGAATATCCTCAACTCCGTCATATTTTAGTCAGGCACGAGCAGGGCGCTGCACATGCAGCTGACGGTTATGCACGAGTTACTGGGAAAGCTGGAGTAGCTTGGGCTACCTCAGGGCCTGGTGCCACAAACTTAGTAACTGGTATAGCAACGGCACAAATGGACTCTATACCAATGGTTGTCATTACTGGTCAGGTAACCCGGGCTGCGATAGGAAGTGATGCTTTCCAAGAAACCGATACAACTGGGATCACATTACCAATAACCAAGCATAATTATCTTGTTATGGAATCCAAAGATATTCCACAGATTATCAAAGAAGCTTTTCATATAGCAACCACTGGTAGGCCAGGGCCTGTATTGATAGATATTCCTAAGGATGTTCTACAAGAAATCGACGACTTTGAATATCCAGAAGAAATTGACATACCCGGCTACAAGCCTAACCTGCAAGGCCATCCTGCGCAGATAAAACGTGCATCGCAGGTTATTTCTAAGTCTAAGCGGCCAGTAATACTCGCAGGACATGGCGTTATCTTTTCGGGAGCTTTCAGTGAAGTCCGAGCTTTGGCAGAGAAAGCTCAAATACCAGTAATAACCACATTATTAGGTATAAGTTCCTTCCCAGATGATCATGTTCTATGTGTTGGTATGCCCGGAATGCATGGTATGGCCTATGCCAGTAAAGCAATTGAAGAAGCTGATCTTTTAGTTGCACTTGGCATGAGATTTGATGACCGGATTACTGGGAAAACCAGTGCTTTTGCATTGAATTCAAAAAAGATTCATATAGATATAGACCCATCAGAGATAGGTAAAAACATACCCGTAGATGTCCCAATTGTTGGTGATTTAAAGCAAGTATTATTGAAGCTTAATGAACTAGTAGAACCTGCAACTCATCTTGACTGGATACAAAGAATTGAAGATTTAAAGAAATCCCATCCATCGATGACAATTAGGGAAACGGATAAGCTATTACCACAATTCATTATCAATCAACTGTCTAAGGCAACCGATGGTAAAGCAGTAGTAGTCTCAGGAGTTGGACAACATCAGATGTGGGCAGCACAACATTATGTGTTCAAGGATCCACAAACTTGGGTATCATCTGGTGGCTCAGGAGCGATGGGATACGAAGTCCCAGGTGCCATGGGAGCAAAAGTAGGAGCACCAAATAAAACTGTGTGGTCTATTGCAGGTGATGGAGGCTTCCAAATGACCATGGCCGAACTCGCAACCATGGTTGAAAATAAAATTAACGTCAAATTTGCAATAATAAACAATTCCGTATTGGGTATGGTTCGACAATGGCAAGAATTTTTTTATGAGAAGAGCTATGTTGCAACTCAATACACTCGAAATCCTGACTTTGTTAAGCTCGCAGAAGCATTTGGCATGCTAGGCATACGAGTTACCGATAAGAGTCAAGTAATGCCTGCGATACAACAGGCAATGGATTATGACGGACCAGCCCTTATCGATTTTGTGGTTGAAGAAGAAGAAAATGTGTACCCAATGATTCCTGCTGGACAAACTATAAAAGAACTTATAGAAGAACCAATCCACGAGGAGATAAAAAAATGAACTCCTTAGTACCACCTCCCCGACATACTATAACGGCTTTAGTCCAGGATAAACCTGGGGTATTAAACAGAGTGTCAAGCATGTTTAGAAGAAGGGGATTTAATATATCTAGTCTAGCTGTAGGACAGAGCGAAGAACCAGAGTTAAGTCGAATGACCTTTGTTGTAGAGGGTACCAACAAGGTTGTTGAACAAATGACTAAACACTTACACAAACTTGTTGATGTCATAAAAGTCTCAGATATCTCAGATCAAAATATAGTCTCCAGAGAATTAGCTCTTATCAAGGTTAATTCTACAATCCAAACTAGAAGTGAAATAATGCAAATAGTTAGTGTATTTAGAGCAAACATAGTAGATGTGGCAATAGATTCACTGATAGTGGAAGTGAGCGGTGATGAA
>CAYFFO010000003.1:0-20606 GCA_964342485.1 uncultured Dehalococcoidia bacterium
TATGAACATTGCAGGGATTAATGCAAATAAACAGAGAATCATGGCCACGATAAAAAATTCGTTAAATATAGTCACGCCAGCATCATTAACAGAAGAATTAAACGATTGTACTCGTCTTTGAAGCTCTTCGGCACTCTCTCCTGAAATTGGTAACGGTATTTGTAAATGTGATACAAGACCACCAAATCTACTAGTACCCCAAGCAGTTAAACCTGCTAATCCAAAGGTCATCCCGATAATACGGGTAGCTGTTACTATTCCCGCAGCTGATCCTCTATCTACCTCATTTACAGCTTCAGTAGCAGCAAGTGTAATAGGAGCAATTAACAACCCGAAGCCGAGACCAACAACACCGAGATGCAACGATAAATTCGGGTCGCTAATCTCAACATTCCAACTCGACATCAAAGCATACCCCAGTGCAACTGTTAACAATCCGACAGATATTAGAATTCTATAGCCCAAAAACCTTAAAACCAAACCTCCTACTATAGCTCCAATTGGCATAGCTGCAGTCATTCTCAATAACCACAATCCTCCTTCTATTGGAGTCAATCCAATTAACGTATTAGCCATTAACGGAACTGTAACCATCCCAATAATTAAAGAAGCTCCAATAAAACAGTGTGTGAGATTGGTTGCCGTAAAAATTTTTGTTGAAAAAACTGAGATGGGAATTAAGGGTTGTTCTACAGTTAGTTGCCTCCTTATAAAAAGAAAACCCAAAGAAGAAGAAAGAATCAAAAAAATCAACATTATTAAATCTGGTGAACCGATACGAGATAGGCCTAAAGTAAGCGTAATCAAACTTAATGCAATCAATACACCTCCAAAATAATCGACTTTCCCATCAGTCCTGGGACTGGGACTAATCAAAAGTCGTACCAGGATTATTACTACGACTGAAAGCGGCAAATTGATCCAGAAAACCCATCTCCAACTCTGTTCATGTTGAATCCAATCCATGAATCCTATAGAAGCAAATGGTACTTCTGACCACAACCATGACCAGAATGAATCCATGTATTTCGGTACAAATCCACCCCAAAGCGGCCCTATTACACCACCTGCTTCTGCTGAAGCTCCTATTAAACCGAATGAAAGAGCTCTTCTACCTGGTGGAAAAATATCTCCGGCTATGGCAATTGCCAACGGGACCAGCGCACCTGCACCTATTGCCTGAAATACCCTCATTCCTATCAAAAACTCGAAATTGGTAACCTTATATCCTGTATATAATATGTCTGGAATGGATAAATCGAGTTCAGGAATAATTGCTACTCCTATTGAACCAACCATAAACCAAATCATAGCAAAAATAAAAAGTCGCCTATGTCCTACAACATCAGATAATCTTCCAATCAATGGCATGGCGGCCAAATAACCTAATAGATACCCGGTTACGGTCCATGAAGCTCTATCTAGTTCCGTAATCGTAACTCTCATATCCAACATAATCTGCGGCAATACTGTAACTATTACCGTCTGGTCATCGGCAGCAATGAAAACCCCGATCAGGACAGGTAAAATTACGATATATGGACTAAAATTGTTGCGGTAAGTGAATTTCACAAACAAATCACTGAACAATTAATAAGATTTTTTAATTATCAGGCTTTTCTATAACTATTGAGTCATTGAAATCTGTGATATTAATCGTGCGAATAATACCCTCTATATCAAATTCTGTGACCTTACCAGAAAGTTCGGCATTTGACATTAATAAATTTGATACATTTACAATAAGCTCTACTGCAACTACGGAGTTTTCCAAGGTGCTGCCAATTAGAGGTTCAAGTTGCTTCGCATCTAAATTCCCTGAAATTTTATAGTGGTTCTCCAAATTTGATTCCATGAGCTGAACATTTTGTAAATTTGTCATAATAGAAGATATTCCTGATGATGGGTTAAAAAATGCCAGAGGGTTTAATCCGGATTCCACTTCCTGCCAGATTCCAGTCAGTGGACTTGTCATATAACTACCCTCTCTAGTGGTAACTAGTCCAACTTCAATTGCAATGGTATTTCCAAACACTCCATTAAATGAAATTGCCATACTATCTGGGTATACAACGCTCCCGGTTACCTCTTCTATAACTACTCCAGGTAAAAATTGAGTGCCTCCTTTATTATGTGTCATTTGAAATCGAAAAGACTTCAAATCCTGCATAAGCTGTCCAGATTTATCAAGTATTTCAACCGGATCTAAGGGAATAGGTGTTGGGGTCGATATTACAGTATTGTTTGTATTTGGATCATATGCGATATTTTCTTTATTTGTACATGCAAAACCAAATACCATCGATACTGCAACAATGAAAATAATTTGAAAGAAAACATTTAGCTTATGTAACTGAATCATGTTCATGGATCAGAACAATCTCTCGCATATCCACAAAAGTTACATTTTAACTTACAGTGAAGCTTAATAATTAAATTACCGCATAAATCACATCGAACTCTATATCCAGGCAAATCAGAACCTGATGGAACTAGGCTTAATTTAGATTTATTGTTCATCAATTACACAAATATCATATGTACATTTAATTCTAATCTTCCACAATAGCCGATTGTCTGATATCCCTATAAAACCAAATATCGAATCAAATAAATGGAATCCATACAGATTACAACATAATGTGAAAAAAGGGTTAGTCTAAATTGATATTTCTATTTTAGATTTGACTCATATTCAAACAATCCATATATTATCCATAATAATTTCACAAATGGTTTTTTGAGGTGAATTAATTGAAAGCAGCAATCCTATATGAAACTAACCAACCACTCCAGATAAAAGAATTGCGTCAAGATGAGCCAAAAGCCGGTGAAGTGAAGGTCAAAATGGGTGCAGCAGGCATTTGTGCTAGTGACCACCACGTAATGAAAGGTACTGCAATACAACCATTACCAATAGTCTTGGGTCACGAAGGGGCTGGTACGGTAATTGATATAGGCGACGGTGTTACCCAGGTAAAAAAGGGTGATCGATGTATCCTATCGTTTATTTCCAACTGCGGTCACTGTCGGCAATGCCGTACAGGGAATCCACAGCTATGCGACACGAATATAAAAACAGGATCAAGATTATACGATGGCAATGTCAGATTATACGATGAAACAAACGAAATAGGTCAACTAAATAAACTGGGCGTATTCTCAGAAAACATAATAATTCCACAACAGGCTTGTCACCCTATCCCCGATGAGATGCCGTTGCCTGTGGCAGCCCTAATAGGGTGTTGTGTGACAACAGGAGTAGGTTCTGTTATTAATATTGCTGATTCAAAAGCAGGAATGACTGTTGCTGTATTTGGATGTGGTGGAGTAGGTTTGAGTGTCATTCAAGGTGCGCGGCTAATGAATGCCAGCAAAATAATTGCCATCGATATACACGATCACAAATTGGAATTTAGTTACAAGTTTGGGGCAACCGATATTATCAATTCTCGAGCAGTTGATCCTGTAAAGGCGATACAAGAAATTACAGATAGCGGAGTTGATATGGCATTTGATAGTTTTGGTAGCTCTAAAACAATCAACAGTGCTGTAATGTCACTAAGAAAAGCCGGCACAGCAGTCCTTATAGGATTAGGTGCAGTCGGGGAAACAGCGCCTATCAATATGGTCGATTTCTTGAGGAATCAAAAATCTTTAGTTAGTAGTTATTATGGCGCTGCAAGTCCTCACGAAACATTCACTAAACTTGTAGACTTCTACTTGAAAGGTCAACTAGACGTGGAAAGCTTGATAACCAGAACATATCCTCTTGATGAAATAAATCAAGCCTTCTCTGATTTAGAAAATGGTGAAGATGGGCGTGGAATAATTCAATTTGGATAGTATTTTGGTTAACCAAAATTTATTACATAGAACTAATGTACCTGGCAAGTTCATCTTTTTCAAAAATAGGCAAAGGGCTTGAGCAACCATCCGTAATTAATTTTAGTCCCTCTGAAGTAGCTGTGCATGTCCCTATTTCACTTGCAGAAATTCCATTGTGCTTAAAAACATCAATTAATTTCCTTCCATCCTCATAATCTACTGTAATAAGTAACGAACCCGAAGACAACATACCCAGCGGGTCTATACCTAATAAATCACAAAACTGTTTGCACTCTGTCAATATAGGTATCTCTTCACGATTAATCAACAAACCAATCCCCGCCGCAGTCGCGAGTTCACTAAGTCCTGTTGCTATTCCACCCTCTGTAGGATCATGCATAGAGTGAACCTTTACAGACTCACAAGCAAGTATAGCTTCCTCAACAACACTGATACCAGGATCAAAAAGTAAGTTTCTTGCCTTTGATATAACCTTTGGATCTATTCCTGTATCTAAAAGTTTGCTACCAAATTCCCTAGCAATAATTGATGTACCTTCAATAGCAATTTGCTTTGTAAGAATAATACTGTCTCCCGGACGGGCCCCAGATGTAAAAACCACCTTCCGCTTTTCTACCAGACCCAGCATTGTTCCAGACACTATTGGTCTATCAATCCCATGTGTAATTTCAGTATGGCCTCCTATCAGACTTATATTCAATGCATCGCATGCCTCAGCAAGTTGATTGAATAAATTATTTATTATCGATTCCGTACTATCTTCTGGAAGTAATAATGTGGCTATAAACCACCTAGGAATTGCACCCATCGCCGCTATATCGTTCGCATTAATCTGAACAACATACCAACCAATATAATCACTAGAAAAGGTTATTGGATCCGAAGTAGCTACAAGATAAGTATCTCCAAAATCTATCAATGCAGCATCTTCGCCTAACTTAGCCCCTAAAACAACTCTATCGTCTTTAGGAGTGAACTTTTTAAGTAATTCAGACAAAAATTCAGGGGACAATTTCCCGATTTTCATTTTACAGACACGTACCCTTAACTACATGGTTTAAATATCAATGCTATTATAGCTGAATGATCACAGCTGTCTTCTTCGACCTATATGGCACTCTGGCAAACTTTCAACCTTCTCGATTTGAAGTACAATCCCAAGCTTGTTTAGAATTTGGGATCAAAATAACGGAAGAAGGCACAATAAGAGGCTACAAATTAGCAGACGCATATATGTCTAAAGAAAACTCAATTTTTCCAATAAGCACCCGGAGCAAAAATCAACGTGATCAATTTTTTTGGGAATATGAAAAGCTTATTTTGGAAGGCAATGATGTAACCGTATCAATAGAAATGGCTGGGTCAATTTGGAATACCCTTAGAAAAATCCCGTATAAATTAGTATTGTTTCCAGATGTCGTCCCAGAAATAAATAAAATTAAGACGATTGGAATTAAAACTGCATTAATATCCAATATCGACTCCGATAGTAACAATATAATAGATGAACTCGGCCTAGCTCAAATTTTTGATGTAACTATCACATCGAACAAGATAGGAGCAACTAAACCAGATCCAATAATATTCAATGCAGCCCTAGAACAAACTGGGAGTATCCCAGAAAACACAATACACATAGGTGATCAAATTTTATCTGATATACAAGGTGCTCTTAATTCCGGTATAAAGCCAATCTTGATAGATCGGGATCGGAACCATATCGGATACACTGAACATCCCAGAATAGAATCTTTGTCTGAATTACACAGATTTATTGGAGATATATAGAGGGTAGATCATGTTGTATTTAGAATACAGTTTAAGTTCCGTAATCAATATTACTAATTCAATTCACTGAGATCTCTGTAAGCAAAAAATACAAAGATTGATACTGCAAGCATGCCAAATCCTAAAATTGCTATTGTGTAACTAATACCAAGTAAATCAACAGCAAAACCTGCAGGAATAATTCCTATTGGAAGAAGACCAAATGACATCGTATAAACGCTTATCACTCTTCCCTGATAATCATCCTTTACCCTCTCCATTATCAAAGCCTGGCTCAAAGCTCTCCGTCCTGCCTCACTCAAACCAACAATCACCATTACACCAACAACCATGTACCAACTACTGATTGAAGCAATCAAGACAACAGCAGCTCCAGCAACAATATTACCGACTACCAATAAAAGTCCTCGTTTCCATTTACCTAAGCTAGCTACTATCAAAGATCCCACAAGAGAGCCGAGCCCAAGCATTGATAGCAACAATCCAAAGGAGCCAGATTCTCTATCAAAAACATCTTTAACTAAAATAGGCAAGAAATGCATCACAGGATGAATAAAAATCATTGTTGTCACAACAATCCCGATCACTACCAAAACTAGTTTATCTTGCCAAATATAAATCAGGCCTGACCGTATCTCCTGAACGACATTCGAATTTTCAGAAACTGCTATAACTTTATCCTTTGAAATAAATCCGATAAAAATAATCGAACAAAAGCCCACGATTGCACTCAAGTAACTAACTCCATCTGGTCCCAAAAAAGAAGGATTATATAAGACTCCACCCAAGCCAGGGGCAATGAGTGAAACTGTACTCAGACCCGCAGCCATAAGCGAAATTGCATTCGTCAGTTTTTCTTTGCCTACAATATCTTTTATTAAAGCCTGTCTTGCCGGAGAAATAAAAGACCAAACCCCTCCGTGTATCATTCCTGTAATTAATAGGTAGTACCAATTTATAATTCCGGTAGTTATAGAAACCGCAACTATTACAGAAGAGATTAGTGTTGCCACCTGACAAATCTGCAGAATCCTCCGCCTATCCATACGATCGGCAACAGCACCTCCAAAAAGAGCAAAGACAAGCAATGGTATTATCGGGCCAGCACCAATAAAAGCCATTATCTTCGCCGAACCAGTCAGCTCATAGGCCAGGTAATTTCTAACAATTGATTGCATATGTCCACCACTAACCCAAAACACCACAGCTAGCCAAAGTAGCCGGTAATCCCGTATTTCCAGAGATTCGAAAGTGTGCTTCCAGCGTGGCTTGCCTTTCCCAGTGGTACAAATATGGGCAGACTTTTCAGAACCATAATCATCTAGACTGTCATCATGACCAATTATTTCATTTTGATCCATTATTATTTTGTCCGCAATATTTGAACTAACATATCAAGAATCAAATAAACTTCTTTTCTAAAAATTAGAACACAAAGGAGATATTTTATAAGCCAATCAACTTACCAGAGATTGTATTGTAAACACACTGTAACAGGAAGAGGTAAAGCCATGTTGTACTTTGTTGATATTAAATCCGAAGGCATATAAATTAAAATTAGACAAATAGTGACGTTTATAGAAATTTGAACTAGAATCCGATGATCAAATATTGGAGGACGACAAAGTGAATTCGATAGATATAACGGATAGCATTGTTGAACGGTTTCGAAAAGTCGGAACAGCAACAGTATACAGCGCGGTCAATGAATTGGGATTCCCAAACTGTTTCATGAAAGGGGTAAACTGTTACACTCCTGACAAACGTATTGTAGGACGAGCTAGAACCCTGTCCTATGTTCCCTATCGCCCTGATATATACGAAGAGACCAATCTCGGAGAAAATGCACCTGAATACCGTGCTATGTCAGTATGTGGACCCAACGATGTATTGATCGTAGGTACTCACAGAATTACAGAAGCAGCTATTGCCGGAGATATGATTTTATTCCAACTAAAGATGGTTCAAGCAGAAGGGTTGATAACCGATGGGGCAATCAGGGATCTCGAGGGAATTAAATCCTATGGTTATGGCATTTTTGCCGGAAACATAACACCAGCGGGACGCTCGCCTGCAATCACATCATTCGACTATAACATTGACACTGTTTGTGGTGGCATAACCATAAGACCAGGTGACATAATCGTGGCAGAAAACTATGACATAGTTTGTGTCCCAAAACAGATTGCAAATAAAGTGATCGACTGGGTCGAAAAGCACGAAAAACTTGAGGAAGTAGTCAAGGAAATGATTATTAAGGACAACTGTGCTCCTGGGCGCTACTATAACAAAGAAACATTTGATAAATTAGAAGAAAATGGGGAATTTTAATCTATATAAGCACAAGATAAAATTAACTATATCTATGAAAATCGTGCGAGAGTATCGCTTACTCGTTGGCGCCTTTCACTAATCTTGTTAAATCTATCTCTTTCTTTCTCTACAACCTGTTCTGGGGCTTTAGCGAGAAAATTCTCATCGTTAAGCCTTTTATTAAGTTTTTCCAAATTTAGGTCGATGTCTTTTAGTTCCTCTGCAAGTCTCTGTTGCTCTTGAGATAAATCTACGAGCCCAACCAGCGGAACAACCAGCGTACCTGTAGATAATACTGACGAAACACAATCTTTTGACTTATTCCCGCCATAATTATCTGTATCATTTAACTTCAAAGAATCAACATGTGCCAACTTCTTGATTATTAACGACTCAGATTCTAGAACACTTACCACATCATTTGTTGCCTGTACAAATGATTCCACTGGCTGTGTAGGCTGAATACGAAATTCTGCCCTGATATTTCTGATGGCCCGAATCAATTCAATAACGGAACTCATTTGGGACTCGGCATTCTCATCGTTCAATTCGGGATTATTAAGAGGATATTCTGACACCATTATAGCTGGTGGATTATCGTTCTTTTCATCAATGAATGTCGAAAGATTCTGCCAGATCTCCTCGGTTATAAAAGGCAAAAAAGGATGTAATATTCGCAAAATCTTTTCAAGTACATGTGACATAATAGGAATAGGTGAATTATCACCAGAGCGAATCCTTATTTTTGACATTTCCAAATACCAATCGCAGTATTCTCCCCAGAAAAAGTCGTGTATATTCCGTTGAGCTTCACCGAATTGGAATTCCTCCATATGTCTGTTGACCTGACTTATTGTCTGATTCAATCTACTGATAATCCATCTATCTTCGACATGATCAACGGAAGAACATGTCAAAGGGAATTTGGTTTCATTATTTCTGATATTAGATATTACAAAACGAGCTGCATTCCATAATTTATTTGTGAAATTACGACTGGATTGCATCTTTTCATCAGTGAGACGCATGTCATTGCCGGGAGAATTTCCAGTTGTAAGAGCAAACCTCAATGCATCAGCACCATAGTTATCAATTAATTCAAGGGGATCCCTGACATTACCCTTGGACTTACTCATTTTGGCACCCTCTGGGTCTCTAACCAATCCGTGCAAATAGACAGTCTTAAACGGAATATCTCCGATATTTTCTATACCAGATATAATCATTCTAGCTACCCAGAAAAACAGTATGTCGTGGCCTGTTTCCATTACTGTGGAAGGATAAAAATATTCCAGATCATCGGTAAGTTCTGGCCATCCCAATGTAGAGTGCGTCCAGAGCCCTGAACTGAACCATGTATCAAGCATATCGGGATCCTGCTCAATATCGTTTGAACTACAGCTCGTACATTCAGTTGGATCTTCTAATGAAACATTGATCTTACCACATGGATTACAATACCAGGCAGGAATCCTATGGCCCCACCACAGTTGTCTGCTGATACACCAATCTCGGATATTGTACATCCAATTAAAATATACCTTTGAGAATCGTTCCGGAACTAGTTGAATGCTTCCATTTTCAACAGCCTCTATAGCTGGTTTAGCCAATGGCTCCATCTTTACATACCATTGGTTACTTACTAAAGGCTCAATAACATCAGTACATCGGTCGCAATGGCCTACGGAATGCTGATGTTCATTCATCGCTTCCAGAAGTCCTGCTTTTTCTAAATCTTCAACAATACGATCACGGGCTGCAAATCTATCTAACCCATCATATTTACCAGCATTTTCATTCATACTGCCATCACGATTCATAACATAAATCATCTCTAGATCGTGTCTGTTTTTCATGTCAAAATCATTAGCATCATGTCCGGGTGTCACTTTCAAAGCACCTGTCCCAAATTGCATATCAACTGCTTCGTCAGCAATAACAGGGATTTTTCTGCCAAGAATTGGTAGAAGCACAAACCTACCTATATATTTCCCATATCTTTCGTCATTAGGATTAACCGCAACTGCAGTATCCCCGACAAGAGTTTCCGGTCTTGTAGTTGCTATAGTTAAATAGTCATTTTCAGAATCGACATAATATTTTATGAGGTAAAGATACCCTTTTTCCTCTTCATACTTTACTTCCAGGTCTGAAAGTGCTGTAGAACATCGAGTACACCAATTAACAATACGCTCCCCTCTATATATCAGATCCTTCTGATAAAGATTTACGAATGTAGATCTAACCGCTTTACTCGGACCAGGGTCTAATGTAAAAGCCTTTCTAGACCAATCACATGAAGCTCCAAGTCGTTTTATCTGTTCGTAAATCCTATCTCCATATTGATCTACCCATTCCCAAACCTTCTTTACAAACCCTTCTCTACCAAGATCAAATCTTGTAATTTTTTCTTGAGCCAGCATTCGTTCCACAACAACCTGGGTTGCAATACCGGCATGATCGGTACCAGGTAAATACAAAGCGGAAAAACCCCTCATCCTGTGCCATCGGACCATCAAATCTTCTAGCGCTATCGTCAAAGCATGTCCATAATGTAATTCTCCCGTGACATTCGGAGGAGGCATTATGACTGTAAATGGTTTTTTGGAAGGATCAACTTTGGCTAGAAAATAATTGCCTTCTATCCAAGACTGATATATTTTCTGTTCTGTAACAGATGGGTCATATGTCTTTGGTAATTCCGAACTCGACATTTGTTGCGTCATTATTTAATAACCCTTATTTGTAAAATCAAATCATCCAATCTCAATGATTAACTACGTACCCTTAATCCTTTTGGGTCATAAGGAGATTTTAGTTGAACTTTTGCTTTATACCTCTGGGAAAGTATCTCTATCTCATAAGAACCGGTTCTGATATATTCTGTATCAACCCCTTCATTGTTTTCAATATACCCCATAGCAACGGATCGCCCTATTGTGTGTCCAAAGGCTCCAGAAGTTGTCCTTCCTGCTATTTGTCCATCCCTGAAAATAGCCTCGTCGCCCCAAGAAATAGGTGCAGGGTCTTCAAGTATTAAAACTGCTAACCGTTTATTTAAACCAGTTTTCAACTGTTCGATCAAGGCTTCTTTCCCAATAAATCCCCCGGGTTTATCCATGGATACCACAAATCCCAGCCCAGCTTCAATTGGAGTATCTAAATCACAAATATCATGGCCCCAAGCCCGATAAGATTTCTCAATACGCAGGGACTCCATAGCATGAAAACCAGCCATATGCAATCCATAATCAGTACCGTTATCTTTAATGATATCAAATACTGCAGCCGCTGATTCAGTAGGAATATAAAGTTCCCATCCAAGTTCTCCAACGTAAGTAATTCTAGTAGCCCGAACAGATACGGAGCCTATTTCAATTCTTTGAGAAGTCATAAAGGGAAAAGATTCGTTTGACACATCCGTATCAGTAATCTTTGACAATAATCCTCTTGAAAATGGCCCCATAAGACCAAGTGTAGAATACGATGATGTCATATCTATCAACGATACTCCTGTTTCTCCTTTAATATGTGATTGAATCCAACCAAAATCACGTAACCCAACTGCTCCACCTGTTACGATAAAATATTTATCCTCTGCGAGTCGAGTGATTGTTAAATCAGCTTCTATACCTCCCCTTTTATTAAGCATAGAAGTATAAATTACCCCGCCAGGAGGTACGTCAATATCGTTTGCACATAAATTTTGAAGAACTTTCGTAGAAGCAGACCCTTCCATAACAAATTTAGAAAATGATGTTAGATCAAATAATCCAACGGCGTTTCTTACAGACAGATGTTCAGCTTCTGAATATTTAAACCAATTTTGCCTACCAAAAGAGTATTCATATACTGGATCAACACCTTCCGGGGCAAACCAATTAGGCCTTTCCCATGTACCTGCTTCGCCGAAACAAGCTCCTTTTTCTTTAATCCTGTCATGAAATGGAGATTTTCTTATCATTCGTGCCGTCTCCATTTGTTTATGCGGCCAATGCATTCCGTACAGAGATCCTACCGTTTCTACTGTTCTCTCATAAAGATACTTCTTGGTATTCTGAGATTCATGAAAACGTCTTGGATCAACTTCCCAGAGATCCAAAGTTGGATATCCGTTGACAATCCATTCAGCAAGTGCTTGGCCTGATCCCGGCCCGGCTGCAATTCCGGTTGAATTTAGACCAGTGCACAAAAATATATTCTTTACTTCAGGTGCTTCTCCTAAAATATAACGATTGTCAGGAGTAAAGCTCTCTCCACTTACATAAAGCCTGTCAATACCAGCTTCTGCCATGGATGGGACGCGATAAATCGCACTTTCCCAAAAAACTTTGAAATGGTCCCAGTCGGGCTCAACAAGCCCAAAACTGTTATCGAAATTTGGACCATCAATCCAGGGCTTAGCAACCCATTCGAATCCACCCATTAATATGGCTCCCTTTTCTTCTTGATCCCGCCTAAAATATATTTGTTCATCAGGATCACGAAGTCCTTCCGCGCCATAAGGCAGGCCCATCGGATTAGTTACCAAATACATGTGCTCTGCTGCCATCAATGGAATCTTTATCCCTGCTTTTAAACCGATTTCCCTTGACCACATCCCTGCTGTTATAACAACATATTCACACTTAATTTGACCTTTAGTGGTAACTACTCCTTTAACAACATCGTTCTGTTTAAGGATATCTGTAACTTCAACATTTTCGACTAATTTCACTCCACCCAATTCAGCACCACGAGCAAGTGCCTGTGCAGCAAGATGTGGGACTATCTGACCATCTTTTGGTATATACAATCCCCCAATCAAATCATCTGTTCTCATTATCGGCCACATCTCTCCTGCCTGTTTTGGAGTGATAGTCCTTATATCCACCCCATATGTACTAGCCAAAGATGCTATTTTTTTGAATTCATCCATCCGTCCAACCGTCTTTGCAACTGAAACGCTTCCGTTTCTACGAAACCCTGTTTCGATACCAGTTTCATCCGTAATTCCAGAATATATTTCTATAGTAGCCCGATTTATATCAATCAGAGTTCTGGAATTACGTAGTTGGGTTACCATACCTGCTGCGTGCCAGGTAGTTCCACCCGAAATATTACCCTTTTCCAATACTGTCACATCATTCCATCCCAGTTTTGATAGCTGGTATGCAACACTGCATCCTGCTATTCCTCCTCCAATTATTACTACCCGTGACGATGCTGGCACCAAATTTTCCATATTTGTTCCTCTATTCATCATTTGAACAATTTAATTAACACCTATATTTTCATCGCGTTAACGCAACAATGCAAGGTCGATTACAATGATAAACTTTACATATCACTTTTGGAGGTTAATTATGGCATCTAATTATTGGCTGTTTAAATCAGAACCATCCGCATATTCATTCAAAGACCTGTTGAATGAGGAAAACAAAACTGCAGAATGGGACGGGGTACGTAACTATCAAGCACGAAATTTCTTGCGAGACGATATCAAAAAAGGAGATGAAGTACTATTTTATCATTCCAACGCTAAACCAATAGGGGTTGTTGGTACAGCTAAGGTGGTTCGAGAAGGATATCCAGACCACACTGCATGGGATCCTGAATCTGAACACCCAGATCCTAAAAGCACACCAAGCAAACCGATTTGGTTTATGGTCGATATACAGGCAGAATTAGAACTGCCAAACATAGTAACATTGCAAAAGATTAAATCGACCCCAACTCTGGCAGAGTGTTCATTGTTTAAACGTCCAAGATTATCTGTCCACCCCATCACTAAAACCGAATGGGAAATAATTACCAAAATTGGAGGTGTCAGTTAACTAATATTATGAAGGTAATTGACTCTGGATTTGTTTATAAAGGAATTGTCGGGTCTACTTATGGTGATAAATCAATAAGGCGTACACACATTTGTACAAGCTACGATAATACGTTATACGTATCCTTTAGAAGGGGGACTGATCACGAATCTATCGATGGCCATCCAGTTGTTATGGCTAGCACAGACGAAGGAGTTACCTGGGAATTACGATATAACGGTTACGGTCATGGAGAACTTGAAGGAATACCCGGTCAAGTCATGTCATTATCGATCCATGAGATAAAACCCGGAATATTGATGGGTACTTCTTTATGGATAGATCACTCAGATCCTTCATTACCATTTATGAACCCATCTACAAGCGGATTACTCCCTGAAAAAATTTTCCATGTTTTGTCTACAGATGGAGCAAGAAATTGGAGCAAACAAAAAATTATGACGTCGTATCCCCATGTTGCTACATCGCCGTGTGCAAATCCCGTATTAAAACTGTCAAATGGGAAACTAGCTCAACCTTATGAAACACACAAAGAATGGCAAGATAGCACCCCTTTGAAGCCAATGGCATTTCTAAGATTATCTACTGACAACGGTCAAACATGGCCAGATTGGATTCAGGTAGCAGCAGATCCAAAAAATATTCGGTATTACTGGGATCAAAGAATAGCCGTAGACATCAAAACAGGATTGTTAATAGGCATGTTCTGGACTCATCATTCAAAACAGCATCTTGATTTAGAGGTCCATATAGCATGGGGATCTAAAGACGCTAGCAAATGGACAAACCCAATTCCTACCGGGTTGCCAGGACAACATTGTCAGCCAGTAATATTGCCTAATCAAACAGTCATTGCTATCTACTCTGACAGGGTAAAACCTGGGATATCCGCATCAATCAGTCACGATTTTGGCAAAACCTGGGATCGAGACAAAGATTTACTCTTATACAATAGTTCTGTTGGATTAGAACCAGGAGTAGGATCCAATCTCGATATTCAAGGACAATGGCAAAGTATGGTACAGTACAGATTCGGACATCCTAGAGCAATCTTACTACCATCGGGAAAAATATTAGCAGTTTGGTATGCTGGAGATGACCACGTTAAGAACGTACACTGGGCCAAAATAGACCCGGAGATCGTTTAATCACTTAAACAAATCTAAATTGAACTTTTACGTTTAGGCAGCTGAGCTCAATAACCCTTCTTTAGCCTGATTAACCACTTCTGTAAATGCATCAGGGTCGGAAACAGCTAACTCAGACAGTTGTTTTCGGTTAATCTCAACTTGCTTCAGTCTAAGACCATACATTAATTGGCTATACGACAAACCATTCGCCCTTACAGCTGCATTTATTCTGATAGTCCACAAACGACGCATATCGCCCTTCTTTTTCCTACGATGGGCATATGAATATTTTAAAGCATGAATAAGGGATTCCTTTGCTCTGGAATATAGACGATGTCTAACTCCCTGATGGCCCTTGGTTTGCTTGAGTACTTTCTTATGACGCTTACGTCTTGTAGTCCCAGTCTTGATTCTTGTCAACTCAAAAATCCTCCGAATTATCCTAAATTAAAGCATATTTGTTAATTTGGTAGTCCGTTAGGCAAAAGCCTACGGATACGTTTTTCATCACTATGAGCAACTTCTATCTTTTGTGAATAAAGTCGCTTTACACTTGTAGACTTTTTCCTGCGTAAATGACTCCTATGACCTTTCATCCGGCGAATCTTTCCAGTACCAGTTAAATGAAACCGTCTAGCCACTCCTTTATGAGTTTTTAATTTAGGCACTACTTTGATCCTCCGATTTCGCTTTTTTTGGATTCGTTTTTTTCTGATTAACCTGACTTTTCCCAGAACTTAAAACCATGGATAAGAACCTACCTTCAAAAGTAGGGACTTTTTCAATTTTCGCATCATCTACAAGATCCTCTGCAACTCTCCTAAGAACCTTCATACCGATATCAGGATGTGCTATCTCTCTACCTCTAAACATCACTGAAACTTTTACCTTCGCACCACCATCTAACAATCTTTTCACAGACCTTGTCTTCGCTTCTCTATCATGATCCCCGATTCTAGTCTTTAATCTAACCTCTTTTAGATCGTTAGAAGACTTGACTTTATTATCTCTCCTAGCCTCGCGTTCACGCCTTGTTACTTGATACCTGAAACGACCGTAGTCCAATATCCTGCAAACAGGGGGCTTTGCCGAAGGAGCAACCTCAACGAGATCTAACCCACGTTGCTCAGCTAATTCAATAGCTTCGCTCGTTGGAAGTACTCCGAGCTGTTCTCCTTTTTCATCAACGAGCCTGACCTCGGGCAACCGGATCCGATCGTTGATTCGATACTCCTTGGCTATTTCTAATCACCCCATAAACAAAACTTGCTGCCTTTTAATGGCAGCTGATGAAACTATACCATAAACCTATATCTACAGGCAATATGATCTGACCATAAATTACTTTAGTGTAGTCCGTAGAATTCCTATTAACTACGTGAGCTGATTTCTTCGTTAATGGTATCTATAATATTTACTATTGAAATGGAACCAAGATTTTCTCCCGAACGAAGCCTGACCGAGACCTCATCAGACTCAATTTCACGATCACCAACTACAAACATATATGGGATTTTCTGAACCTGTGCATCCCGGATTTTAGCATTCATTCTTTCATTACGATCATCTATGTGTGCACGAATTCCAGTCTCTTCCAGTTTATTCAATAATTGATTACCGTATCCTGTATGTCTCTCTGCTATTGGTATAATTTCAACTTGAGTCGGAGCTAACCATGTAGGGAAAGCACCTCCATAATGTTCAATCAATACACCCATGAATCTTTCCAAAGACCCCAACAGTGCCCTATGAACCATATAGGGGCGATGTTCAGCACCGTCATCCCCTATATATGTCAATCCAAAACGTTCCGGAAGATTAAAATCAAATTGAATAGTCGTGCATTGCCATTCTCTACCAATAGCATCTCTGATATTGATATCTATCTTAGGACCGTAAAATGCTCCCCCACCTTCATCTATACCAAATTCCAATCCTCGATTAATAAGTGTTTGTCTCAGTGCATTTGTAGCCAATTCCCATTGTTCATCATCACCAACAGCTTTATCCGGTCTAGTAGAAAGCATCAACTCGTAGTCATTTAGCCCAAAACTGCTAAGTAAGCGAAAAGTAAGGTCTAAGACACCATTAATTTCAGAGTTGATTTGGTCAGGGCTGCAAAAAATATGCGCGTCATCTTGAGTTAAGCCCCTAACTCTAGTTAATCCATGAAGAACACCACCCCGTTCATATCTATAAACGGTACCTATTTCCCCTACACGCATAGGTAAGTCTCTATAACTTCTCAAATTGCTGTTGTAATACAAAATATGAAATGGACAATTCATCGGTTTTAAATAATAATCTTGATTGTCCATATCTATATTCGAAAACATGTTTTCTTTAAAGAATTCCAAGTGTCCACTTGTCTCCCATAAGGTGGACCGCCCTATATGAGGTGTATAGATCAAGTCATATCCAGAAGCATAATGTTCTTTCCGCCAAAATTCTTCAACCAGTCCACGAATCCTTGCACCTTTTGGGTGCCAAACAATTAAACCTGGACCAGTCTCATCATGAATTGAAAAAAGATCCAGTTCTCTACCCAAATGCCTGTGATCCCTTCGTTTAGCCTCTTCCAATCTCTCAAGGTATTTATCAAGTTCATCCTGAGATTCAAAGGCTGTACCATATATACGCTGCAAACCGTAACGCGATTCATCTCCTCTCCAATATGCTCCTGCAACGTTTAATAGTTTAAATGCCGGTATCATTCCTGTGGATTCGACATGAGGTCCAGCACATAGATCCTCGAAGTGTCCATGTTTATAAGTGGTGATAGCCTCTCCATCTGGTATTTCATTTATGATTTCCAGTTTTAGAGGTTCAGCTGAGTTCATAGAAAGAGCTTCCTCTCTTGAGTATTCGTGCAAATCAAACTGATGATCAGCAACAATAATTTCACTCATCTTTTCCTCTATGGCTTGTAGATCATCTTGTGAAAAAGGCCTGTCGGTCATGAAATCATAATAAAACCCGTCTTCTGTAGGGGGGCCAATGGCCAATTTTGTATCTGGAAACATCTGAGTCACTACATCAGCCATAACATGTGCGGCCGAATGTCTAATTCTCTCCCTTAAATCAGCTATCTCAGAACTCTTTTGGTTAATCATTTATTAAAGACCTTTCTTAAGAAAAATTACTCACATAAAAATAGGTCGACATATTACAATATATTTGTAAAAGTAAACTTGTTTTTCATGAAATAATTCGTTGCATCTTATTGGTATTCACAAGACTACCAAGCATTCTTTTAGCTATCTCACCAGCCAACATTCTATCCATCGATTATAACTTGGGTCAAGAAGTGACTGCTATATAAGTAACTAGAAACTATAGGGACACCAAGGGCTCAATTCAGAATTAAACATTTGGTCAGCTAGTTTAACGGAACCCTGTGTATGTTCCTCCAAGCGACCAGAATTCTTCAATTTAGAAAACCCAATAGTTCCCAAATATGTGGATGCAAAATCGGAAACATCTACTACCAAGTCTGGAGACTTTTTTGACACAGAACAATGAACTCCTCCACTCTGTATTTCTAATTCAAAAACCCCATCATTCCAGCAACAAAAAGCATCATTGATTTTAAATACTAATGTGCCTGTAACATTATAAGACCTCGATTCCAAAGCTTTTTGCACATCAATTAATCTAATCCACAAACGATCTTTTACATTCCGTGTAAGCCGTCTAGGATCAGTAAGCATAAACAAAAGAGGATCATCAGTTGGTCTTCTGGAAGCTTTAACTTTCCATATCAAATCTATATCAAAACAAAATCTCCACAAAGCTGCATGTGCTTGAAGACTGCTAGCCATTAGTTCAACAACGGTTACCACATCTTTAGCTATACTGTAACGCACATAACCCTTGTGCTTCCCTAAAGATAAGTATTTTACATGGAAGTATTGTTGCAAATTTCCATTGGACACCTTTGTATCTCCAGCAATCCTTTCCCAGTGGTCACTAGTAGGTAAAATTGAACCAGGCCTATTTCTCATTGACGTTTCATATAAACTTGGAATGGATTCCTTTACAAGACTTGGATTCTCGAATTCAAAAGAGCCATCATAGTCGATCGATGTCTTATAATCCGAATGTCTTGTATCAATCTCCCAGTTTTCATCATAAGTCCCAATTCCATATCCAAATCTTCCATAAATCAGACTCTCTGATGGGTGAAGGGCAGCTATCGGCTCTCCACGTTCATAAATATCGGCAAGTTGCTCTTTCATCAACTTAGTCAATATTCCACGTCTTCGATGTGTGGGTAAGACTGCTACATAGTCAACAGCCGCACAATTTAATATCCCACCAGGAATATTCATTGTTGTAGCAAAGGCATGAGCGGTTCCAACAATATTACTATCGTCATAAGCTGCAATGGCTCGATCCAGATCAGGCATTGGTGGCTCTAGTTTTTCCGCATCCCAATTCAAGCCAAATCCCAGAGAACTAGCCGTCCTGAACATTTTATAATCTTCAGGCCAAATGTTCCTTATTATCAATCCCATTAAAACCTACTATTAATACGATTTTTAAGTTAGGAGCATACTGCCTATAAATTAAGTTACCAAGGCAATTTATCGACAATATACTAAGAGAACAACTAGTAAATACTATACAGTCCTTACTACACCTATAACCCGTCCCTTAACTGTAACTTTTTCAGCAGGTACTTTTATAGGCTGCATAGAGCTATTTGCAGGTTGTAAAGTAACGGTGCCATTAGCCAGATGGAAATGTTTTAAGGTCACCTCATCTGTATCCGATAAGTACGCAGCTACCATATCACCTTCACGTGCTTCTTGAGTTGGTTCCATAATTACAAGATCACCATCTCCTACAAGAGCATCTATCATTGATTCTCCCTTTACCTTGACAGCAAAAACATCTTCCTTGCCTTGTGTCAAAAAGGGCGGCAAGTTGACACTATCTACTGCTTCATCTCTCCAGGAAGTTGAAGGAGGAATGTGCAAAGGTTCACCTGCTGCAATTCGACCCAAAATAGGAACTTCAATAACGTCTTCTAGTTTTTTTTGGTTAATGACTTCTATACCTCTAGAAACCTCTGCCTCTCTGCGAAGAAGACCATCCCTATGCAAAATCCTCAAATTATAGTCAACAACCGAAGTGGAACTTATATTACATCCAAACTGTATATCTCTAACTGTTGGAGGATAATGGTGTTCTTCTATAAATCCATTAATAAATTTCAACATCTGAACTTGGCGTTCTGAACGTTTTTTCTTTTGAAAAACTATCATCTGCATCTACTCCATACACTTAATTGGATATTTTCAGAACAAATGTACCAATCATATGCATGGGTGTCAATAAGAATTTAGCACAAATAATCTAAAATATAGAAAAATTTGCTATATAGGACTTATTAACAAAAGATCACAAAAAGCACATCGTTCTAAGCAGGTATTCTAGTTGACTGCTTGCCAGCCGATATAAAACGACTCAATACGTAGCGCTTCAGGTTAAATCATCAATCAGTAGAATTTCCACTATGAAGCTGTCTTACTAATCGGGACTTTCTCCTCGCTGCGTTCTTACGGTGCAATGCACCTTTGTTTGCAGCCTTGTCTAGAGCTATTACCGCCTGTTTTACAACTCCTTCAGCCGACTCAAACTCTTCATCGATCATTAACCTTCGAGCTTTCGTAACTAGTGTTCTGGCTTTAGACCTTAGTGGACC
>CAYFFO010000003.1:20706-34670 GCA_964342485.1 uncultured Dehalococcoidia bacterium
TCATTAACCTTCGAGCTTTCGTAACTAGTGTTCTGGCTTTAGACCTTAGTGGACCCTTTATCTGATTTTTTCTATTGGCGACTCGCGTAGCCTTATTATATCTCAATGTGCCTAATCTCCTACGTAAATTCTTAAACTATTAAATAATACAACATAACCAAGTAATCATAACATTCTATGAGCATTCAGAGATCTTGATCTTATAACTCTTATGACCCCCTCAACCATTTCAAGTTTCGAGAAAAGCCTGTTCAATTGATTAATTCCATCAACGTATACTGTTAATGATATTACACTAAAATCATTATCTTCTTCTGAGACACATGATGCTATATTAATATTTTCTTCCGACATTAAGCCAGTAAGATCACCCAAAAGACCTATCCTGTCCCATGCTTCAATAGTAATCCTTACTGGATACATAGTATGGGTCTGCCCCCATGTAACCTCTACTAGCCTTTCAGTCTCTTTTTCATTAATAATGTTTGTGCAATCCATATGATGGACTGTAACACCCCGATTCCTAGTTATATAACCAATTATCTCGTCCCCCCGTATAGGACTACAACAACTAGCCATTCTGGTCAAAAGATCACCTACACCAAGTACTTGAATTCCAGACCCAGGTCCTGTTACAGGAAGAGTACTCGAATATTCTTGGTCTGGTTCAATGTCTTGATTGGATAATCTACTTAAAACATCAGTTGTTGATATAGATCCTTTACCTAAAGCTATGAAAAACTCTTCTGTCGATTTAAATCCAATGCCCATCGCCACTTCAAAATCTTGTAAATCAGTATTGAGTCTACGAAATTCTTTAACAAAAATTTCTTTTCCTTGTTTAATATTATCTTTTCTAGCTTGTCGATTAAACCATTGTCGAATTTTTTCTTGTGCTGATGTAGTTTTTACAAATCCTAGAGCAGGATTCAACCAATCCATACTAGGGCCTTTTACCGTTTTACTAGTCATTATCTCAACAGTATCGCCACTCTCTAAGGGTGTATTAAGCTGTACTAACTTCCCATTTACCTTTGCTCCAATACACCCGTTTCCTATCTCTGTATGGATTCTATAAGCAAAATCTAATGGTGTAGATCCAGATGGCAACTCCTTTAGCTCACCTGTAGGCGTATATATGAAAACCTGAGTGTCGAACATATCGGTCTTAATTGACTCTACAAACTCACGATCATCATGTAGATATTTTTGCCCCTGAAGTACTTGTCTAAAAGTTGACATCTTCTCTTCAAAACGTACATCTCCAGTTTTGCCTTCTTTGTACAACCAGTGAGCTGCGACACCATATTCAGCTACGCGATGCATATCTTTGGTTCGAATTTGAACCTCAACTGGAGAAAAATCTTCACACATCACAACAGAGTGAAGAGACTGATACAGATTGTCCTTGGGAGTAGCAATATAATCATCGAACTGTCCGGATAGAGGCCTCCATTTTGCATGCAGAACACCTAAAACCGAATAACACTCCTTTACATCCGAAACCAGAACACGCAACGCAAAAAGATCATATATTTCATTAACTTTCTTTTTTTGTGATTTATATGCCATCATTTTTTTGTATATACTATAGAAATGCTTTGGCCTGCCTGTGATCTCAGCACTTAATCCATTTGTCGCTAATTCTTGCTGAAATATTGAACGTATACGTTCAATATATTGTTCACGCTCTATTCTTTTTGAACTAACTAGGCTGGATATATAACTATATTCTTCTTCATGAATATATTGGAAAGAAAGATCTTCAAGTAACCATTTTATTTCCCACATTCCAAGCCTGTCTGCGAGAGGAGCATAAATATCTAGGGTTTCCTTAGCGATTACCTGGCGCCTTTCATGTGGCAAAGACATTAAGGTCTTCATGTTATGCAACCTATCAGCTAATTTGATAAGAACTACACGTATATCCTCAGCCATAGACATCAACATCTTCCGTAAACTCGCAGAATGTGCGACAGGATCATTAACTATGGTATGCGAAATATTTGATCCGTCCTCTGACAATAAATCCGTTCTATTTAACTTTGTAACCCCATCAACTAATTTAGCTATTTCTGTACCAAATTTCATTTGGAGATCCGTATGTTGAATATTGCAATCCTCAATAACATCGTGCAACAAGGCAGCTGCAATGGTATCTGAGTCAAGATGCAAATCTGCTAAATAAACTGCTGTATTCAACGGATGTTCAATAAAATCCTCGCCAGATTTACGAGTTTGTCCGGAATGTGCGTTTGCAGCAAACTCGTATGCATCCTGAATCTCCCTGACCCTATCCTGAGGTAGATATTCAGAAACTGTAGATATTAAATGTTCGACTAGCTCCATAAAACCATCCAACTATACAGGAATTGTGGACTGTCAGTATATCTAAGTAATAGTTGTTGAAGCAATTGAATACTTCCAGTCAAGACAACATCAAGTCAACCGAACACTACAATATTAGTACGAACCTATCTTGGTTTTTATCAATAAAGGATTAAATTAAAACTTTATTGTAATAACACCTATCGCAAACCATACTCGTACTAGTAAAATATATATTATGAAAAATCAACTATTCCAGGCGCCTCGTGGCACTTCAGACATAATGCCCGAAGATCAACCTTACTGGCGAGGCATCGAAAACTCAATGTATAAGCTTACCAAGATATACGGTTATGATCGAATAGAAACACCTGTCTTCGAGGACTCAGGGCTATTTATAAGAGGAGTGGGGGAAGATACAGATATTATTGAAAAAGAAACCTACACTTTCGAAGACCGAGGTGGCAACCTTCTTACACTACGCCCGGAAGGTACTGCCCCAATCTGTAGAGCATATCTAGAACATGGGATGCAAAACAAGGCACAGCCAGTAAGGTTATTCTACTATTGTCCAATGTTTCGATTTGACCGGCCCCAAGCAGGTAGGTACAGACAATTAAATCAATTTGGCATCGAATTAATAGGCGAAGAAGATCCTTCGGTAGATGCGGAAGTTATCGATCTAGCCTGGAATTTTTTTAACGATCTCGGACTGATAGAAAATGTTTCCCTACACATAAACAGCATCGGTGACGAGTCTTGTAGAGATGATTACATAAGAGCTCTTCAGGCACACTATACGAATGTAAAAAACAGCATGGTTCATCAAGAATGTATCCGTAGGCTTGAAACAAATCCACTAAGACTCTTAGATTGTAAAGAATCATCATGCCAAGACATTATACAGTCATCGCCCAGCACAATTGATTATCTCTGCAAGGCCTGTTTGATCCATTGGGAAAATTTGCTTAGACACCTGGAACAACTGAATATCCCTTATATTATCGATAATAGGCTAGTAAGAGGCCTCGATTACTATACCAGAACCGTTTTTGAAATAGTGCCTCCAGACGGGATGTCCCAGGGAACTATATTAGCCGGCGGAAGATACGACGGACTTATCGAACAACTAGGTGGTAACCCAACCCCAGGTATAGGATTCGCAACAGGAATTGAAAGGATAATTCTTAATTTAAAAAAACATGATTTAAAATTAAATAAAAGTGCAGGCACAAAAATTCTGGTAGCATACTTGGGAATAGAAGCACAAATAGTAGGAATTGAAATATGTTCCGATTTAAGATCCAAGGGACAGACAGCAGTACTTGCTCCAGGCAGTAGAGGCTTGAAAAGTCAACTCAGGTATGCAGCCAGTATTCAGGCTACACATAGCGTCATTATTGGGACAGATGAACTAGCAACTCAAACTTTCATACTCAGAGATATGGCTAGCAGTACTCAAACCGTGATAAAAAAAGAAGAACTACTTAAAATTATAGACGAGGCTTAAGATCAAATCTTGATTATGCATAATTGCAAATTAATAATCCAAAAGTTTCATGATTTCACCATGTATAGAGTCTCCCTAATATGATTGAGAAACTGTCATTAATAGAGGATAGATACCGTGAAATAGAAATGCTTTTGTCTAATCCTGAAATAGCAGGAGATTACAATAAATCCCAAAATCTTATCAAAGAACATGCCTCACTAAAGAATGTAGCAAATTTGACATTTGAATATCGCACACTGACAGAGTCAATAGATGAAACAAAGAGTCTAATCAGAGAAGAAAATGACCGTGACATCACTGAACTCGCGCGTGAGGAACTAGACAATCTGGAATTACAAAAAACTACTCTTGAAAACAATCTCCGTATAGCTCTTTTACCAAAAGATCCAAATGATAGCAAAAACGTGATAATGGAAATTCGGGCAGGTACCGGAGGTGATGAAGCCGGGTTATTTGCAGCAGATTTGTATAGAATGTATAACCGATATGCACAACGAAACAGCTGGCAAATAGATATTATCAATAATAACGAAAGTGGACTGGGCAGCATAAAAGAAATCGTATTTAAAATTGATGGAGACGGAGCTTATAGTAAATTAAAACATGAGATTGGGGTGCATCGGGTACAACGCGTTCCTTTAACAGAATCCAGTGGGAGAGTTCACACATCAGCCGCTACAGTAGCGGTCCTTCCTGAAGCTGAAGAGGTCGATGTGGAAATTGTGACAGAAGACATACAAATTGATGTTTTCCATTCAAGTGGGCATGGCGGACAAAATGTACAAAAAGTGGCAACTGCTATAAGAATCACGCATAAACCCACTGGTCTAGTAGCTGTATGTCAAGACGAAAGATCCCAGCTCAAAAATAAACAAAAAGCAATGGCTGTATTGAGATCAAGACTTTTAGCCATGGAAATAGAACGACAGGAAAAAGAAATTACTGATGAACGAAGATCGCAAGTTGGAAGTGGAGACCGCTCGGCAAAAGTTAGAACATACAATTTCCCACAGAATCGAGTCACTGACCACCGCATATCTTTGACAACACACAATCTAGATTTAGTCCTCGACGGAGATCTAAACGAATTCATTGAATCATTAATATTAGAAGAACAGGCTTTTCAACTGAATCAAGCTAATTTATGAGATTAAGGGACGCTTGGATTAATGCTAAAAATCAACTCTCAACAATTACTGACGAAGCACCATTGGAAGCCGAGGTGCTTTTACGCCATTCACTGGATATAGATAGATCGCACTTCTTAACTTTATTGGAACAAGATATACCATTAATAAAAATAAAAGAGCTTGAATCACTTATACATCGCCGTCTTCAAAGAGAGCCACTAGCCTACATCATTGGACACCGTGAATTCTACGGACTTGAAATTGCAGTGACACCCGATGTTCTTATACCAAGACAGGAAACAGAACTACTAGTTGAACAAATAATTGAATCCGCTAAAACAATAAAAAACAAACAGCCAATAATAGCGGACATTGGCACTGGTAGTGGCGCAATTGCAATAGCTACAGCAAAACACTTACCGTTGTCACAGATCTATTGCACTGACATATCTGAAAAGGCTCTTCATATTGCCAATATGAACTTATTAAGACACCAATTAGATGATCGTATACACCTACTTTTAGGAGACCTACTTGAGCCAATAGACTTTTTCTTAGATATCATAGTATCTAACCTACCTTATCTAACTAATAACCAAATGATTAATCTGCCACCAGAAATTAAAAATGAACCTAGTATTGCTTTACACGGTGGTATAGATGGATTAAAGGAAATTAGAAGACTGATGCGAAATTCAGTAATGAAATTAAGACCGAAAGGTACAATTATATTAGAAATTGATCCTTCGCAAGAAAAACATGTAATGAAATTAGCAGAAGAATGCTATCCTTCAGCGAAAATATCACCCATTACCGACCTTTCTCATACGGTTAGGGTGATCAAAATAACACTATGAAAAAAACTCATGCCTTAATCCCCAAAAGAATATTTTAGTGTGTTTAATATGGAGACTTTACAATAAATAAAAGCGTTAAGTTGGTAGAAATTTAATCCAATGGATAATTTAGAACAAAGAACATTTAAAAATACTCTGTCCGATTTTGAAATAAATCTCCAATTATCAGATAAATTTGATAATCTGCCACCCGAAAAATGGATATGTGAAGTTGCAAAAAGGGCATTGCTTGGTTCAAATGCACCTATAGGGAGTAGTGTCAGTATTGTGATAACCACGGACGATGTTATTACAGAACTCAATGCGGCACATCGAGGATTGAATGAGACTACAGACGTACTAGCTTTCTCTTTTATTCATGAGGGTGAATATTATGGAGATCCAAAAAATATCAGCGAACCTAGAATTGATCCTTCTTTTAAACTACCACCAGGTGTGAATGAAACTCTGGGAGAAATAATAATTTCGTATCAACAGGCCGAAAGACAATCACGTGAATTCAGCCAAAGTCTTAATACTGAACTCGCTAAATTGATAACCCATGGGACACTACATTTGATGGGATATGACCACCTTAAGCCTGATGAAAAAATAACTATGGAAGCTCTGGAAAAAGAAATTCTTAAATAATAATCTCTATAATTTATTCAAGTGGCTTTATAAAGTGGACTTGCCGAACTAATTCTTTAAATCCCATTGCAGTATAGAGGCTATAACCAATCTCATTAGTTTCAAGAGTCTCAATTCTAACATAAGCCATACCTGCATTTTTAAGAAAATCTATCGCATGGTTAATCAGTTGCCTACCGTAACCTTTACCTCGGAAACCAGATGCAATAGCAATATTGTTGATCCTTCCAATCCTAGATGTCACATCTATATTAGTTGTGACATAACCTATCAAAGTATTTTGTATTTCGCATACAAAAACACCATCCAAGTTAGTTAAGACATCTTTATGAATATCCCTTAGTTTACGCGCCTGCCAATTTTCACCATTAACCTCTCCAAAGGAACGTTCAATAATTTGGTCAATCGAGACTCCATTAAAAGCTTCTGCAGTTATCAATTTAATTTCATCAAGATCACTTTCTTTGCAAGAGCGAACGAGTAAATTAGTGCTGTTTGTATTCAATTAATCCACTTAGTTTAAAGATTGATACTGTGACTACGATAAGAACTTTCCAATATTCAATTAACTATCAAACCATTAATCCCTTCTAAATCGAAATGTAAATCTAGATCACAGTTCAGGGATTTTGCCTATTAGGATATCCGCAAGTTTAGTAAAATCAATGTTGCCACCAGACACGACACAAGCTATCTTGCCAAGTCCAGCCTTGCCATTCTGAGCAGCTGCAACAGAGACAGCTCCACCTCCTTCAGCTATAACATAATTGCTCTTGGCTAAATTCCTAATTGATTCGGCAATATCGCCAACTTCTACAACTAAAGATCCGTCTAAAAGACGTTTTGCCAAACTGAACATCTCTGGTTGTACTATTGGAGATCCAATAGCATCAACAAAAGTAAGTTCATAATCGATATTTGTCGGCTTACCTGATTCAAAAGCTGCAGCTAATGGAGCTGAGGTAGAAGCTTCTGCAGCATAAACTTTTGTATCTGGCTTAATGGCTTTTATTGATGATGCAATGCCACAACATAATCCGCCTCCACCATATGCTGCTATCACGGCATCCACATCTGGGAGATCTTCTAATATTTCTAGCCCAATTGTTGCATTCCCCGCCATGACCATTGGTTCACTAAATGGATGAATGAATTTTCCAGACATCCCACGATATTTCCGAGTACCAAAAATCTTAGCAAATTCCTGGAAAGGTGTTTTTATATATTCGCCTCCAAGCCTATTTATATTATCTAATTTTGTCTCAGGGGCATTTTCAGGAACAATGGAAGTAGCTTTAATACTCAGGTCTCTAGCAGCCCAAGATAAGGCCTGAGCAGTATTGCCAGCACTTACCGTCCAAACGCCATCAGACAGATCACTTTTTGAAATCTGTTTAATAGTGTTTGTTACACCCCGTAATTTAAAAGATCCGACCGGTTGTAAATTCTCTAGTTTTAGATATATCTGAATATCATCTGATGTTTGTTTCATTCTAATTAACGGGGTTCTTACCACAGATCCAGCTATTAATCTTTGTGCTTTTATTGCCTGATCTAAGGATATTATGTCGTGTTTCATGTCTTAATAATATGCCTGTAACTCTTCATGGAGCCTTGTCAGAAAGAATATTAGCAAGCTTATCAGAATCTATGTTCCCACCAGATACAACGGCCACAACTTTACCTTGTGGTGTTGCACTAAAAAGCGTTCCTGCAACAGATGCTGCTCCAGCGCCTTCTGCAACAACGTGTGCACGCTCTGCTATCAACTTAACTGCCTTTGCAGTTTCTTCCATGCTAGAGACAATAGACCCATCAAGAATATTTTTTACCAGTGGCCAAACATCTTCAAACACGTGTGGCGAACCTATTCCACTTACAAAACTAGTTGGATGTTCAATTTCAACAGGTTTTCCTGCTGCCAATGAGGCTGAGAAAGCTGCTCCAAACTCCACTTCAGCCGCATAAACACGAGTATTTGGTTTAATATACTTAACAGCGGACGCAACACTAGCTGCAAACCCTCCCCCCCCATAAGGCACTAACACCGCATCAACGTCAGGAAGATCCTCCACTATTTCTAACCCAACTGTAGCATTACCGGCCATCACATCAGGATTACTGAATGGATGTATAAACAAACCTTGCATTCCTGAAAGACTATGAACCCGAGCTATTTCCAGTATCTTTAACCAGGGTACTTTTATAATCTTTGAACCCAGTTTTTCAATAGCGTCCAATTTTGCTTTTGGGGTAATATCTGCCACAACTGCAGTACAATCTAATCCGAAATTGCGAGCAGCTGTCGCAACAGCCAGAGCCATATTGCCAGAACTCGCCGTCCAGACTCCCTTATCAAGCTTTACCGGATCTGCTAATTTTATAGCGTTTACTGCTCCCCTGAGTTTAAAAGCTCCACTTGGTTGCAAGTTTTCCAATTTCAAGTAGATCTCAGTGTGTTGGGCTCTTAAACCATCATAATTGAATCTTAACAAAGGTGTCCTTATTGTAGAATCGGAAATCCTGTGTCTTGCTGAACGGATTTCTTCAATTGGTACCGGTTTTAATGATTTCATACTCACCCACTCAATTACTATTGGATTTTATAGTTATCTCAAGATATGACTTAAGAAATTTTCCGGTCTTTGAAATTTTCATTTCACAGATATCTTCTGGTGTCCCTGTTGTGACAATATAACCACCTGCATTACCAGCTTCAGGACCCAAATCAATAATCCAATCAGCATTTTTCATTAAATCCATATGATGTTCTATCAAAATTACCGAATTACCTGCATCTACAAGTCTATGTAGAACCCGAAGCAGAAAAGCACAATCCTCAAATGATAACCCTGTAGTAGGTTCATCAAGTATATAAAGAGTTTTCCCTGTAGCTCTTTTTGATAGTTCTGTACTTAATTTAACTCTCTGGGCTTCCCCTCCACTTAAATGCGTTGCAGGCTGCCCAAGGCGTATATAACCTAACCCAACATCTCTCATTGTTTCTAACCGGTTTTTTATCCTGGGAATGTTTTGAAAATGATCTAGTGCTTCAGTAACTGTCATATCTAGAACTTCCGCTATATTTTTACCCTTGTATTTAATTTCCAATGCTTCACGATTATACCTTTGTCCATCACAAATATCGCAAGGTACAGACACGTCTGGCAAAAAATGCATCTCGATACTTACTGAGCCATCACCTGAACACGCTTCACAACGTCCTCCCTTTACGTTAAAAGAAAAACGCCCCGGTTTATATCCTCTGACTCTCGATTCATGCATTGTGGAAAAAAGTTCTCGAATAGGAGTAAATGTTCCAGTGTAGGTAGCAGGATTGCTACGTGGAGTCCTTCCAATCGGAGATTGGTCAATATTTACAACTTTATCGATATGATCGGTGCCTTCGATCGAGTCACAATCACCAGGCCTATCCTTGGAACTATAGTAATGTTGAGCTAATTTCTTATATAACACCTCATTAATTAAAGTACTTTTACCAGAACCAGATACTCCTGTAACACAAACTAGCATACCCAATGGTATTTCCACATCAATGTTTTTTAAATTGTGCTCTCGAGCACCTTTAATAACAATTGATTTGGTATTACCAGATCTCCTGTTTCTTGGTAAAGGTATTACCCTAGTATGTCCTAGATACTGACCTGTAATTGATTCAGGCATTTCAATAATTTCTTCAACTGTACCTTCAGCAATCACATTCCCGCCATATTCTCCAGCCCCAGGTCCTAGATCAATTATATGATCGGAAGCTCTCATGATGGCTTCATCATGTTCCACGATCAAAACTGTGTTGCCAATATCTCTTAATCGTTCCAAAGTAGAAATTAACCTTGAATCATCAGCAGGATGAAGACCAACAGAAGGTTCATCACAAACATAAAGTACGCCCATCAATCCAGCACCAATTTGAGTAGCAAGCCTGATTCTTTGAGCTTCACCTCCACTCAAGGTAGCTGAAGTACGATCTAATGTTAAGTAGTCAAGGCCAATATCGCTTAGAAATAAAAGCCTGCCTTCAATCTCTTTTAATATTTGTGAAGCAATCGCATATTCCCGTGCATTAAGTTTTTTACTATTCCCCATTTCGTTATTGGCTACAGGGTTTGAAGATTCTTTTAAACATTTTTTGTTTGTATCGGTTGATTCAGAAACGTGACCCAGGCTAATTTTATAGTCGTCTGAAAGCTCTACTAACGATGCTATCCAAGCACGTGCTTCAAATATCGATTTAGATGTTACATCAGTAATATTCAATTCTCCTACAGTTACAGCCAAAGCTTCTGGTTTTAACCGTTGTCCTTTACAGGATTTGCAAGGTCTGGAAGACATATATCTTTCTATATCAGTCCTTATCCTATTTGAACCAGTCTCACGATAACGACGATGCAGGTTATTAACGACACCTTCAAAAGTAGATTGCCATTCAATAGTGCGACCCTTGCGACTCTTATGAGTCAGTAAAACTTTTTCGTTGTCTCTACCATACAAAATAAGTTCAATCTGGTCTTTGCTAAGTTTTTTAATTGGAATATCTGTTGGTATCCTGTAAACCCGACTGAGTGCCTCAACCATTGGGCCTCCTTGAGACCTTTCCCACCATCTAGAAAAAGAATTCCTGGCCCAAGGACGTATCGCTCCTTCACTTATTGACAAATCTTGATTAGGTATAACTAGTTCCGGGTCTACCTCTAAACGATATCCTATACCTGTGCATGTCACACACGCACCATGGGGATTGTTAAAACTAAATGTCCTAGGCTCTATTTCGCCTAAACTTAAATTGCAATGAACACAGGAAAAACGTTCAGAAAATAGTTTCTCACGACCGTCAGTATCTGATATTAGAACAGTCCCAGCAGACATCTTCAGGGCGCTCTCAACAGAATCTGAAACGCGTAACGTGTCAGCCGTTTTACCAAGGACAAGTCGATCAACAACGATTTCTATATTATGCCATTTTTGTTTGTCTAGATTGAACTCTTCTGATAAATCTCGTATTTCACCATTCACCCGTATCCTTACATAACCTGAGCGTCTCGCATTTTCGAAAATGTCTTTGTGCTGACCTTTTCTCCTTCTGATCATTGGAGCCATAATCTGTATACGGGTGCCCAATTTCATCGACAAAATTGAATCAACAATCTGTTGAACCGTTTGCATCTCTACCTGTCTTTTACATTTATAGCAGTGGGCCCGGCCTGCTCGTGCGAACAGTAATCGCAAGTAATCGTATATTTCGGTAACTGTTCCAACAGTAGATCTAGGGTTCTTTGATACACCCTTCTGATCAATGGAAATAGCTGGGGAAAGACCCTCAATTGAATCAACTTCAGGCTTCTCCATACGTCCTAAAAATTGACGTGCATATGCAGAAAGAGATTCTACATAACGCCGTTGTCCTTCAGCATAAATTGTGTCAAACGCAAGAGAACTTTTCCCAGAACCCGACACACCTGTGATAACAACAAGTCTGTTTCTTGGAATTGTTAGATCAATATTCTTTAGGTTATGTTCTCTTGCCCCCTGAACAACAATGTTTTCTAACGCCAATCGATTTCCTCCACATCAATATTTCGAAAACGTATTTGTAGTATAAGATTTATTAAACGTAAATCTGGAATTATACAACTCCACTTAAACCATCAATAATTTTCTACATGAACTATTTTGGGTCAATACTTTGGAGAGGAAGGACGACACATGAAGCTCGATCAGGTTCATGATAAATTGTTTGATTAGCAACACTATATGAACGATCATCACCAAGAGAATTACCAGTATTCGGATTGACATCAAATCTTGGCCAATTACTACTACTTACATCCAATCTTATTTTGTGTCCTTTACGAAAAACATTTGATGTCGGATAAAGTTGAAAAACAAACTCATAAGCCATATCCGGCTGCAATAATTCCGACTTTTCCCATCCATTTCTATAACGAGCTCGAATTATTGAATCAGTTATATTGAAAGCTAACCCATCAGGAAAGTTACTGCTAGGAGGATATACATCAATTAATTTAGCAGTAAAATCTGTGTCTAAAGCTGAGGATGATGCCCATAATCTCATTTCAACTGGCCCTGTCAATTCCACTTCATCCTCTAATGTTTTTGTTTGATATGTAAGGACATCATGCCTAGATTGTAATGGTAATGTATCTACACAACCGATAAAATCAGACCGTCCTCTTTGATCAAAGGATCCTGGCCTGATAATTATGTCGGCTGCTGAGATACCTCCTCCAATAGTTGGAACTGGATTACATGGATCGAAAGTATACTTTGTACAAGAATTACCATCATTTATAGGCAAATCTTTTGATAATAATCCGTTGCTATGAAGATAAAAAGGCGTAAATGACGTGTCAGGAAGAGGCCAATCCTCTTCTTCTCTCCAAAAACCACCATGATCGATTCGACCTGGATATTCAGAGCCATCACCTGGAGAGCCCAATATCGCTCTATCATCCTGGCCAGTACCCATAGTAAATATCTTCACTGGCTTCCATTGTTTCACATTTGTGTTGAGTCCTTTCAAATAAGCATCAAACCAAGATAACTTCAAATCCATATAGTTAATTTGGGCATCTGTACCAAAGTAAAAATCACCAGAATACGTAGTTTCATATTCACCGTGAGTCCAGGGACCCATCAATAAATGTTGATTCGCTGTCTTAATTTTACTTAACTTGACGTAACTCTCACATGTGTTACGAGCATAGGAATCGTACCATCCACCCAAATATAGTGTTGGTATATCAGCATGTTCCTCGTAATATTCAGACATCGCGTACCCACGCTGTTTCCAATATTCATCGTATTCTCCACGGGTCTGAATATCTATAGCCCAACGTTCATAAGATGGCAGCCGCCTCAGTATTGTTGCACCTTGGCGGATGGGAAATTGATTAACCAGATCAGTCATATAATGCGTATATGCACGCATAATCTCAGATTTTAGGCTAGGATCTGACTCTGCCTCTTGACTTGTAGCCGCCATACGAAACACATAAACTAGAAAACGTTGTTCCAGAGCCCCATTCTGACGCATAGAACTATGGTAGTAATTAGAGGCGCCCACTGACACAATCATTGTGCTGAGATGGGGAGGATTTAAAGTTGCTAAAGCAGCTTGATCACTACCTGCATATGAATCTCCCATAGTACCGACCTTGCCATTGCTCCATTCCTGTGTACCTAACCATTCCACTGTATCAAACCCATCTGGAGCTTCTTTAGCAAATGGATACCATTCTCCTTCAGATGAAAATCGGCCTCTCACATCCTGCATGGCGCAAACATAACCCCGCCTTGCAAGAAATTTGGCGTCTAATACTGCCTTTGGGGCAGACTTATCATAAGGAGTCCTAACAAGAACAACAGGAAATTTTTCAGGCGCTATATTTCCATCCAACGCAGGGAAATACAAATCTGTAGCAAGAGAAACATTATCCTTCATAGGAATCATAACATTAGTTGAGG
>CAYFFO010000003.1:34770-54030 GCA_964342485.1 uncultured Dehalococcoidia bacterium
CGAGCAACAGATAACCCATTTACTTGAAAAGGATCAAGAGTTTGATAAGAAGCTGCATGTGGAGTGTCACCATCACCATTCATAGGAAAAGAAGGAGGGTCCAAGATGGTAGATAATTCAGGAAAAGCAGAAGAAAGGGTGTGTCTCGGTTTGGTGGCATGAATTTTACCCCATTTCCATAATGACATATCACTTCCTAAAGTGACCTTCAGCCACGTTATACCTTTCGAAAATGCATCTGTGAACAATGATCGCCAGTTATGGCCATCTGGCAGAAGCGTAATATCATTGTTAATGGCATCAATAATGAATTTAGCTCTTAATTGTGCAAGATGCATAGGAGCACCACGCCCACCAGATGAAATCGCTTCTCCCACCAAAGGCCCCAGAATATGTTCGAAAAGCGTCCATTCAAGCTCTCTACGAAAAGCAGAATAGATAGTAGGCCCAACTGAATCGCGATCCATCGATCCATCCCAACTTGCAAACTCAGCCAATCCCTTTGTCAAAAAACTATCATTAAATTTAATACCTTCTAGCAGTTTCAAATATGTTTCAGCAGGAATTGACCGAATTTCATTGTGTATCGCCAGCATATCTTTAGGAGAAGCATTGTCCAATTTTTCAACTATTCTTTTTATAGAACGAGCGCGATAATCAAGACCAAAGTGCACTGCAATATAATGCGGATAGTCACTCGGAGCAATCCTGTTATTGGCAGTTACTATATAACCGATATCGGGATTTCTAGAACGAACCTGTTCTTCAAAAGGCACATTGCCACTCCACTCGTATTCACCCGACCATCCAGGTACAGGGAGCCATCTATTTAATTCAGGCCTGACAGGAAGCCTTCCACGGTTTAAATATTCTATGTCCCCATTAATGTCAGCGAAAACAAAATTATTGCTAGGATCAACCCAACCTCTCATCGCCTCATCCATCTCATCAATATTTTTAGAATTCAACATTGGCAGTAAACATTGAGCCCAAGTATTTACTTGATCAGTACCAGTGTATTTAAAAGAAATCCCATAACCTGAAGAAGGTTCTCCCATAATAATAGGCCCATGATGAGTGCTGACTAGTTCCACATTTACAGTATCCCCGTCCCTGGTAAAAATAGTCTCCTGACGCACATCCGATTTTTTCCAATCACCTTTCCATTCATATTCGTAATTTGCAGATCCCTTAAATCTTTCTATATATAAATCTTGGTAATCAGCTTGAGCATGTGTGACAGACCAGGCTACTTTGGCATTATGACCAAAATGCGGGAATCCCGGACAGCCCGGGAATGACAGGCCAATCACATCAAAATCAGGACATGCCACATGATTCTGATAATAAACACTTGGAGTATCAAGAGGCCTATGTGGATCTCCAGCTAAAATCGGTTTGCCTGAATATGTCCTTTCGCCACTAAGTACCCAGTTATTGCTCCCAGAATCTACATTGTCTAACCAACTTAGATCAGAAAGCCCCTGAGTTAGATGATCTAGTACCTCCCAGGAACCGCTCACATAATCACTACCAGGAGGTGTAATTAAAAGTTGTCCATCAGGATAATCTGGAATAATTTTTGCTGCTTCTTCGGGTCCAAGAGCTTTAATAAGCTTAGCCCTCCAAATCTTTCCTTCAAAAACTCCCATTAGAATATGTCGTGTTTTAAATACTGCTAGACAATCTTCAGGTTTCCATGATTCCGGATGTAAACCGGTGATCTTAAACTCCACTGGTAATCTACTTGTCGTATTAATAAATGTGTTAACACCAAGGGTGTAGGCTTCTATAATATTTTTCGTCTCTTTATTCAATGCAGCGTAATCTGCTTCAACTGAAGATTTGATCATGAATTTCCGCATTAGAATATCGTCATTTATTCCTTCATCTCCAACAACTTCAGCCCATCTACCGTAGCCCACACGTCTATCTCTTTCCATATGCCACAATCTATCTTGAGCAGTTGCTAGACCTTGTCCAAAAAACGCATCATGTGTCGTAAAGGCTTCGATGTGGGGAATACCTTTGGTATCGCGATAGATAGTAATGTCACTATCTATACTTCCAACAGTTAAAGTAGAAGAAACGTCAGGAAGGGCGGCGCTAAGATCAGCCGATGTAATCGTATCAACCATTTTGATAATACCTCCATCACAACCTAAATCAAATTATCCCACCTAGTAGACAAGCCTTAAAGAATCCTTACTTCAAATCGTAATTTTATTGCTCATATCAGGGCAGTCTGTAATTACAATTATACAAATCGCTAATCAAATTCACATCGGAGAAACCAAAATAATAAGTCGACTTTCAATATAGTAAGATCATTGCAACCCTTGGGATAAAGATTAATCGGTAATTAAACAAATTTAAAAACATCCAGAGCAGTCCTTCCCATAACAGAAGCAACATCAAAATCAGATTTCAGTGCTTTGTGATTAGCAATTGTTTCTTTCGCATTTCGATAACCTTCACGATTACTTACCGGAGGAAAATCACTACCCCACATTAAATGACTAGTACCAAAAGATTCTATAGACATCTCAATGAAAGGAGGTACATCTTTTAATTGAAAATCCTTTTCTAAAATACCCGGACGTGACGCAATTTCCCCAAGACCAGGAACCTTTAAATACACATTTTCTAAATCAGCCAGCTTCAGCATTTTTGCAAATGAATTGTAGGGATACGGTTCATTTTTATTCACCCCACCTAGATGTTCCAGCACAATTTTAAGAGATGGCAATCCTTCAATTTTATCTCGGAAAATATCTGTGCCAAACTCAGCCACCTCTCCCTGACAACTAACCACCAGATCCATTTGTGCAGCTTTTTCCCATATCGGATCTGAATCACCAGGTTCTAAACGAACCCCTGTTGCTCCTAAATTGACCGCTTCCTCCAATTGGTTTAAAGATTCCTGTTTTACTGAATCAACTAACACAATTGCAACAAATCTTGCCGGGAATCTAGTAACACAATCAAGGATATAAGAATTATCGTAAGATCCTCGATGTTGTATCAAAACAGCTTTATCGACTCCGTTACTATCCATTTGGAAAAGTAGGGACTCTACAGGCTCGAACCAGTTAAGACCAACGTGACAATGGGTATCTACTGTGATCAAATCTAAGTCCTTTTTAAAGGAAGTTTAATTTCTTTTCCAGTAGACGCAGATGTAAAACCTCCAAGAATCACTTCTGTTAATTCTGCCGCCACCTTGGCATTCATGCTGGAATCAGTCCCTTTATCAATTGAATTGATAAAAGCATCGATGTCATCCTTCATTACATTACCTACGTTAAAGGGCACCCATCTCTTTTTAGGCATTGGAGCATAAGCAGGGTGAGAAGCTCCCCACATTCCCATCGGGTCATAAGGATCAACAGGAGGCTGTATAAAATCAAGTTCGTTATTATAAACCTCAACCCTTAGTGAGAAAGGATCAAATTCCATACTTCCCTTATCTCCAATGATAACTACCTTCTGAGGACCGCTCAAAGGATGGCTAGACCAGCCAAATCTCCCTCCAACTGCAGTAGCAGTAATTCCACCCTCTAATTCAGTTACCATAATCCCAAAATCCTCTACACCAACACTATTATGTTCTGCAAAAAAATAATTGCCAGTATGTCCAACCACTGAGTTAAATTTTAACCCGCCTGTAACTTCGCTAATAAAACCCAGGCTATATATTCCGACGTCAAACATCTCTCTTTTAGCTTCTAAATACGTGTACCGGCTAAAGTCAGTATTTTCTTTTCTACTCGTACCTTTTGGCACCGAACCAGCTCTACCCTTGGAAAATATGTTTTCTGCATGTATCGCCTTTAAATTACCTATCTTTCCATCAAGAACTGCCCGTTTCGCATCTTGTACCCAGCCTACCAAATTCTGTGTGAACATTTGTGTTACTACGTCATTCCGGGAGGCGGCAGATCCGATTAAGTCGATATCTTCAACTGTACCTGCCAGAGGCTTATCGAGATAAACATGCTTGCCAGCATCCATACATTTTGATGCCACAATACCCCGACGCTCAACTGCCGGAGTACAACTAACTATGTCGACATCCTCTCTAGCAAGCGCTTCATCCAAATCCTTAATATGAGGCAAACTAAGATCATCTGCCAATTCTTGATATTGAGCTACCCTACCTTCCGGATCATCTTTTTCACTGACTACAGCAACCAGTTCACATTCCGGATGAGCTGCAAAAATTTCGGCGTGACTCGGTTGATGTGTACGTTTCGCTCCTGCTAATAAAACTCCATACTTTTTCATTTGTTTTATACCTTGTGGTAAAGTGTGCCTCGACTACCAACAAACATCAAATCCATAGTAGTACCAAGGCCTTTGTTATCTTGCATTACCGTTATAAGTGATGACTCTCCCGTATCCCAAATTGCCATTTCCGTAAGATAAATTCCGCTACTTTCACCTCTACGTATTTGTTTGAACGGATCTCCTCTAAACCAAACCTTAGTGATTGAGATGATCTGTTCTAAAATTGGTAAAAGATCTCCCTCATAGTCAGTGCCCGCTACACAACGTACAAATTGAGGTTGTCCAAGTCTTTCCTCATCAATAACGCCGAGTACTGTCTTTTCCAAATCTGCAAAATAATCACCCATTAAGAACCTCCTGCTCCCTAACATAGTTGAACATTAGCACATTCAATTGCACACAGGCTAGACGTAGTCATAATAATACTATTTTCATAGTTACAATGGTTCAAACCAGTAAATCAGGCAATTTCATAACAAATCATAACATCCAAATTAGTAAAACTTGGTAGACTAAAGTGAATATAGGAGATAGCTGATGTCAAAATCTAACACCAAAACAGTTCTTGTAACCGGTGCTTCCAGCGGAATAGGTGAGGCCACCGCATTTTACCTTGCAACAAAAGGTTATAAAGTCATAGGAACTAGTAGAGACAAGAATAGGCTCATAAACCTTAAAGATCAATCCAAAGCAAATGGGAATGAAGTCGATATTGAAGAACTTGACATTAACTCTGAAACATCCGTAACAAGAGCTATCCACAATATCAAAAACAAACACGGCCACATCGACGTACTAGTAAACAACGCTGCATATGGATTATGGGGTCCAGCGCAAACTTTTTCCATGAAGGAATTACGCTCCCAGTTTGAAACAAATTTTTTTGGCACATTCCTAATGTGTAAAACGATACTTCCGTATATGTTGCAAAAAGAACGCGGTACAATCATTAACATTAGTTCCGTACTAGGAAAAATTTCCACTCCATTTAACGGAGGATATGCGGCGACTAAATTCGCATTAGAAGGACTAAGCGAAGCAATGCGTTTTGAGCTTTGGCCTTTTGGCATTCGAATAGTTTTGGTTGAACCAGGACTTTTTAAAACTAACTTCAAAGATAACCAAAAAATTGCTGCCAAAGCTGAATGTTCAGAATTTCCTTACATAGATTTGATATCTAACTACCGCAATAAAAGAAAATCATATGAATTCCTTTCCAAAAACCCTATAAGTGTCGCTAAAGTGATCCACAAAATCGTCCGATCTAAGAATCCTCGTTTCCGATACAAAGTAGGCATAGAAACCATTCTTGGTACTCTCGGATCAAATATCCTGCCGGAACGAATCTATCAATCTATAATTTCCAGAACTTATATGAATTAGTTGCTATTCGACTACTAAATCCATAAATTCGATACTCTTTAATTTGCGTTCTAAAACATACTTAGTATAAGAGCGTAGTAATCGTGTCATTTCTGCTCCAACTTTTGGTGGCACAGATAAACTTATTACATTGCGAAGTGGTTGATTTTGATAGTGTCGCAAAACCTTGTTAGTTGCAATAGTCAATGGTAATAAAGAATCTGAAGAATATATCTTGCAGCTATTACAAAGCACCCCACCACTAGAACTGCTAAATGAATAATCAGACCGTTCCAAGGTTAAGCGACACTCGACACATTCATAAAATTCTGGCTTAAAACCTGACAAATCTAACACGCGCATTTCAAACCATCTTATTAATATCGATAAATCTTCTACAAGAGGTAAGGTCTGAAGACACTGAAGAAGTAACATGAACAGATTATCATTCGACTCTTGTTCGGTTGAAAAACTTTCAGTCAATTCTGAAAGATATAGTGCTCCAGATACTAAAGGAAGACTTTCCCGGATTTGCCGAAAATTGTTCAAGGTTTGAGCATCAGAGATTACATCCAGCGTACGCCCTTTCGAGATTGAAACGGATACATAAGTCAAAGGTTCTAGATGACCTGCCAACTTACTTTTAGGTCTTCTTATGCCTCGAGCCACGGCTCGTAATTTACCAAAATCAGGTGAAAATATTGTGACTACCCTATCCGCTTCACCAATAGCGGTTTGTTTAAGTACCAAGCCACGTGACTTATATGTTTTATGAACTCCCACTTAACACCAGTTTGTTAAAGTGAAAAAGGAAATCTTCTAGACCTCTTGTCGAGACTCAAGAGCTCGACTTAACGTGATTTCATCAGCATAATCTACGTCACTACCAACAGGAAGGCCGCGGGCAAGCCTAGTTACTTTTACTCCTGTTTCAGCAATCAATTTCTGCAAATACATAGAGGTAGCTTCTCCTTCCATATTAGGATTGGTAGCCATAACCACTTCCTTTACTACTCCCAACTTCAAACGAGAAATCAAAGGCTGTATTTTTAAATCATTGGGCCCAATACCATTAATTGGTGAAATCGCGCCATGTAAGACATGGAATAATCCTTTATAAACACCAGTTCTTTCTAAAGCAATTACATCAAGGGGTTCTTCAACTACGCAAATGCTTGATTGATCTCTACCAGGATTTGAGCAAATATTACACTTCTCTTTTTCCGTAATATTGAAGCAAACAGAGCAAAAAACAATCTTATCCTTTAGGGCGACTAAAGCTTCGGCAAGAGAATTCGCTTCTTCTCCCGGCATACGTACTAGATAATACGTAATTCTTTGAGCCATCTTCGGACCAATTCCCGGCAATTTATGAAACTGTGAAATCAGCCGGGTGATCGGATCGTCTCCTGTATTGAAAATCTGATTGTTCATTTCCTATCGTTTATGTCAATCCGGGAATATTCAACCCTCCTGTAATCTCATTCATACGAGAAGATGCCAAATTTTGAGATTTCTCTATCCCGTCGTTTACAGCTGCTAGAATAAGATCTTGAAGGATCTCGACATCGTCCGCAGAAACTGCATCAGGATCAATTACAAGAGATTCTAAAGTCATTTTTCCGTTCACAACAGCTTTAACAACTCCGCCTCCTGACGTGCCTTCAACAGTAGATGCCTCAAGTTCTTCCTGCATCCTTGCCATATTTTTCTGTAATTCTTGAGCCTGTTTAATCATTTTTCTATTCATCATCAGACTGTTCCTCCGTTTCACTTATTATCTTAGCGCCCATAGCCATAGCTGAGCGTACCAAATAACTATCCCTAGCATGGCTCTGTCTAGAGCCATTTATACTTTCATTAACAATATCTATTTTTACGTCGTAATCGAACTCCAGTATTTTAGCCAATGCATCCTTTAGCACTTTCTGGGACTGTGGATCACGTAATTCTTCCTGCATTCTTTCCATATGTGACTTATGGCCAAATTTTAGAGTAATTTGATCACCTGTTATTTCACGTTCTTTACAATCGCGTAATAACGCCCCCATATTAAATCTATTGTATTTACCTAATCTCAAAGACTCCAAAATATCTTTCCAATGAAACTCTAGTCTTCCTTCAGGTGCCTCTGGGGAATCTTGATTTAATATTGCTTTTGTTATATTTTCTTGCCTACTTTTATCTGGTAGCGTAGTTTTTTGTTTCTGGTGATTTGTAATATTTTCACTGGATATGTTGTTTGTATGAGCCATTTTTTGTTTATTTAAAATCTCATGATTCGCAGGGATTGACTTCCTTACATGTGCAGACACACCACGGTCTACTACCCCAATACTTGCTTCTACAGTTGCAATTTCCAGCGAAATAACCGTGTGTCCGTCCCTACCTATATCAATCTCGGAAAACAGCTTCAATATGTATACTAGATCCTTGACAGATGTGTTTGAAGCAAAAGACTGAATAGTCTCCTTTACACTATCTGAACAATCAATCTGGTCTACAGCCCGAATTTTAACTAACATTACGTCCCTAAGATACTTTATTATACTAGCCCTTAGCTGTCTGGGCTCTACACCATCCTCACTGATTTGATTGATCAGCCTGAGTGCATTTTTTACCGATTTGTCAACGATATAGCCAACTAATTCAAGAACCTGCTGATCACCGGTCAAACCCAACATATCAAGAATGTTATCCTGGTCAATATCTTTGCCGTAGGAAATTAAAGCTCGCTCTAGTAAATTTTCGGCATCCCGTAGACTGCCAAGAGATTCCCTTGCTATCAAACTAAGTGAATTAGTACCAATATCTACACCTTCAGCATTAGATAATTCTGAAAGTTTCGCTACACACTCCTCTGTCGAAATACGCCTAAAATCAAACCGCTGACATCGAGATATAATAGTCAAAGGTACTTTATGTGCTTCTGTGGTAGCTAATATAAATATAGAATGGGTTGGTGGTTCCTCCAACGTTTTTAGAAGGGCATTAAATGCTGGATCAGTCAACATGTGAACTTCATCTATAATATAAACCTTGTACCGACCTACTGTTGGAGAATACTTTACTCGTTCACGTAAGTTTCGAATATCATCGATACCTCGGTTACTAGCTGCATCTATCTCTATTATGTCTAAAGAGCGACCTTCAATAATCGACTGGCATTGTACACAGGTATTATCTGGCTCTCCTTTTGTTGGACTCACACAGTTAATAGCTTTGGATAGTATCCTAGCCGTACTTGTTTTACCAGTTCCTCTTGGTCCACAAAAAAGGTAAGCATGTGCAATCCGACCTTGATCTATAGCATTTAGCAAAGTTCGGCTAACTGGTTCCTGTCCAACCAATTCATCCATCCGAGTTGGACGCCATTTTCTATAAAATACTTCGCTCATTAAAATGTGTATCCTATTTTATGCAAATGACAAATCTCACACGATTATTTTCTCTTTATTCGAAAAGAAAACTCCAATCACAAAATCTGGAACAGACACTAAATCATATGCCAGCGTATTAAAGATCAATTTTTTTTCGATTGATTTCCATTTATGTTACAACAGAAATGTGGAAAGTAGTTGAAGTTTTTGGAGATTATTGTTACTAATTAACTTTAATTATTTAAACAAAAATCACTCTTCGACATTGCCTAGTCTATATTAAATATTAAAATGATTTTGATCTTGACATTACTCTAGACTACAATAGCCTTGAAAAATATCCTTCCTACAACTCAAAAAGGTTCAATATGTCCAACAGGTTGACTATATACACCCACCCTGAATGCAGTTACTCAGATGCTTTAAAAGCAGAACTGACTGGCTCAGGTGTTGAATTTGAAGAAATTGATTTGGCTATCCAACCTGAAAAATGGTATGAACTGGAAAAGCTTACTGGAGGAGATAGAATCACTCCAGTATGTATTGAAGGAGACTCAATAACGGTCGGATTCCATGGAGTTGGTTGAACATACTAAATGGAGCCGTGTGCTCCATTCAAAATCACCTGATCACATAACAACATAAGTTCATCATGAAACATCCAATCGTGAATATAGGAGACCCAGCACCAGATTTTTATTTACCTTTGTTAAATGGAAACTTCATAAGCCTTTCAAGCCATAAAGGTAAGATATTAGTAATTTTCGTGTGGGCATCTTGGTGAGGCTGCAGAGAACAGTTGCCTGTATGGCAACAACTTGTTAATAAATACCAAGACAATGACCGGATTTCAATAATTAATGTTGCAATCGATTTACAAGGTCCTGACAGGGTGTATGAATACGCCAAAACGTCAAAAACAACTTTCCCAACAGCAGTGGATGAAAACAATATTATGGGACAAAAATATGGTTTCAAATCCATCCCCTCTGGCCTAATTATAGACCGAGAAGGAATATTAATTTACAGACGTACCGGCGGGTTTGATATTCGGCATAAAGAGGTGTATCAAGAAATAAATAATATACTTGTCAAATCAAGTTCTCACCATCATTTGGAAAAGTTTACTGATATTGGTTCTGTAGAAATACCCAATAGTTCAATTCAGATATTCAGAGAAGGTGTATCACTCTACAAAATCGGGAAATTTAAAGAAGCGCTTGATAAATGGAATCTGGCTTTAAAAATAGACCCTGACAACTACATCATCCGAAAGCAGGTTTGGGCAATTAAGAATCCATCCCGATTCTACTCAGGAAAAGTAGATTATGATTGGCAAAACAAACAAACTAGAAACTGAATTGATTAAAGTTAGTGGTGATTTCACGATAAAATAAACTTAATGATAAAAGCAACTACAGGATAAACCAATGACAATACTCGAAGCATTTAATCTTGAAGGCCAAGTCGCAATTGTAACCGGAGGAGGCACTCACCTTGGTAAAGCTATGGCAACAGCACTTGCACAGCTCGGGGCATCAGTAGTAATAGCCAGTAGGCGTGAAGAGCTGTGTATCAAAGTGGCCAATGAATTAAAAAATACCGGACTTGATGTGACAGGACGTAGATGTGACATGACAATTGACAGCGATATTACCAATCTTGTGAAATCAGTATCAGACGCTAAAGGACGGCTAGACACGATCGTTTGTAATGCAGGTGGAGCTGCAGCACAATCAACCCATTTGCCTAATGGTTCAGTAAGCGAATTCATGGATACTCTTGAACTCAATGTGAAAGGAACATACTTATCTGCTCAGGCAGCAGCAAAAATAATGGTAAAACAGAAACGAGGCTCGATAATTACAATAGGGTCTATACACGGTTCTTTAACTACCAATAAACAATTTTACGATGGACTAGGCTTCAACAGAGGAGGTCCTGCATATCAGGCATCAAAGGGAGCAATAATTAACTTTACAAGGAATATAGCAGGAGAACTTGGTGAATTCGGTATAAGAGCTAATTGCATAAGCCCAGGACAAATACCAAAACCGGATGCATCACCAGAATTTTCGCAAAGATGTTTGTCAAACATTCCCATGAATAGAGGTGGAGAACCAGAAGATCTTATGGGAGCAGTGGCTCTCTTAGCCTCAAACGCAGGCTCCTGGATCACCGGGCAAAACCTAATAGTAGACGGAGGATGGACTATATGGTAGCAATTGTCTAGTCGAATACAGCTACTGCTTCTATCTCCACATCTAATCCGTCTTCAACTAATCTATTGACCTCAATAATTGCATTTGTAGGGTAATCATCTCCAAAGAATTCGGTATATATACCTAACTGATCAGAATTAACCGGCCACCAATCTTGCCTGTTGGTTACATAAGTAGTCAGCTTAACAATATCCGAAGACTTGCCGCCCTCAGATATTACAATACGAGTAATTCGGTCTAAAATTACCCTGAGTTGATCCATTGAAGACTTACCTTTAGCATCGGATCCATTTGCAGTTGTGCCTGAGATATATAACGTGTCCCCTGCTTTAATTCCCCTAATATAATTAGGGCCAGCCGGGTAAATATCATCAAAATTCTTCCTGATTTTTTTCATAGATATCCCTCAATTCCGAGATAAGAACTGAAATTGTAAAACCATTATTCTAAAATACGTCAATGCTATAATCGTTTGAATCATATTGAAAATCAATCTGGACAATCGGTTATCGTAAACATACTTTCTTTACCACAATTTCAATCTCTCAAAAACCCTGACTTCAAATACACATGGCTTGCTGGAATGTCGTCCGGAGCAGCTATGTGGACTTTTGTAATAGCTACTTCCTGGATAGTATTTAATGATTCCTCTTCATCTACATGGGTAGGAATAACGACATTCTCGGCTATGATTCCTTTTTTAATTATATCTCCTATAGCGGGTTTACTTGGAGATTATTTCGATCGAAAAAAAATAGTTATAGTGATGTTTATAGTATCAGCTTTAATGACTGGCTTTCTGACTATTCTAACTTTCAGAGATTGGATTGAGTTTTGGCAAATTGCAATATTCGCTTTCGTAAATGGGACAGTCCGATCAATACAAGAGCCTTCAGTAACATCGCTAATCCCAAATCAAGTCCCAAAAGACCACCTGCTGAACGCCTTAGTGTTAAACTCTGCAACACGTCACGGAGCACGTTTTTTTGGCCTGATTATAGCTGCTCCTTTAATAGTATTGAAAAGTACAGGAATCGTAGCTGTATTAGCATTAAGTACTATATTCCAAATTTGTGGCGTTCTCCTTATGTCTCAAGTCAAAACGGAATCTACAGGTCATGTTAAGCCAGAAGACACTCTGTTCAATAATCTAATTGCCGGACTATCATATATTTACAGCAATTACGCACTAGGTTTATTTATATTTTTAGTCGCGTTCCACTGTGCTTTAGTAATGTCATTTGAATCTATTATGCCCGTATTTTCAATTAAGAATTTAGAAGCCGACAATGGATCTGTTTTCAATTATCTTATGATGGGATTTGGGGCTGGATCATTATTGGGTATGATTGCACTTGCAGGTGTTAAAACTGACAGTGTAAAAGGAAGATTTCTTCTGATAACAGCATTAGGCAGTGGTATTGCTCCTATTTTACTAGCTATATCTGAAAACGTGAATATCGCTATATTCTTTAGCTTATCGATGGGAGCATTTCAAGCAACTTTCATGGCACTAACTAACACTTTCGTGCAAACGCTTGCCCCAGATCGGCTAAGAGCTCGTATATCGAGCCTTTATATTTTCCATGCCGGAGGAATAATGGCCTTTGCCAATTTAGGATATGGCTTTATCGCTGATATAATCACCGCTCCACCAACTATCATCGTTCCAGCTTTAATATACCTAGTTTTAATAATCGCAATTATTTCAGGACAACCTATAATGAAAAATATATTTAATACGGGACGGGTTTCTATTGGCTAAAAAGGTGATTGATGAAAATTCGTAAAGCTATCATACCTGTAGCAGGGTTAGGTACCAGATTTTTACCGGCAAGTAAAGCGGTTCCTAAAGTATTATTACCAGTATTCGATACCCCTGCTATACATTTCGTTGTCAATGAAGCGCTATATGCAGGGATTGAACACCTGATTTTCGTTATTTCCCCACAACAAGATATGATAAAAAAATATTTCTCGAATTCTAGTGAACTAGAGCTAGAATTAGGAAAACGTGGACATCCTAACAAGCTTGATGAAATCAAATATTTCCAAAACAACCTGAGACTTGATTACGTTTACCAAAATAAGCAACTTGGACTAGGCCATGCAATTTTATTAGCCGAAAAAAAAATAGATAGGGAACCTTTCGCCGTATTGCTACCGGACGACATAATATCACCTGTTCCTAACTTAATTGCCAAACTAATGGAAATTTCAAATGATAAACAAGCTTGTTCATTCGCGCTGAAAGAAGTACCGGATAAACTTGTCTCCAGCCTTGGAATAGTCAAAGCGAAATCAAAAGAAGAGAATATTTATTCCATCGAATCTTTAGTAGAAAAGCCTTCTATAACAGAAGCTCCTTCAAACTTAGCTGTTATTGGACGATATATCCTTACTCCAAACACATTTGAGATACTTAAAAATACCCGCCCAGGAATTGGGGGAGAAATTCAACTTACTGACGCTTTATCACAATTGATACAATCGCAATCTATTTACGGATATCAATTCCCAGGCATCCATTTTGACGTAGGCACCCCTATTGGATTGCTTAAAGCCTCAACATTCCGAGCAATAAATGAAAAAGAATATAATGAAGAATTTCGAGAATGGTTCAACAAAATGCTTTGAAAAGACACTGTTTCATGACAGTAACTGTCTGCATGATCATAGACCTCACAAAATTAACATCAGTCGACAAGATTTACGTGATACAGAATAAAAATCTTATCCGAGAAACGATTTTGAAAACTTCAATATGATGAATACCCTCCATCAACAGGTATAGCAGTTCCCGTAACATAATTAGAAGTCTCGCTTGCCAAAAACACTGCTAACCCTGATAAATCTTCAGGCTTTCCCCATCTGCCATTGGGTATACGCTTATTGATAAATTCGAACCTGTCTCTGTTTTCTGGATTGGTCCAATACGCGCTCGTCAGTTCGGTTCTTATCCAGCCAGGTAATATTGCATTAACTCGGATTTGATCTTTAGCCCAAGCCAATGCAAGACTTCTCGTGAGCTGAACCACACCCCCTTTACTGGCTGAATACGAAGACACCCAATCACTGCCAAATATAGATGTCATAGATCCTATATTTATAATGCTACCTCCTTCTCTACCAAGCATAGAAGGGTAAACAGCCTTGGAACATAAAAAAACACCCTTAAGATTTATGTCCAGCACCTTATCCCATTCATCAACGGTATATTCCTGTGGGGGCTTCCTTATTGCTATTCCTGCATTATTAACAAGAATATCAACTGGACCCAGCAGTTTTACTGTTTCAGAGACTAAAGAAAATACGGACCCTTCGTCAGACACATCTACTTCCAAACCAACTACATTACTACTTGATTTCAGAAGTATCTTCTCCGCATTTTGAGTTTTAGTTTTATCACGCCCAGCTATCGCTATAGATGCACCTGCATCCAGAAGCCCCTTAGCTATTCCAAACCCGATACCACCATTTCCTCCTGTTATCAGCGCAACCTTACCGGACAAATCTAAACTCGTACTCAAAATTTACTCCTTTTCAATAATCGATATGCCAAATTATTATAGATTATTCAAAATTCATTGCTCTCCTAATCTAAGAATTTTATGAACTACTATCTTATGTATTAATAAAATCATCCCTACTGTTATGCACGAAAATAATAGTAGCATTATCCCGTATGTCACGATCAGAATGCTCCAATCCACTTGCATTACAAACGGAGGAATAACCCGTCCTCCCCAATCGTCATGGCCAAGGAAGGGCATAATTAAGGATCCTAATCTACCTCCCATCCAAGTACCAAGAGCCATACCAGCAACCACAACCAACAGTTGTTCAATCCAAACCATGCTAAGCATCTGTGTACCTGTAATTCCAATAGTGCGAAGTAAAGCAAACTGCAGCTGTCTATTTCTGAAAGATACATATATATGTATCGCAAATCCAAGACAGCTCAACAAGAGGACAGCGACAAAAGACAACAATAGTAAAGCTCTCCAGCCTGCTTGCACAAGAGGATCAATTTGAACCTCGTTTAAATGGACAGATCTGTCAAATATAATATCGCTGTCAGCATTCCGTACTTTACCTAGTACCTCAACTAATTCACCCCTTTTGTTATCTTCAGTTTTTGAAGAAATCCATATTTCATTGGGAACTAGTTCCTTCGTGTAGGCCGAAAGATTTGCATAGTTTATTAAAGATTTTAAATCAACGATTAAATACTTATCGTTCAAAGACATCTTTGTTGGAAAATAATTAATTTCCGAGATTAATTCAACAGAAACTCTGAATTCTCCAACAGAAACATCAAATACATCACCTGGTTTTCTTCCGCCATTATTTATAAAGGCTGAGCTCGCAAGTACTGGTAAGCTGTTGATAGAAGACCCATGGAATATACCTCTAGCTGTCCGTGACGATCCCTCAGTCCAAGAAAACAGGGCCAATCCTGAATCGCTGTCTGGGCCACCCACATTCCTAAATACGTCAGCATCAGCATCAGGGGCAGACCTAATCAAAGACCAGTCAGATATATCATTAAAATCCTCCAAGACAGTCTTTCCCCATGCCTCAACAGCCCAAATTTCATCAATTAATATAGATCCAGCCTGAAGGCGACGATCACCAGTTTCTTCAATCCTCAATGCTACTAATGTTAATGGCCGGCTCAATTGGATTGATTGACGTTCTCCAAACCTTAGGCTAACTTCGAAATCCTCCCATTGAGATGAATTCAGAGTCCCCAAATTATATGTAGTATATTGCCCCTGCGCATTCAATAGTCTTGCGGTTACACGTACACTGGGATGAGGTCGGTTAGCTTTGATCCGGGCTCCAATAACGTATGTGTCGGGTGGCATTACAATCCCTTGAGGTTGAGTTTCAACCTTTAAATTGTCAATCAAATCAGATGTTTTATCTTCTGCAAAATCATCTCTAAACCAAGCCACTTGATTAATGGTTTCCGGATCAACTGCAATCATCTCATATCTATGACCAAATCCTTTGGTCAAATCAATACCTGTCTCACGCAAAAGGGGGCTGGCAACATCAACACCCTGTACATTTTCATATGATTTCACCAATGAAGCTTTATTCGCCCTTACCCTCGAGGGCCTACGATATCCTTGTCTAAAATCCCAACTGGTCCTATATCTCGGCTTTACTCCATAAACCCGAATATCACTGCCTGTAGAATAAAGAACCCTTTCTTCAAAACTCTTCTCTAGAGTGGCACCAAAACTCGATGCAAAAATGCCGAGACCCGCAGTTAGTATTAGCAACAATACCAAGCGACTGTAGTGTGTAGGGTTACGAGACATATTCCAAATAGCCAGCAGGAGACCAGGAGGTAATACCGATGACAATCCTTTGCTCAACCAATTTAGAACTAACGGGAAGAGTCTCAAAATCATCATTGCAGCAGCAATCAAAATTAAAGCAGGGATAGCAAGTAGCATTTGATTAATTGCCAACTCACCAACCAAATCTTTGGCAATAATCGAACCTTGCTGACTAAGTTGATGGAATAAATATATACTAATGATTAGCAAAAACACGTCTAAATAGTATTTTTGGAAAAACGATGAATTACCAGGACGTGATGCATTTGTTCTTTGTTGGGTAACGCTAACTCTCGAAGCTTGTACCGCTGGTATTATCATAGCAACGAAACTAAGAATGCCACCCGCCAGACCTAGAAGATATGCAGGTAGAGAAACTATTACTTCTAATCTGGCCCCTCCTGTTAAGTCAGAAAATGCAGGTGTCAAACCTAAAAAACTAATAATTAACCCTGCTAATAAAGGACCTACAACTATCGCTAATCCAACTATAGTAATTCCTTCTAATCCAAAGACTGTAAGAATCTGTATTGGCCTTGCACCTCTGCTACGAAGAAGAGCAACTTCGCCCCGTCTTTCCTCTATCGACAATGCAGATAATGTGACTACGTAATATAAAATCACTATAGCCATGAATATCATTACCACAAACATCGGCAGTTTAGTGAAAAACAATTTTCTATCAAACTGTCTTAAAACCCTATCAAGGGATGTTTTCTCACGGCTACCTACAGTAACTATGTCCAAATCGGCCTTAAGTTGTTCAATCCCAAATAAAATACTTCGAGCATTCCTGGCATTAATACGATCTGTGTCTACATCTAATAACCAGGCATAATTTGTAACTAGCCTGTTGAAACTCGGCCCAAGCACATTCAAATAGGCATTTTCAGAGATATAAAATGCAGCTGTCCTGAAACTTTTTCCAGTCGCTGCATCCAAAACCTTATTTTCTAAATACCAAACATCGTCGTCAAAATCTTTCTTGTCAAAAATTCCACTTATAACTACAGTGATCACCGGCGTCTTGTCAGACCAAAATGGTATTGCAGAAAGAGAATCTCCCACATCCAAACCAAACATGATCGCTACATCTCTTTGTACAAGAGCTTCTATTTCTAATGTCTCTCCATTGGGACTTAAAACGTTGTGTCGTGGTAAATAACCACCTGGCAAGATATCTATATAGTCTTCTAATGAATTTACAAACGCAAAATAACTCCTAGAATTATATTTGCCTGCATCGGCTTCCCTGCCTCTTTGGGTCAAAAACATTGTCGGAGTTTTACCAGCGTGAATCTGTTTATTAATTAAACCTCCAAGTCTTTTATTTATATCACCATCAACTTCATCAAATAAAAGATCATGTTCGCGGGATGTGGTGGGACCCCTGTCTCCAGTTATTAGAATATCCAACTCTTGGTCAGAATATTCGTTCAACATTTGATTTAATGCCAAATCCCTAAGAGCATCGTAATAAACAACCGTGCCTGACATAATTGCGCAAGCTAGAATCACTCCCGTTACCACTGATAGTAGAACTTTCCAGTGAGCTAGGCTTCTTTTAACTACCAGTTGCCAAGCTGAAAAAATTTTTGGAATTAGAGTAGCCAATTCAATTTCTCCGGATAAAAACTGTTACATTGAAAATCACTTCATCTACCTTCACGCCCCATCAATCCTTGTGGACTGGTTAATGTCCATTTTAGCAATGAATCTTGTTAATAAAATGCCAGACAGCACAAAAAATGCGGTCAAAATAACATACCAAGGCCCCATAATGCCCCAATCTGTATCAAGAATAAATCTAGGTATAATTTTTGTCCCTGAATCATTCACTGCCAAAGGGGAAACCATTAAATCACTTATCTGGTATCCAGACCAAGTACCCAAACTTATACCGCAAACGATAATTATCGAATGCTCTATGGCCATAAATAAATATAGCTGCAGTCGAGACAGGCCTAGGCTCTGCAAACATGTAATTTCATTTCTTGTTATTTTTGCAAATAGAAACAGATAATTAAGGTACCCAAACCCGGCAGAGAGCAATGTTATGATAGCCGCCATAAGGACCATAGGTTTAAAACCGGACCCAGAGTACGGATCAATGGATAATTCCTCTAACTTGTCCAACCCATGATTTATGTCTAGAAGATCTGACCCAGAATCTCCGGTTATGATACTGGTAGCTTTGTGTTCAGAACCTGATTTTACTGAAATAAATAATTCATTGAGATCAACTTTTCTAACAGTGCTAATCACATTAAGGTAAGTCTGTAATTTATTTGCGTCCGTAATAATAAATTCAGATGAACGTGTATCCATCGTCGGGAAATAATTAACAACATCGCTCATTTCGGCAACAACTAGCCTGCCAGCAACCTCAATAATAAACTGTTGACCAATAGAAAAACCGTATTTATTAGCCAAGGCTCGGCTTAGGACTACGGGAAGTATTTCACTGCCGCGTCCATACCATATAGACCTAACAGACATGTTTTTATATGCTCCAAATGTAAATAATCCCGCATATTTACCCATATAGACATCCCCTGATATGTTTATTAGATTATCTGAGGGAATATACGAACTTACGATTGGCACCCATTCAAGACTTCCTTCAAAATCTTCGATCACCTTAAATTGAGA
>CAYFFO010000003.1:54130-60851 GCA_964342485.1 uncultured Dehalococcoidia bacterium
GATAAAGACTTAACCCAAACACCTATTTCCTCAGCTTTATCTGGCAAATCAATTCCCTCCCTTCCATAGCTATGCAATCTTCCCATCATTTCTTCCAACGATTTGTTGGAGAAATCTTCTCTGAACCAAGATACATAGTTGAAACGAGACGAATCGACCCCAAGCACCTCTATATTACTGTCCCCAACAACCCCTGAGGTACGTAAACCTATAGTCGCCATCTCTACAGAAAAGTGAGATTCATATCTCTCACCTAAACTTCTTATTCCACCACGTATAAATAAAGGACTAGCTGTTACCCTTATATCAGATCCTACTTCGTATAAAACGCTTTCTCTCCTATTTTGTTCAAGCGTACCTCCAACGGTAGTAGCCAAAATAGATAAGCCTGAAACTAACACAAGTAATAGCATGACCCAAGTGTATTGCAAAGGATTCCTAGACATTCGCCAAAGAGTCAAAGAAATCCATACTGGAGATCTTCGATTAACTAACCTGCATATTACAAATCCGATCTGCAAAGGAACAATTAGTATCAGCCCAATATTGGGGATAGAAATCAAAGAATTCCATTCTGAATAATCTATAAATAAAAAAGTAAAAACTAGGCAAGACTGTAAAAAAATACTTGATATTCGTAGGCCAACGCTCTGAAAGTAGCCCGTAATAAAATAAAGTCCTAGAAATGATGCTAATATTCCAAGCGCCCATAGGTGATGCAATAAAATCGTCTTAGGTCCATTAACTAATATTATTTCAGCTATCAAGACACCTACAGAAATAACCGCCAAAAGACCTATTACTTTGTTGTTTTCACCGCTGAAATAATTTAATAACATAGGGAAAATACGCAAAAAGCTTAGGGCAACTGCTATTAAATATATCGCCGGGGCAAGTAATAATGGTTCGTTGACGTTTGGTGTATCAAATAGACCACCAGAAACAAATTCACCTCTACGATATAATTCCCAAAAAATCAATCCTCCAATAAAGAGAATTGCAACATCCAAATAATATCGCTGTAACATAGAGGTTGTAGGAGGCCTAGATACTAGGAATTTATGGCCGAGAATACCAGATCTAGCACTCGATATTGACGGCACTACGAAGATTACCAGGCTTGCCACCGAAACTACCAAACCTGCAATAAATGGCGCTAGTCCCCATTGTATTGTAAGTAGACCTCCATCTGTAATATCAGCTAAATATGGTAGCTTGCCTGTAAGCAAAACAATCCCTAAGGCAATTGCCACGCCAAGGATGCTTCCTGTTATAACTAACACAATTCCTTCAATACCATAAATAGTAAGAAGGGTAATCTTTCCTGCACCTCTGCTACGAACCAGGGATACATCGCGGCCTCTTCTTTTAGTCAAAAAAGATACTACCATCGATATATAAAACAAAACTGTAGCTACCATGCCCGCTAATAAGAGCAAAAGAGGCATGTTGGATAAAAATCCTCGTCGCTCAACATTTTTAATTGTATTTGATATAGAACCAGACCTAACAGAGATACTGGGTAAAGTACTCGTAATGTCATTTTTAAAATTTCGAATATGTTGATTTGCTTTATCAAGTGGCCAGTTAGCAACAGCTTCTTTGTCCAGCTTCAAAAACCAAACAGGATTTATCAAGGTATCAGGACTTACTGTATCAACTACTGTAGCCAATGTTTCTCGTTGCACAAATAATCCCAAAGGAGGTTCATTAGGATCAATTCTTACACCATAAGGAGGAGGTTCAAGTAATGGAGAAGGATTCAAATAGATACCTATTTTTCGCCAGTACTCGTTAGTAAGATCAGCCGGTTCAAATATACCTGATACAATAACCGAAACCCTTTTTATTACACCCAAATCAACAGCTAATTTAATTTTATCTCCTACTTGAAGACCAAAATTGCTAGCTGTTTTAGCCGTTATGACTGCTTCAATCTGAGGTCCATCTTTTAATTCAATCGTTTGTGTAGTTGCGATTCTGCCATCTGTAAATATTGAATTATCATCTAATTGAGAAACAGATTGGAGATAGCCCCTAATTAATGCAGTGCTGGTTGCTTTATCCGGAAGGTTTCTCAGTGGAGTACCGGCTAAATAAACACTACTCTTTGAATATGAGATAGCCCCTTTATAAGCAGCTGCGAAATTTTCATTGGCAACTTTATCGACATCGCTATCGGCCTTATCAATCGAGGATTTAGAAAGAATCACATCTTTAGCGAAAAGGTCTATCCCTAAAAAATTACCAGGCAACTGATTAATTGAATTTCTATAGGCAAGGCTCTCTAATGAATTTACATAGATTAAACCAGAAACTGTCGTGGCTATAGCAAGTGCTACTCCAAGTACAACACCTGCCAAAAGATATGAGTCATTTGAAAATCTTTTTACGATTTGTTCAATTATAATCAATTTATTTATATCAATAGCCCTGCTATTTAAAGCATTTCATCTAAACGATTTAGAAACTATATAGATTTAAAAAAAAATTTGGCTTTATTCGATAAACTAGCTTAATATACTGATATCTAACCTAGCATTCAAGGTAAGCATATTAATAGATCATACTTCATATATATAGGATTTTTCCTAACCGCAATAATATTTTTTGTAATTTCAGTATTCTCGGGCAATATACTGTTCTTGAGTTTCGCTTTTGTTATATCCATTGCTCTGTACTTAACTCGTAGCCGCATTAAGACGTAACGGCTAGACTATCCCCACTTGCTTAAGCCAATCCTGGCTAATAATTAAATTGGTATGATTTCTCAATAAATCAATCTGGAATATGCGCCTAGCTCTAACAAAACCCTTATCTACTCAAGTTTTCTAGTAATAGTTACTGCTGGCTATTGGGAGGTCTGATTAGACTCTTCCGATCTATATCCAAAAGACTTTCAACCTCAAAACCTTCGACCCTAATATAATGATCAGACTGACTACCCTTAAAGTAGAATGCATCTTCGTATTGTGCACCAATTAGCATATTGTATTTTTTCACGTTCCCATCACTATCCTGAGTTTGTAAAAAATATGTGGCCAAAGGATTCTCAAAGCCGTAATCTTTCAATGGAATTTTGCCAAGAGGATCACGAATAGAAATTGACGCAGCCCTGGTAAGTAAACTTTCGAATATACTCATATCTAGTTTCTCTTTATCTTGTAATCCTTGCAAATACCATTCTTCATCACGTTTTTCAAAAATTAAAGATCCTTTTGAATTTTCGATACTGAACTTTACCACTTCAGACCGTGGGATCTCTAAATACTCATTGTCTATCCAAAATGTGGAACTTGAGGGCACATCAGCAATTGATAATGATGAGATCATGTAGACCTCATCATCTCCTTCGATCCTAATATGCGTTGTTTGCATATTTGACGAAGTGCCCAGGTAAAATCGGTAGGATTTAGTATCATATGTGCTAAATTCTATAATCCTATCGTAATTCGTTTTGGAGACCTTTAAAAGGTTATGACTGGATGATTTTTTTGTAACCGGTTCTTTAGACTTAACATTAACTATTTTGTTAAGTAATTTGCCTAATTTGTCTTTTTCGCAAATATAATATCCTTCGCCAGGTAGAACACAACTGCCATTTTCCAGAGCAAGTTCTACGGTACCGCCCTGCGGACCACTAATTATTACTTTGTAGATATTCGATTGCTCAACATCAGCAAAAAGTAGTTTTGCTTCAATAGAAGACTGCGGCCAAAAAATAAAGACCAGTATACCCAACTGGGTTAACACTCCTATAAAAAGCAACTTATTTATGAAATTAAAGTTCACGTTCTGTCAATCTCCGACAGTTCAAAAGGTCGTTCACCTCGGTTCTTAGCATTCCAAAAAAGACCCACCAATAGCAAAGCTATCAAAGCAATACCGTAGTTGGCAGCTTCCCAAATGTTCTGTTCTTTATCATCTAGTGGTTTCAATAGTCGACTGTAAGTGCCTCGGCTACGTAACGCCAAAAGATCATCATCCTCTACGGCCCAGTCAACAGCATTTTCAAGAAACTGTAAATTGAATAAATATCTATCTGAAGAAATGCTTTGAGACAATCTCAGAGCTATATCATTCACAAACTCTGCACTACCGAATACTACTAGCCTACCCGACTCAGGAGACCTGTTTATTAATCCTGGAGCCCTTCTTATCAATCCTAAAGATCTGGCCTTCTCATCTTCAAAAAATGTTAACGGTTTATCTTTAAAAAAACTACCGAACTCTCCTCTAATTGAAACAGCCAATGGATAGGACTTTTGCTCTCCTTCTATAGGGAAGCCTAAATTCGGATATTTATTCGTATCTGGATCTACATCCAATGTCTGTTTTAACCAGGAATCCTTTGACGACCTAAGAAAAATAGAAACTTCTCTTTCTTCATTCTTTTTTTCATCTACAATGAGTGGTGATGTCCATTGCAGCGTTACAGCAGGCATGCTTGCTGTTATAGGATTATCAATATCCATTCCATTTCTACGAACATCAATAAATGGAGGATATGGCACCCGTTGGAAATCAACAATAGTCATTCCAGCAACTTTTCTAGGAACCTGTGTTGGAAAATCTTCATGCATTGGATCCAAAACAATCCCATCCTCGACCAATACTCCATAAAACTCCAGCATTTCCTTTAAGCCATTTTCTACTGGTTCCAATGAAATACCAGCAGTCAGTTGTAATGGAGATATAATATTGCTTCCTCCTGCTACTACGACTGCGCCTCCCAACATCAAAAATTGATCAACTGCAAATCTATCCTTATCGGTCATGTCATTAGGAGCTACTACCACCAACACATCAGCAGCAGGGGGTTGGCCATTCGACAAATCCACGAGATTCACAGTATAGTTTTGTGATAATCGCTGTCCAAGAAAATTCCAACTAGAAATCGGCTGCACTTCACCATATGGACCAGGCACTGGATCATCTGGAGGAATCCAAAGAGCTACTGTTTTCAACAAGCCAGGGATAGCTCTTCGAATTGCTGAATCAACAGACTCCCTAAGTCCTATTTCAGTAACTTCAACTCCAGGATAAATTATAAAATCCTGATCACCTTTTCTGAAAACCAAATGGAAAAAATAGGTTTCTTTGGAAGCAATGGATACAGGATTCGGAGATATTCCAAATTTCTCTGTTACATCTTCTCTTGATAAAGGGCTGTTATCAGAGTCAATGTCTACAAGTTGTATAGCAAGTCTTCCTTCTGACTCAACCACTAATTCGTTGGCTATTTTCCAAAATATGTCTTCTGATCCGTTTAATGATTCCGGCAGAGTATTTTTGGTTAAATATAAAGTAAGTGATATCGAGTCTTGAATTGTAGAGAAAATTGCCCCTTGACGCTTAAACCCAGAAATCATCTTTTTTATCGAACTGGTCAGATCATATTCCAAGTTACGAAGCTTGACCTTTACATCACCAGTTCCTATTTCTTCTATCTCTATCAAATCAGCAAAATTCAGAACTGTAAATTGATCTCCATATCGCACTAAAATATCAAAATAAGAATTGATAACTGACGAGTCATGTCGCCCGGATACAGCAAATGGGATAGCTCGTATACCATAAGCTCGATTTGCTTCAGCTTCAAGTTCTTCATTTAATCTTGGGTCAAGTACCTCTGCCTTTATTTTTCCACGACCACCTATTTCATATTCACGTAAAAAATCTCGTACAGTTGGAACTAATGGTTCGAGTAGAGGATGCGTTCTATCACTAATATATCCCCTGATTAACAACTGTTCATCGAGGCTAGATATTACCTCTCGAGTCGGATCAGTTAGGCTATATTCGCGCTGTTGAGTTAAATCAATTCGAAGCCCAGCAAGAGGAAACAGCCAAATATTTAAAACAAGAATGTTGATACATATTAAAAATACAGCTAAAGCATCGTTAATCCTTCCCGAACCTCCTTCACTATTCCTGCTCCATCTTTTTATTTCTAGTGAGAAAATATTGATCGCCAAAAATATACCAGTGACTGAACAATAGTAAACAAGGTCTCTTATATCTATAACACCACGTTCTATACTCTCAAAACGACTACCTATCCCGATCCCTCTTAATATTTCTGCAGTAGTCCCGCCTCCAGTAAATACAGTGATGCTTTGTGTACCAACCAAATACAATATTCCACAAATAATAACGGTCAGTATTAAAGATACAATCTGATTATCTGTCCTTGACGAAACAAACAAACCAATCGCTACATAACTGGAAGCCATTAACAAAGAACCTAAATATCCACCTATAACAGGCCCCCAATCGAGGTCTCCCAAAATATCAACAGTTATGGGAATAAATAATGTAAGCGATAACGCCACCCCAATAAGAATCATCACAGCTACCAATTTACCAATAGCAAGATAGGGTTTACGAACAGGCAAAGTCATCAAGACTTCCAAAGTCCCGGAACGTTGCTCGTCACTCCACTGGCGCATAGTTAAAGTAGAAACCAAAAATATCATCAAGGGGGGCATCCAGCGAAACAAAGGACGTACATCTGCAATGTTACGTGTAAAAAACGTTTCTGCCCAAAAAAATAGAAACAGTGATATAGATAAGAAAACACCGACAAAAATTAAAGCCAAAGGTGATCCAAAATAAATCCTGAGTTCTTTACGGCAAACAGCACTTATTTGAGACAAGGAGCCGTTCATTTTTCTGACTCCTTAAATTCATCATCTTGTATAGTTACAGCAGTATTTGA
>CAYFFO010000003.1:60951-97854 GCA_964342485.1 uncultured Dehalococcoidia bacterium
ACATCAGATCTCACATTTCCGTTGAGTAAAACAATCGCACGATCACAAATTGCCTCAACCTCAGATAGTATATGGGTCGAAAGAAAGACGGTACTATTTTCAGCTAAGTTTCCGATTAATTTTCTAACCTCTATAATCTGCGTTGGATCAAGCCCTACAGTTGGCTCATCTAAAATTAGTATCTTCGGCATGTGAAGAATTGATTGAGCAAGTCCCACACGCTGTCTGTAACCTTTACTGAGTTGAGAAATTGGTTTCACCAATTGATCTTCTAATCCTGTAGCACGAACAGCCCGAGAAAAATAATCTTGCTTAAGCTCTCTGTCTACTCCTCTAAGATCGCTAATCAGCTGAAGTTGAGCTTGAACTGATAGCTCAGGATATAGAGGAGCATTCTCAGGTAAATACCCCACTCTTTGCTGAACACCGAGTGTATCGGTGATTACATTAATTCCATCTACAGTTACCTGGCCTGAATCAGCCTGTAAATAACCTGCCATAATCTTCATAAGGGTAGTTTTACCAGCACCGTTCGGACCCAAAAGTCCAACAATCTCGCCTTCCTTGACGCTAAAAGACACTTCATTAAGTGCTTTAACAGAACCATATTTTTTACTTAAAGAAGTAACTTCTATCATTAATAAAGACCAAAACTTATACAGATTAAATCGATGTTAATTAACAGCATCTCTATCCATAAAATATCGAGGGCCAAACACTTCAGTCAAGTTAAAATTAGACCCGCTTTCTTAATTTACACCTGTAGAATAATAAAATAGTAACTCTTTTATTATTCGTATTCATATATTTTAATACATGTATCCATTCTAACCTTGTTATATTTACGGACATACACTTTAAAAAGCAATAGTAATCAATACCTATTTATGAGACATTATGTGAAACCAGCAATGAGGTCAAAACATGTCAAAATATATTTTTACTGAAGAAGAATGGATGAAATTTAATGAAGAAACCCATGGCCATACACTTCTGTCTATTGACGGCAGTACATATAAATCAATAAAGATGGGAGGCATGGATAAACGATTACCAGGATCAGAAACTTATGACAGGTTGTTAGGAGTAAATGTTTTTAAACCTGGTGGAATCTATGAATCGCATGCTCATGAAACTCCAATGTTTTATTACATAGTTTCGGGTGAAGGAATCATGAGAGTGGGAAGTGAGGAAAGGGTTGTAGGGAAAGGAGCCTGGATTTACACACCACCTAATTTAAAACATTATACAGAAAACACAGGTACTGAAGACTTGGCTTATTTATATTTTGGAGGTAATCCTTTAGACGCTTCCGCCGGTTACCACGAGCCAATTTAAAACAATTAAGATCTCAACATAGATTCGAAGTTTGAAATTAAAGTGGTTCAAGAGAATCGGTACATTTCAATCATACCTTGTATCCGACGCCATTTTTTCAATTCGCAATTTTTTAATCCTTCTACCAAGCGTACCGATAACTTCAATTCTAATACCTTGATATTCAACAAAATCTCCAACCGTGGGTATCCTGCCAAGCTGATGATAAATCAAGCCCCCTAAAGTATCAAATCCATCACCTTCAATCTGCGTCGATACTAAATCATTTACATCGTCTAAGGAAATACTTGCATCAACCAAAAACTTTCCTTGCATGATATTTTCAACTGACGGTTCATTAGTATCAAATTCGTCAGCTATTTCTCCTACAATTTCTTCTAATAAATCTTCTACTGTAGCAAGGCCAGCAATCCCTCCGTATTCATCTACAACTATAGCTATTTGAACCTGTCTTACTTGAAATTCATTTAATAGGCCTTCGAGTGTCTTGTATTCAGGAATAAAAACAGCGGGTCTCATAATATCCTGTATGGATGTATCTGCAGTTCCGTCAGAAGAGTTTAATAGACCTAGAATATCCCGAGAATAAGCTATCCCTTCTACTTTATCTGTATCGGTAGTAGAAATAACGGGTATTCTACTATGTCCAGAATCTAGCATAACCTTAACAACTTCTTTAACCGGTAAAGTTGTTTCTACAGAAATTATATCGACTCTTGGAACCATGATTTCACGAGCCGTAGTATTGTCCAACTGGACAACACCACGAATCATACGAGCTTCATATTCATCTAAAGAGTCATCCTCTACATTAATGCCAATCCCAAGTTCAGAATCTGTATTAGTAATGAGATTTTCATCCTGAATTTTACGGTACCCAGAAATAAAACTAGCTAAAACTACCTCTAGCTGAAAGATGCTTGTCAAAGATCGTGCGATTATCCTAACAAATCCAGCACATTTTAATGCAAGTTTCTCTCCCGCTATATGTGATATGGCTGATGCTGCGACATGAGAAATTGCTATCCCAAATAAAACAGAAATTCCTACAATGAAAAAAAAGACTAGGCTTCTAATATCATAGGCTACTACTAAACAAAAGGCTGAAATTAGAATAGCTACAGTAAGTAGATAACGTAGCAAACTCAAGTATCCATTTGGCCCAACCGTGTCGGAATACAAGCCTTCTAGAACTATTGCACCCTTTATCTCCTGTGCAACAAGCCACTGCAACCGCTCTCTACGAACAGAAGAAACACTTGCCTGAACAAGTGAAACAAAGAAACTTCCTATCCCTGTAATGGCTAAAGCCACCCAGGGAAACGTACTACCAATCTCCAATTTATATTTTTCTCACTCCAGTATAGCCCCTATCTATACCGAAACCTTATGCAGGTTATCAGTTCTTTTTACGTAACTTAGCAGGAACACCTAACACTAGTTGCCCATCATCAACATCACTGGTAACAACAGATCCTGCTCCTGTTTTGGAATCAATCCCAATGCTAACTGGTGCAACTAACATCGAACCTGATCCTATAAATGCTCTATCACCTATAATGGTACTCGATTTTTGATCTCCATCATAGTTACACGTCACACTTCCAGCTCCTATATTAACTTCCTTCCCAACAATACTGTCACCAATATAACTAAAATGATGTATTTTAGACCCTTTTCCAATTCTACTATTTTTAATTTCAGCAAAAGAGCCTATTTCTACCTTTGATTCTAAATAGCAACCGGGGCGTATATTGCTCTGTGGACCAATCTTAACTTCTTGATCAAAGGTTGAATCTGTAACCATCGATGCTAACACGTTAGAATGATCACCTATATTCGAACGATCAACAATAGTATTAGGCCCAATTAAACACCCTTCTCCTATTATAGACAGCCCAAGTACATGTGTGTTTGGCATTAAAGTAGTATCACGACCCAGTTTTACACCTGAGTCTAAATAAACGGTACTAGGATCAGGGATATTCACGCCTTCATCCATCCAAAATTGGCATAACTTCCTTCGGAATACATTTTCTACGACAGATAGTTGTTTTCTGGTATTCACTCCTAGTACCTCTGTGGCATCACTTAGATTGATTTCTGACACGATACCTCCATCACTTTTTGCTAAAGAAATCAAGTCAGTAAGGAAGATTTCTCCATTAGGCCTTGGAGACAAATTTTGTAATTTTAACAAAGCCCATGAAGTATCGAAAATATATACCCCTGCGTTTACATCAGTCATAGGTTTTGATTCTAGTTCATCGTACTGATGCTCAACAATTTCTTTAACCAAGCCATCTTTGTCTCGAATTACTCGACCAAAATCACTAGGATCTTTAACATATGAAGTTAACATAGAAACTAATGCGGAGGTATCTTTGTGACAAGCTAGAAGTTTGGAAAGGGATTCAGACTTTACCAATGGAGTGTCTGTACCTATAACCAAGACTTGATCTACACCATCAAGGGAGCTTTTAGCCTGAAGTAAAGCATGTCCCGTTCCGAGTTGTTCAGACTGCTCAACAAAATTTACACTACTGCCTAAAAGTGACCTTAATTCATTAGATGTCGAAGAAGTAACTACAATCACTTTTTCAAATCCGGCACTCTTAACAGCATCTAAAACCAATGAAACCATCTCTTTGCCACAAACCCTATGAAGAGCTTTGGGCAATCTCGATTTCATTCTGCTACCTTGTCCTGCAGCCAAAATCACAGCAGCCTGACTATCCATTTATACTAGTTGAAGTCCTTATCTGTTGAACTATGATGATTCAATTATCCCAGCCTATATTAATCCTCTCTCAATGCAAACATAATGCTAGCAACGAGCTCTTAAAAGTGTCAAGGCAAAATAGGCTAACAGAATTAATGAACGCCAATATTAAACAAGTTATGTGATAAAATTTGGCAATAAATTTCTGGTTAATCACCTTAGGATCAATAGTAAATCTAATATGAACTGGTTTGATTTAATAATTATAGTAATCATGGCTTCTTCAGTATTCTACGGACTCAGAGTGGGGCTAATTAAAGCTATTTTTGTGTCTCTTGGGGCGTACGTCGGATGGATACTGGCCGGACAATGGAGTGACGATTTAGGAAACATCCTAGGGGAAACCATCGGTAACAAAACATTATTAACAGTAATCTCATATCTATTGATCATTACAGCGATTATTTACATCACAAATTTCTCGTATAAATTCTTAAGACCATTAATGACTGGATTAACTCTGGGATTTTCTTCTTTAGTTGACCGGGCCGGCGGTATAGTCTTAGGAATTATTATAGGGATTATAATTTCAAGTGCGACAATTATAGGATTTACCAGGCTAACATACTCTCTTCTTGACGGTAATATAGCTGAAAAAGTTCCGTTACAACAAGTACATGATGTTAAGGATGGACTTCAATCTTCATTATCTGAATCTACATTTGTTCCTCTATACGTTAAAACATTTCAGAAGATACCTGACTCCCTACTAGGCAATGTTCCACCTGAGTTTAAATTCGTAATTAATTTACTTCAAGACGAGATCAACAGACTGCCTTAAATAATATTTCTATGAAACCTACTTAAGGCTCCATCTAGTAGCCATAATACAAGGCTTCTCACCATTTTCTTCAGCCTGATAATATACTGTTAGAAGTTCACCGGGCTCAATCTCCACAGTCGCTGGATAACCCAAATCTCCATTTGGAGCATCGTCACGTAAAACTATTTCATTGCGTATATCCCATGTGATCCCACCATCATGACTAAGACATGCTCTTTGTCCATATGGAGTTGTTCTAATACCATATGTAGCCAAGACCGTATCATCATGTAGATTAAGAAGATGAGGCGGCCATCCTAAAATAGGAGTCTTATGAACCGAACTCCAGGTAGTTCCTCCATCAAGGCTTTCAGATTGATGAATATACCAATCATCATAAACTTTTTCATTTAGAGCCGGGGCATGTGTCTCATTATCTGTGATAGCCATCTCTACACTTTGTTTATCTGACACCGGCTCATATCGGATTAAGGCTACAATTTTGCCATCAGAAAGCTCACATAAATGAGGCTCGCAAAAAAACTTAGAATGGCTAAGCTTTTCCTCTGGCATAGGTATAATACCGGCTAAATGCCAAGACCTTCCTTCATCTAGTGACTTTGTAGCAGCTATTCTGTATCCATCAAATTCATTTGTCGATCCTACCATTATCAAGGATCCATTCTTTAATTGAATAGGGCCATGAGGTGCAGTCACATTTGTATGGACCTGCCGATCCCATGTAATACCCTGATCAACAGACCGGCGAGACCAATAACCATGAAACTGTTTTTTGTCTTGGTTAGATATTTTATTCCAGTGTCTAATCCACGATTTGTAATCTTTAGGATACAAATCCTTATAGGTATCAGGATCAGAATATGAAATTCCTGTAAACCAGGTTATGACAATGGTTCCTGATCGGGCTACTACAATACCAGTATCGCGATCATCTAGCGGTGAATTATTGATGGTTTCAGCATCTGTCCAAGTCTCACCTCTATCACTACTTCTTATCATTTGATTTTTCCCATATGGACAAACATGGGTTTCCCTATCGCCTGAAAATACTACCAGTAATTCCCCATTATTAGCTTTAGCTATGGTAGGCCAAGCAAGATAGTTATCTTCCTGCTTATTGATTACTCTATTCCAATGGATAAATGGCCTTGAATTAGGCATTTTAGTCCCTCCAATCAATATAGGCTTTCACTCTTTTTATATAAATCATTGAGTTCAGATATTGTACACACTAAATTTATAAGAAATTTATCATGCACATGGTACAATAATTAACAAAATAAAATCTCTATCGATTGGAGACATAATCTATGCCTCGCACATTTGTTTCTCGCCAAATATTCCCAGAATACATTAAATCAATTCAAGATAATACAGAGGCCGAAATCTGGGAAGATGAGCTTCCACCTTCACGAGAAGTATTACTTGAAAAAGTTCGTGGAATAGATGGCCTGCTATGTCTACTAACCGATCAAATTGATGCAGAGTTAATGGATACTGCTGGGCCTCAACTGAAAGTTATAAGCCAAATTGCAGTAGGCTACAACAACATCGATATCCCTGAGGCAACCAAAAGAGGAATCCCTGTAGGTTATACACCAGATGTATTAACTCAAACAACAGCAGATGCCACCCTTGCACTAATGCTTGCAGCAGGTCGAAGGATCACAGAGAGTGAACGTGCAGTAAGAGATGGTAACTGGCGCACTTGGCATCCTCTCCATTTTCTAGGCCAAGACCTGTATGACGCAACTGTAGGTATTATAGGAATGGGTAGAATTGGACTAGAGGTTGCTAAACGTTGCCTCGGCTTTGACGCGAATATTTTGTACTACGATGTAGCACAAAGAAAGGATTTAGAATCAGACTACCCTCTTAAATTCGTAGATCTAGATACTATTTTCCGAGAATCAGATTTTGTCTCTATCCACACCGTTCTTGATGAAACAACTCATCATTTAATCAATGCTGAGGCTTTATCTAAAATGAAAAACAATTCGATATTGGTCAATGCTGCTAGGGGACCAATAGTAGACCATAAAGCCCTATACAATGCCTTATCACAAGGTGAAATAGCAGGAGCAGGCCTAGACGTGACAGACCCAGAACCTATTCCTTTAGACGATCCTTTGTTGACTCTGGATAATTGCGTGATAGTTCCTCACATTGCCAGTGCAAGTGTTAAAACTAGATATGAGATGTCACGAATATCAGCAACAAACCTTCTTAATGGGATTAAAGGTGAAAAGTTATTGACCTGTGTAAACCCGGAAGTATACGAATAAACCCGTACACTTTTTGGTTTCAATGCTAGGGATAGTATACGTCATATAATAACTGCTACATTATATGTCTACAGCTAAGTAATCCACCAAAATCGACTGAATAGCTAATGCTGTAATAGAACTTTAAACTGACAGTTTAGGCTCACGCCAGCGCAGTCCTTTTTGCCAACTATTCCGGTCACTTCTAGTCATCCTCAAAAAACTATCTTTTAGTGGCATTTCAATGCGTCTACCATTTTGAAGGTGAGATTCTAAAATAGCCACCATTATCTCAACGCCATGTCTGGCAGATTCAATACCGCCAAGTGGCGGGGAACCTGAATCTAGAGATTTAGCCAAATCTTCTATCAAGTTAACTGTACTACTAGCAGGTTCAAATCCGGGATATTGCACTTCTTCCAATCCTCTTGGTTGTCCCTTTCTCATGAACCAGCCTAGTGTATCGCGCATAGTACCCAGTGTGCCATTTTCACAATTTACTTGATATTCATATCGATTAGTGTGCAAGAAATAAATGGTGATTCCGTTATCAAGCTGTACAACGCCGTCACCTCCTGGATCATCTTTATAAATATCTCCGTCCTTGAGCTCGTCCGATGTAGGGGCATGGCCCTGTACCCATACGGCGTGTGGGTCACCAGCAAGATATAGAGCCAGATCCACTACATGACATCCATGATCAAATAGGCCTGCAGAATAAGTAATTACCATGCTTTGGACACTACCAAGCTCTCCGGAATCAATAATTTCTTTCATTTTCGAGAAACCCGGATGATACCTACGCTGAGCGCCTAGATTCAATATCGTGCCATTCCGTTCACAAGCCTCAGCCATTTGATTAGCTTCATACAACGATGGAGCAAGACCTTTTTCGCAAAATATTGCTTTGACACCCGCATTCGCAAGATCGATAACAATTTTGGAATGATGTTCGACATGCGTAGTTACGCTAACGATATCTAGTTCTTCCTTATCCACCATTTCCAAATAATCAGTATATTGTCTCTCACGTGGAATATCATATTTATCACCAACAGCTTCCATGAGATCTTCTCTGAAATCTGAGCATGCAACCAGTTTAGTACGATCAGACGATGAGTAGCCCCCTGCATGCGAATAAGGGAAAACCACACCTGGTTCACCCACCACCTCATTGTCAATAAATGCTCCCATTCTTCCACAACCGATAATTGCTGCATTATAAGTTTTCAAAATACTATAGCTCCATATTCGTTTTAAATTGCGATGGTATTACAGAAAGTATCTTATTTCAATTCTGGGTAATTCAAGGGCAAGCCGATAGCATCAGCATTGTACTTTGAAATATGCCATCTCCCCAAATTCGTTCCTAGCAATACATCTAAACCGTTACCACAAAAAGCTAAATTTGTAGGAGCAGATATAACAGTTCCTTCAAAATCGTCTGCTAATATTTCAAGCTCTCCTAATGGTGACAATCGATAAATCCTATCGGGACGATAGCATGATACATATATAAATCCCTGTCTATCAAAAAGTACTCCATCTGGAACAGTACCGGGTATTTCTACTAATGTATCAATTTTATCAGGATTTCCATCTCGATCTATAAGCACTTTCGCTATTCGTGGAGGATTCAAACTCATTGCAACAACCAAATATCCTTCATATGGGCTGATACATATACCATTCGGAAACTCTTTTAATCGTCTATCCCAAACCTCCGAAATTCCACCTGGAGATATTTTGAAAATTTTTCCATTGTCCTGTTTCCAGTCACCCGAATCACACACATATAAATTTCCCTTGCTATCAAAAACAGGATAATTGGGAGTAATAAAAGGATCTTCATCTGTTCCTGTCGCATAGGTTGTAACATAACCGTCCGGAGCAATCTTTTTTATGCTTCTGTCTGACGCGTCACAAGCATATATATTATTACTGGCATCTAGAGCTAAGCCTAAGATAAAGCCACCGGTATTAGCAATCTCGGTAACCTTACCTGAATTTAAGCTGATTCTGTATATTTGACCAGCTTCCCCACCTGCATAAACATAGCCATCTAAACCCCATGCTATTCCTTCAGAGTGATCAAGACCAGATGCGAACATCGACACTTGCGTACCATTATCCAATAAAGCCATCCAAGTCTCCTATCTCAATTCTCTTTTAACTATCTCCTCCGGCAGAAAACCAGAATTTAAAAAGCCTCCATCAATTGGTATAGCCACACCAGTAATATAACTAGCCTTATCACTACATAGAAAAAACACTAAATCAGCTATTTCTTCCGGTAAAACCTCCCTTCCCAAAGGAGTCCGTTTTAAACGCTGCTCTCTTAAATCAGGGTCACGCTCATATACCATCTGAGTCATTGGTGTAAGAGCCACACCGGGACAAACTGTATTAACATTAATCCCATAGCGTGCCCATTCTAACGACAACATTCCGGCCAAATTTATTAAGCCAGCTTTTGAAGCTCCATAAGCACCTCTCTCAGGGATCGGAGCCATCGCTGCTACAGATGAAAGAAGTACGATTCTTCCACCTTCTCCTTGAGCGACCATCTCCCTGCCAACCTCCCTGCAAAATAAGAAGGCTCCTGTAAGATGTGTAGCTAAAGCGCTATTCCATTGATCTAGAGTTAATTCCAAAGTAGGTGATTTAATATTATTACCAGCACAATAAGCCATGTAATCAACACGGCCATATTTTTCAACAGTCTTTTTTACTACAGAAATTACCGAATCTTCGTCTGTAACATCCACATGAACAGGAAACGCTTCTTGTTCATGAGATTTCAACCGATTGCTAAGAGATCGGGCAGCCTGTAAATCTAGGTCAGCAATCACAACATTTATATCTTCTTTTGCAAAATGTTTTGATACTGATTCACCTATTCCACCTGCTCCTCCAATCACGATTACAACCTTTTCATGCATAAATACAATATCCTCCAAATTAATCTTAGTATTGACAGTTCAACAAAATTACTCTTCAAAAGGTGGCTGAATATTAGGCCATTCTTGAACAGGGTCTCTACTATCAAGACCTGCAACTGCTTCTAGTACATCCATCCCATTAAAAAGTACCTGGTATGTTGTCTCCAAAATTGGCATCTCTATATCCAGGTTATTAGCAAGATGTAAAGCTGCTTTGGTAGTATCCACTCCCTCTGCTACATGTTTCATGGTTTTCAAGATGCTCTCTAAATTACGACCTTGGGCTAGCTCTACTCCTACTTGGTGATTCCTACTAAGTTTACTAGCACAGGTAGCCACAGTATCACCAAAACCAGTCAAGCCTGCAAATGTCAAAGGGTCTGCCCCTGCTGCTATCCCAAGACGAGCTATTTCTGTCAAACCTCTAGTTATGAGGGTAGCCTTGGCATTATCACCAAGTGATAGTCCGTCACACACTCCGGCACCAATGGCTAAGATATTTTTGAGCGCACCTCCCAGTTCCATCCCTACTATGTCATTATTAGTATATATTTTGAAATTACGGGAATTAAGTAAAGACTGCACATAAACCGCACTCTTTTTATCTTTAGAACCTACAACTGTTGAAGCCGGTTTATTTCTTACTATTTCACTTGCTAAATTAGGTCCTGAAAGAACACAAATATGGCTACGGCAGTCTTCAGGTAATTCCTCGCTCAGTATTTCACTCATACGTTTGCCAGTAGTGATTTCAAGTCCCTTCACCGCACTAACTACAATTGCAGCTTCACTAACAGATTTGCTCAACATCTTGGAATTTACCCTCATAGTTTTAGAAGGCACAGCTATAATCACTATATCTGCATTTCCAAAAACTAAATCAGCCGATGCAGTAATACTTATCCCAGAAGGCAACACTACTCCCGGTAAAAATCGCCTGTTTTCTCCTTCTTTTATGAGAGTATTTGCCTCGAGTGTAGTACGGGCCCATAAAGTAACTTCCGCCCCAGCTCGATGAGCAACTAATGCTAAGGTAGTCCCCCAACTTGTAGTTCCTAAGATGCCTATTTTAGCCACTTTAATTACTTAAACCGTTTGAAGTATTCCTGAAAATGTAAACGGCTCTCACTCCGATTGGTTAATCTAGAAATATTATCCCTATGCTTAGATATAACAATTATTCCGCCTACAATACCATACCAAGCATATACGTTTGGTAGGGCGGTAGTAGTTGCTAACAAAATCAAAGTCACACAACCAGCTACAGCACCGAGTATTGAACCAAGAGACATATACCCGGAGACCAATGCTATAGGGATTCCTACCAATGTAGCACTTAAGCCAGCTATCCAAGAAAGTGGAAACAAACCACTCCATCCAGTAGCAATTCCCTTACCTCCTCTAAATCCAGCAAAAATAGGCCAATTATGTCCAATAATGCTAGCTAAACCTGCCATTACCTCAAGTTCTGGTGAATTTGTTACCAACCGAGTTATCAAGATTGCGAGAATTGATTTGGACATATCTAATATCAACACAGCAAAAGCAGACTTCAATCCTACTGTACGGAGTACATTGGTCATACCTGTATTTCCACTGCCATAATCCCTTATATCCAATCCCTTTGAAATTTTTCCTAAGAAAATACCAAAAGGGATAGAACCAAGAAGATAACCTAATATGGAAAAAGCAAGCACATTTACCATTTTCCAACCTTACTCTTAAAGCGCATTCTCAATGGAGCTCCTCCAAATCCATATTCTTCACGGATTACATTTTCCAAATACCGTTTATATGAAAAGTGTACCATCGACGAATTATTCACATAGAAAGTAAAACTTGGCGGCTTGACACCATCTTGAGTCACTCCAAATATTTTTAGTTGTTTACGACCTGTAGATGGAGGGTGTTCTGAAATCGCATTCAATACTGTTCTACGCAAATCATACCTAGGGAGACTCTGACTCCATCTTTCAAAAACCTGATAAGACGTCTCTATTAAATTCGATATACCTGATTGTCTCAAAGCAGAAATTAAACAGATTGGAGCATGGGAAATAAACTTGAATCTCCTATAAACTTCGTCGGAGATTTCTTTTTCAGACAGTTCTAATTCCGATGCTCGATCCCACTTATTTATCGCCAAAACGATACCTTTATGTGCATCTAAAATATAGCTAGCAATGTGAGTATCTTGAGAAGTAGAAATTTCAGTAGCATCCATTACCAAAAGTACAATATCAGCGCTATCAATTGCCCTCATTGACCTGAGAGTACTATACTGTTCAATCCCTTTTTCTATCTTGCCTTTTCTTCTAATACCTGCAGTATCTAAGACTAAGATTTTGCGTGACCCTATTTCAACAAGTGAATCCAGGGTATCACGAGTAGTCCCTTGAACTTCACTGACAATAGCACGTTCTTCTCCCGTCATAGCATTCATAAGCATGGATTTACCGACGTTTGTACGTCCGACAATAGCGAGCCTGAAATCAGCATCTACATCAGACTTATCTTGTTTTTCAGGAAGAAATCTAAAAACAGTAGCCAGGAGTTCATCAAGACCTCGATTATGGTACGCACTGATAGACACCGGGTCTCCCAGGCCAAGAGTATAGAATTCTGCCACTTCAGATTCTCGAACATCATTATCCACTTTATTTACTGCAAGTATCACACTTTTACCTGACATTCTTAATTCTTGTGCAACATCTTTATCTTGTGGAGTAATACCTGTAGTGATATCTACTACCATGATAATCACATCTGCACTTTCAATAGCGATGTGAATTTGATTTCTAGTCTTAACCCATAGTTCTGTCTCAGGAAAGTCGTCTAGACCACCTGTATCAACTAAATTTACTGATCTGTTTCCCAGTTCAATTTGAGTATTTATTCGATCACGAGTGGTACCAGAAATATCTGAAACAATTGAAAGACGTAATCCAGCAAGCCTGTTAAATAATGTAGACTTACCTACATTTGGTCTGCCAACGATTGCCACAAGACTATTATCTGGGTTCATCCTCGATCACCTAAATCCTTTGAATCAACTACATTCTTGTTCGTATTTAATATTAGTATTCTCGATAAATAATGGGCTGTATTATCAATCAGTGAATAATCCCATCATGATTGCAGCCTGTGCATGTAAACGATTCTCTGCCTGATCAAAAACAACGGATTGAGGGTGATCGAGCATACCAACCGTAATCTCTTGTCCCTCATGGGCAGGCATGTCATGCATAAATATTGCATCCGGCTTGGCTAATCCCAACAAATCCGGACTTACCTGATATTTTTCAAATGCTTTAATTCTCTTTGACGACTCATCATCCTGGCCCATACTAACCCAAACATCTGTGTATACTACATCAGCACCAAATACCGCTTTCTCTGGCAATCTTATCTGCCGGTTTTCACTATCCTCTAATTGAGATCTAAGCTCTACCTCTGTCCATATCGAAGGTTCTATTTGATAGCCTTCAGGGACAGCTATAACAAATTCAATACCAACAGATGCACATGCAAGAGCCAGACTATTAGCTACATTATTTCCATCACCAATATATGCTAATTTCTGATTGTTAAAGGTACTTCTGTGTTCATAAATAGTTAATAAATCAGCCATAGCCTGACAAGGATGTTCCACATCAGATAGGGCATTTATCACAGGTACAGATGTATTATTTGCCAAAGTCATTAGATTTTCATGTGAAAACACCCTGGCAATTATGCCATCAACCCATCTGTCTAAAACACGAGCCACATCTTTGACCGGTTCTCTGGTACCTAGTCCTATCTCTGAACCTCCCAAATAAAAACAATCTCCTCCCAATTTCCGGATTCCGACTTCAAAACTAACTCTGGTTCTCAAAGAAGGTTTTTCAAATAAAAGAGCTATGACCTTACCCTCAAGTGGACGTGGATAACTACTAGTTTTAATCTCTGTTGATTGGATTACAAGATTCTGTACATCTGTAGGTGTGAGATCTGATATAGATAATAAATCTTTACCTTTCATTGTATTGTTTCTCCATTCCAAAACTTAGTATGACCTACTTATATTCTATACGAATAGCGAAGAAGTCCTTGTAATATAAGTCATGTAATTCTCATGAGTTGCCAAACTTTCAAATTCATAAGCTTAATTGTAAACACCAAAGTGATCAAGAAAAGAACAACTACAAATGCAACAAAACCGAACCACACAATATTCCAATCTGTAACCATTATAAAGGGAGGAATAGCTTGCTGCCCTGTCTCAGTAAATGAAACCGAACCTACAATAAAATTGCTCATGGCGGTACCAATCAATATACCGGTAATCAATCCTATCAACAAAATGACAAAATATTCAAAGATAAACATCCAAATAACATGGACCCACTCCAAACCTAGAGATTTAATTACAGCGATTTCATCAGCAATTTTAGAATAAAAGGTAAGCCCGTACACAACAACTCCAATTGAAATAGAAAAAATCGCCATCCCTATGACAATTAAAGTCATCGAATTCCAACCAGGAGTGGTTAATGGATCAAATTCAATTTCTCTAAGTAAAGAATCTCGATGATATACTTTCCCGGAATATCTAAATATTGATTCGATAGCATTTTTTACGACTGTTCCAGCATTAGGCGTTTCCGACATAAACAATTCATTGGGTGAGGTTCTAGGTAAATGGCTTACAATATTAAGATGTCCTAGAATACTTTCTAAATCTGCAATAATGAAACTTGCCCCTAGAGCATCCATCGTTGGAAAATAATCTATAACATCACGTATTACTACCGGAAGCAATCTACCAGAAAGCTCAATGACTAAGACATCGCCGACCGTATTTAACGTATTTTGTGCAAAAACCGAACTTACGATTACTGGAAGTGGACCAGCAGTAGTACTTTGATAAAAACCTCGAATTCCAAAATAGCTTTCCTTGCCAAAAGTGAAAACTCCAGAACGTTTTCCTGAATACGATTCTCGACCAGTAGTAGTAATCCTTTCTACTGATAATGGAGATGAGATAATAGGAAACCATCGTCTTTGGCCTTCAAAATCTTCTAGAACCGAAATTTGACTGGATCCTTGTCGCCCTACGTGTATAGCATCAATCAAGATTTGTCCTGGTGTCTGGGATGTTCCTAGTCCAGATTCGGAAATTTGAATTGATATCAGATGTGAATTGTTTTGAAAAAAGTTAGGTAATTCGCCAGACAGAAGGGTCCATTGATCTTCAGTTGGAGCACCCAAAAATACAGTTTGTAGAGACCCATATTCATTTTGGATAACAGCGTAAACAACTAAACCAGGTATCGTTTCAGAAGATTTTACCCATAATCCTATACTATCGGATCTATCTGGGATCTTAATTCTCTCAATATTATCGTGAAACCGCAGTGCCGACATCAAAGTACTAAAATCTAGATTAGAAAAATCATCCCTATACCAAGACATACTTGCAAATCCAATAGATTCAACTGCCAACAATTCCATTGGAGTTTTACCTGAATTACCTTGCTTCCTCAAGGCTAGCGACACTTCAGTTACACCTGGTATATCACTGTACCCTTTTTTTATGGAATCTAAACTATTTGGAGCAAAAAGTGGAGCATCTGAAACTCTGACAGCCGTTCCTACACTATATTTAATCCTGTCTTTCTGATTTGTCTCCAATGTTAAGCCAACTGTTGCAGCCAAAACATATACACCTGACAATAAAACTAAAATAAAAATTAAGCCACTATACTGCATTGGATTTCTAGAAATTCGTAAAAATCCCATTGTCAACCAAACAGGAGAATTTTTTATCAATTTAGGAACCAAAAGACCGAAAATTTCAGCAGGTACCAAAGCAATCAGACCTGCTATAGATAAATTAGACCATGCAGAATGAATTGGAAGTAAGGTGGTAAACAAATAAATTAAAGCTACCTCAATTACAAAACCAATAATTAAATAGAACCAATTATTTGTAAACCTCTTCAATAAGTAGATGATCCCAACAAGCAACAAAACTAAAGACGGCTTCAATGGGTCTATTTCAATATCAAATAACCAATCTAAATTTACAATTGTTCCTGCAATTCCAATTACAATAAAAGTAAATAGATTTAGCAACAGCTTGGATTCGCCAGTTAAAAACTTGAAGATTAAAGGAAAAACTCTATTTACAAAAAACACACTGGATACCAACAAGAAAACGGGTGTTAGCATAAGAACTAAATCCATTTTGATTCCATCAAATAGGCCACTCGATATCATATGACCACTGGTTCTAAGTTCCCAAAAAACCACTGCTGACAAAGCTATAAAAGCGAGATCAAGATTATATTGCTGATACCAAGGCCTTCCAAATGGTCGACTAAGATTAAATTTGTGATCTAAAATTGAATGATTGGAACTTGCAAAACCAGATACACTGATAGTGAATAAAGCGATAAAACCTGAGATTGCTACCAGCAAGAAAATTTTTCCACTCAATTTGGGATCTAGATATACAGTTTCACCCACTACCGATAAGTACGGTAAATTACCCATCAGTATCACACCATAAAACGCCACAGCTGGAGCTACTATCATAGCCAGCAGGATCAATATAAAAGGCTCAGCTACCATTATTAAAAACGTAAGCTTTGCTCCGAAACCGTTTGCTAGTAATATGCCTGCATCGGCGCGGCGTCTCTTGGTTATATATGTGGAAAGAATTGCTATAAATATGAATAAAACTCCAACCATAGTCATCATTAACATGAATAGTGGAGTTCTTGAAAAAACCAACTTCTTTTGAAATCTATTGATCAAAACATTTATAAACGCAGCGACTTCAGTACCAGGATTCATTCGAGCAAGACTTGTTTCAAAAGACTTCATTCTGCTTTGAATTTGAGACAGGCTCCAATCCTTTAAGTCATTCTTATCAAAAACAATTATCCAAATAGAATCAATCAAGGCAGTAGGGTAAGCATTGCCTAAGCCATTTATCAGTGCGGCTTGGGTAACAAATACAGGGATGGCAGGATAAGAATTCACATTAGGGTCTTGACCTGTAGAAACATCCAAATTAAAAGGTGTTGGATCTAAAAACAAACTAGGATGCGGATCCCAATAACTTTCATCACTATCGGTAGGTGTAACAATACCCACAACCTGAGCTGTCACCCGTATAGGATGATTGGGCTCAATCATGGTGACAATAACATCACCTACATTTAAGCTAAAGCTATTGGCTGTATTTTCACTAACAATCGCTTCAAGTACCACACCTTTAGGAGTATTATTTACCTGATCGGTTGCCATTCTGCCTTTTTGAAAAGATACATGCTCAGATATTTCTGATAAAGATCTATAGTCAACTGTGAAAGAATCATCATTGATACTTCCTCCGAAACTGTTTGGGCTTCTCGGAAGAAATGCCATGTAGCTATCTGCTAAAAGGTATCTTTGTCGTTTCTCATATATTTCTGAGAGATTTTCATTTATAGCTTTATCAAGAAACTGTTCCGTACCAATTAATCTCTTCTGAGTCAATGGGATATTAAAAGAAAAAACATTTATATTTGAACGAGGTCGTTCAACATTTTCAATAACAAGGCGCAGACCTAGGTTTTCCAGTGCTCCTATATACATTGGTGCCATAGCTGCCAAAGTTATAGAGAAAACCAAGGATATAAACAGTCCGAAGGTTAAATACCAGTCTTTCTGTATACGCTTTGCAATTAACTCTCTGACTACAGTGAATTTACTCATAAATAGCTAACCCAAGGTTATAGATCCCAAATTGACACTTTTCAGCGAATCAACTATATACTTTTAAAAATCCTATTAATCTAGGATCATTGTACAAGCTTCTACTGTCTCATTATTGGGGAAAGTATCAATTTGTGAACAGTTGAGCTTCTTATAGTCTCTTCTTTCCATGCTATCCCGATTCCTTTACCGTTAAGCCATAATGGCAGTAAATCATCATAATGTGATGATAAAGGATTACCTGATTGACCACCTGGGAGTGAAAATATCGAGTTTTCCCATTCCCCGACGTCTATCACCATCCGCATCGATGGAATTGCAAGTGGTCCTTTTGAAAGATCATCAAGAGCTGGAGCTGCCTGAAATACTGTATTTGCGTCTCCGCCTATTCTCAAAGGGCCTCTATTAAAAATCGAACTCAACAGGGTAATTTCACCTAGAACATGCTTTAATTTTAAATCTCTTACATTACCCCAGAGCCAATTTGCAGGTATAGCTCCATAAGATTTTCTCAAACTTTTAATTGTGTTTGTCAAAGCGATCTGTATAATACGTTGCCACCCCGAATCAAACCATCCATCAGGCTGTTCATTTAAAAGCTTTACCAAATGACCGACCCTTCGGGCTACCAAGAGCGTGTACGGTTTAATTGGACTAACCCCCTTTCCCAGAGCCCACTCAAAGGAATTTGGGGCCTTGGCCAGTGCTATCATCTCTATTAATTCAATCAAAAAATACTCGAAGACTGTAGCTGACACTGAATTTGCACTTAAAATACCGTCCCAGTCCTGTAATATTTCCAAAGCTTGATCTATTTCAGGGTTAATAATAGGGGTGCTCAAAACAACATCTCTTATCTCAAACCACGGCATTGATTTAAGATCTAATTGTAAGTTAGCAACATCATCTAATTCCCAGTCATCCTTTTCGATTAATTTTTCACCTATTCTTGAAACCCTGTAATCGTCAAGCCAATCTATCCCAAGATACAAATCTTCACAGTGCTTATACAAATTATCGTTTGCTGTAGCAATGAAGTTTACTGATGGATTCAATTTGTGTGGCAGGTCATCGTCACTAACATGTTCCTCTTCCCAACCTATATCTTTAACCCACCCAGGTTGAGGTATAGTCCCCCACATATTTTTCCGCCTAGGTACGGTTCCAACAAGCTGCCACCCTATTGAATTATCTTTGTCTGCATAAACCATACTAAGTGAGGATAATGGCCAGTCTTGGCATGCATTTCGAAAATCTTGGAAAGACCCTGCCTTATGTATATTAATAAGCCCGTCAACTGGCAAAATATCTAGCCAAATTGCTCGCATAGACAAAGCTGATACTGTCCCATCTTTTCTTTTGTTAAAACTTCCAATTACAGGACCTCTGGGGGTTATAATCACGTTCTCTAAAACATCTTGTGCTCCTTTCACATGGATAATTTCTTCTCTTTTTTCGTACGGAATAAAATCATCACCCTGTCGAAAAGTTCCATCTTCTATATCTAGTATTTCTAAGAACAAATCTGTTGTATCCACAAGTCCTGCGGTGACACCCCAAGCGGATCTACCATTATGTCCTGCAGGAAAAGCAGGGCCTCCTATAAAACTAGCCCCTGCCACCGACCATTCAGGAGTTCTAATATTGGCAAAATACCACTGCGAAGGAAGAGTAGGTTTAAGATGTGGGTCATTCGATAATAACGGCCTACCTGAGACTGTCTTATGTCCTGAAATTACCCAATTATTTGATCCTCCTGAAGATCCAACTAGTTCATGAAAGCTTGATAAATCATCTAGTAAAGGGTCAATATTAATTATCTCTGTTAAATCATTGGCGATCTTACCCAATTTAGGAAATGAATGTGATGGGTCAAGGTCAATCACTGATTTAGAACCGTCGGCCTGAATAATACGATATCTAGCTAACTCAGTATCCCAATTTGATGAAAGAATAAATGCATGAAGCTTAGCTATTGCTAAAACATCTATAGCTGTACAAACAGATGGGGCTTTTCTAAGTAGGACAAATTCATGCGGCATTCGATCAATACCCAGCTTTGATCCTTCAGTTATCCCCAAAGAAAAGGCTTGAATTATATCCTTAATAGACGAATCTAAAACATTAATTTGCGATGTAGCATTATCAACAAATCCAATTTGTCTTGATAAGCGATCTATACCTATAGCTCGTTGTCCCAAAACTTCGCTTAGGGTACCACGCACGGCTCGCATCATTATCTCTAATTGAAATGTTCTGTCTTGAGCTTGGCAAAATCCTAAACCATACCAAGCATCTAGATCATTCTCTGCTTGAATATAAGGTACTCCATATTTATCACGTCGAATTTTTACTTTTGAACTTATGCCATCTGTTTCTATGAAGCCAGAAACCTTGGGCAAGCGTGATCCTAATAAAAGTCGCAGAAGCCAAGAAGAAAACTCCATAATCAAATCCTATGAGACGATTTATCAACATCCAGCTTGATATCAATTTCGCCAATATCCAGAAGTTCCTTCAATTCCAGAGCAACCTCAAACTTTTTTGAAAAATGTGAAGCTACGGAATTTGAAAAAGAATTCATCGAAACAGTTTTACCTTGATCAAATATCGAGGTAATTCCACAATGTGAAAGTCCACAAGGCACTATGTTATCAAAATATTTTAAATCGCAATTAACATTCACTGCGAACCCATGGGTAGTTACTCCCTGGCTAACACGGACACCGATTGCAGCGATCTTCTTGCCTTGAACCCAAACTCCTGTAGGATATCCATCACTCTCAGATTTTATACTTAAATCTGACAAAGCATCGATTAACATTTTTTCAAGTGATCTAACATAGATTAAGGGACCTATCCCTAGTCGACGTAAATTGATAATAGGATATCCTACAAGCTGGCCTGGCCCATGATAAGTAACCTCTCCTCCTCTATCAATTTGATGAACTGAAATACCTAGTTCGTCGATCTTTTGTTGAGGAATCAAAATATCTTTGCTGCGAGCTCTACGGCCTAATGTGTATATATGTGGATGCTCTAGGAGTAGCAAAATTCCAGGCAAATCTTCTTTCGAGACTCTAAGACGCAGTCTTTCTTGCAATTTTAGGACCTCTATATATTCTGATACCCTCAATTTAACCAGATATATTAGTCCATTTTTGTGTTCAATTTGATCAGACATTATGTTTCCATAATTCAGGCAATTTACATCTTCCTTACTATGGTTATTTGAACAATATACAGATAATGGAATTAAGAAGACATTCTATTTGATTAAACCGTAAATTTATGATCAATCGATTCAAGATTAAGTTTTACATCGTTAATAAAAGCACCAGCTTCTGCTCCATCCATAATGCGGTGATCAAATGTCAAACACAGATTCATAATGGATCGAATTATTATCTTGTCTTCAATAACAACAGGCCTTTTTATTATAGATTCCGTATTCAGGATCGCAGCTTCAGGCAAATTGATAATTGCTTTTCCAGCAACAGATCCCAGGGCACCTGTATTATTGATTGTAAAGGTGCCATCTTTCACATCGGACAAACTAAGTTTGCTATTACGAGCTTTTTCAACAAGGGAGCTTATCGATTTTGCAATATCACCAATCGATAATTTGTCAGCATCGTGTATTACAGGAACAACAAGTCCAGTCGTCGTCGATACCGCTACACCAATATTGATCCTGTTTTTTAATATAATAGATTCTCTTTCCCAAGTAGAGTTCAACTTGCTATGGGCTTTTAACGCTCTAGATACAATATTTACGACAAATGCGAGGTATGTTAATTTCACTCCTTCACGTTTTATAAACAATTCCTTCGTATTTTCTCTCAGATCCACTAAACCAGAAACATCTGCTTCAACCATTGTCCATGCATCTGGTATCTGATTTGAACTCTCAACCATATTATTGGCTATTAACCTCCTTAGAGGAGTAATAGGCATCACATCTACTCCATCCATCTTTTCCGTCGTTGCAGCTTTCGAATTTATGAACAATTGAACGTCTTTTTTAGAAACTCGACCGCCAATACCGGTCCCATTAATACGGTTTAAATCAATATTGTGTTGCTTCGCCAAACGAATTACTGCAGGAGAATATCGCTGTCTTTTAGATTTACCTATCTCTATGCCCTCTGAAATAGGTCCTCCTGAACCTGTTGGCCCAACAGGAGAAACATCTTTCAATAAAGTACCTATCCGATCTAATTTAGTATCTTTTGTTATTCCTTCATCGCTATCATTATTTAAATCAGGTACCGATTCATCACCAACATTGATTTCTGCTATGGTAGTGCCCATAGGAACAGTTTCGCCTTCCTGAACAAGAATGTTAGTGAGAATTCCGGATACAGGACAAGGCACCTCCATATTGACCTTATCAGTAACAACTTCCACAAGTGGCTCATATTCCTCTATTGAATCTCCAATATTCTTAAGCCATCGGCTTATAACTCCATCTGTAACTGACTCTCCAACTTGTGGTAACTCAATCTTCATAGTCCTCACCTCAATACTCTACGAGGTCACGCAAGGATTTTTTTATCTGTTCTGTATCTATCAAAAATTCAGATTCTAAAGTTGGACTAAAAGGCATCGCTGGAACCTCAGGACCCGCTAGCCTCTTTATTGGGGCATCTAAGTATTCAAATGCTCCTTCTGATATTATCGCCGACACTTCCCCTCCAATCCCCAATGCCTTCGTGTCTTCATGAACAATTAAAACCTTACCTGTTTTAGTTGCAGATTCTAAAATTGTCTGAGAATCCAAGGGGCGAAGCGTCCTCAAATCTACAACCTCTACACTTATTCCTTCATTCTCCAGCTCTCTAGCCGCCTCTAAACACAAATGCAGCATAAGGCCATATGAAATGACGGTAACATCATCACCTAATAGCTTTATGTCACATATTCCAATAGGCAATGTATAGTCTTCGTCAGGCACATCACCTTTAACTAAACGGTAGGTCCGCTTATGTTCTAAAAAAATAACTGGATCATTATCTCTAACTGCTGACTTAAGCAAGCCTTTGGTGTCATATGGAGTTGCAGGAGCAACCACTTTTAGCCCAGGGGTATGTGCAAAATACGCTTCTGGACTTTGAGAATGGTACAAACCTCCTCTTACTCCTCCACCATAAGGAGCTCGCAATACCATAGGAACACTTAGCTTCCCATCAGTACCATATCTCACTCTTGCAGCCTCCCCTACAATCTGGTTAAAGGTGGGCCATATAAAATCAGCAAATTCGATCTCAGCTATTGGCCGCATACCATGCATAGCTGCTCCAAGTGCTATACCAGCTATTGATGATTCAGCAAGAGGGGTATCAATAACCCGAAATTCTCCAAAATCCTCTACAAAATGATCTGTGGCTAGAAACACTCCACCTCTTTTACCAATATCTTCTCCTATAACAAAGACGTTTTCATCCCTCACCATTTCCTCATACATGGCTTCACGAACTGCTTCTATTACAGATTTTATCGTGATGATAATTCTCCTAAGATGTCAGAATAAACATTCTCGTAAAAGGTAGATACATCTGGAAAAGCTTGTGCTTCTGCATAACGTGTCGCTTCATTAACTATCTGTTTTGCTTCCTGGACAAAAATTTCGTCTTTTTCTTCATTTAAAATATTATGTGAAATCAAACGAGATCTAAGTAGTTTAACCGGATCCCGTTTCTTAGATTGTTCAATTTCTTCTACAGAACGATACCTCGTATCATCGTCATCGCTGGTATGGGGAAGATATCTTTCTACCTTAGCCTCAATTAATGTCGGACCTTCACCCAATCTAGCTTTTTTCGCTGCTTCTACAGTGACTTCATATACAGCCGACACATCAACTCCATCAACCAGTACTCCCGGCATTCCATAGCTTTCTGCCCTAGTAGATATATTTTCTATCGCCATCTGCTTAGAAATTGGAACTGAAATAGCATAATTATTATTCTCACAAAAGAAAATTATAGGAAGTTTATGAATAGCGGCAAAATTCATTCCCTCATGACAATCACCTACACTTGCTGCCCCATCTCCAAAATATACAATTGTTACTACATCCTCACCTCTCAATTTTGAAGCAAGAGCGGCTCCCACTGCTTGAGGTATCTGAGTACCAACAACATTAGATAAATTAACTATGTTCAAATCAACATGAGCCCCATGTGTAGGGAATTGCCGTGCATTACTCAATGGTTCTCCATTTTTTGCAAGAAATCCAGACATTATTTCTCTTGGAGTTAAACCGAGTCCTATTAAAACCGATAAATCTCTGTAATAGATATAAAAATTATCGTGTCCGGCTCGAAGTGCAAAAACACTAGCTATCTGCCCCGCCTCATGACCTTGAGCTGAAGCTACAATTGCAGCCTTGCCTTGTCGATTTAATTGCCAAACACGCTGGTCCAAAACACGACTTAATACCATTTTCCTATAAATATCCAGATACTGCTCATCGGAAAGAACATCTGAATTATGGTTCTGTATTTTAACTTTGTTTGTCATCAATAATATTTTTTGAACATGCTATTCGCATCGATCTCCGTAACACCATTTAAATTGTCTATAACCCTTCGAGAAATCTCTCTTAAACATCTTAGAGTAAAATCTACAGTTCAGCTAACAAACCATTATTTTAAATATGATAGGTACTGTCCAACAATATCAATGCCAACGAGATCACTATAGGCCTTCTGAAGTCGTGCAGTTATTGGTCCAGGAGTACTGTCATTCCCTATTTTTACACCATTAATCTTAGATATATGACAAATACAAAAACTGGTTGATGTAACAAAGGCTTCGTCGGCCGTGTAAGCATCATAAGTGTCTAAATCCTCTTCATAAACATCAATCCCCAAATCGTCAGCTAGTTCAGCTACTACAGCTCGGCTTATACCCGCGAGTACATATTGTTCCTTAGGGGTAAAAAGTGCTCCATTTTTTACAAGGAAAATATTGCTCCCATTACCTTCACAAAGATTACCATTTATATCAAGAAGTATTGGCCAACTGTCAGGATTGAGAGCTTTCACTTCTAATTCAGCTTGAACCATATTAACGTAATTATGCATTTTGACTCTAGGGCTCATTGACTGTGGAGGGGTGCGTCTAACTGATGAAAAAGCCACGCTGATACCTTCGCTATAAAACCTGGCTCTTTCCTGAAACGGTAATGGATAGCACTCAATTATTAATGTGGGCCGTTTATCCAAATCGCCTCTAACCCCTCTAGTAATCCGTTGAGTAATCCAGTAATCATCATCATTCTCTAATAAATCGACATTGGTTTCAAAAATCTGGTTGGTTAAACTTGCCATATCCTTCTTTTCCAAACCTGGATCTATTCGCATGTATTTCAGGGAATCATATAAGCGATCTAGGTGTTGATCCAGTCTGAAAATTCGGTGCCCAAAACTACGAGTTGTATCAAATACAGCGTCCCCATAAAGAAATCCAAAATCACCAATTGAAACCTTTGCTTTACTTTCTGGAACTATCTCACCATTAATATAAGCTACTCTTTCCCTAGTCATCCTATTCTCCTGACCAAATAATGAATTGCGACACTATCTATTAATTCAATGACTTGAAACGATATCCAACCTGCCAAACAGTTTCTATGAATGTATCCCCTGCCTCTTCAATTTTGCTACGTAATCGCCGTATATGTACATCTACAGTCCTCGTACCTCCCAAGTATTCATATCCCCAAATCTGGTTAAGCAAAACTTCGCGTGAAAATACGCGCCCAGGATTACGAGCCATCAGTAACAATAATTCGTACTCCTTATACCTCAATGAAATACGACGTCCCCTTATCGTGACCTCAAAATTAACCATATTTATAACCAAATCACCAACACAAATTATATTAGGGTCCTCCATAGGTTGAGTTGAAGAAATTATCTTCATTACTCGCAAAAAAAGCTCATCATAGACAAAAGGAGCTACGATTAACTCAGTAATTGGTAACGCCGGATCAATAATTTCTAAATTAGCGTTGTCAGCTACAACCAAGGACGCCAAATTCAATTCTGCGCACCTGTTCAAGCAGTGTACAAGTTCTCTATCTGTTAACAATCTGGATTCGATTAAAGCAAATCTCGGATTATTATTAATTCCACTCAAATCGTCTTTAGAAGCAACAAAAACAGTGTTTATTCCCCGTGTTCCTAAAGTATCGATCAAATTGGAATAGTCTTCATTTGGAACTGGAACACTTAACAATCCTTCTACTCCTATCTAATTCTCAATGGTGAATCTTATAAATAAGTCAATAATCAGTTTACACCTTCAACAAAGATTTCACCTAGCTTGCAGTTTATTGGAACTACCTATATCAGAATATGCAAGTTTTATTGCACACAGTCATTTGAAAAAACCAAGAATCCTGAGAAATTACCCTTGATAATCAGTCTTTCTTAAGTATGTGGTACAGACTAAATGGACCATTTGTCCACAGCATATGGATCCAAATCTAAACCTAATCCTGGTTTATCAGGGAATGGAGACCATATCCCGTCTTTATGTTTAGGTATCTCTGTATACCACTCCGTTTCACATTCATGAATTTGCCCCAAATATTCCACAACTTTTAGATTAGGGGTTGCACAAGCAAGATGAAGGTGAATACTCTGATAAGCATGTGGTGCTACCAAAAGATTAAAGGAGTGGGCAAGATGGGCTACTTTCATCCATTCACTGATACCACCAACTCTTCCAACATCAGGCTGTGCTATATCTAAAGCTCCGCGTGCAATCAAATCACGAAATTTATATTTTCCTGATTCTAACTCACCACCTGCAATTGGTATTGAAGTTGATCGCCTTACATCCGCCATCCCATCTACATCATCTGTTAATACAGGCTCCTCAAGCCATCCCACTTGAAACTGTTCAAATTCCCTGGCCATATATATCGCCTGTTTTGGATAATATCCATAATTTGCATCCACATATATAGCCACATCGTCTCCAAGGGAATTTCGAACTGCTGCAAGTCTTTGAAGGTCTTGTCGTTCTGATCTACCAAAATCTTTAGCTACCTTGAATTTGACGCGTGAAATACCTTGCGAAACGTAACTGTTCATTTCTTCGAGTAACTCTTGTTCGGTTAGATTAGTCCAACCGCCACTACCATAAATAGGTACAGATTCAGTAAAAGCACCAAGCAATTTATATAAAGGGATTTCAAAAGCCTTCGCTTTCAAATCCCATAAACCTATATCAACTGCCGACAAAGCAGAAAAACCAATGCCTTTATTACCAAAACTTCTTAGCCTCCAGTACATATCGTGCCAAAGACGCTCAATATCAAAAGGATCTGCCCCAATCAACAGGTCTTTGAATATCGACTCAATAATATCCCTAACACCAGGAGAGGAAGGGCCTATCCCTAATCCTTCAAATCGATCATCAGTCTTTATATGAACAAATAGCTGCCCCCTGCCTTTTGTCAAACTATTTTTGAAAGTAGCATCCTCCACTTGGTTAAGATGAGGATAATTCAAGACTGTCGTCGCTATATCGACGATTTTCATCAATACCTCCTATAGAGCTAATCTAATCCAACGAATTGCAGTTTAATTTCGAGCCTACCCTTAGTCAAATAAACCCATAAAGATGAATATATAGCTAAAAAGACTCTCACTCTGACATAATACCCTTCATAAATCAAAAACCCAATATGGAGATAATTAAATGGGTCATATGCTCGCTGCAATTGTCAATCGATTGGGAAATGTAACATGTCAACAAGTTAAAAAACCTGAGCCACAACTTGGCTCTGTTCTAATTGAAACTCAACTGGCCTCTATATGTGGTAGCGATCTTCATATAGTCTACCAAGGATGGAATGTAAACAATCTTCCTCTTCCTCCAGGATACCCTGGCCACGAGGGTGTAGGTAAAGTAGTTGATGGCGGCCAAACACAATTTACTCCAGGGCAGCTAGTCTTAACAGTTCCTCAAATTTCGGAAGCAAAAACATTCGCTGAATTTCAATTGCTAAAACCAGATAACCTAATAGTTTTGCCACCAGATAAACCCGCATCACATTATTTAATGGCACAGCAACTAGGTACCGTTATTTTTGGAGTTAAACGGATACCAGATGTTAGTAATAAAACAGTTGTCATCATTGGACAAGGAACTGTAGGGCTTTTCCACAACGTAATCCTTCGAAAACGAGGGGCTAAAAGGATTATTGTGATAGATCCAATTCAAGCCCGTTTAAACATGGCTATAAAGCTAAATGTGGACGAGGCAATTATCGAAACTAGCTCACAAGCAACCGATGCCGTAAAATACTTAACACATGGCCACGGAGCAGACATAGTAATTGACGCAGTAGGTAGTATTGAAACCTTGAATCAGTCAATTGATATAGCATCTGAATCAGGCTTGATTTCGGCTTTTGGCTTGCCTTCCAGTATGAAACCTGTCCTCTTTAATTGGGCAGACTTTTTTCGAAAAAGCTTAACTATGTATTCTATTCATGGTGCCCAAGAAGAAAATGGCCTGCCTGATTTCAAAATAGCAATAGACATGATATCCAGTAATCAGATTGATATGAGTTGGTTTGTAAATCATAGTTTTCCAATTCATCAAATCAACGAAGCTTTTAATCAAGCTAACTCCAAATCTGATTGTTCACTCAAAACGTTGATAACTTTCTGATGGACTCCAGTTAAAGCCTAAATTAAAGTAGTTAGTATCGGAACACACATATATTGCAGGCAATTTATTTTTAATGTATTAATAAAGTTATCTACTGGATAAGGAACACAATGGACAATCTATATCAACTGACAGTGGCAGGGGCAGCCGAAAAGATAAAGAGCGGTGAATTATCTGCTGTAGATTTAATGAAATCTTTTATCAGTAGATCAAATAAATTTAACCCTGAATTACAGGTTTGGGCCTCAATAGACGCTGAAGTTGCAATTAAAAAAGCCGAGGCTGCACAGAAAAAAATCGAGATCGGAAAAAATCTTGGCCCTCTAGAAGGTATTCCAGTTGGAGTTAAGGACATATTCTTAACAAATGGAATTAGGACTAGTAATGGATCTCCAATATATACCGACTTCGTACCTCAGTACGATGCCACAAGTGTAGCTCGTTTGGTTAATGCTGGAGCGATTTTAATGGGCAAAACAATAACTACAGAATTCGCTTCTTTTGACCCGCCGGCAACTCGTAATCCCTGGAATGTGGCCCACACTCCTGGGGGATCAAGCAGTGGATCTGCCGCTGGTGTAGCTGCACAAATCTTCCCAACAGCTCTAGGATCTCAAACTTCAGGATCGGTCCTTAGGCCAGCATCATATAATGGGATTATCGGCATGAAGCCAACTTTTGGACGTATTAGCAGATATGGAGTCACCGCAGTATCCTCATCTCTTGACACCGTAGGATTCTTTGTAAGGTCGGTCAAAGACGCTGCTATAATTCTAGAAAACCTTGCCGGGTATGATTTTCGTGACAATACATCATCCAAGTTGCAAGTACCCGAATATCAAAAAATAATGGAACGAACAAATTCTTCACCCTGCATAGGAGTTTTAAGAGAATTTTTCTTTGAAACTGCAGATGCTCAGGTTAAGGAAAATACAGAACCATTACTAAAAGACTTTGAGCGTTCAGGAGCTATTATTGAAGATATTTCAATTTCAACAGATATCGAAACACTGTTGAAATCACACAATACAGTAATGGACGTAGAACTCGCTGTAAGTCGTTTTGAGGATTTTAGTAATCATCCTGATAAATTCGGACCCAACATAACAACATCTATTGAATCAGGATTAAAAGTTTCCGCAACATCCTATCTACACGCGCAAGAATACCGAGAGGTATTCAGACAAGAAATGACCGATTTATCAAGAAAATATGATGTAATTTTAACTCCTTCTACTGCTACAGCGGCACCAGCAGATTTAACAACAACTGGAGACCCATCATTTCAAGCACCATGGACCACCTCTGGCCTGCCTGCAATATCGATCCCTTCAGGCCTATCAAAATCAGGGCTGCCATTGGGTATCCAGTTAGTCGCAGCACCGTTCGCAGAAGATAAACTTCTTCAAGCTGCAAAATGGTGCGAAGACATAATCGACTGGCAATTAGAACCACCCATTATTTAATACAACATCTGATTTCCATAATATCAATTGAAATTAGATATAAATCATTGATCTAATTCTTATACGACGTGATATAATTCGTATATCTAAGTAAAGTGTCCGGAGCTTTCCGTGAAAATAACCCAAGAAGAGGTTTTGAACCGCCAAACCGTACTCGAGATTAAGCTCGATGAAGTAGATATTGAGCCATATTTGGAAAAGGCTTACCGTAAAATAGTCCAGCGTAGTAGCATACCTGGTTTCAGGAAAGGCAAGGCACCTCGATCTATAATCGAGAACTACTATGGTAAAGAGCACCTTGTATCTGAATCACTTGATGATATGGTTCCAGAAATAACTCAACGGGCCATAGAAGATCAAGACCTAGAGGCATCAGCTGTTCCAAAACTTGAGCTTGTGGGACTAAGCCCTGTGGTGGTCAAAGCAACTGTACCACTAGTTCCAGAAGTAAATCTTGGGGAATACAGGGATATAAGGGTGGCTGAAGACAAAATAGACATCAATGTTGATGACATCGAATCCCGTATAGATGAGATGAAAACTCAGGCAGGCATATGGGAACCTGTAAATAAAGCAGTTGCATATGGAAACAGGGTTACTATGAAAGTTACAGGACACGTAGAGGAAAATACCGTACTTGACAGTGATGATGAAGAATATCTAGTAGAAGAAAATGGCACCCTACCATTTAAGGGATTCCCCGAAAATTTAATTGGATCAAAAATTGACGAGCCATTTGGATTTCATTTGGATATACCAGAAGACTATGCTGACTCTCGGCTCGCAGGAAAAGAAGGGCATTTCGAAGTTAATTTGAAAGAAATTAAAGAATTAGTCCTTCCTGAACTTGACGATGAATTTGCTAAGAGTGTAGGGGATGGGTATGACAACGTTTCCGATCTCAAAACAAGTATCGAAAATAAATTAATTGAAGAAGCAGAACAGGCTAGGGATACGAAACATCGAGACCAATCTTTAGATAAATTGATTGAAGGGTCAAGTTTCGAATTTCCACCTCTTTTAATCGAACAGGAAATAAGCCATATGGTTGATAGGAGAAATAACTTTGCAAGCCAGATGAATTTTTCTCTAGAAGAATATTTCAAATTTACAGGTAAAACTGAACAGGAACATGAAAAAGAAATGCGAGAACATGCTATTGAAAGATTTAGCAGATCATACGCACTCTCTAAACTAGTCGAAGCTGAAAATATTGAGGTGTCGGATAATGAAGTGGATGAAAAAATTGAAGAACTAAAGAATCGAGATACTGAGGATGGCGCTAAGCTTGACGATCAAAAATTGAAATCTCCAGAAGTATTGTCTTCGATACGTGAATCTCTTCTCGTTGAAAAATCACTCGCTACTTTAGTGTCGATCACCAAGGGAGACGATGACAGCCCAAAACCCAATGCTAAAGATGAAAATATAGATCAGAGGAAGGAAAAATAAACACCTATGTTGTCAAATAATGACATTAACAATATCATTCCCATGGTAGTAGAAAGTGGAGCTAGGGGCGAAAGAGCATACGATATTTACTCCCTACTCCTGAAAGAAAGAATCATTTTTCTTGGTACAGCAATTAATGATCAAGTAGCCAACGCAATTATAGCGCAATTTTTGTTCCTAGAAAGAGAAGATCCTGAAAGAGACATCAATTTCTATATCAACTCTCCTGGAGGATCAGTGTATGCTGGTCTTGCTATGTTTGATGCTATGCAAATGATTCGCCCAGATGTGGCCACATATTGCGTAGGATTAGCAGCAAGTTTTGGAACAGTATTACTGTGTTCCGGAGCCAAGGGCAAGCGCTACGCACTACCAAATGCAACAATCCATATGCACCAGGTAATATCTGGAGCCCAAGGACAGGCATCAGATATTGAAATACATGCCAAAGAAGCTCTACGAAACCAAGATACAGTGAGAAAGATCATTGCCGATGCGACAAGTCAGCCCTATGAAAAAGTAGCTGCGGACTCTGATAGAGACTATTTTCTTACATCTGCAGATGCAAAGGAATATGGTCTTATCGATGAAATTCTTTTAGCTAGAAGAGATGAGGAAAAATAGGATAGCTATTTAGACATTATTAATAGGTCTCGATAACAAGAGGAATTATGACTACATCTGACAGTCAATCTACCACGTATAAATGTTCATTCTGTGGAAAAGTGCAAGGAGAAGTTAAGAGGCTCATAGCTGGCCCTGATAGAGTTTTTATATGTGATGAATGCGTTGCTCTCTGTGAACAAATCATTACAGAAGAAAAAGGGTCACCAACTTCACATGAACCTGCTGGTATAGTTTCCAAGAATGTTAATCCCAAATGGATAAGTAAGAAACTTGACGAATACGTAGTAGGTCAAGAATCGGCCAAAAAAGTACTTAGCGTAGCTGTATATAATCACTATAAACGCATACAGTCTAACCAAAAAACAAGCAATGTGGAGTTGCATAAATCAAATATATTATTGGTTGGGCCTGCTGGTTCCGGAAAAACTCTTCTGGCTCAAACACTTGCAAAAATTCTTGAAGTGCCATTTGCCATAGCTGACGCTACATCTTTAACTGAAGCAGGCTATGTCGGAGAAGATGTGGAAAACATACTCCTTCGCTTAATTCAGGCAGCAGATTTTGATATAAGTAGAGCAGAGCAAGGTATTATTTACATAGATGAAATTGACAAAATAGCAAGAAAAAATCCCAACCCATCAATTACTAGAGATGTCTCTGGCGAAGGAGTTCAACAAGCCCTCTTAAAAATTATTGAAGGATGTATAGCCAATGTGCCTCCACAAGGAGGGCGTAAACATCCACACCAAGATTTTCTTCAAATAAAAACAGACAACATACTGTTTATCTGCGGTGGAGCTTTTGAAGGTCTTGTGGACATGGTCGACTGGCGAATTACCAAAGACAGCAGCAGTATAGGATTTAATTCAATAGAAAACCACAGATCCGATGATGATAAAGTCGAAGCCCTAGAACATCTAACTGCAGACGATCTTTTGAACTACGGCTTTATCCCAGAGCTGGTAGGCAGACTCCCTATATCAGTTAACCTATCCAAGCTTGACAAGGATGCTCTTATCAAAGTACTTACGGAACCAAAAGATGCTTTGATCAAACAATATCAAGCATTGTTTAAAATGGATGATGTTGAATTAGAATTTACTAGTGAAGCTATTGCTGCAACTGCAGACCAGGCATTACAACTTAAAACCGGTGCTCGTGGTCTTAGATCCATCTTGGAACAAGTTCTTCTCGACGTTATGTACGAATTACCCTCATTCAAAGAAATTATACGATGTAAAGTAGACGAAGGTGCGATACTGGAAAATAACCCTGTTTCGTTGATTACCGCTAACTCGGAACTTATTCAAATGCCTGATTTAGAGAAAAAATCTGCGTGAGATCATTGATTCTTTCGTTCTACAACTTCTAACTTTCAGTACCCCTGTATTAAGTTACCAATTCTAATTGCCCCATTTCATACATAATAATGGAAACAGCAGTCACAGCAGCTGTTTCAGATCTTAGTATACGGCTACCTAAGCTCAAAGTTACTATCCCATTAGACTTGGCATGTTCTATCTCTGCAGTAGAAAATCCTCCCTCTGGTCCAATCATAATTGACAGGTCTTCTTTATATCTACCGGATTGTCTCATCTGTTCTTTCAAGCTCAAATTAGCTTCTTCTTCCCATAGCAATAAACCATTTTCTATTTTTTCACAGCATGACCAATAATCTGACACATTGTCTATAATCGGTAGTTTGGATCTGCCACATTGTTCTGTTGCCTCTTTTACAATGTTTTCTAATCTATCTACTTTGTTTTCAGATAATTCTGTTTTTCTCACTATAGAACGTTCGCTCAATACAGGTACAAATCGATTTACGCCTAACTCTGTACATTTTTGTAAAATGAATCCCATCTTGTCTCCTTTAACCAATGCTTGGTAAAGGGTTAAGTTGAAGCTCGGTTCATTATCTATTTTACTCACATGGTTTGTGATTGTTCCAACAACTTTCTTAGGTCCAACAAAATCCAAATCAACTTCCCACTCATTACCAGCACCATCAAAAAACTTGACCGTACTTCCAGGACGCAGTCTTAAAACTCTTCCTATTTGGAAAGCTACGGCTCCTTCAATTTCAATTTTATCGTCAGCAATAGTATCTGACTGAATCCAAAATCTATGCATGTTTATAAACAACCAAAGTTAGATTTTACATAAATGTAATGCAACCCAATCACCATCCACGAGCATCTCATTGACTTCAAATCCATTAGAGGTTAACCGAGTTTGAACTAGTTCGTATCTCTCTAAAAGTAGTCCAGAAACAATCAAATGCCCCCCATTTATAATGACTTTCTGAATTTCAGATGAAAGGTCCAAAATCACTGTGTCCGATATATTTGCGACTACAACATCATACATAACAACGCTGCTATTGCTTAGGGGTAAAGTGCCATGCTGTATTGAAACAGAATCCTCTACTTTGTTATCGACAACATTTTCTTTTCCCACCCGCACGGCAACTGAATCGATATCTAATCCAAGAACTGTTTCTGCACCTAATTTGGAAGCTGTGATTGATAGAACAGCTGAACCACATCCTATATCCAAAACTTTTGTATTTTGGCATACAAGTTTTTCTAGCAAAATCATACACATTTCTGTAGTAGGATGATGGCCAGTACCAAAAGCCATCCCCGGATCCAACTTGATAATCGTTTCACCCAGTTTAGGAATATATTCTCTCCAAGTTGGGTGCACAACCAAATTAGACCCTATATGAAGAGTGGTGAAGTGTTCTTTCCAAGCCTCTACCCAATAATCACCATCCACTTCACTTTGTACCAAATGAGACACGTCTCCAAGTCCTGACATTAACTTTACAGCAACATCTATTTGATTTATACGTGACTCAAGTGTTTCATCTTTGGGAAGGTAAGTTATTATCCTTACATTTTTTTTACTTTTATTTTTATTGCCTTCCCCATCAATAATTATATCCTCAACCGCTACTCCCCCATGACCATACTTCAAAAAAACGGATGATAGTGGCTCTACAAATTCGCGTGGGGAATTAACACTCAGTTCTATCCAGGTTAATCCCATAAAAGAGGTAAACTCCTTTGCTATAACTTCTATTATCAGTAGTTCGAAACTTTAATCCATTCAAAAAAGCCCCGACATATCGGGGCTTAGGCAAACAATAGTTATTTTTGAAACAATCTCCTACTAACTTCCATTTAATGAATCCCTTAGCCTATTCAACCAGTTTTTGTCAATTTTTTTTGCACCGTTTTTACTTTGTCCAAGGTCTTCATATAATTGAGACATAAGCTCTCTTTGTTTTTTTGATAATGATGTAGGAATATCTACAACCATTGTTATTAAATGATCACCTCGCACCTTTTCATTTTGCAGATGTGGAACCCCATGTCCTTTAAGCTTGAAAACATCGCCTGTCTGCGTTCCCTCAGGAATCACCAGTTCTGTTTCCCCATCCAAGGTTGGGATCAGTACTTTTGTACCAAGAGTGGCTTCTCCTATATTGATGTGCTGTGAACTAATGACATCGTACCCATTCCTACTAAAAATGGGATGTTCTTTTACCAGTAACCCTACATACAGATCGCCAGGAGCGCCTCCAGAGTATCCTATTTCACCTTCACCACTTAATCTGATCTGATTTCCTGACTCTATTCCAGCTGGAATAGTTATTACTATTTTCCTTGCGCGTGCCTCGCTACCAGATCCCCTGCATTTTTTACAGGGATCGGTTATCACCGTACCTTCACCTCGACATCTACCGCATGCCGAAACCTGGGTAAATTGTCCAAAAACACTTTGGCTTGAGCGTTGTACTTCACCGCTGCCACCGCAATTCAAACAGCTGATAGGTTTCCTGTCAGGTTCACATCTAGAGCCTTTACATTGACTACATATTTCATTACGTTTTATTTCACATTCTTTTTCCGTACCAAATATCGAATCCTTGAAATCTATTTTCAAAGAAATTTGTAAATCCGATCCTCTTCTACTTCCCGGGGACCTACTTCCTCCGGACCCACCAAAAAAGGCTTCGAATATATCTCCGAAACCACCGAAGTTTTCAAACCCATCAAAACCGGTGGCACCATTGGTATCAACCCCTGCATGTCCAAACCGATCGTATTTAGTTCGTTTATCTGTATCGGTCAGAACCTGGTAGGCTTCACTTATTTCTTTAAATTTTTCAGATGCATCTGGACTTTTATTCCTATCAGGGTGAAATTCAAGGGCGAGTTTTCTAAAAGCCTTCCTAATTTGTTCATCAGAAGCACTTTTCGATACCCCAAGAATTTCGTAATAATCTCTTTTTTTTGTAGTCATAATTTATTTGTTCAGACAACCAATTATACTTTCACCTGCTGTCGGCCCACAAGGTCAGTTCAGGAAAATAAGGATAGGGGTAATATGTTAACCAGAGACTTGAAAATATAAACCTTTAGACACTGACAACAAGATATTTGTCTTTTATACTTAATATTTTGGAAAACCCCGTTTCTTAACGGCAATCGCCATCGGGTTTTCTTTTGAACTTTTTTAGCCTCCGATAGCCGAATATCAGCCCAACCGGAGCCAACAGTGTCATCATATTAGCTGCTCCAGTACCGACCGAAACTGAAGGCATCGGGATACAGAATGAGCCATTCTCTTTTGGTTTATCTCCTTCATCTATCGGTGCTGTGGTTACGACTGTGCCCTCTATTTGAGGGTTTTCCGTCGGTTTTGCTGGTATCGGTGTAGCCGTCGGCGGAACTGGTGTAGCTGTAGGTGGTACTGGTGTAGCCGTCGGTGGAACTGGTGTAGCTGTAGG
>CAYFFO010000004.1:0-4232 GCA_964342485.1 uncultured Dehalococcoidia bacterium
CTTTAAATAAAAATATCTCTTATGAAAAAGCTCCTTGACCAGTTATATCTTTACCTAAAATGAGTGTATGTATATCATGCGTGCCTTCATATGTATCTACTGTCTCCAAATTAAGCATATGTCTTATTGAAGCATGATCTAGAGTTATACCAGAAGCTCCAAGTATTTCTCTTGCGATTCTAGCCGCATTTAAAGCTGCCCTAACATTCTCTCTTTTTGCCAGAGAAGCATGCTTGAACATCATGCTCGAACCATCTTTTAATTTACCCAATCTCCACGCTAATAACAGACCTTTAGTATGATCTACAACCATTCTTACAAGTTTATCCTGTATTAATTGACGTCCTGCTATAGGCTTGTTAAAAGTAGCCCTTCCCAATGAAAAATCCAATGCTTCTTGGTAAACTGACTCCAATGCCCCCATAGCTCCCCATGAGATACCATATCTAGCCTGTGTTAGACACGAAAGTGCCGATCTCAATCCTACAACTTTCGGAAGAGCTAATCCTATCGGTATACGAACGTTATCCATGCTGATTTCAGCAGTATCTGAGATTCTAAGGCTCATCTTACGTAAAATCGGATTGGCAGTAAATCCAGGCGTATCAGTAGGGACTATAAAACCCATGACCTCAGATGTATCCTGATCTTTGACCCAAACAATTGCAATATCCGCTATTGTTCCATTAGTAATCCACATTTTTGATCCGTTTAAAACAAACGTATCTCCTTCCTTTCTAACACTAGAATGCATTGAATCAGGATCTGATCCAGCTTGTCCTTCTGTTAAAGCAAAACACCCCAATATCTCCCCCTTAGCAAGTCCAGACAAGTACTCCGCTTGCTGCTCTTGAGATCCATATTTATATATAGGGTACATCACCAAAGAACTCTGAACGCTAACAAAGCTGCGAAGGGCGGAATCAATTCTTTCCAATTCATAACAGATAATTCCATATGCAATATTGCTTAAACCTACGCCTCCCTTTTCTATAGGGAGATTGGCACCTAGCAATCCTAAATTGCCAAATTTTTTAATCAGTTGCACAGGAAAACTACCTGTCTCCCAACATTCTGTTATAAAGGGAGATGCTTCGTCATTAAGAAACTGTCTTACGGTACTTTGAATCTGTCGTTCATCAGAAGTAAATAGATCCCTAGTATTAAAATAATCAAACAAATTCACAAGTCCTTACTACATATTTGAAATCATGTTTTTGAATCAATAGGTTTAAAAATTTCTTTTACAAGTTCACTTGCCCATATCCTAAGCTGATCTTCCAAATCCTCGCCACAATGAGAACATTCATAATCCCCATATCTTAAAGCAGTACCACACTTCTGGCACGGATTAATATTACCTAACTTAAACATTACTGTTTGTATCTGTGTTTCATGCATAATATACACCTATTTATAGTGGCTAATCATATAACTAAAATGAATCGATAAAAATATTTTTGGATTTTGTGAGCAATCAATTCCCAGACATTACATCAATAAACGAATCACCGATAAGTACAGGATGAATGCCGTCAGTAAACTATCAATTCTTGTGATTAAATCCTAGGATATTTTAATCATCTGTTAGCTTTATTCTTGGGTCTACCACTGCAAGAAGAATATCAGATAGCAGGGTGCCAAGAACAGTCATTATTCCAAGCATCAACACAATAAATCCCGCAAGGTAAATATCCTGCTGCCATACTGAAGTAAGCAAAACCGGGCCAAGAGTAGGTAAACTTAGTACAACTGACACTATCACACTGCCACTAACTAAAGCAGGTAGTAAGTACCCTACTGTACTAACAAGCGGATTTATAGCAACCCTGACAGGGTATTTCAGAATCAAAGGCCAAGACTTCAATCCTTTGGCCTGTGCTGTAACTACATAAGGCTTGCTCAATTCATCTAGTAGATTATTCCTCATAACTCGAATAAGACCGGCTGTTCCGGCTGTTCCAAGTACTACTGCAGGAACCCACAGATGCTGAAGGAAATCGTACATACGTGCAAGATCCCATGCAGCATCCTTGTAATCAGCTGAATTAAGACCTCCAACACTCTGTCCAAAATAAGCAAATGCCAAATACATTAATACCAGACCTAATAGAAAATCAGGTACAGCAAGTCCCGTAAAACCCAATGTCGTGAAAACGTAATCCCCTAATGAATGTTGTCGAACAGCAGAATAAATTCCAACAGGTATAGCAAAAGTCCAGGTAATTAATACAGTAAATCCAGTTAAAGCCACTGTTGTCCAAATACGATCGCCTATTATCTCTTTTACGGGTTTCTCGTTAGGCCAGTATCCACAACCCCACTGGAAGGATCTTCCAAAATCTCCCTGTACCAAATTCCTCAGCCATTTATAGTATCGCTTATACTGAGGTTCTCCGACACCCATATAAGCTTTCATGTCGGCGGCAACAGCCTCTGTATCAATACCCATACCACCCTGCATAACTAGATCCATATATCTATCGACAACATCACCTTCTGGGATCTCAATAACCACCCAGGCTAATACCGTTATCGTCCAAATTGTAAATATAGCCAATCCTACACGTTTAATAATATAGCCGAGCATAGTACTCCTTCCAATCAACTCAAGGATAAAAATTCAAGGATAAAAATTGTCTATTAAATATATTAGGCAGACTGTACCACATACCAATATATTAATCTAATCAAATTAAACCTACTTTTACACTAAATAACGATCAGAATACTCCTTACTTATATTATGAAGGCTATTGTATGGTAGTGATGAATAGAAATATCCACGTCAAAATTTTGAAATAACCTATTCTATAAAAAATGAAATCGTCAAAACAAATCAAAGATGAAGCTATCCGACACTTATGGATGGCAAATCAAGACTGGTCATCGCTAGCAGAAGAAGGTGGGCCTACCGTTATAGTTAAAGGTGATGGTTTAAGAGTAATCGATTCAGAGGGTAATTCTTGGATAGATGTAAATGGCGGATACATATCTGTAGCGGTAGGACATGGACGTACTGAAATTGCTGATGCTGCCTATTCTCAAGCTAAAAAGATCAGTTTCATGCCTGCAGGTACTACTACTGAAATAACAGTCGAAATAGCACGTAAACTTGCCGAAATCTCCCCAGGAAGTTTAAATCGAGTATACCCGGTCAGTGGAGGTTCAGAAGCAACGGAAACGGCACTTAAAATAGTAAGAGCATATTACAACAGGCTCGGCCAACCAGAAAGACATAAAATTATTAGCCGAGAAGGTTCATATCATGGTGCCACAGGTGGAGTTCACTGGATGGGAACAAGCAGTAACTCATTTAAGGAAAACTACGATTCAGTTATAAGAGGGATGTTATACGCACCTCAACCCACTCCATATAGATGTAGCCTAGGCGGAGAAACCGCATCTGAATGTGCGATTAAATGCGTGAACGCAATTGAAGATCTAATTATTGAAAATGATCCCCTGACGATCGCCGCTGTTTTTGCAGAACCTATAGCTGCTCGAGGTTGCCATGTTCCAGGAGATGAATATTGGCCGATGTTAAGAGACATATGTGATCGCTTTGGAATACTTCTGGTGGCTGACGAGGTAGTCACAGGCTTTGGACAAACCGGTAAAATGTTTGCACTAGAGCATTGGGAAGTGGTTCCAGACATTATGGCACTTGCAAAAGGAATGATTAGTACATACTTGCCATTTGGTGCGACAATAGTCAAAGATGAGATAGCGGATGTCTTTACTGGACAGGATAAGTACCTAAAACATACATTTACAGCAACAGGTCATCCAGTATGTTCAGCGGCCGCTCTAAAAAATATAGAAATTATTGAAAAAGAAAATCTTGTCAATAATGCGGCTAAAAATGGACTTTATTTTAAAGAACAGCTTCAAACACTTATCGCTGACCATCCAACTGTTGGTGATGTAAGAGGCATTGGCCTATTAAATGCAATTGAATTAGTTAATAATAGAAAAACTAAGGAACCATTCCCTGATAAATCTGATATAGATCTTAAAATTAACCAAAAACTCAAGGCCAAAGGCTTATTACTTAAATCAAACAACGGCGTTATAGTTTTGGGCCCGCCTCTTGTAATCACAAAACCTGAAATTGACGAAATTATCCACTTGATTGATCTAACACTTTGGGAAATCGAAGGAGAGCTCAGGATAAATAGTAACGTATGATAAAAATAAAATGGCCATCTATAAAAATAAATTCAGAAAAT
>CAYFFO010000004.1:4332-14790 GCA_964342485.1 uncultured Dehalococcoidia bacterium
ATAGTAACGTATGATAAAAATAAAATGGCCATCTATAAAAATAAATTCAGAAAATACTAAGGACACTATGAAAGCAAAAAGCCAGCCTATTATTGAATCAGATTCATCGCGAATATCCATATTTATTGACGGCAGTAATCTATATCACAGCCTGGAAGAAAACTGTCACCGTTTCGACCTTGATTTCAGCGCCTTTGCTGACAAGCTATGTCGAGGAAGAACATTATATCGAATTTACTACTACAACATGTTAAGAGATAGCGAACGTAATGCGAATGCTTACCAAGAGCAACAAAAATTTCTTGGTGCTCTCTATAGTACCCCGTATTTAGAAGTAAGACTGGGAACCGCAAAAATGAGAGGAGATATCACTGTTGAAAAAGGCATCGATATAATGGTCGCTACAGACTTATTGAGATTAGCCTGGGAAGACAGATATGACGTAGCTATCTTGGTAAGTGGAGATGGAGATTTTGCATATGCAGTTCAAGCAGTAAAAGATCTTGGTAAACATGTAGAAGTGGCCGCATTTCAATCAAACCTATCTTGGGAACTAGGAAACGTCGCTGATAATCGAGAACTTTTTACTAACGACTACTTTAAATCACTATGGAGTAAGAAAAAACCCACGAATACAAGAAAAACTCCTGCAAACAAAAGCAAAGACAATTCAACCGAAGGGACTAAAACTACCGGACGAAAATGGTTTAGAAAACCTCGCATAAAAGAAAATAATAAAACAACTTAGTGTATTTAGAATATCAATAAAAAATATTAAAATAAATTAACTAGCACCTTAAGTATCTCTTCAAAAGTTGCAAAACCTTCAAATCTGGCCTCTATTATTCCAGATCGATTGATAACAAATGTCCATTCAATACTTGGTAGCGACCATTCAAGTACTGTAGTCGATAATATTGCGTTATTTATGTCTCCCTGTATCTCTTGTGGATTTTCGTAAAAATCAACATGTATAAAATTAGCCGTTCCTATATAAAGATTCTTTAACTCCTGTAGAACTTCTACTTGAGGGCCACAAACAGCGTTAGTACAAAAAGCTGGACTTGCAAACACTACCACCGATGGGATATTACTTTCCAGAGAATTAGCAATAGTTATAGCATACAAATCTTTATCTCGTAATGATCCAGTTGTGAGTTCCTTTATATCTACGACATCTTCGATAGTCCGATTAGAACTTGGGATTGCTATATCACCCACATTAGGAGCATCTGTGGTCCTATCAACGTTGAAATTTAATGAAATCTTGGTATGCCCATCCTCGATACTCAAAATATCGATATCAGCTTGCCATTCGCCGATATGATCGAAGTTTAATATTGTTGTATAAAGGCCACGATTGCCATAAGGCCACTTCTGGAATATTGCCTCATCTGATTTTAATGTTTCTTTTCTAGAACCAGTTAACCAAACTTTGATTTGTACTTTTGGTAAAGTCAAAAATCCGCTTGGCGTGGTAATAACAAAACCAAACCTGTTATCACCTAAACTAAGATCACTGGTAGCTAGTATAGCTTGATATCCGGTCTCAGATTTAGGCCCATAGTAAAGAGGAATTTTATCAGGCCTAAATGATGACGATTCCTTACCATTTTTTTGGGTTCTATCTAAATTAGTATCAGTAAAGCATCCAACATTGATAATGATATAGATAACCATTAAACCAATTAACAAACCTGAACTTAAGTAATTTTTACTAATAAAAAACATTGGTTTATTAAAATACTGATCTTTGATAGTACCTATAATCTCTAAATCAATAGCATTATAAGTTATCTATTTACATTAGGTTCCGTTATATAGGATCCGAATGTAAATGCAAATATCGCCAACTCATCCGAATTGGAACTGATTTTTAGCTCATGTGAACTATATCTCGGTAGTTTTATAAGATTATACATATCGGATCTATTCACGTTCACAATACTGTTTCCAGACTGGTCGAAAGCTATATCTGTTCCGGCCTCATTGGAATCAACTGGTTTGCCATCTAACCAAACTCTAAGTTTATAAGGCTTATCATTCATTGCAAGAACGACATTTACCTCAATAGCATTGAATTTTATCACCATATAATCTTCATAATTTTCTGTAGCGCGGGCATGTACCAACTCTTCCATTCGATTAATCCAATTCCCTTGAAGATAAATGTGATGATTCCGATATTCCAGGGGATCCTTATAAAAGACTTCTTGATCAACGTCTGCATAAAAATCTTCATGCATAACATAAGGAGGTGAACCGGAACGAAGCAATCCAAAATTTCTTAGAAAGCCAGCATATAGCTCTCTAGTTTGTGAAGATTCAGGATCAGATCTGTTCCAAGCTTTCTCATCTCTTTCTGGATCCTGTAAATTGCTGATACTAATCGATGTTAAATCCGATCCAGCATCTAGTAAGAGTTTCCTAATTTCTTTTTCAGTCTCTATATAGGCTCCTTCTCCAAAATGTTTATATCTGATAACACCATTCTTATCAATTAGGTATTTAGCTGGCCAGAATTGATTTTCAAATGCAGCCCACGTTTTAAGATCATTGTCTTGAACAATAGGGTATTCTATCGAGTATTGATCTCTTGCCATCTTGACGTTTTCTGCAATTTTTTCAAACTCAAATTCAGGAGCATGGACACCCAAAATTATCAGACCTTGATCAGAATATTTTTTATGCCATTGCTTTAAATACGGCAAGGTTCTAATACAATTCACGCATGTATAGGTCCAGAAATCTACCAGTATTACATTACCTCGTTTTTCTTCTAAACGAAAAGGTTCTGTATTCAACCAGCCATCCAATCCAACTAGTTCTGGAGCTAAATCGTCTGGTTGTCTAGCCAAATTATGAGAAGTATCAATTTCAGGTGTTTTATCAGGCAAACTGACAATTACATCATCATTTTTAGAAGGTTCTGAAACCAAATTATCGTCTGATGATTTGCCACATGACAATCCAGCCACAAATAAGAAAGTTAACAAAAAAATGGGAATAATAGGACGATAAAAACTGTACATTGAAGATACTCCTATTAAGGTATCATCTCGCCATTCAACTTCAAAATATTACCTTCTCCGAAGCTTGTCTATAAGTACCCATGAACCAGGCAATATTAACGCTGCTAGCACCAATTTAACAGCATCTCCACCAATAAATGGGTACAAGCCTCCACGTAAAGCCATGTCAACTACGTTGGATCCACCCTGTGACTGAAAATAACTATACAATCCGTCATTGGTCGCAATTTTAATCGCCAACCATGGCAATCCAAATATATAAATCACTACATTCCCAAGTAACATTGCGAATGGCACTGTAGATCTCCTGTCCCATCCTCTTTCTGCTAATAAGCCTACTAAATATGAGGCAAAAATAAATCCAATTATGTACCCCCCGGTAGTCATATCCCAAACTAATCCGTCACTGCCTGACCATGGTAATATAAAATGTATGACTTGATCTTCAACAATTGGACTTTTCCCGGGTGCAAAAACGGGTAACCCAAAACTACCTATCAAAAAATAAACCAACATACTTAAACCACCTCGTTTACTGCCTAAAACGCCTCCCGTAAGAAGCACACCAAAGGTCTGTCCAGTTATAGGCACAGTGGTTGTAGGAATTCTTATAGCGATCTGTGCACAAAGTGCGACTAATAGTGCAAATCCAAAAATTATAGCTGCATCAATCGCAATTCGTCTGATTAGGGATTCTTGTCTAAAATCTGGCAATATCACATCCACCAGCACTCTTGGATTCGCTGTGACTTGCATTTAAATAACCTCCGATTGAAAAATATGCAATCCTGCAACCATAACTTGATCTTAATCTGAAATCATGAGATGAATCGTCACCTGAATTATGGTTTGTAGATCGTTTTAATTATCTGTATTAAATATGCTAATTTAAGTTATCTGAAAACAACTATATAAAATTGGTACAAATCATAACTCAGTATTTTTCTTGGCTGGAGAATATATTGAACCATCAGGGAATTCGGGCGGCCCTACACTACGTCTTCCCAATTTACCCAGTAACTTGCCAGCCAACACTGTCATAAAAATCCCGCCGCCGAAAACTACGGAAGCCTTTTTAAGAAATTCGCGTCTTGAATAGGTCCCTTTGTCCTTCATATCCAGTGTCTATTTCTCCTCAATCTTGTGCATTATAACTATTTATCCATTATATCAGAGCCGATCATAAACTTCAGAAAAATGTTAGATTATTAATCCAGTCTTGAATTCCATTAACCTAAAATCTACACAATGGCAATGGCGATGATATAATTACAAACCTTGAAATATAAGCGGTTATGGAGCACAAAATGACACAAGAAACGCCATTACTTCTTCCTACTACTGTGATTGGAAGCCACGCTACACCAAGCTGGCTATGGACTTCAATTGCAGAGATAGAAAAAGGTAATTATGGTGAAACAGATATCCAAGAAACTTTTGACGATGCCGTAATGATTGCAATAACCGACCAAGAAAGAGCTGGAATAGACATAATCACCGATGGTGAAATGAGAAGATGGTATTTCGTTCAAAGCTTTTATCGTAGAATGGAAAACCTAATAGAGCGTCCTCCCCTCCGTAAAGTGGGCGTTTACGGATATGACAGCCCTAAGCGATATATTGCTACAGACAAAGTATCAATTCCAGACGGACTAGGTATTACCGAAGAATATCTTTTTAGCAAAAATTTGACGGACAAACCACTCAAGGTTACCTGTCCTGGACCTCTAACATTAACAATGCATATACAACCAGGTAAAGCCTATAAGAACAGACTGGATCTTGCTTGGGAATTTGCAGAAGTTATCAATAAAGAACTAAAAACCCTAGTTGAATTAGGTGCCGAATTCATTCAGATAGACGAGCCTTCTTTCGCAATTATCCCTGGAGAATTACAAGAATGGGTAGATCTCTACAACTCCACGGTACAGGGAGTAACATCAAAATTAGCTTTACACGTATGCTTCGGTAATCTAGGTAGCAGACCAAGAGGTAAGCGAAACTATGACTGGATGTTCCCCGAACTACTTAAAACACGGTCAGATCAACTAGTCCTAGAATTTTCTAACAGAGAAATGAATGAAAGTGACTTATGGGGAAAAGTTGGGGACGACAGAGAATTATGTGCAGGTGTCATAGACATTAAATCATTTTATGTTGAAACACCAGAAGATGTTGCTAATCGAATAAGACAGATATTGAAAGTGATAGAACCAGACAAACTACAAATCAGTCCAGACTGTGGATTTTTTCAACTACCCAGATGGTTAACCTGTTTAAAACTAGATGCAATGGTAAAAGGAACTAATTTAGTCAGGAAAGAACTGATATAACTGGTTATGGAACTATATATTGATAGTTATACTTAAGAATTAATACCTTTTATGAAAAAGTAGCCTGTGTTTCATTTAGAGAAATTGAGGCTCCAGAAAATCTGACTTGCCTCCACATTTCGAATACTACAATTGCTACTGCATTAGAAAGGTTTATACTCCGATTTGCAGGCACCATTGGTATCGTTATATGCTTATCTAAATCAAATTTATTTACCACTCGGTCTGGCAATCCTCTCCCCTCCGAACCAAAAATCACGGTGTCTCCTTGTTGGTAATTGGGTTCGGTATAAACAATTCCTGAACTTGGGGTGGAAACAAAAACTCGGTCAGCACATGTTGATTTAAAAAAATCATCTATCGATTGGTGAACCTTTAAATCTACAAGATCACTATAATCTAAAGAAGCTCTTCTTAAACGAGGATGATCAAGTTGAAATCCAAGCGGCTCTATTAAATGCAAATTTGCACCAACATTTGCGCAAAGACGGATAACGTTACCAGTATTATGAGGTATTTCTGGAGCTAATAAAACCACATTCATTTTTTCCTTAATCGACAAATCTTTTCCCTTTTTATTTCCAAATTTGTCATAATCCACTTTTTATCTACATATTATATTGCGTATGACTCTAACATCAATCTTCACGTTACTATGCTAATCAATAATATCTGGCCATAAAATTTGTTCTATAGATTTGATTGATAATTTATTAGATAATTGATTGCCAAGCGGGTGTAACTCAGGGGTAGAGTGTCTGCTTCCCAAGCAGGATGTCGTGGGTTCGAATCCCATCACCCGCTCCACATCGTTATCGAATTATATTTAATGAGATGCGTTAAAATATTTTAAAAAATAATAGACGGAAATCATTATTTATTTATCAACATGACAAACTCAAAACACTCCAAACCTATTTGGAAAATATATAAAGAAAACAACAATATGGTTCCGATGAGAGATGGCATTCATCTGGCAACTGACATATACCACCCTACGAAAGACGGAAACCAGACTGCATTAAACCCTATGCCTGCTCTTTTGGTCAGGACTAGCTATGACAAAAAATCATCTGAATGGAAAGGTATCCCTGAATATTACGCTAAACATGGATATGTTTTCATAATTCAAGATATACGTTCAAGATTTCGATCAGAAGGAGATGGGAAATACTTCCATACAGTGAATCGTCTTGAAGGATTCGACGGCTATGATACCGTGGAATGGATAGCTAGGCAGCAATGGTCCAATGGCAAGATAGGAACATTAGGATCATCACACAGAGCTATAACACAGACTCTTTTGGCTCTTCAAAAACCTCCACATTTATCTGCAATGTGGATAGACGCTGGCCCAACCAACATTTATGAACACGAAGCACGAGAGGGTGGCGCTATGAGTTTACAAATGTTCGCTGCTTTACATATTCACGCATTAGACTCCCATGAAATTGGACGAGATACCGAAAAAGCCAAAACTATTATTGATGCAATGTCGAATATGCGTGAATGGATTCAAAGATTTCCAATCACTGCTGGTAAAACGGCCCTTAGGGTAGCTCCTTCTCTGGAACAAACTGCGCTTAACTATTACCTTCGAGGTACTTATGACGAATGGTGGGCACAAGAAGCTGCCAATCAACAGCAATATCTAGACCGCCTACCTGACATACCAATCATGCTAAGTTGCGGATGGTATGACAACTTTGTTGGAGCTACAACTGAATACTTTAACCAAGTATCTAAAAAAAATACCTCCGAGACAAAAATGATTCTAGGTCCATGGACACACGGTGGAATGAGAACTACATCATCATCTCAGGGTGATTGCGATTCCGGGCCCGAAAGCGTGTGGTCAAACTCAAAATATAACCCTGCTAGGTTAAAATTTTTTGATCGGCATCTGAAAAATATCCTAGACAACTCAACCGAAGAACCGAATATAAAACTATTTGTAATGGGAAGTGGTAGAGGGGATAAAAATATACGAGGCAAACTCAATCATGGTGGCCACTGGAGAGACGAAAATGAATGGCCATTAGCTCGAACCATTTACACTAATTTTTATTTTCAGAAAACAGGATTTCTTACTCGAAATTATTCCAGAAAAGCATTCGAACCAATAATGTACAGTTTTGATCCAAATTCTCCAGTTCCAACCATAGGTGGCCCATTAGTAGGTGCAGCCGAATTCACGGGAGACAGCGAATCTACTGTACCTGAATTTTTAGACCAGTGGGACATGGTAAACAAGAATCTTGGAGAAGCAGTACCTGCAGGTGGTTTTCATCAAAAAGAACATCCCAATTTTATTGGGTCAAAAGAACCTTATCAACTACTAGCTGATCGAAAAGACATACTTACTTTTCAAACAGACCCATTGGATATTGATACAGAAATTACCGGTTCTGTAAAAATAATTCTCATGGTTTCATCGGGGGCACCAGATACTGACTTTACTGTCAAACTGGTTGATGTATATCCATATAATCGAATTTATCCAGAAGGATACCATCTGAACCTTACTGACACTATATTAAGGATGCGTTATCGAAACGGTTGGAACAAAGAAACACTGATGAAGACAGATGAGATTTATGAGATAACTTTAAACCTATGGCCAATATCTAATGTTTTCAAAAAAGGTCACTGTATTAGGATAGACGTCTCTAGTTCTAATTTCCCACGTTTTGACATCAATCCCAATACCGGAGAGCCATTAGGGAAGCACTCTAAGATGGTTACAACCGAGAACACCATATGGGTTGGAGGCGATAAAGGATCTAGAGCTATACTACCAATTATTCCTAATAACTCAAATTTATAAAGATAATCAATTAAAACCTCATAAAAACACTATAATGCCATCTCAATTTAACCTAGAAAAACCCGTGAAATTAGCCGTTATTGGAGCAGGTTTAATTGGTAGTAAACATGCTCGTATTATAAAAAATCACAAAGCTAGCGCACTTGTAGGAATTTGTGACATAGATCAAACCCGAAGTTCTATTGCAGATTCACTTAAGGTTCCTTTCTACAAAGATCCGGATGAAATGTTGTTAAAACAAAAACCACAAGGTGTAATTATTGCTACACCTAGCTCAGACCATGAAAGCATGGCTCGGATATGCGTAGCTAGATCCGTTAATATCCTTATTGAAAAGCCTATAGCTGAAACTGCAGAATCTGCAAATAATATCATCAAGCTTTCTCATGAAGGAGGGGTTAAGATTTTGGTTGGGCATCATAGACGTCACAGCCCCTACATAAAAAAAGCAAGATCCATTTTAATGAATGGAGAAATAGGAAGATTAGTAGCAGTATCGATGCTTTGGACATTACTTAAGCCACCTGAATACTTCGATATACAGTGGCGTGGGAATAAGCCTAGTGGTGGACCAGTTTTAATAAACCTTATCCATGAACTTGACATTCTGAGGTACATCTGCGGAGAAATTAACCAAATATTCGCTTATTCAAGCTCGAGTACTAGAAATCTGCCAGTCGAAGATTCATTGAGTATTTCTATTTATTTCAGAAATGGAGCAGTAGGATCTATCATTGCATCCGATTCCGTACCATCGCCTTGGTCATATGAATCTACCACTAAGGAAAATACATTTTATTTTCCAACAGATGAGAATTGCTATTATTTTCTAGGAACTAAAGGTTCACTTGCTATACCAAAAATGGAATTGTGGCAATACCCTGATGTAAATAAATCTGGATGGCAATACCCAATAGAAAAATCTAGTAGAATGATTGCCTACAAAGACCCTTTAATTTCTCAACTTGAACATTTTTGCAAAGTCATACAGGGAAAGGAAAATCCGATCTCAAGTGCAATTGAGGCCACACGATCACTATATGCCGTATTAGCAGTACAAGAATCTATGACTAAAAATGTCCCTGTAAAAATAGTACAGGATACAACCCAAAATACAAACCTGAAAAGGATTTAAACAATGAACCTGAGTGATCAAGAAATATCAGAATTTGAGAACAAGGGATATTTACTATTCCCTAGCCTGCTGAATGATACAGAGGTGTCAGACTTGCAAAAAGCTGTTCCCGAAATATTGGACCGCAAAGGACCTGAAATTGTCCGTGAAAAAGACAATGCTTCAATTGCCAGACTTGCATTTGGCGCACATGTTTACTCCGAAGTATTTAGTCGACTTGTAAGATCCCCTAAATTGCTGAATCCGGTACAACAACTCCTAAAAGACGAAGTATATCTTCATCAAAGTAGACTTAATCCAAAACCAGGATTTGGTGGGGGCGGATCATGGGACTGGCACCAGGATTATCCTCCCTGGAACCTAATAGATGGTATGCCAGAACCAAAATGTGTTATGGCATCTATTTTTATAGATGATTGTACACCTGTGACTTCCCCTCTGTTAGTTGTGCCAAACTCTCAACAACATGGTCTTCTGGATTCAAAGCTCCATGAAGATGCCAAAGGACGAGGCTATGCACTTCATCATATCGATAGTTCAATGCTTGAAAAGCTATCGGACGAAAACGGTATAGAACCATTGACGGGACCCGCAGGCTCTGTAGCTTTCGTACACTGCAATGTTGTGCACGGTTCAGCAAATAATGTCTCTCCCTGGAGAAGAGCCATTATGTACCTCAATTATAATGCAGTTTCCAATGCTTGCACTAAAACGGAACGCCCCTGGTACCAAAACAATAGAGATTTTACTCCTCTAACTTCTATTGATTTGTAACCATATCGATACACTACCTTAAAATGGCTAATACTCAAGCATTTATTGGAATAGACGTAGGAACGACATCAGTAAAGGCTTTGCTAGTCGACGAAATAGGCCATATCATAAATGAAGCTTCTGTGGAACAAAAAATAAATTTCCCGTACCCATCGTGGGCCGAACAGGATCCTGAGATGTGGTGGTCAAATACTAAAACAGCAATTATTGATGTTTTAACAACACATGACAGATCTCCGACTTCAATAGATATTCAAGCAATTGGCTTATCAGGACAGATGCACAGTTCCGTGTTCTTGGATTCAAAAGGCGAAGTTATACGACCAGCAATCCTATGGAATGACGGCAGAACATCTT
>CAYFFO010000004.1:14890-95290 GCA_964342485.1 uncultured Dehalococcoidia bacterium
TCAAAAGGCGAAGTTATACGACCAGCAATCCTATGGAATGACGGCAGAACATCTTCACAGCGTAATAAAATCACAACAAGGATAGGAATATCGCGGCTAAATGAAACTGTAGGGAATTTACCTCTTGAGGGATTTACAATAACTAAATTGTTGTGGCTCAGAGACAACGAACCTATCAATTACTCTAGGCTTAATTCACTACTTCTTCCTAAAGATTTTATCCGAATGAAGTTGACAGGCGAAACAGCCACAGAAAATTCAGATGCATCAGGTACTATTCTTTTCGATATCCACAAACTAGAGTGGTCAAAAGAAATTCTCGAAGATCTTGATCTACCGAAAACAGTATTACCGAGAGTTACTGAATCTACGGACATTTCTGGGAGGATAACAAAAACCGTATCAAAAACACTTGGCATAAAAGAAGGCATCCCAGTAATAAGCGGGGGTGCAGACAATGCTGCCGGTGCCGTAGCTACTGGAGCTGTATCTAAAGGGATAGTCCAAGCCAGTATAGGGACGTCTGGTACGGTGTTAACTACAATTGATACGCCCTCAGTTGATACGAAGTTACGCCTACATACTTTTTGTCATTGTGCTAAAAACAAGTGGTATCTTATGGGAACTATACTGACAGCAGGAAGTTCTCTAAATTGGTTAAGACAGCTATTGATGGAAATCCCAGATGAGACTTCATACGAGAGTATGATACGAAATACTTCTCATAACCAACCTGGAGCAGCTGGTCTCTTTTTTTTACCTTACTTGAATGGAGAAAGGACACCACATAATAACCCTGACGCTCGCGGTGTGTTTTTTGGCATGCATATGAATCATGAAAGAAAACATTTCACGCAAGCAGTTTTAGAAGGAGTTTGTTATGCAATGAAAGATTCTCTTAAACTAATGTCAAAAAACACAGGGGCATTCAAAGATCTCAGAATTATCGGTGGAGGATCAAGAAGTATAATCTGGAGACAAATACTGGCAGACATTACTGGAGTACCTGTTTCGACTATACAACCCGAAGGAGGGCCAGCTTACGGAGCTGCTTTAATGGCAGCGGTAGGAAACGGACATTTTGATACAGTTGAACAGGTAACTAAAGAATGGACAAGTCTAGGAGAAACAATAGAACCAAATCTTATAATACATGAGATATACGAAGAACTTTATGAAGAATATCGAATGCTTTACGGTTCGCTCAGAGAAAACTTTACTCGGACTGCAAATCTTCTCAAGCAGATAAATAACAAAAGAGCAGGCATCTAGAAAGACACCTGCTCTTTTTGCTAGTTTAGCTTATTGACTCGATCCGGCATCTTGCCGCTTTCCATCAGACCACACGAGGTCGAGCTAAGCGTTGGTTAGCTTACCAACGGCGTCCGCCGCCGCCTCCTCCACCACTACCTCTATCTTCTCTAGGCCTAGCTTCATTAACGGTCAAAGGACGACCTTGAACGTCTTGTCCATTGAGGGCCTGTATCGCTGCTTCAGCAGCAGAGTTATCAGCCATTTCTACAAAGCCAAAACCTCGTGATTGTCCTGTAAATCTGTCGGTTATTATTCGAGCCGACTGCACTTCACCATGTGCGGCAAAAGAGCTCTCGAGTTCTTCTTCAGTCATTGAAAACGGAAGGTTTCCCACATAAATATTCATGGGTTCTCCTTATTTGTAAATTCTCCTGGTCGGTGGCAAGCGTAAGATGCGAGTTCAAATGAGTTAGTGAAAGCGCAGGAAGCGGTACGTCATTGGCATCGGTTTTTAGGAGTCGCTCACATTATACCATAATTCTACCAGATCCAACAAAACTATCCATTTAGATATTAAAAATATTCTAATATATTTAATAATTTATGAAAGCAGAGTAGATGGTTATATTAGCTAATTCCAGTTTTTTGACTTAGGCAAGATTTCATTCAAAACAAATCCCTCAATATGTTGAGCGATTACGTTAAGAGTTCCTTCTTTTCTAGATACTAACCCATCTATTTTCAATATAGGATTCATAATTACATGCCTATAACGATCGAATATATCCGGCCATATTATAAAAGGCACATGACCAAATTCATCCTCTAAAGTAACGAACACTGCTTTAGCAAGAGGATGCTGTCTCCGAATAACTAACCCTACTAAAGTTATTCTACTACCTTCCTTAAAGGCATCTAGTTCTTGGCTAGATGAAACTACAGAAGAAAGATCTTTTCTTATATACGCCATCAAATGGCTCTTTGGATGGATCCCAATAGTCTTGTATTCTCCAAGCATAATCTCCCAGTCAGTCATTAGCGGTAATTGAGCCATATCTTGATCAACAGGGAATCTCAAAGTCCCTTGAGTCTTAATTTGCTTGGCTAATAAGCCTGTTTTCCATAATGCAGATTTCCTATCCTCTATAAATGAATCAAATGCTCCTGAAAAAATAAGATTCTCTACTAAATCATTTTGTAATTGAATTCTATTAATAGCATCCTCTAAAGACTTGAAAGCCCCTCCTTTATGTCGTGTTTCGAGTATCTTATTTACATTTGAAACACCCATTCCAGACACATTCAGCAAGCCTAAAATAAACAAATCTTTACCCACTATTGTACATTTAGACATGCTCCCATTTATATCCGGGTTTAACACCTTAATACCATGATTCTTGGCATCTTCCTTCAGTGTCTCAAGGTTATAAAATCCCATTGGCTGTTGATTAAAAATTGCAACATAGAACTCAAGAGGATAATGGTATTTAAGCCAAGACATATGATAAGCAGTAATGCCAAAAGCATAAGCATGAGATTCTGGAAACATATATTGCCCTGAAAACTTGTCAAATATTTTTTTAGCTACTCTTCTAGATAATCCATTGGCTTTAGCACCATATAAAAAACGTTTCCAGTACAAATCTAGAAGAGCTTTATTATTTTTACGACTAAAGGCTCGTCGCAAATTATCTGCTTCACCATAACTAAAACCTGCTACAGAGACAGCCAGTTCATTAACCTGATCTTGGTAAAGAATAATCCCATGGGTACGTTCCAAGGCTAATCTTTCAGAATGATGGTCGTAATCCCAATCAATACGATCTCTGTACCGCTTAATAAACTCACTAATCCCATGATTTACTCCAACACCTGGACGAACAGCAGCTACTTCATAAGCCATCTCAGTAAGGTTACTCGGCTTTAAACGAACAACTGTCTGCATCTGGGCTGCAGATTCGATCTGAAAAATACCTATAGTATCTGCAGACTGAATTAATTCATATACATTTTTATCATCCATATCAATCTGTGAAAGATCAATGAATTTTCCCGTTCTGTCCTCTATCAATTCCAGAGTCTCTTGCATCTGAGATAAAGTACCTAGACTTAAAAAATCTATCTTTAAGATACCAGCATCTTTCAAGCTATCCTTGTCCCAATGGCAGATATATCTATCGTCTATTCCTGCAGGTTGTACTGGTACCATATCTATTAATGGTTTATCACTTATAATCATCCCACTGGGGTGTTGTGATAAATACTTAGGGAACCCTTCCAATTCAATCGATAGCTCTAACACAAAATTCCAAATTGGAGTATCAAATTGATCATCTGACTTAGTAATTATATTAAAGTCTTCTTTCAAATCAATATTGTCTAACTTTGTTCTTAGTTGCATTATTTCGCCTGGTGGAATTGAAAGAACTTTTCCAATATCTCTTATACATCCTTTAACCTTATATGTAGATATCGCCCCAGCTAAAGCAGACCTTTCCCAACCATACTTCTGATGAACACGCCTGATAGTCTCTTCTCGTATATCACGTGGAAAATCTATATCGATATCTGGAATATTCTCAATATCTTCATTAATAAACCGGTTAACATTAAGACCGTATTTCAGAGGATCAATATGTGATAGACCTATTAGATAACCAACTAACATTGCTACTGATGAACCACGACCACGACCTGGAGATCTCTCCTCTAGGGGAATTTCAGGGCTTCCGTGCCCAATATCAATCATCACCTCTCGAGCTATCTTTATTACTTCATAGTAGATTAAAAAGAAACCCGCAAGATCATGTATTTTAATCAAGCGAAATTCATCATTAAGCCTATTACGTATATGGGGTAATAGGCTGCCATATCTCCTAACTGCAGCTTCTTCACAAATCTTTTCAAGATAGCTTTGTGCCGTATCTCCAACAGGTATATCGTTATAATCTGGTAGCCTATATCCAAAATTCGTTTCAAGATTAAAATTACATTTGCTAGCTATCAAAAGCGTGTTTTCAATTGCTTGTGGAACCTCATGAAAGTATCTCTCCATTTCGTCTGCAGACCTGAGATAGAAATTAGAATTAGGACGTCTGTATAAATGTGATGCCTCAAGAGTTTTGTTATGTCGTATAGAGACTAGGATATCCTGTAATCTACGTCTCTCAGGTACGTGATAGTGGACGTTATTAGTTGCAACTGGTCCAATAGCGAATTTACTAGCTAATCTTATTAATGACTTGTTTCGCAATGTGTCACCATAAACTAAATTCTGCTGTAATTCGATAAATACATTGGAAGTTCCAAACCATTCCAAATAACATCGAAGTTGATCTTCTGCCTCTTGAAATCTACCTGCCTGCACAAGTCTAGATATTTTCCCTTTTGAACAACCCGTTAAAAGTATTACGCCCTCCGCATGTTTTTGAAAAAATACTGGATCAAGTCGTGGATTTTTACGAGAACCATTAATACCCATATATGAAGCAGTCACCAAATTACATATATTTGCATAACCCTGTCTCGTTTCTGCTAAAAGAGTTAAATGTGATCCATCAGTAAGAGATATTTCAACTCCCGTGATAGGATGTATCCCTACGCTATTTGCAATACGAGAGAATTCCATAGCACCACTCATATTATCGTGATCAGTAAGAGCCAGAGATGAATATTTGAGTTCATCAGCACGAATAATAAGCTCTTCTAAAGAAGATGCTCCTTCCTTAAACGAATAATTACTATGGCAATGTAATTCAACGTATTTATGTACCATAAAATCTCATACCCGTTGCTCATACCAAAAACCACTGATCATATCTCTGAAAATAGTTATATTTAGGCCTATATCAAAACCAACCTGATAATAACGTCTATTTATCGGTGCATCTCTCCACCACTCATCTTCAACCTCCCACATATCTTCAATTGAACATACCGTGTGCCATTTTCCATTTAAAAAAACACTCGACGGCTTCTGATCAAAAAGCTCTCTAACCTGAACTTTATTAGGCTGATTCAAGGGACGAATTCTATTAGTGAGTACCTTCTTTCGGGAATTCTTGAACATGGCTCCATATCCATTACTTTATATAGTGGAACATCAATTTGTAATCGTATCTTTAGTCTATCTATAGCTTCACGTATTCTTTTCCTTTTATGCACATCTCCAAAAATATTAGATTGCACAGAAAACTCATCTACCATATCCAGAACTGTGATACTTATGCTTTCTAAAGGGCCTGGGAAATTAGTAGCCTTAAATATATCCTTCAAAGTATCTAGTAATAGTGACTTTCTATTAACAGGGATTTTTAGAGACACGACTTTATCCCATCTATTTTCGTTAGGTATATCCACTCTCACATATAAGGCTCTTATAAACTTACCGCCCAAGAATGGATCGGAAAATACCTGATCTAATAATCTATCTATAGCAAAAACGATCTCGAGTAGAGTTACAACAGGAAATTGGAAAGTAAAAACCTTAGTGATGGAATCATTTTGTTTAAAAGATATGATTGGCCTTTCGTCAATTCCGTTTGCGAGACTCCAAGCTAAACTACCACTCTTGCCAAATTGTGCTTGCATAGCTCCAATAGACACGGATGAAATCTGACCAATAGTGTGAAGCCCAAATGTATGAAGACGTGATTTTTCTTCCCAAGAAAGTGGAAGTCTGTCAATCGATATTTTTTCCAAAAAAACCGATACATCCTTGATAGGTGTAGCCGTTCGATCAGGGTTACAATATACCGCTGCTACATAAGATACAAATTTCGAATTAGCCAAACCAATACGTGGAACTAAATATCTCGGTATCGATTCAATCAAAATGTTTAAAATTCCTTTATGTCCTCCATAGATTATTTCAGTTCCTTTCATACCTAAATAAAATATCCCAAGATTTTCTTTTTCTACTAAAGGAGTAAGATTTAACAATGTATTCGCAATCTGATCATTTTTCTTCTTGTAATAGAATTCATCTGCATTGATAAGAAGGGAGTTTTTATATCGAGAAGGTACCTTTTCTAACGGCATTCCCGATATCACACCTTTTATTTGTGGTGAATAATCTAGAATTTTTGCACCATTTTTAGAACTGGTGATAATTAAAAACGCTTTATGCTGAAGAATTTTATTTCTACGTATTTCTAATTTCGCGGGTAAATGTGTGATTAACAAACATACAATATCAATTTGTTCCATTGACTCTATCAGCATCCAATTTATAACTATAATATAGCACATTAGTTCTAATTATCAAGTAAACTGTACAATAAATAAGGTAACCAAGACTGTAAATAAAAAAACTTATTCCTTGCTAAACCGTATTTTTTCTGCTTTTTAAGCAACATGCTTCTCTAAGACTTCTTAGAATTAGAAATATAAACACCTGAATAAAATCTTAACTACTAAGTGCAGGAAAGTAACAAGCCATTTGTGAAGTTAGAAAAATAGAGTAAATACGTGAATTCCAGTAAACAACTACTACCTTTATAGGCTATATTTCACCTGATTCTAAGTGCTCACCAAACACCTTCCTAAAAACATCAGCAATCTCTCCAATAGTTGCGTATGACTCAACACATTCTAAGATTGCAGGCATTGTATTTTCATCACTCCGAGCCACCGATTCAAGCCTAGAAATAGCAGCCTTTACTAAACCAGCATCCCGTTCACTTCTGACACGCTTCACTCTATCTATCTGTTTTTGCACTTCAAAAGTGTCGATCGCCTGTAACTTACCTATCGGTGGATTATCTGAAATATACTCATTTACACCAACCACTATTCTGTCTGATTTCTCGACTTGTCTCTGCATATTAAAAGCACTCTCGTGAATCTCTCTCATTTGGTATCCCTGATCTATAGCCTCCACAGCACCACCCATATTATCTATCTGTTGGATATATTTGTATGCTGCTGCTTCTAACCGATCAGTCATATCCTCAATATAATATGAGCCACCAAGAGGATCCACCGTCTCGGTAACACCACTCTCATGCGCAAGTATCTGTTGTGTACGTAAGGATAATTGAACTGAATCCTCAGTTGGCAATGCCAGAGCTTCATCTTTAGAATTTACATGCAAAGACTGCGTCCCTCCTAAAATTGCAGCCAAAGCTTGTACTGTTGTCCTAACCACATTGTTTTCAGGTTGCTGTGCCGTTAAGGAAACACCAGCAGTCTGTGTATGAAATCTAAGCATCCAGGAACGAGGGTTTTTTGCACCAAATCTATCCCTCATTATAGAGGACCACATACGACGCGCAGCCCTGAATTTAGATACTTCTTCAAGAAGGTTACTCTGCGAAACAAAAAAGAACGATAACCTACCAGCAAAATCGTCTACATCCAAACCTGAATCTACTGCAGCTTTAACATATGCGATAGCATTAGCAAATGTAAATGCTAACTCCTGCACAGCTGTAGCACCAGCTTCACGCATATGGTATCCACTAATACTAATTGTATTCCAACGAGGAATTTCTTTACTACAATACTTAAATACATCAGTCACCAATCGCATAGATGGCGATGCGGGATATATATAAGTCCCCCTTGCTATGTATTCCTTCAGAATATCATTCTGCAAAGTGCCATTCAGATCCAAGGGTGATGAACCTTGCTTTTTTGCAACCGCTATGTAAAACGCAAGAAGTATCGAAGCAGTCGCGTTAATAGTCATCGAAGTGCTAACAGTGTTCAAAGGTATTCCATTAAACAATGTCTCCATATCAGCTAGGCTACTAACAGGAACCCCCGCTCTACCTACTTCTCCAGCTGATATTGGATGATCCGAGTCATAACCTGTCTGAGTTGGCAAATCAAATGCTATACTCAGTCCCGTTTGACCTTGCTCAAGTAGATATCTATATCGCCGATTTGATTCCTCCGGAGAAGTCAATCCGGCATATTGCCTCATAGTCCAGACTCGACCTCTATACATATTAGGCTGGACTCCACGAGTAAACGGATATTCTCCAGGATATCCAATCTTCTCCTGAAAATTTTCCTGATTCTTTCCAACTGGACCATAAATCGTATCTATATCTAGACCAGAATCAGACTCAAAAATCTCTTTTCTTTCAGGGAAGCGATCTAATATAGGACGAAGTGTATTTTCTTCCCATTCATCTTTACTTCTATATCCCATCAAGCATCCATTAAAAATAATTCTATAAAATTAAGATTGAAACCAACTTTACATATCCATTGAAGCATCATATTCTCCTCTACGAGCTGCAGCCGTCACGGATGCTCTATGCAAGAATGCATCTTGAACTTTAGATTTATTATCAACATCACCCATCCAAGCCTTAAGTGGTGAAGACTGCAGACCGCGACCATAAGAAAAACTAAGTTGCCAAGGAACATCCATCGTATTGGCAATACGGTTAATTGAATCAAGATTTAAAGTAGCTTCAGAATCACTTTGGCCGCCAGAGAGAAAGGCCACTCCTGGGACTGCCGCAGGTACTACTCTCTTTAAACAGGCCACTGTCTTTTCTGCCACTTCTTCCGAATCTGCTCGATTCAAGGCACTCTTTCCAGACAAAATCATATTTGTCTTAAGTATGGTCCCTTCCAAAATAACTTTATGTATACCCAGCTGGTAATACATTTCTCTTAAAGCAGACTCAGTCTCTTCAAAACATCTACCAATATCATGGGTACCATCCATCAATATTTCAGGCTCTACCATAGGTACAAGTCCAGCCTCTTGGCTCAAAGCTGCAAATCTAGCGAGCCCATGAGCATTAGCCTCAGAACAATATCTGCTGGGAATACCATCCCCTATAGTGTAAATTGCTCTCCATTTCGTAAATCTAGCTCCCAATTCACAGTATTCTTGTAACCTATCCCTTAGACCATCGAGACCCTCCGTTACCTGCTCAGAAGCAGTACCTGCTAAAAGGTGCCCGCTCTTATCAACTTTGATACCTGGAATAATACCCTTGTCCTGTATAAGTTTTACCAAAGGAACTCCATTCGATCCTTCTTGTTTAATAGTTTCATCGTAAAGGATTACTCCGCTAATATAATCTTCAATTCCATTAGTAGTTAAAAGCATTTCACGATAATCTCTACGATTGTTTTCGGTAGATTCTACATTTATACTGTCAAACCGCTTCTTTATAGTGCCTGAACTTTCATCAGCTGCCAAAATACCTTTACCTGGCGCTACCATATTGACTGCTGTTGTATTAAGTTTTGAAATATCCACTACACCCTCCTTATTCAGCTTTTAAATAAATGCGAATCTACAAAATCAATTGCCATTTATGGTTTGAACTACCAAATCTACTTCAAGTTTATTACCTAGAATTAAAGGTGTCCGTTGATGTCTAGCAGAAGGCTGTATATCTAGAATACGTTGTGCATTTGAGTAACCTGCACCTCCTGCCTGTTCAGCTACGAAAGCTAACGGGTTAGCTTCGTACATAAGTCTAAGTTTCCCTTCTGGATTTTTAATATCTCCCGTATACAAAAAAATTCCGCCTTTTAGTAAATTCCTATGGAAATCAGCGACTAAAGAACCTACATACCTAAGAGAATATTCGTCTCTAAGCTTATCTACTGCCTTCTGAGTTGATTTATCAAACTTAGAATAATTACCCACATTTAAACTATAGTACTCGCATTTCACTGGAATTTTGACATCCTGATGGGTCAAAATAAACTGACCCTTACCTACATCCAGAGTAAACCCATTAACACAACCCTTGGTAGCAACTATCATAACGGTACTCGAACCATAAACCACGTAAACAGCAGCTATTTGTTCGTTACCGGGACGCAAGAGAATTGACTCTGTTACTGGGTCATCGCCTGAGCGTCTCCAAATCCCAAATATTGAACCTATGGTTACAGCAACATCAATATTAGATGATCCATCTACAGGATCCATTTGAACAACATAATTATGTCCGTCCCCGTCTCCCACCACTTCAACACCTTCAATTTCTTCACAGCCAATTGCTGCTACCCGAGCACTATTCCTGAGTGTATCTACAAAAATATTTGAACCAGCTTCGTCGAGACGTTGGACAATTTCTCCATGAACGTTTTTATCGCCTGTTACCCCCAGAGAATCTCCTAAAGCTGCTTTCTGTACCTCAGTGTTTACTCTTCTAGCTCCAATAGCAATCGCTGATATTACCGAATCCAATCCAATAAGAGATCGATCTTCTCGAATCAAAGAATCTATATATACTTCCAATGAAGAGATCTTTTTATCGTTATTCATAGATTCACCATAAATATAGAACAGGATAGCTATAATTTAACCTTAATTGCGTAATTGTACAATTACGATACTGGGATTTTAATCTATATTCAACAATGATATTTCTAATAACCATAAAATTTCTCTCTGAAATAATCTTTATTTCATCAATATGAGATGGAACCTTTCTTAACTTGATTCACATCTTAACCATCAAGTATTTCTACTTTGACACCAAGTTTTATTCCAACAGAACTTATGTATCGATCTATATTTACGGCATTATTCGATAAATATTTAGCAATAAATCGCATAATGCGATTGTCTATTTGCCCTTCTTCAGAAACTGATAGTAAAGTTACTTCTCCTACTTCTCGTATCTCTACAGCCCAAGTAATACTGTAAGAGGCTTTTTCATCAACGATCCGTCTAATGAACCTATGGAGCGGAAAGATCTCAACAGTTTCCCAAATCACAATATTGCCTTTATAATCAGTCTCTTCCCAGCGTTCTCTTCCTGACAAATAAGAAAGTCGCTCGGCTGCTTTTAAATATGAACCCAATTTATCGTAAGATGAAAAATCTGAAATAACATGCCACACATCGACCATCGACCGGTTCAAGTACGCTACACGGGTAGTCCTATATTGCTTATCCAATCTGCGAATAGACCAAAAAACAGACAATAAAAGCAGAGAAAGAATTAAGGCAATAATTAATAAAATCATATAAAGATTTCAGCTCATTAAGTTAAAAGCTTTAGTGTCAATAAAGATCATTTCACAAATCGAGTTTTCTTAGTATGCCTTATGCATACAACGCATATTTATCTTGTTTATTTAGGTTCAGTAACAAATAGAGGTGCGGTAGCGATAGAACCTTCGGAACCATAAGCCTCTAGCGTATATGCCCCAGGTTCAAGTGTATCTTTAATAATTTTAACCGCAATCATAGAAACACCTTTATCATTCACTGAACCCTGACCAACAGATTTCCTCTTAATATCTTCATTGGCAACTGTACCTGTTATTACCATTAAAGTTATATTCTCATTAGGGTTGAAACCTGACCCTTTAATCTCTATTTCTCCACCAATAGCTACAGTCCCTGCAATAAGGCTTGGTGCGACACCAGGTATTGGTACTTCTTGGATAATCGGAGCTGCTGAACCAAGTAGCCAAAGGGGCTGGCTAGCAGCACTTCCATCTGCCCCATTGGCCTTCAAAGTAACTACCCCTACAGATAAGAGATCATCTACGTTCTTCAATACACTCCCAAGAGCATCTAATTTTTTGATCCTAAAAGAAAAAGCTCCACCTCTATTCGCATCTACAAAACCTAAGTTTGGCTCCTTCCCGTCACCTAAATCAAAAAACAACATAACAGGTTCGTACTTTCTAAATCCTGAACCCGCAATAATAACTCCTTCATCTAAATAAATTTGAGATTTATTTGTAATAAGACTTGCTTCAGGAGACACAGAATCTGATCCTTTTGGACCTTGAGGACCCTGTAAACCTTGTACTCCTGGATTCCCTGGGTTTCCCGGGAGCCCCGGATCACCGGGTATTCCCTGAGGACCTCTGGGGCCTGGATTACCAGGATTGCCTGGAAGCCCAGGGAGTCCTGGTTCACCTGGCTCACCTTGGGGACCACGACACCCTAGAGACACAGTGGAAATCAACAAAACAATAGATATTATTAATACAACCAGGAACGGACGATTATGTTGCTTCATAAAACTACTCTCCATTTCCCGTCCATTATCGATTTCAATTCTGTATAAAGCAGGTAATTATAGAAATATATATCCAATCCTAAGCCAAGATCACTTGACTCAGAATTTTACCAAATAAATCCAAACCCTTACCAAATTAAAAATCTTCAAAAGGCCACTGTCAAAAGACCATTGCCTACCTATGGAGATATCATATGTTGGGCCCTTTTAGGTTGTCAAGAAGTTTTGGGATAGCTTTATTAATTAAGCAAATAATGGCAACTTGTCGCCACTGTACTTACAATTCTAAGATTACTGACTCATCGATACCTAAAACAGGTTCTAAGATGATTATTTCCAAACTAGGATTTCTGATAAAAAGAATAATTGTAATAACCTATATACTTTCTGTTGCAAGCAATCCTATTATAATCTGATCGAATTGCCCCTGTAGCTCAGCGGATAGAGCACTGGCCTCCGGAGCCAGGTGCGCGGGTTCGAGTCCCGCCGGGGGCACTCTGATTTAAAACCAGCTTGATTTATCAACCACATTTCTTAGCGGTCTACCTTCGTTAAACCGTACACAATTGTCTAAGAACAATTCAGTCCTTCTTTCATCTAAATTCCTCCCTGAAGAACCAGCAACATGGGGAGTTATCAAGATATTAGGCAATTTCCAAAGTGGGTGATGTGAGGGGAGCGGTTCTTTTTCAAAAACATCAAGTGCGGCTCCAGCTATTCTGCTTCCAATCAGCGCGTCGTGTAAATCATTAAGCCTAGTAGTTGCTCCTCTTCCAATATTTATAAAAAATGCCGTCGGCTTCATAACTTCAAATTCTGCTGATCCAAACATACCTTGAGTCTTAGGTGTTTCTGGAACAGTAACCACTATAAAATCTCCAAATGGTAAAACCGTTTGAAGCTCCTCAGGTTTATAAATTTTTGACACCCCTACTGGCAACTCTTCAATACGTGGATCAATTCCAATAACATTCATCCCCAATTCAGCACAAATACGACCAGTTTCACTTCCTATGCCACCTACACCAACAATTATCACGGTCGAATCAGGTAAATAGATATGGTTTTGTGAGGCTATCCATTCTGTCCTCTGTTGAGCCTTGAAGTAAGTCGGTAGTGAATTTGCGAAAGCAAGCAATAAAGACATTATATGTGCACTGATATAATCATTATAAATTCCTCTAACATTCGTAACTACAACATCACTATCTACTAAGGCCTTATGATAATATCCAGCAGGTGGTCCAGCTTGTGGACAAGCAATCCATTTAAGATTATTAGCTCGATCGAATAACCCTGGAGAAACGTTACCATAAGCAGCGTCGGCCTCGTCAATAACTTCAATGGCCTCACCAAAAGATTTAGGTTCATTTACAGTCATTCCCGGAATCAATTCGTCCAGTCTTTTAGACCACTCATGAACTCTGTGGACACTCGTTTGACCTAGCCCATCGTCAGGAAAAATAAGTAAGTTAAAACCCATATAAAAACCCCTAACTTAAAACCAAGTCTAGGTTCACCTTTTAACGATGTCAACTTCCTCAAAAATCTATTATGAATAACTCATGCATCCGTATATCTATACGGTTAGTTAACCATTGCCAGACCAATTAATTTGATCTGGTGTTCTCTACAGAATGCATAGTAAATTTATCTAGCATATACTAGAAGGGGAAAGAGGGTATGCGCTTGATGAAAATACCTAAGTTTTATTTAGCGTATTAAATGAAATTGCCTCCTTTCGATTATCGCATATAAATTTTTTTTATTTTTTCGGGAGCTAGGAAATATGACAATCGCATTTGGCGAATTGAAAAAAGGCCTGCCAATAGAACTTGATAGCGAACCTTATATAGTCGTTGAATACAAGTCTCATAAAATGCAACAACGTGCACCTGTTATGCAAGTAAGATTTCGATCTTTACGAACAGGTAAAGTGGTAGATAAATCTTTCCAAGGATACGATGTCAAATTTACACCCGCTGCAATCGAACGCAAAAAAGCTCAGTATATTTACCAAGATGATGGCCTTTATTATTTTATGGACAATGATACATTCGAACAGTTCCCACTTTCGCAAGATCAGATTGAAGATTCCCTTCCATATTTAATCGAGCAAACAAACGTAGATATTGTATTCTACGAAGATTCTCCAATAGCTATAGATTTACCTATTACAGTTGAATTACAAGTCAAGGAAGCGCCTCCAGGGCATAAAGGTGATACTGCTCAGGGCGGAACAAAACCCGTGACATTACAAACCGGTCTAAAAGTCCATACCCCACTGTTTGTAAACGAAGGAGATATGTTGAAAATTGATACCAGGACCGGGGAATACATCTCAAGAATTTGAATTGAATATCTACGAGGTAAGTCAACTCACTTTTTATCTCAAAGAATTATTTGTTAACCATCCTGCTCTTAATGATATTTGGGTACAGGGCGAAATAACAAACCTGGCGCTACCTCCATCCGGACATTGTTATTTTTCTTTGCGTGATTCTAATGCTTCTATAAAATGTGCGATGTTCAGAAATCAATCACAAGGATCAAAATTATTGTCAAACGGAACATCTGTAATAGCCCACGGTCAGATATCTATATATGAGGCTCGGGGAGATCTTCAAATCATAGTCGACAGTATATATCCCGAAGGCATTGGTGAACGAGAAATAAGATTAAATCAACTCCGCTCCAAACTAGAGAAAGAAGGACTATTTGATCAATCTAGAAAACGTACTTTATCAAGCTTTCCAAGAAAAATCGGGGTAGTCACATCGCCTACAGGATCAGTTTGGCAGGACATACAAACAGTTATTAAGCGACGTTTCCCGTTAACAGAAATCTACTTTGCTCCAGCTGCAGTCCAAGGTATCCAGGCTACTGTAAGTTTGAATGAAGCATTAGAAGCAATAAACCTTGTTGACGATTTAGATCTCATAATACTTGCACGGGGAGGCGGATCACTAGAAGATTTAGACGCATTTAACGAAGAATCTATTGCGCATACAGTATTTGCAAGTAAAGCCCCTGTGATTAGTGCAATTGGCCACGAAACTGATCAGACAATAGTAGATCTGGTATCTGATGTCCGAGCCCCAACGCCTTCGGCAGCTGCAGAAATAGCTGTACCAAATGTTACAGATCTTAAATCAAATATATTATCCTATAATAACAGGGTATTTACTGGTCTAATGGAGCATGTAAAACTCTCCCGAATGAACCTCCTCCAACTAAAAGAAAGAAGTCTCCGGGGTAAACCTGAATTCATAAAATTCAAACAAGGAATTGATGATTTGACGGAAAACATTAGGAGAATACTTGATTACGACTTTAAAACAAAATTTGAATCAACATCTTCTCTTAAACTGAGATTGAATTCTCTAAGCCCTATAGCCACAATGAAAAGAGGCTACTCTATAGTTGAAAACTCAGAAAATGGGACGGTAGTAACCAATGCTCATGGTTTATCAAAAAATGATGAAATTAAAGTGAAACTTCATAAAGGACAATTCTCTGCAAATATCACATCCACGCAATCAGATAGGAAAAGCAGATAGGAAAAGATACTAGAACCAGACAGGAAAACCTGCGATAATTTATTTAAGTCAATTTGTTTAATATGATTACAAAATTCACCTGATAATTAAAAGTCCAACTGAAATTGAAACAAGATAAACCTAAAAATAATCCACCTGAAATTACTTTTGAGACAGCAATATTACAACTTGAAAACGTAGTTCAAAAACTTGAATCTGGAAATTTACCACTAGAAGAAGCAACTAGTCTTTATGAAAAAGGGATGGAATTATCCAAACTTTGCAATAAGATACTTACCAGTGCAGAACTAAGAATCACTCAAATACAAACCTCATATGGAGATCAACTTCCATCATCGCCCGAAAGTGAATTAGGTGAATAATAAGAGGCTTATTAAAGCCGATTTCCATATGCACACACATTTTTCTCCCGACTCCGAGACGGATCCAGACAAGCTGGTAAAACGCTGTTTGAAAGTAGGCCTGGAGTTAATCGCAGTTACCGATCACAATACTATCGAAGGTGCTTTAAAAGTTAAAGATTCAGCTCCATTCCCAGTAATTATTGGAGAGGAAATAAAAACTAGTGCCGGTGAAATCACCGGACTTTTTTTAAAAGAAACCATTCCAGCTGGACTATCGCCGATAGATACAGCACATCGCATTAAAGACCAAGGAGGACTAGTTTCTTTGCCTCACCCTTTTGACCGATTTCGCAGCGAGGTTATAGATAGCAAAGCTATAGATGAATTAATACCGTTACTGGATATTGTGGAAATATTCAATTCGAGAAATAATCTCAGTGCTGACGATCGGAAAGCTGAAAAATTTGCTAAAGAACACAATCTGCTTACATCGGGAGTCAGTGACGCACACACACTCATGGAACTCGGTAGAACATACGTACAAATGCCTGAATTCGACGGAACACCTTCAGACTTTAAAATTGCTTTATCTAAAGGCACAATTTTCGGGAAAAGAATGTCTCCACTAATTCATATTACCACTACTTTGACTCGAATTAAGAAGAAAATAATAGGTAGAGATCGAGTTTGAACATAGATGTGGTACACAACATAGTTTGGATAACTAATCTAAAACTGGTTAAATTTTACTATTTCGATAAAAATCAGCAGTGACATACTGAATTACCATAACATTAACAAAATTTAAATCAATGTGATTGCTTATATTTTAGTTATAAACTGTGTATTGATGAAAAATATAGAATCGAAAATACGTGCATTTGGTAAAGAATTGGGCTTTAATCAGGTTAGAATTACCTCAGCCAAACCCTTCTTAAGAGACGAGGCTGCTGCAATTTCACGAGTTAAAAACGGCCTAATGGACGGCTTATCTTGGTATACAGAAGAACGAGTTCACCGATCAACTCATCCTGAACTGCTTCTGCCTGAGGCCAAATCAATTATCTCACTGGGTATTAGTTATTTTAAAGATAGTAAAAAACAAATCAATAATGTCCCAAGAGGGAAAATTGCACGATATGCGTGGGGAGATGACTATCATAAAGTCATAAAAAGAAAACTTAAGGAATTTTCGTACGGTCTTGAAAAAACAATCGCCAAGCCAATAAGAACTAGAATTTTTGTAGATGATGGTCAAATGAATGATCGTGCTGCTGCAGCACGATCAGGGCTTGGCTGGTTCGGCAAAAACACTAATATCCTTACTCAGAAGTACGGCTCATGGGTATTTCTTAGTCAAGTAATCACGGATTTAGAACTCCGATCAGATACCCCACTTAAAAAAAATTGTGGAGACTGTGTAATTTGTATAGATGATTGTCCAACAGGGGCTATAGTCGCACCATACGTTATCGACAATCGACGTTGCATTTCGTTCCTCACTATTGAGCTTCGAGGTTCTATTCCGCGTGAACTTAGACCTTTAATTGGCGACTGGGTATTTGGTTGTGATATCTGCCAGGAAGTCTGCCCAGTAAACCGTAAAATTTCTTCAAGTAAGGAACCATTATTTGAACAAAAACACGATTTTGAAGCACCATCATTAATACCGTTACTGGCGCTAGATGACATTAGCTTTCAAAAAAGATTCCATAACAGTCCTATCAAAAGAACAAAAAGAATAGGGCTACAGAGAAATGTTTGTGTTGCTCTTGGTAATATTGGAGATAAAATGGCTTTACCAGCTTTAGAGAAAACTCTACTATCATCTGATAAAATTGTACGTGAACATGCTGCCTGGGCTATTGGAAAGATTGGTGGACCTAAGTCTATATCAATATTGAATAATGCACTAAAACATGAGCATGAACCTCAAGTAACAAAAGAAATTCTACTTTCACTGACAGATAAACGTAGCTAAAACACTTGATTAAGACATAAATAACCTAGTATGCAGACCAATAGACACAATAATCCACAGTCATCAAATCCAATTACCCCCTCAAGTACAGATTTGGAAAGAGTTAGATTTTCAATTGGAGTAGCTATATTTGGCGGGACAATAGGAGGGTCTGCGATCATAATCAATTTTCTCTCTCGATTTGAATTCCCAAATACTCCAGAACACATGAATCTTATTTCATCGATATTTTTTGCTAGCTCCGGTGCTATTGGCGGAATACTAATAACAGGGCCTATAGCTTATTGGATTTACGGAGGATTACCGATATTCAAGTTCACTCCATTTAAGAACCGAGGACCGAGAAAGTTTCACACTTGGCTATTTCTTGGAATTGGTTACGGTATGACACTGCCTATGGTTTTAGGTATTCTATTACCAATTTGGTATCGCTTTCTATTTTTTTACAGTGGGAGTATTAACTTCCCAACTTTGATTTCAAGCCTAATTGACCTAACTATGGGCTCATTATATTTAGCCCCACTTCTTGGTTTTCAATATTTTTTCACTGGAATTGCTGCAGGAGCAATATTTTCCATAGGCGCATGGACAATCGATCACATTTCTCACAAAATTCGAAAGGGAATTATTGGACCATTTATTGCTTGGACAATCTCTTTATGGATATCAGGGATAATAATTTCACTGTTGCTCCTATTACCAGAAACTTATTTGGCTCAAATCGGTAAATTAGGATAAAATCTAGGTTCGTCATAACATTTTTTTGAGTTTAACGTTAGAATAATTAAAGCGACAAATTCAACTTCGTGTTAGTATAGTCATGCAGCCCCACTCCCCTCCATCGACCTGCCGTTGGGGCAACTGTTGATCTGGAGGGTTATTTATGAATAATCGATTGAAACGAAACAGCTTCATCTATCTTTTGATAGGAATAGCTGTTATTGCTATATTTTTTACTTTGTTTTCCGACCCCGGAAGCTCTCAAGAAATACCCATAGATGAAGTTATTTCCCTCGCTAAAAGAGGTCAGGTCGAATCTATAGAGATTTACGGAGAAAAATTAACCCTAGTAACAACACGGGGAGAAATATTTACCTCGCGCAAAGAAGATGGTGCAAGCATAATTGAGATGCTTCAAAATGCTGGAATAGATCCAGTTACCAATTCATTATCAATAGAAGTTCAGGGAACTGGTAGGATGGGAAGTATATTTGGCATTATCCTAAACTTCCTACCTCTGATATTTTTTGGGGGAGTTCTTCTTTTCATGATGAGACAAGCCCAAGGAAATACAAGTCAAACCTTCAATTTTGGCCGAAGTCGAGCAAAAATGTTAGTAGACAACCAACCAGACGTAAGTTTTGATGACGTTGCTGGAGCAGATGAAGCCAAAGAAGAATTGCAAGAAGTAGTTGAATTCCTTAAATACCCAGAACGTTTTTTAAATCTTGGTGCACGTATCCCTAAAGGAGTACTACTTGTCGGACCACCGGGCACAGGCAAAACTTTACTCGCTAGAGCAGTAGCAGGAGAAGCAGGTGTTCCGTTTTTCTCGATAAGCGGCAGTGAATTCGTAGAAATGTTTGTAGGGGTAGGCGCTTCAAGAGTGCGAGATCTATTTGACCAAGCCAAACGTAACGCCCCATGTATAGTTTTTGTTGATGAAATTGATGCCGTTGGCAGGCACCGTGGCGCTGGACTTGGCGGTGGGCACGATGAACGAGAACAGACACTTAACCAGATATTGGTTGAAATGGATGGTTTTGAAACCGGCGCCAACGTCATTGTAACCGCAGCCACAAATCGCCCCGATATTCTTGATCCAGCATTACTCAGGCCTGGCCGGTTTGATAGAAGAGTGACATTGGATAACCCTGACATTAAAGGACGAGAAGCAATACTCAAAGTTCACTCCAAAGGGAAACCGTTAAAAGAAAATACAGACCTTGAAGAAATAGCAAAACTTACTCCAGGGTTCAGTGGAGCTGATTTAGCAAACCTAGTCAACGAAGCCGCTATATTATCAGCAAGAAGGGAACTGACAGAAATTACGATTGATGAGTTTGTTGAATCAGTAGATAGGGTCATGCTAGGCCCTGCGCGAAAATCGAGAATTATAAGTATAAAAGAAAAAGAAATGACTGCCTACCATGAAGCGGGCCATGCTCTTGTTGGTCATTTCCTGCCCCATGCTGACCCAATAGCTAAAGTTACAATTGTATCTCGGGGAGCAACAGGAGGTCACACACGATCCTTACCAGAAGAAGAAAGACATATGTGGTCATTGAATCAATTCAAAGACCAGATGGCAGAAGCATTGGGAGGACGAGTGTCAGAAGAAAACATCTTTGGAGAAGACGAAATTACCACAGGAGCTGGCAATGACTTGGAGGTAGCAACATCAATAGCCAAGACAATGGTAACAAGATATGGAATGAGCGATAAACTAGGCCCACGTACCTTCGGTAAACGTGAAGATATGGTATTCCTAGGACGAGAAATATCAGAACAACGAGATTACAGTGATAAAATAGCTGAGACAATTGACGAAGAAGTACATTCTTTAATTGAGGAAGCTTATAAACGAGCTAAAGAATTACTTACTGATCACAAAGATAAACTGAAATTATTGGCTGAGTTTCTAATCGAAAATGAAACCGCGGACGCTAGCCATCTTGAAGAACTTTTAGGTAAAGTCCCGAAGGTAAAGTACCAACCTACGCATAATACCAATGGCAACAATGGAATATCAGGATAGGAAATATAAATATCTTATTGATATTATCTATACAAGTTGAGGTGCGGATTTCAAAGCATCTATGACTTCATTTATTTCAGAAGCTTCAACATGGCCCATGTGTCCTATGCGGAAAATCTTACCCTCAACTGGTCCTTGACCACCTCCAAGTATTATTCCCTTATTTTTACTTAGATATGAAAGCAATTCAGAACAAGATACGCCTTCGGGAACTTTTACTGCCGTGACTGTATTTGAAGCTATCTGCTTTTCTGGGAACAATTCCATACCTATTCCACTTATAGCTGATCTGGTCATATCAGCTATATACTGATGCCTTTTAAGCATAGAATCTATACCTTCTGAAATTATTTTTTCTAATGCTAAATCTAATGCAAAGTATGTCGAAAGGGATGGGGTATAAGGTGGTTGACCTTTTTCAAAATAACTTTTGTACTGTGCCATATCAAGATAATACTTCGGCATTGTTGAATTTTGATGCGCTTTCCATGCTTCTTCGCTAAAACTTATAAACGACAATCCCGGAGGAGTCATCCATCCTTTTTGAGAAGCAGTAGCCACAACATCGCATCCCCATTCATCAGTTTTAAGAGGTATCGAGCTTACGCTACTGATACCATCAACAAGCAGTAATTTGTTAAATTCTCCTTTAACTATATTTGCAATAGCTTCTAAGTCATTAGTGACACCAGTAGAAGTCTCATTGTGCGTGACCAACACTGCTGTAAATTCTGGATCTTCGTTCAAAAATTTGCGTAGTACATTTATATCGACTGCCTTACCCCAAGGAAATTGCAGCTCAGTAACCTGTGCTCCATACCTTCTAGCTATTTCTCCAAAGCGATCCCCAAAATACCCGATACTTGTGTTTAAAACTTTGTCTCCAGGAGAAAGAGTATTAACAACAGCTGCCTCTAAAGCTGCTGTACCTGAACCAGTTAATATAAAAACATCGCTAGTAGTCTCGAAAACCTCCTGTATTCTTTCCGTTATACGATACTGAATTTCCCGAAATTGTTGCCCTCTATGATTGATCATAGGAGAGGCCATTGCCGTAAGCACATCTTCTGGTACTGGTATAGGTCCAGGAATACGTAGATTCAATTAAATCCTCCTATCTTGATACGCTAATAACTTTAGATTAATAAAACTTATCCTATTTGGATAAACCTGCGTTTACCAATCCTTATTATATCTCCAGATTTTAACAAAGATGTTGTAATATTTTCACGCACATGTTTATCGTTAATTCTAACCGCACCCTGATCGATTAGACGCCTTGCCTCACTGGAGCTTTGAGCAAGCCCAGATTCGACTATGAAATCACTTAACCGAACTAGATTGGCATCCAGTATAAAAGTAGGAATATCTTCAGGTAATTTTCTCTGTTGTATAGTCTGTTCAAAATGTATTTCAGACAGTTCAGCAGACTTTTTATCATGAAATTGAGTAACCAAAACCCTAGCAAGCATCTTCTTCAGTTCCATTGGATTAACCATGCCATTACGAATATCATGATCCATATTTGCAATTTCTTTTTCAGAAATATCTGTCAGATAGTTAAAATAATCAATAACCGTAAATCTATCTTTTTTAGAACCTTCATCGAAGTCTGAATCCATAGCAGAGCTAATATCTGGCAAAGACATGATTTTACCGTACATATCATTTGGAGATTCTTCTAACCCGATATAGTTACCTAAGCTCTTTCCCATCCTGCGTTTCCCATCTGTACCAACCAATATGGGCATCAAAAAACATTGCTGAGGATTCTGTCCCATAATCTTTTGTAAATCTCTGCCAACTAAAAGATTGAATTTCTGATCCGTTCCACCGAACTCTATGTCAGATTTGATCGCGACAGAATCATACGCCTGAAGCAATGGATAGAGTAATTCAGTTATTGCAATCGGTTGATTATCACTAAATCTCTTCTCAAAATCATCTCTTGCCAAAAACTGAGCCACCGTGAAATGTCTAGTAAGATTAATTACGTCTGCTAAACCAAACGGCCCAAACCAATCACTTTGTAACCTTACTTCTGTTTTATCTTTGTCTACCACCTTAAAAAACTGTTTCAAATAAGTCTCAGCATTCAATTTAACCTGCTCGGATGTAAGCATCGGTCTAGTGGACGACTTACCACTCGGATCTCCAATCTGGGCCGTCCAGTCCCCTACGATAACTACAACTTTGTGTCCTATATCCTGAAGCTGTCTTAGTTTTCGAAGTCCAACAGAATGTCCTAAATGAAGATCTGGTGCACTCGGGTCAAAACCCATCTTCAAAGTTAAAGGTCTATCTGACTGAAGTAAATCAACAAGTTCAGATTCAACTATTATCTCGGAAACCCCACGCACTAGTATTTGATGTCTTAATTCAGGTGTGAATTTCATTCCATATTTCCATGATCTCAAAAACTCCTGTCAAACTAGGTATTTTCCAGGATTTTTTTTGCGATTTGTACATCCTTATCAATTTGATCTTTTAAATCTTCGATATTTACATATTTGACCTGGTCTCTAAGCCAACTGACAAATTCAAGTTTAAGTATTGATCCATAAATATCCGATTGCAGCCCTAGTATAAATGTTTCCACAGAATGAAGGTTATCGTCAAAAGTAGGACGATTGCCGATACTGGTAACAGACATATATTTACCTTTACTATTATCTAAGGTAGCAAAAGTAGCATATATGCCATCTCTAGGTACTAATATTTGATCTGATACTTCTATATTTGCCGTTGGAAATCCCAACTCTTTTCCAATACCAGCTCCCCGAACAATTTTGCCATGAATTGAGTAATTGTATCCTAACATCAAAGAAGCCCTTTCCATAGTGCCACATGATATGGCTTCCCTTATAGCGGTACTGGAAACAATCTTTTCATTACTATCAAATATCTGAGGAATCATCATGACAGAAAAACCAAGTTTCCTGCCTAAGTTCTTCAACACGGAAATGGTCCCTTCTCTGTTGTGCCCCACTACAAAATCAGGGCCAACAACCAAAACTTTCATCTTGATAGTTTTTATCAATAGATTTACAAAAGACTCGACTTTTAATTTCGACAATTCTGCATCAAAATCTACAGTGACAATATTTTCAAGCCCCAATCTTTTGATGCGATCTATTCTTTCCTCAACAGATATTAGATATCGCGTAACAAAATTTCGCCTCAGTACAGAGTTGGGGTGATTACGAAAAGTCATAACCACTGGTTCTAAATGAAGCCTTATACTCTCTTCTCCTAGTCTTTTAAGCAATGTTAAATGGCCAATATGAAGTCCGTCAAAAACTCCTATGGCTACTATAGATCCATCGCGAATATTGAGAGCTTGAAATTCTTCGATTAAGGTCATATATAACCTTCAAGATGTGCTAAATAAATATAGCTCCTATACTTATTTCTATAATTGAGATTTCCTCAATAATAAAGCTATGACTAGGATGATTGCTATGATTTTTCTTCTTGAATATCAATCTTTGTCTTTAAAATAAGGCTTGCAGGGAGAATTACTAATGTGCTGAGTCCCATTAACATTATTGTCTTACGTATATTGAAAATATCAGCTACTATACCAAATAAAATAGGAGCCAGGGTGCCTCCTGATTCTGTAATCGTGTAATAGTACCCGTATCCTACTGAGCGATTCTTTGAAGTTATAAACAAAGACACCAATGAATACAGTACAGAAGAAGTTCCATTCAAACCTATCCCTAAAACAAACATCAAAGGGATAAGGAGAGCGCTAGGAACAAACAGTGTGTAAACAAGTAGTACCGCAGTGATAAACTTAGTCGCCCAAATCAAAAACATTGATCCATATCTATCATCAAGCCATCCACAAAGAAACTTGCCTAATGCTCCACCGGCTAGCAGGAAGGTCAGCATAATAAATATTTGATTATCCACTAATCCTTTGTCTTTGAGAATAAATGGTAAAAATGCTAACGCAGCAGACCGAATTCCAGAATCAATAAATCCGATAGACCCTATTGTTCCGAAAGAAGCTAAATCCGTTTTCTCTCGTTTATCTATATTTACATCCTGAAACTCGTTTCTAACATCCCCTCCTAATTTAATCCAAGGCCGAATAGTTGCCAAAACCACCATATTAACCAAACCAAAAAGTCCAACGATGCGTAGAGTCCCCCTCCATCCAAAGCGTGCAACACACAAAAGAGAAAGCAGAGGAGCGAGTAGTTTACCGATATCCCCAGCAAAATTTACAAATCCAACAGCTGTAGACCTTCCATTTGAATCATATATTTTTGATACCAAGCTAGTTGCCAATGGATGTTGTGTGCCACCACCAAAACCAGCCACCAAAGCTAGTAATAATAGTAAGAAATACCCAGAGGTAAGGGCCATGCCTATAAGACCAATTCCAACCCATACATTCCCAAATATCAATAACCAAAACTCACCAAACTTTGTGGCAAGGTAACCTGCAGGTATCTGCAGAACAACTGAAGATGCAGCATACACAGACTTGAATAACCCAGCCTCTGTATAAGACAAAAGTAGATCAGGGTCAGATTGTATCAAAGGAAGTAAAGGCACAATTATCACAAAAAACAGATCGCTCCAAATGTGTGTCATGGAAGCAAATATAAGAGTATTACGTCGTTTTCCCGTACCACCACTTGAATTCATAATTCTTCCAATAAGCGATCTTAATGGCCCAGTTGTATATCAAATATTTCGTTTAGTCACACGAATATTCGATACGATAACCTCTTAATTTGATTAATAAGAAGCATAATTTATACATGAGTTGAATTTATTTTAATTTTTTATAGGAATAGTTAATCAAATCTTCTGTCTGGCTCCAATCGACACAAGCATCGGTAATTGACATACCATATTCCAGATTAGATGGATCATCTCCTAAATCCTGTTTTCCCGCTTTAAGGTGACTTTCCACCATTACGCCAACTATATTCTTATTCCCCTCTATCCTCTGGCCAATTACATCTTTGAAAACCAAGGGTTGTCTAGTGTGGTCTTTATTTGAATTTGCATGAGAACAATCTACTATAAGCGAGGGATAAAGATTATTATCTTTAAGCATCTGAACAGCAATAGACACTGATTCCGCATTATAATTAGGCCCATCTTTGCCACCACGCAAAACAAGATGTCCGGACATATTTCCATTTGTTTTAACAATAGATGCAAGTCCGTTGTCATCTATACCAAGAAAAACATGTTTTGATCTAGCAGCCAATATTGCATCCACTGCTATTTGAATACTGCCACCTGTTCCATTTTTAAATCCTATTGGCATACTAAGACCGCTAGCAATCAATCTATGAGGTTGGCTTTCAGTAGTTCTGGCACCAATAGCACCCCACGACACCAAATCCCCTAAATATTGTGGTGTGAACGGCTCAAGCCATTCTGTGGCGGTAGGAAGACCTAGTTCACATACTTCCATAAGAAATTTTCTGGCTTCCAATAACCCTCGAGAAACATCTTCTTTGCCATTAAGACTAGGATCATTTATAAAACCCTTCCAGCCCAATGTAGTCCTGGGTTTTTCAAAATATACTCTCATAGCTATAAAGATCTTATCCTCTACCTTATTAGCTAATTCTCTCAACTTCAAAGCATATTCCAGCCCGGCTTTCGTATCGTGAATAGAACAAGGTCCAACAATCATTACCATGCGATCATCAACCCCACTTATAATCTCTTCCATGCTCTTTCTATGGGATGCAATCTGACTGTCTATCAAAGTTGACGGAGGATAGCGATCCCAATATTTTGCGGGAGAATCTAGAGGGGTAATGCTATTTATTCTAAGATTTCTTGTTTCGGCTTTCTGTGTCATCCGTTCTTTTCTCACTTCCTTTAATTAGCAACACCTTGATATTATAATCGCACTTGTGACCGAGAGACTCACATTAGCCATTAAAACCAAGACATTTAACTGTTCTCAACGCCTCTCTTTCGCAAAGTTACCGCTTCCTTCAAATATACAAACTTAATTTCTTTTTGGCTTTTTTCAGTATTAACCAACATTAATATTCTTATACATTTTTGCTGAGCACCAGGCACGTCCATTTCAATAGAATTAATTAGTGCTACATACTCCCAACCCAATTGTCTAGCTGCTAAAGGTGGAAACTCCGCTTGCAGATCAGGTGTAGTGGTAAAAAATATGGCAGTTATATCTCCTATATCGACATCATTACTTTCAACCATAGATGTCAACAATTCTCTTGTAGCTTCAATTATACCATTGCTGGTGTTAGAATCTGCTGTCGTAGCACCTCTAATTCCTCTAACAAAATTCATTTGAACCTCTCAACATCCTGAATCAAAGTAAAGTCGCTTTTTTCATATCAGAAACAAAATTACTAGCCGCCTCTACATTATTTTCATTTTTTTCCATAACATCTATGAGAGCGCTCCCAAATACTGCTCCATCAGCAAATTGCGAAATTTCCCTGACATGTTGTGGCGTTGACACACCGAAGCCCACTAGAATTGGAAGATCAGTGTAACTACGAATTCTACTGACCAATTGTGCCACTCCAGAATTCAAGTCTGACCGAGCACCAGTAACCCCAGTTACGCTAACGCAATATATAAAACCACATGCTTGAGAACATGCCTTTTTTATACGCTCATCAGTACTAGTAGGAGCTAAGAGAGGCACCAAATGCAATTCATTATCAAAACATATTTTAGCAAATATAGTCGATTCCTCTATTGGCAAATCAGCGACAATAAACCCGTCAACACCTGCATCAACAGCTTGGTTAACAGCTTTACTAAGACCAAATTTCATCAATGTATTATAATATCCCATCAAAATTAACGGAACTTCACTGTTAGCTTGCCTTACTTTTCTTGCAACTTCTAAACAAGTTCCAAAATTCACTCCGCTTTGAAGCGAGCGCAAACTTGATCTCTGTATAGTAGGTCCTTCAGCCAAAGGATCACTAAAAGGTATGCCTAGTTCAAGTAAATCGGCTCCGGCTTCAATAATTTCAGATGCAACTTCTATAGAAGTGCTGACCGTCGGAAATCCTACTGTGAGAAATGGAGCTAAAACAAATTGACCACTCTTTTTTGCTCTATTCAATTTAATATCAATTCTATTGGCCACTTTTTAATTTTCCTATCATAAACAATAAGAAACTGTACTAATCTATATCCATTTTCTTAAATTCATTGAAAATTGCGCACCCAAAACAACTATTTCTTAGCCTCAAAATATTCAAATAGTTGAAAACTATCCATCCGAAGTTTAACATCAGCACAATATACTCATCAATCTACTGAGTTGATTTTCTAAGTTTCAATTTGATTATCACTTTTAATTTTAAGGGGTGTTTGACATGGACGATTCAAATGTTTCAATCAAAGGTGGTTTTGGAAGTAAACGTATATCATTGAAATGCGATCACCAAAACGGACTACTTTACAGTATACCCAGTGAAGCAAATTGGGTATGTGACGAAGATAGTATTTACATACATTCACTGGCCGGCTTTTTTAAAGAAATAACCGAGATTCAAAATGCGGATGTTACTAAATTGATGCAAAGATGGGGCCTTTATTACCGAACGAAAAAAAATGAATCTACCAAGGATCTTAGCAAAGATTAAGAATTCTCGTCTTTACTATCTAATTATTCATCATCACGATCAAGAACAAATTCTTTTCTGGCTACACCGATTCAGTAATATCATCATCCCAGTCTTGTATATCAATCTGAGTCTTGGCATTCTCTAATGTGTCAAGCTCTTCAAATTCCTTTATTTCATCAACATAAGTGGCATTTATTGAAGAAAATTTTTCTGCTCTAGATAAAAACGAGATTTGATTCGACTGAGACGGATCCTGATATTGCTCCCTAATCATTATAACCAATTTGTTTTCTTCGATACTGGTGATAAGAGCATCATATTGGTTACCACCATTCATTAGACCTATTAGCCTAGTGCCCAACCTACTTTCAACCTGGCCAAGATAAATTTTATCAGATCCATATACTAGTAAACTTCGTCCACTTACCTTTAAATCAACAAGTTGTCCGGGCATATGAGTAAATCTTTCCTCTACATTTCCGATATTCACCAAGGACGTTAGTGCAGATTTACCGCTTTCTTCAATGAATGAACTATGAGCTTTAACTCCTGTAGTCACCGACATAGGAAGTTGGTCTTTAATTTGTTTCAAACGGTCATAATTTTTATTAGCGATTGAATTATTAGGATAATCACTTAGAACATCTGCAAAAACACGTTTAGCTTTAGATGTCTGACCAAGCTCCATCAACGCTTTACCTAGGCGATTACGAGCATCTAAATCATTTGGAAATGAAGCAATTATGAGTCTATTCAAAACCTCTGCTTCTTTCCATTTAGAATCCATGGCCAATCTAACGGCTTTCTTTTCGTTATCATTCTTTACTTTTTGTTGTTTTATAGAATCTTGAACCAGTGTCACAAATTAACCTCACTAAACTATATTTGCGGGCTGATTCTAGTAAACATATCCTATTTAATGCAAGCAGTTTTCTCATCCAAAATTGACCAAATTTAGTCTAAGTTTTCAAGAAAACTATTTTGAACCTAAATTTGTACCTTTTCATAAAGAGTATTTCCTAAACAAATTAAATCCAACTATTTTTATGATTTCCAAAAACATTAATGCAGAATCTCTAAACAATCTAACTTTGCTGAACGGCTGATGATACCAATCGATTGGTATTTCTACGATGTTAAATCCTTTTTTGTTAGCTAAATACAAGATTTCCACATCAAATCCAAACCCGTTCAATTTAGATAAAGAAAACAAACTTTCGGCTACATCACCGGAGAAACATTTAAACCCACATTGAGTGTCATCGAATCCTCTGACCACCAATAAGCTAACTACGAGATTAAAACATCTTCCGGCAATATGCCTACCAGATGGTTCTCCAAATCTACGAGATCCTACAATCTGCCTGGATCCAATTACTACTTCTCTACCTGATTCCATTTCAATAATAAACCGATCCAGCTGCTCTATAGGCATAGAAAGATCGGCATCTGCCATAAATCGATACTTTCCTTTTGCTGACAATATACCAGTCCTCACTGCCCTTCCCTTCCCTCCATGTGAAATAGTTAATATCCTTATTGACAGGTAATCTTGATCAATAAATTGTTTAGCGATATCAAATGTCTTATCAGTACTACCATCGTTTACAATCAGAACCTCGGATGAAAAAGGTTGTTTTTTTAGATAACCTACTATGGAATATAACGTGCTTTCTATACGTGCTGCCTCGTTATAAGCAGGAACAATTACTGACAGAAAAGGTTCATCCAAATTCATTCTCCATTATGAAAATGTAGAATACTAATAAAAGCAATTGTTTAAATTCCAACCCGAAAACTAGGGAAACATGACTAACATCTCTATTATTCGTAAACTATTTCAACTATTTTTACCTAATTCAAAACAATCATGTAAAACTCTGGCTGCATCTTTGAGTCTTGTTTCTTCGATAACACACGTTATTCGTATTTCTGATGTAGTTATCAATTCTATGTTTATTCCAGCATCCGCTAAAGCCTGAAATGTCCTTGCAGCATAACCAGGCACATTTTGCATCCCTGTACCAACTATACTAATCTTGGCTAGGTCAATCGAATTCGTTACCTCAAAAGCTCCTAATGTATTAGCTATTTCTTCAGTTACTGCAATTGCATTATCGATTTGTGATCTGTTTACAGTGAAAGTTAGATCACTTAATCCGTCAACACTAGTATTCTGTACAATTACATCCACACTAATATCAGCCTGTGACAATGTTGAAAAAACGGCTGCTTGAGCACCTGTACCTTCTTTCAGACCCCTCACCGTTATCTTTCCAACATCTTTATCGGTAGCAATGGCTCTAACCCGATTCCTTATTTGCCCAACATTATTGTCCACAACAGACTCCTTATGTATTAGTGTTCCAGGACCATCGTCGAAACTAGACGTGACAAGTATTGGGACATTATAAACAAGTGCCATTTCTATAGCTTGCGGAGGAAATTTGGCACCATAACTGGCAAGCTCCAACATTTCTTCAAATCCTATTTTTTTTAATCGACGTGTCCCTTTAACCATTCTAGGGTCTGCGGTATGGATTCCAGAAACATCAGTATAAATTTCACATCGTTCAGCGGATATCCCAGCAGCGATTGCAACCGCTGTAGTGTCAGAACCTCCTCTTTCAAGTGTGGTAATCTCCGTGTTTTCATTAATCCCTTGAAATCCGGCAACAATAACAACCTTACCAAGTTGAAGTTCTGTAAGAATTCTACCAGCCTTTACGGTAGATATTTTGGCTCCACGATGACGAGAATCTGTCAAAATACCTGCTTGCCCTCCACTAAGACTAACAGCAGCACACCCTAAAGAATGGAGTGCCATCGCCATTAAAGTAGCACTTTGTAGTTCTCCCGTAGATAGTAATACGTCAAGTTCTCTTGCCTGTGGTTGAGAAGATATTATTTCAGCCATGGCAATCAATTGATCAGTAGTATTACCCATTGCTGAAACTACTACAACTACTCCTATACCTTTATCTCGGGTATCTACAATACGTCTAGCCACCCGTTTTATAGCATCTGGGTTCTCTAAAGAAGTTCCACCATATTTTTGCACAATTAAATTCAAAACTATTTGTTAATAACCTGTAAACTCGCGCCATATAAACTTGGTTGGGTAATTCTAATTTCACCATGAACACCCGCTTTGGAAGCTGACTCCCTCATTTCATAACAAACTGTCATACCGCGGTCTTCGGATATTGCAATTACAGACGGGCCAGAACCAGAAATAAAAACACAATCTGCGCCTGCACTCAATGCTCCTTTCATAACACTATTTATGCCTGGTAATAATGCAGCCCTATAATCTTGATGCAATCTATCCTGAGTGGCGATGCCCAAATGATCTATATCTCCCTGAGCCATTGAATTAACAAATAAACTGGCCCTACCAATGTTGAATTTAGCATCATCTAGTGTCACAGCCTCTGGCAAGCTAGATCTAGCTTCACTGGTTAATACGAGTTTATCTGGTATAAAAATAATTAACGATATCTTTTTCGGTATTGGAACTTGAGAAGTTACCCATTCTTGATTACTAGAAACAACTATTTGTAACCCCCCTAATAAAGCTGGCCCAACATTATCAGCATGCCCCTCCATTTCTGCTGCTAATGTGAGGATTTCATCATGGCTTAGCCCTATTCCCGTAGCTTTATCCCCCGCTATTAACCCACTTACTATTGCTGCTGCGCTACTTCCTAAACCTCTGCCAACAGGAATTTCGTTTTTAGCCTTTATGGAAACCGCCGGAACATCTCGTCCTATTATTTCAAATGGCTTAGCAAAACCTCGATAAAGTAAATTATTAAGATCCAGAACCAATTCGTTTTCACCTTCCCCGCTGATTGACAAATCTGAATGTCCTATCTCGAACGATGTTTCGTTCCAGATATCCAAAGCCAAACCGAGACAATCAAATCCCGGCCCAAGATTAGCAGTTGTAGCTGGTGCCCTTACACTAATTATTTCCTTCATTACTTACCCAAAACATTCTTTAAGTGATAATTTAATATTAGTCCAATTAACATTTTAGTAATTAATAAGTCTTGAATTGACGCTAAAGGTTTCTTATAAAGACCTCTGCAGTCCAAATTTAAATCTATTTTACCAAATAGTGAAATTAAGATTTGATTTATGTTGACTTCATTGGTGTTTTTTATTTTTTGTATTCCCAATGATTTACTATCTTATGGATAAGACAGAAACATAAAACCGTTATAAATTGGTAACATACCTATCCATCTAAATCCAATTCAAAGAGTACAGTTGTTGTGACATATAAATGAAACTTGTATGCCCCCATTCTTTGTCGCTTGAATAAATCAACTTAACCTAGTTTTGATATCAACCCCGTGTTAATAGAAATTCGGTGCCGTTATATTAAACAAAAAAAGTTTATGATATAAATTGAGATTTATTACCTGACCTTATCAGAAAGAATAATATGAGGATTTTGCCTTGGATATTCATCGCTCTTTTTATCTTAACTTGTGACACTGAATATAATGATTTTAAAAACAATAAAGAATCACTTACAAAAACATCCACAAATCAACCGCAGGTATTGATAAGGGAAACTATATTCAATGTGGAAATTGCTGACACTGTTGAAAGGAGAACTACCGGCCTTTCCGGCAGAAAAGAATTAGATACCAATAGCGGAATGTTATTTTTATATCAAACTGGTTTTCCTACCACATATTGGATGAAAGACATGTTGTTTCCATTAGACATAATATGGATATCTCAAAATTGTAGAATCTCTGATATCGCCCAATCTGTGCCATTCCCAAGAAGAAATGATATAGACTCACTAATACCTAGAGTTCATCCCAAAAAGCCATCTTCTTATGTTCTTGAGATAAACTCTGGAAAAAGTAAAACACATGGATTCAAAGTAGGTGATAAAGTGGAATTCACTAATTTGCTGAGCCCTTTTCACAATCTATGTGAATAAAAATCAATATCCCTTACCCCCCGCAAAACAAGCACTATTCAAAGCCCACACATGATTTAAGATAACCATTCAATGCGATATTAAAAATTAAAATCTATTGACTTCTTTACTCAGTCTTGATAATCTGAACATCTCACTATGTGCCCAATCCTCTTTTTAACTATTTGCTTATTTAATTACCTTGGCCGGTTTTTGTCTAATTAATACTGTTTTACATTCCATAGAGTCCAAATATTCTGGCCTGTAAAAATGGCCTAAGGAGCATTGACAAACAATGGTAGCATCACTCCCAATAATCAATAAATCTAATGGTGCCTCGACCCGTAACTATTCTAGTACTGGGAACGTAGCGAGTGTTCCTAACCTTATTCAGAACCAATTAGACTCATTTGAATGGTTCAAGACAGACGGGCTTACAGAGCTTTTTCAAGAAATATCGCCGATTGATGATAGTCCAGGCAATAGGTTTGAACTTAGTTTTTTGAGCCACAGATTTGAAGAACCCGAACGAACTGAAGATCAGTGTCGCTCGGACGAAACTACTTTTTCAGCTTCTCTTTATGTAAGAGTAGAATTAGTCAGCAAAGCGCCAGGTCCAAATGAAGGAGAGCGCAAAATACAAGACCTTTTTGTTGGTGATATCCCAATTATGACATCGTCAGGCACCTTTATTATAAATGGAGCTGAAAGGGTTGTTGTAAGCCAGCTGGTTAGGTCACCCGGTGTATATTTTACTGCTGAAAATGATCCGACTTCAGGCAGGCCCCTGGCATCTGCCAAACTAATACCAAGCCGTGGAGCCTGGATGGAATTTGAAACAAGTCCTAAGGATGTTATATCCGTAAAAGTAGACCGCAAACGAAAAAGTCCTGTCACCATGTTGCTAAGGGCTTTAGGTCATATTACTGACACTGAAATAACTGAACTTTTCAATGACGTAGACAATGACCCTGAACACCAGTTCATTACAACCACGATTAGTAAAGATGTTGAGATAGATAATCATGATGAAGCTCTTCTTGAATTCTATAGAAGACTGCGACCAGGAGAGCCCCCAAGTATAGACAACGCAAAAATCCTACTAAACAATCTCTTCTTCAATCCAAGGCGCTATGATCTAGGCAGAGTTGGTAGATACAAGCTTAATAAACGACTCGAAACTGATCCAGACAATACCAATAGAGTGCTCTTGCAAGAAGATATTACAAACCTCCTTAGAAGAATGATCGAAATCAATAACGGAGTTAGGAAGCCTGACGATATTGACCATCTAGGTAATCGCCGAGTACGGTCAGTAGGTGAATTAATCCAAATGCAAGTTAGGGTTGGGTTGCTAAGAATGGAACGTGTCATCAAAGAACGAATGACCACCCAAATAGATCCGGCGACTGCTACACCAGCAGCTCTGGTTAATATCCGACCCGTAGTAGCAGCTGTAAGAGAATTTTTTGGGGGTTCTCAATTATCACAATTCATGCAGCAAACGAATCCTCTTGACGAATTGACCCACAAAAGAAGATTGTCTGCGCTAGGGCCAGGTGGACTTTCAAGAGAAAGAGCTGGTTTTGATGTAAGGGATGTGCACCATTCTCATTATGGTCGAATATGCCCTATAGAAACTCCTGAAGGACCAAATATTGGGCTTTTGGGATCAATGGCAACCTACGCAAAAACGAATGAATTTGGGTTCCTGCAAACCCCTTACCGAATTGTGCACCGCACAATGAACAAAGATAACAGCGATTTGCTAGGTAGAACTGTAAGGCAGGATGTCGTGGACAATAGTGGCAAAATTGTAATTAAATCAGGGGGGATTATATCCAAGGGGATTCAGACTCGTATATCCAAACTATCTGATCAAACGATTGAAGTTGAGCCATATGTTTCTTCAACAACTGACGATATAACCTATTTAACCGCAGATGATGAAGAAAACGTTCACATAGCTCAAGCCACCGCTCCATTAGATAATCTTGGCCAATTTTCTGAAGACATAGTTGAAACACGCATTGGTGACGGAGTATCAGCCGAACCAGCGGAAAACATCAGCTATATGGATGTGTCTCCAATGCAGTTAGTTAGCGTATCAACATCACTAATCCCTTTCCTAGAACACGATGATGCAAACAGAGCCTTAATGGGATCTAACATGCAGAGACAGGCTGTCCCATTACTAAAGCCTCAAGCCCCGCTGGTGGGTACAGGCCTTGAAGCTAGAGTTGCTATTGATAGTGGTCAAGTGATTTTATCGGAGTCCGAAGGTGTAGTCACGGAAGCATCTGGTAAGAAGGTTGTAGTTACTGATTCTAATGGTAATGAGCATGAGCATTCCTTAAGGAAATTTGTGCGTAGTAACCAAGGAACCTGTATCAACCAACGTTCAGTAGTTGAAGTTGGAGATATCGTTCAGGAAAATCAAGCATTGGCAGATAGTTCATCTACTGACAAAGGAGAACTCGCATTAGGGCAAAATCTTCTTGTAGCATTTATGAGTTGGGAAGGATATAACTTCGAGGATGCAATAATTATAAGTGAGAGACTGGTTAAAGATGATCGATTCACATCAATTCACATAGAAAAGCATGAACTAGAAACTAGAGACACCAAACTCGGGCCTGAAGAAATTACAAGGGATATCCCAAATGTTGGTGAAGAAAACCTTCGTAATTTAGATGAGGAGGGTATTATAAGAATCGGAGCTGAGGTAGGCCCAGGCGATATTCTTGTAGGTAAAATTACCCCTAAGGGTGAAACTGAATTAAGTGCAGAAGAAAAACTACTAAGGGCTATTTTTGGAGAAAAGGCTAGAGATGTGCGAGACACTTCTCTACGCGTACCTCATGGTGAAAGAGGAAAAGTAATAGATGTAAGAGTATTTAGCAAGGAGAACGGTGACGATTTATCTGCTAGCGTTAATAAACTAGTGCGTATTTGGGTTGCACAAACAAGGAAAATCGCAGCAGGAGATAAAATGGCAGGGAGACATGGAAATAAAGGTGTTATCTCTACAATTCTTCCAGAAGAAGATCTGCCATATTTACCTGATGGAACTCCGGTGGACATCATACTCAATCCTATCGGCGTTCCGGCACGTATGAACCTTGGACAAGTACTAGAGACACATTTGGGACACGCAGCACGTAACCTTGGATTCAAAGCCATCACACCTGTATTTGATGGAGCTCCAGATCAGGCCATTGAAGATGCTCTTGCTCAGTCATGGCTAATAGAACAATCTGGAGCTATAGACCCAAAGCCAATTGATACAAATGGTATGTCCAGAATAAACCTTGATATCACTAAATCATGGTTAGTTGAAAAGGGATATGATTATCAAAAAATAATAGATGACCCAGTACCCGGAGAAGCAAGAAGAGCATGTCTGGAAATATGGTTTCGTGAACAATTAGGCTCCGATATTTCCAATTTAACTGATAAAGAAATTAATGAGGAAATTGCTTCACTCAATCAAGATCAAACTTTATCACCACCCACTACAGGGAAGTCAATACTATATGACGGTAGGACTGGGGAGGCTTTTGATCAACCTATCTCAGTAGGACAAATTTACATGATGAAGCTAATTCACCTAGTAGAAGATAAGGTCCATGCTAGATCAACTGGTCCTTATTCACTTATAACCCAACAACCATTGGGGGGTAAAGCACAGTTTGGCGGCCAACGGTTTGGTGAAATGGAAGTCTGGGCATTAGAAGCATATAGTGCTGCTTATAATTTACAAGAAATGCTTACAGTAAAATCTGATGACGTGGTTGGTAGGGTAAAAACTTACGAGGCAATCGTTAAAGGTGATGACATAGTGCAACCAGGTATCCCAGAATCATTCCATGTATTACTTAAAGAATTACAGAGTTTGGGATTAGCTGTAGAGCTTCTTCACGAGGATAGTGAAGAAGCAGAAGAAGCTGATCCTTCTGACATATTGAGTTCAGAAGGATTTGGACTTGAAGACATTAATCAAATTGATAATCAGGAACTTTCTTCAACTGAAAAAGATGAGGATGATGAATTAGTAATCCCTGACCTATAAACTAAAATATATTTGTATCAATCAGTTAAAATTTCCGCACTCAGGAGTAATTAATGGCTAATAGTGGCAATGATTTCAATGCTGTCCGGATCGCCTTAGCCTCTCCAGACCAGATAAAAACATGGTCTTATGGTGAGGTCACAAAACCAGAAACAATAAACTATCGCACATTGAGACCCGAAAAAGATGGACTATTTTGTGAAAGGATATTTGGTCCTACAAAAGATTGGGAATGCTATTGTGGAAAATATAAGAAAATAAGGCACAAGGGAGTAATATGCGACCGTTGTGGAGTAGAAGTTGCACGTGCAAAGGTCCGTCGAGAACGTATGGGTCATATCAATTTAGCTGCTCCTGTAGCTCACATTTGGATGTCAAAAGGGACACCGAGTAGATTAGGTTTAATTCTTAGCCTTTCGCCTAGGAATCTGGAAAGGGTAATTTATTTCGCTCAATATTTAGTTACTAGTGTTGACGATGAAATGTGTCAAGTAGCCAAAGAACAATTAAAAGCAGAATTGAAAGAAACAAGTGAACGACTTGACATAGAACTTGAAGAAAAGATAGGTAATATTGGTCAAGAATACGAACAAGTTGATGCCAATAATTCTATCCAGGACAAAGAAGATGAGGATTCAGGTTCTATCGACAACAACTCTCCTCAATTAACAACTGATGGACCCGATTTGAACGAAATAAGAGAAAAGCTCCAACAACAAAAACAAGATATTGAAAATGAAATCCAAGATAAGATAGATGAATTAGAAAGCCTACAAGTCGGATTGTTATTATCTGAAAATCGCTACATCGAACTCCAAGAAAAATTTGGAGAATTATTTGTTGCTTCTATGGGAGCAGAAGCTGTATTACAGATGATGAACAATCTTGATCTAGATAAAAGGAAAAGTGACCTCCAAGGCGAAATTCGCTCGACATCAGGTCAGCGAAGAAAAAAGGCGATTAAGACTCTTAGGCTAGTAGAATCTCTACGGAAAAGCGGTAATAAGCCAGAATGGATGGTGCTCTCTGTTCTGCCAGTTCTACCACCAGAACTTCGCCCTATGGTACAGCTAGATGGCGGACGTTTTGCAACAAGCGATCTCAACGATCTGTATAGACGAGTAATAAATAGGAATAACCGATTAAGAAGATTAATCGGCTTACAGGCACCGGAAATAATTATCCGCAATGAAAAAAGAATGCTCCAAGAGTCAGTTGACGCACTCATTGATAACGGTCGCCGAGGAAGGCCTGTTTCAGGAAGTCATAATCATCGATTAAAATCTTTGTCTGATCTACTCAGAGGAAAACAAGGAAGATTTCGTCAAAATCTTTTAGGTAAGCGAGTAGACTACAGTGGAAGATCAGTTATCGCGGTAGGACCTAATTTACAACTCCACCAATGTGGTCTTCCAAGACGAATGGCACTTGAACTATTTAAACCATTTGTTATGAACAGATTAGTTCTACAAGGTTATGCACATAATATTAAAAGTGCAAAAAGACTCGCTGAAAGAGCTCGCCCAGAAGTTTGGGACATACTAGAAGAAGTAGTGTCAGAAAGGCCCGTACTATTAAACCGAGCTCCGACTTTACATAGACTTGGAATTCAAGCATTTCAGCCGATTTTAGTTGAGGGCGGAGCAATACAAGTGCATCCACTCGTATGCCAGGCTTTCAATGCTGATTTTGACGGTGATCAAATGGCCGTTCACGTTCCTTTATCTAAAGGAGCTGTTCAAGAAGCCAGAAAAGTGATGCTTAGCTCTTACAACATGCTCTCTCCCAGCTCTGGAGAACCCATAGTTGCACCCACTTTAGACATAGCCTTTGGCTGCTACTATTTAACAACTGTAGAAAACATTCCTGTTGACCAAAAAAATGTTTTCTCTAGTTTTGACGATGCAAGATTAGCCCATGAGACTGGTGAATTAGGATTAAGGTCTCCTATAAAAGTACGGCATCAACCAACTGAGGATAAAACAGAAATAATTGAGACGAGTGTTGGAAGAATTATATTTAACGAAGCTCTCCCAAATGAGATGTCTTTCCGTAATAGCGAACAAGGGAAAGATGCATTAAAAGAAATAACCGCAGAGTGCTTCAGTCTCCTAGGAAATGATGCAACTCTAAAAGCTCTAGATGCAATCAAAGCATTGGGATTCAAGTATGCTTCACAATCGGGTACAACAATAGCCATTAATGATATCGGTGTGCCTATTGAAAAAGATAAGATAATTCAAGAAGCAGAAGAAAAAATATCAACGCTTGAAGAACAATACCAACACGGCCTAATTAGAGAAATAGAAAAATATACAAACTCAGTTGAAGTATGGACAGAAGCAAATTCACGTCTAACTAACGTTATACAAGACAACCTCCATAACTATGGCGGCATATATTTGATGGCTATTTCTGGGGCAAAAGGTAATATCCAACAAATTAAGCAAATGGCTGGTATGAGAGGACTAATGTCCGACCCTAAAGGTAGAATTATTGACAGGCCCATTAAATCCAATTTCCGAGAAGGATTAAGTGTGCTTGAATATTTTATATCAACTCACGGAGCACGCAAAGGTCTAGCTGACACAGCTCTTCGAACTGCTGACAGCGGTTATTTAACGCGACGACTAATCGACGTAGCACAAGAAGTAACTATCACAATCGAAGACTGTGAAACCCTCTCAGGTGTTTGGGTAGAAAATGTACCTGATCCAGAACTGAAAACTCCATTTATAGATCGGATTAAAAGTCGTACCATAGTTAACCCTGTGCCAAACCCGGAAACCGGAGAAGTAGTAATTGATAGAAACCAGTCGGTAACAGAAGCCATTAGTATCCAAATCACCGAATTGAATGTAGAAGGAATAATGGTACGTTCACCACTAACTTGTGAAGCAGACCGTGGAATATGTAAAAAGTGTTATGGAACATCCCTCTCCACTGGAAACCCTGTAATGGAAGGTGAAGCAGTGGGAATTATAGCAGCGCAAAGTATTGGTGAACCGGGTACTCAGCTAACAATGCGCACATTTCACACAGGTGGTATTGCTGGATCTGATATAACTAGCGGGTTACCACGAGTGGAAGAACTTTTTGAGGCCAGAGCACCAAAAGGTGAAGCTATTCTTACTGAAATTGCAGGGACAGTAGAGGTTGCTAATCTTTCAGATGGAAGAAGTATCACTGTAAGAAGTACAGAAGAATACAGAGACGAGTATCAACTAGGTACTAACCATAAAATCTTGGTCTCTGAAGGTGATCACATCAATATAGGTGACCAAATTGCAGAACATGATAAATCAAAAGATTCTGAAGAAAATGCCTTACCCGCGCAATCAGGTGACAATCTTCTAGCTCGAGTATCTGGAACTGTTCAAATTACCGATAAAGGCATCACTATATCTTGGTCAGAAGAAGATGAGCGTGAGTATGTAATACCCGCTGCATCCCATATAATCGTTCAAGACGGCGATTTGGTTGATGCAGGACAAGCTCTTACAGCAGGCCCCAAGAACCCGCAACAAATCCTTCGTATTCAAGGTCGTGACCATGTTCAAAAATACTTGATTGATGAAGTTCAACAAGTTTACCGTTCTCAAGGTGTTGCAATACACGAAAAGCATATCGAGATAATAATCAGGCAAATGATGAGAAAAGTTCGTATAGATACTCTCGGTGATACCGATCTTCTACCAGGTGAATTAGCCAGTAGGCAATACTATGAATCTACTAATGCTTCAGTCTTGGCTGAAGGAGGAGAGCCATCCACCGCAAGTCCAGTCCTACTAGGAATTACAAGAGCATCACTTAATATGGAGAGCTTTTTAGCTGCTGCATCGTTCCAAGAAACAACTCGAGTCCTGACAGAATCTGCAGTAAGTGGAGATATCGACTATCTAAGAGGATTAAAAGAAAACGTAATAATTGGAAGACTAATACCTGCTAGATTCGATATTTCTGAAGAAGGTAGAGAACACCTTGATCTGGATGAAAATGATGAACACGCACCTATGGGAGTGCTCGCAACTCCTTTAGCAAATTTGTCAGACCATCAGAATTCAGTTGATGAAATCCCAGACAAAGAATTACCTTCACTATAAAAATCTAAGTGCATAAACCGGAAAGTTTTTATCTTGACCTTAGCGAAGGTGAGTTGTTACACTTGGTCGGCCAGATGCCCAAAAACTGGGCGGTTAGCTCAGGGGTTTAGAGCGCTGCGTTGACATCGCAGAGGTCATTGGTTCAAATCCAGTACCGCCCACCAAGATACTGGTGTTAAAATATCTAATTAGGATAGGGGATATACTTAACAAAAGACCCCTTATTATCTGATAGTCTTATAACAAATTGTGGCCCCGTGGTGTAGCGGCCTAACACACTGCCCTGTCAAGGCAGAGATCGCCGGTTCGAATCCGGTCGGGGTCGCCACAATAAAGGATGTTATTAACTATGAATCTATACAATCACGACACAAATCTTGTTCAAAACAACATGATTTGATAGCCCTAATTAATAAAAGTAATCTCCAAAAACTCAGATTGTAATTATAAGCTCCATAAATCTATGTGAATAGTTGTAAAGATGAGTTTTTGTACACGATTTACAAGTTATTTATTCTACTGTGCCTGTATATTCCTTTTTTAACATGTCCCAGTCAATTTCATATCCCAAACCAGGCTCTGTAGGCGCTAGTACCATGCCTTGACTATCATATTCAATATCACTAACTAAACCATACTTGTTAGCTCCTGTGCATGGAAAGAATTCAAAAAATTCACAGTTAGGTATGGCCATAGTCACATGAAGATTTGCTACATTATTGAGCGAATTCCCGCCATGGTGAATCTCACACTTCATATTAAATCCTTCAGCTAAATGACCGAGTCTTATCATCGGGGTGATACCACCAGTCACTGCAACGTCTCCCCTAAGTATATCTGTTGCATATTCGGTAATCCATTGAGTCATACCATAAAAACGACCAGGAGCATATTCTGTTGACATAATAGGAATGTCCAGCTTCTGGTGTAATTTAATATAGCTATATATATCTTCTTCGACCAATGGGTCTTCATACCAATAATAATTTAGGTCTTCTATAGCGCGTCCAACTCTCAAAGCGTCTTCATATTGGTATGCCCACATAGAATCCAACATCAGTTTCATGTCACTACCAACGGCATCTCTAACAGCAGAACAAATTTCTATATCATACAAGGGATCCCCATGTGGATGAATCTTATGAGCAGTAAGACCACTCTGTTTCATAAGTATAGATTCCTCTACATATTCTTCCTTGGTTTCGTGGAATGCGGTACTTGAATAAACCGGTACTGAATCTTTACAAGTCCCGAGTAGACGGTGGATTGGCTGATTTGAAATCTTGCCGTTTATATCCCATAAACAAATATCTATAGCTCCAATTACGTAGGTAGAAACCAAACGATTCATCTTCCACATATCCCACCACAAACCTCCGATATCCTGTGCATTACGTCCTAAGATTATGGGCTTTATAAACTCTATTAGACCTGGTGCTAAATGATCTGCTCCCAATCCAGACGATCCAAGAAAAGCATTACCTTCAATTCCTTCATCCGTCTCGACTGTAACCACGCCTAGCTGGCGAGTACCTCCGAATCTTGTGCCTACTCCAGTGTGCCAAGGATCAGTTCTCCAATTAAACATCTCGACTTTTACATTGGTTATTTTCATTAAAAATATCCTCTGTTTTTATCCGATATAAATCGATTCTTTTTTTAATACCACTTACAAGTACAGATAGTTAATGCTCAGTTCTAAAACATGTACACTCTTCAAAAGCTCCATCTAACCAGGACTCACTACAACCCTAAAAACATCTTTATCCGTCTTCATCATTTCTGAAAAACCCTTGTCTATTACATCATCTATGCATATTTTCTGAGATATTAAGTTCGCAGTTTTTACAGAATTGTTAGCTATTAACTCGAGCACATCCTCTAAATCATCTCGTAGATAAGCTAAGGAACCAATCAGTTTTTTTTCAGTTGCAACCAGATCATTAAAATCAACCTTAGCCAAATGAGTATAAATAGCAACTAAAGTTACTGTCCCTCCGGGCTTAACCATGTCAATAGCTGTATTCGGAGTTTGCTTGCCTCCTGCAGAGTCAATAACTACATCCAATCCATGATTACTTGTAAATTTAAATATTTTTTCTGAGTAATCTTTTTCTGAAACGTTGATAGTATGATCGGCTCCTAGTACTTTTGCCATCTCTAGACTAGATTGGCTCTTATCAAATGCAACTACAGACGCTCCAAAAGACTTCGCTATTTGCAAAATTAGAAGCCCGATAGTACCGCAACCAAGAATACCCAATAATTGTCCGCCTCGAAGACTGCTCTTACGAACAGCATGCATCGCTACCGAAGCAGGTTCAGCAAAAACTGCCTGTTCACTACTTACTTTATCAGGTAATTCTATTACTTCAGAACCTTTCCAAATCATATAATCTGCTAACCCACCATTTAAATCGAAGCCAGCAACCGCCATTTTCTGACATAGTGTTTTATTTCCTGATCGGCAAGCAACACAGATATCACAAGTTAAAACAGTATTTACTGCTACACGACTCCCAAGCTCGATATTTTTTATATTAGAACCACGTTCAATTACAGTACCTGTCATTTCATGGCCGGTTATTAATGGCAACTTCTTTCCAGTAATTGAATTGGGAACATCATGAGAAATAAATTTTGGACCATAAAGGTATTCTTCGACATCAGTAGCACAAATCCCACAGTAATCTATCCTCAATTTGACTTCTTCTGCATTAGGTATAGGTTCAGGAACATCCTCGATGCGGATATCCCTATTTCCATGATAAACAACTGCCTTCATATCAATAACCCTTAATCACTAGATAATTAAAAATCCTGTTTTGAGATTACTGCGTACACATCAATTTCAAAATCGATCCAAGATTCAGCTAAACCTTTAACAACAATACCAGTTGAACAAGGATACACATCACCTAGATGTCTTGCTATGACTGGATAAACTAGAGGTCTGTACGAAGAATTTGTGACATATGTCGTTATTTTACAAATATCATTAACACTTGATCCAACTTCTTCCAATAAAACCCTAACACAGAGCATAGCATTCTCAGCCTGTTTCTCTGGGTCGCCTTTACCAACAAATCCTTCTTTGTCAAGAAGTATGCCTGTCTGACCTTGTATAAACACAGTATGTCCTGCTAAAACAACTCTACTAAGTTCATAGTCTACTTGCGATAATAATGGTCCATTTTTTGTATTCTTTATTCTTTTTCTTATTTTATGCATTATAGAAATTCCGCAAAATTTATCCTACACGATAAGTTAAAACAAAAATATAACAATCCAGTCTTAGCTAGCCAAAACCCGTATGCTATAATTATAGATCTCCAAGGACATCTGCACGATCTGCAAGTATAGTTTACATTGATCGTTACGGTATTGGAATTATATGAAAAGGAGACTTCAAAATGGCCGCGATGGTGGAGGTATTAGACGGTGGAGGAGTAACCTCTCCTCGCGGGTTCAAAGCCGGTGCTATTTACGCCGGTGTTAAGACTGCTGGCGATGGAATATTAGACTTGGGTATTCTTTTCTCAGAAGAACCAGCAACAGTGGCTGGCACTTTTTCAACAAATAAAGTAGTTTCCCCCTCGTTAGTCCTCACTCGTGATCGAACTTCGTCAGGAATTGCACGAGCTGTTGTAGCAAACAGTGGCTGTGCTAACTGCTGTGTCGGTGATCAGGGTCTTAATGATGCAAAAGAAATGACAGCATTAACAGCCAAGCATTTGGGGCTTACTGATAATGAAGTTCTGATAGCAAGCACCGGGTTAATAGGTGTTGAACTTCCAATGGCACTAATTAGACAGAACATAGGTAACGTTGTAACCAAAAATGAAGGGGGAACGGAATTCGCAAAAGCCATAATGACTTCAGATACCAGGCCCAAAGAAGTTGCAGTAGCTGTTGAAATAAACGGCTCACGAATAACTGTGGGTGGAGCAGCAAAAGGGTCGGGCATGATTCATCCTAACATGGCAACCATGTTAGGTTTTATAACCACTGATGCAAATATAGATGCAGATTTATTAAAAGAGATATTAGTAGATGTAGTCGATTCCTCCTTTAACATGATCGATGTAGATGGAGACCAGAGCACAAACGATACCGTACTTTTACTAGCCAATGGAGCGGCAAGTGGATCAAAGATTAAAGGTGGAACCAATGAATCAGAGGTTTTTAAAGAAGCAGTTCGGTATATTGCAATAACATTATCCAAAGAACTTGCAAGGGATGGGGAGGGTGCTCAGAAACTTGTTGAAGTAATAGTTGAAGGTGCTCAGGACATTTCTCAAGCAAGAAAAGCGGCCAGAGAAATTGCTAGTTCACTTCTAGTTAAAGCCATGATCCATGGTCGTGACCCTAACTGGGGCAGGGTAATGATGGCATTAGGTAGAAGCGGTATTGAATTTATTGAATCCCAAGTCGACGTATTTATAAATGATATCCACATAGTACACGAAGGCAAATCAATACCCTATTTGGTAGATGCAGTTGTGAGTGCTATGAACGTAGACGAGATACAAATACGAGCAAATATTAATACAGGGACCTCTATGGCAACAGCTTGGGGTTGCGACCTTACAGAAGAGTATGTGACATTCAACTCAGCCTACAGTACATAATAATTAAGCTCAGTTTAACTATGGAATAGCATCTCCCTGAATTTTAGATATGAATACAACAATGAAATATATCCTAATGTCTTTTAATATTAATAAATACACCTATGATTTAGGAGTAGTGTAGTGTCGATTGAACAACGTCCTTCCTCAGAACAAATGCCAGTTTCAAAAAGTCCGGCTACTCATCAAGAGACCGCCCAGCTGGATAACGGAATTGTTCCTAGCCTCAAGGACAGTAAAATTGTAGTCAAGATTGGTGGTAGCACTATAGGACAACATGACACTAGCTTGCAAGATTTAGTTAAGCTGCAACTTACAGGTGCACGTCCTGTAGTGGTACATGGTGGTGGGAAAACTATCTCTGATTGGATGCAACTTCAGGGTATAAAGCCTAGATTTAATCGTGGATTAAGAGTTACAGACAAAGACAATATTGAGATAGTAATAGCAGTATTAACAGGTTTAGTAAATAAATCACTCGTAGGGTCAATTGAAAATCTTGGCGGAAAAGCAATAGGTTTATCAGGAATCGACGGCTCCATACTCGAGGCAAATCCAATATCGGAAGAACTCGGTTTAGTAGGCGAAATTAATAAAGTCAACTCAAAACCCATCGAAACCATCTTGGACTCCGGATATATGCCTGTTATTGCGCCCGTTGCAGTATATAAAAACAGTACCAGCACAGATGAAAATATCATATTGAATGTAAATGCCGATACTGTAGCTGGGGAGATAGCAGCTGCCCTCAATGTACAGCGCCTTATTTTAATGACTGACGTACCTGGAGTACTGGATTCAACAAAAAGACTAATCCCAAGACTAACTCGCCGACAAGCTAATACACTACTCACATCGAATGTGATAGATGGCGGTATGGTGCCAAAAATTGATGCCTGCTTAAAAGCTTTAGAAATAATCGATTCCGCTCATATAATAGATGGACGTGAAGGAAACACTCTATTACAAGTATTGGAAAATCAGAAAATTGGAACAAGACTAGATTGAGGTAAGAATGTCAACAAATTTTGAACAAAATTCAGGTTTTAATTTGGACATAGGGAACATGTTCCCTACACAGTTGGGCAGCAGATTAAGATGGATTTTAATATTGGTCGGGTTAGTATCGCTATTTTTTATCCTGTCCATTATCAGGTCCGTTTATACTGACTGGCTATGGTTTAATTCCCTAAAATTTCAAAGTGTTTATATCAAGATCCTTTTAACTAGGTGCATTCTTTTTTGTTTAGCCGCAGGCATATTCGCAATATTTTGTGGTATATCAGTGTATTTTTCCTATCAATTATCAAAGGGCCCTGAAGAAATACCCCTGCCTCCTCAAATAAGGCGAGTTTTCAAAAGGTTAATTTTCTGGGGTATTTTGTTAGGAGTATCAGTCTTAAGTATTATTTTCGGGGTTATAGCAGCAAGTCAGTGGGAAGTGTTTTTGAGATTTGATAGTGCAGCAATATTTAATATCACTGATCCAGTTTATAATAAAGACATTTCCTTCTATGTGTTTGCTCTACCTCTTTATGAATTCATACAAAAATGGGCTCTAGGAGCCACAGTAATTATCCTAGCAGCAACTCTTGGCATCTATTTTGTACAATTTAGCTTCCGCGGAGTAGGCCTGATTATTACCAAAGGCATCAAACTCCAAATATCGACTATGGGAGCCATTATAATGTTACTCTTTGGAGTAGGTTTATGGCTTGATCGATGGGGTTTACTATTTTCTGGGCATGGAGCAGTTTTTGGTGCAGCTTACACCGACATCAATGCCAGGAAAATAGCCCTCCTTATTCTATTAGTGGCGGCAGCGGCAACTGCTATTTTGATATTTATCAATGCTTATTTAAATGGGATCAGGCTTTTTATAGGAGCACTAGCGCTTTTCGCAGGACTTTTTGTAGCACTTAATGTTCTGTGGCCAAACGCAATGCAAAGACTCACAGTTAGGCCAAGTGAGTTTGCACGGGAACAACCCTATATAGGAAGAAACATTGAATTTACTCGGCAAGGGTTTGGTTTGGGTGGAATTATAGAACAGCCATACCCCGTTGACGCTGTGCTTACTGAAAATATGGTTAACCAAAATCTTCAAACGGTGGATAATATTAGGTTGTGGGATCACAGCCCGTTATCTAATGTATATCGACAAATTCAACTCATAAGACCATACTATGATTTCAAAGATGCTGATGTAGACCGATACGTCGTTGATGGTGAATACAGGCAGGTTATGTTAGCAGCTAGAGAAGTTGCCCCAACTAAGCTAGACCCAGATGCCCAAACATGGGTTAACCAAAAATTAAGGTATACGCACGGATTTGGCATAGCAATGAGTCCAGTAACTGAATTCACTACAGAAGGCAGGCCAGAATTTTTTGCTAAAGATATACCTTTAGAAGGTGAAATTGAAATCAAATCGCTTTCAGGTAATTCTCAACCTGAATTTAAAGTAAGCAATCCTAGGATTTATTACGGTGAAGAAACTATTGAACATGTAATCGTAAATACAAACACAGCGGAACTAGACTATCAGGCTGCAGGCGGAGAATTGAGGAGTACGAATTATTTTGGTAAAGGTGGAATAAAGATAGGAAACTTTGTACGTAGGTTAGCATATGCATGGCAGTTTGCCGATATTAACATATTAATAAGTCCTGAAATAACTAACGTTAGCCGAATACAATACAGGAGAGAAATTCAAGAACGTATTTCAACGGTAGCACCTTTTTTGATCCTCGACAAAGATCCATATATCGTTGCTGGTAGCGATGGACTTTTTTGGATTCAGGACGCATATACTACCAGTGACAAATACCCTTATTCAGATCCTTCATCAGATGGGTTCAACTATATACGTAATAGTGTAAAAATTATTGTTGATGCATTCAACGGAACTTTATCATTCTACGTTTGGGATCCTACTGACCCAATGATTCTTACTTACCAAGCAATATTTCCAGATCTTTTCATAGATAAAGATGAGATGCCCGATTCGTTAAAAACTCATGTTAGATATCCCCAAGATCTATTTAGAATTCAGTCTGAAAAATATCTTCGTTACCATATGCTTGACCCTCAAGACTTTTACAATTTAGAAGACATTTGGAGTATTCCAGAAGAAAAGTTCGGACAAGGGGAACAGTTACAAAAAGTTGAACCTTATTACGTCATTATGAAAATGCCTGCTGAAGATAAGGAGGAATTTGTTCTCCTACTACCCTACACTCGAAATGATCCTCCTATTATGTCTGGCTGGCTGGCTGCAAGAAACGATTCTCCAAATTACGGGGAATTGATAGCTTTTAGATTCCCTAAAGAAAGGCAGGTAGACAGTCCTCAACAAGTTGAGGCCAGAATAGACAACGACCCATACATTTCGCAATGGTTCACATTGCGATGCCAAGAAGGATCATTTTGTATAAGAGGAAACCTATTAGTGATTCCAATAGCAACTGACAGTGAATTTGGCCTACTTTACGCAGAACCAGTTTATCTACAAGCGGAAGGAATTGATTTCCCAGAATTAAAACAGGTTATCTTGGCTACTGGAGAGAAAGTGGTTATGGCAAATTCCGTACCAGAAGCAATTGCTGAACTTACCGGTTTCCAACGGGATAAAGTGGACCAACCAAAACCAGCAGTAATACAAGCAAAAGATACAGAAAACCCGATAAGCGAAGGCATTGATAGAATTAAAACTTCTATTAACGATATCAAGGATAGTTTAATTGCTCTGGAAAAAGCTCTACAAACACTTACAGAATCGACTCAGAATAAATAATGCGAGTAAAATGACTAAAATCGAGTTTTGATCATTGGTTTAGAAATTCATCTTGTTAGAATTTTTTAATACACAAGTCATCAGGATATAAATATGAAAACAGACTGGAAATCACTAGAACAAAATTTTTACATGAACTGTGTAAAAAGACAGCCAATAGTAATAACGAGAGGTGAGGGAACAAAGGTTTGGGATGACAATGGTAAAGAATATTTGGACTTTACATCAGGATGGGCTGTAAACAATATAGGTCACTCGAATCCAGTCATTGCTGATGCAATATCCGCACAATCTCGAATTTTGGTTCAAACATCAAATCAATTTTACACAATCCCACAACTACAGCTAGCCCAGATTCTTGTCGAAAACAGCTGTCTTGACAAAGCATTCTTCTGTAATAGTGGAGCTGAAGCTAATGAAGGAGCAATAAAGCTGGCCAGAAAGTACGGTAATATCCACAAGAATGGAGCTTATCAAATAATAACAGCCAACAATTCCTTCCATGGCAGAACCCTGACAACATGGTCGGCAACAGGAAAGCCTCACGATAGTGACCCCTTCTTACCTTTGCCTGAAGGCTTCGTTCATGTTGATTACAATAATTTGCAAGCCATAAAGGACGCAACTAAAACTGATACAGTTGCAATAATGCTTGAACCAGTACAGGGCGAGGGAGGAGTGAATTTACCATCCCCCGGATATTTATCAGCAGTCAGGCAGTGGTGTGACGATAATGATTTGATTTTGATTTTTGACGAGGTACAAACTGGACTAGGTCGCCTTGGAAAACTATTCGGCTATGAAGTTTATCAAGTTGAACCAGATATTATCACATTAGCCAAAGGACTGGGAGGGGGAATCCCGATAGGAGCATTCCTTGCTAAAGATCATGCTGCTGTCTTTGAACCGAAAAGTGAGCATGGTTCTACATTCGGGGGAAACGTTTTAACTTGTGCAGCCGCACATGCTTCAACCCAATTCATAATTAATAACGAAATCCCGGCCAAAGCAGACGATATGGGTAAATACCTTATTGGAAAACTCTTGGATCTAAAAGAAACCCATAGCTTAATCACAGAGGTAAGAGGAGTTGGTCTTTTAATAGCTGTCGAATTTAACAGAGAAATATCAGCCAATTTACTTACGTATTGCAACCAACTGGGACTATTATTGAACGCCCCAAAACCAACTGCGATTCGACTAATGCCTCCTCTAACAATCAGTAAACAAGAAGTAGATATTGGGATTCAGAGGTTAGAATCTGGCATATTGAAAGCACAAAAGGAATAATAATTGAACTGGAAAGATCTCAAAAAAAGTGGGGTCACTACTATTGCTGGAGTAGTTTCAGGTGGGCTCGATAGTTGTACAGCTACTCACTGGCTTAGTGATAGAGGGTTTAAAATCGAGGCATTTACAGTTGATCTGGGCCAGCCCGATGAAGAGCATATCAGCAGTATTACAGAACGAATGCTAGGAAGTGGTGCCAGTCATGCCGAGATCGTATCAGGAGAAAAACATCTAGCTTTAGCTGGCCTAAAAGTAATACAGTCTCAAGCAAGATATGAAGGCGATTACTGGAACACGACTGGTATAGCCAGGCCTATAACAATAGCTACTTTGCTTCCAACAATACAAAAACGTAACATCGACGTCATTTTTCATGGAGCCACCGGACGTGGAAATGATCAAGTTAGACTCCAATTAGCAACTAATATGCTATCTCCTAATATCAAAGTATATGCCCCCTGGAGAGACCCTGAATTTGTTGCTGAATTCCCTGGAAGACAACAAATGCTAGACTACTGTGCAAAAAACCAACTACCTATCAAATCTACGGGAGAATCCAGATATTCAACGGATGCAAATTTTCTGGGACTCACCCACGAAGCTGGAGACCTAGAAAATGTGGAAATACCCCCATATTTTGTGAATCCAGGGATGGGAGTCTGGCCATGGAACTCACCCGACGAACCTAAATCTGTTGCAATACGTTGGGAAAAAGGAGTCCCAAAGAAAATCGACGATGTTCCTTTAGATATTATATCCATGTTCAAAAAGACAAACTATATAGGTGGAACTCACGGTGTTGGAATAGGTACACACGTGGTTGAGAACCGATTCGTAGGTGTGAAATCGAGAGGTATATACGAGGCTCCAGGCCTGGAATTACTTGGTAAAAGCTTCGAATATCTCCTTCAATTCATACTAGATCGACGAGCCACAGAGTTGTTCAACTATGTATCCAAAACTATTAGCTCCCAAATATACCAAGGATACTGGTTGGATTTAACCACAACATCACTACTGGCTTCATTGGAGCCAATACTCGCACTTTGTACTGGTACTATAGTTGTCAGAATCTATAAAGGAAACATATATTTTGAATCGGCAGAAGATACTGCTAAATCGATGCCTCATTCCTTATACACAGACGATTCATCGATGGAAGCGATGGGATCCTATGACCATGAGGATTCAGAAGGGTTTCTTAAGATACTTGGTATATCTGCAAAAAATGTAGGGGCTAGACAATTTCCATGGCTGAAACGGTAAATTAATTATGATCCACTCTTCAAAAGACAATTTTGGCGGGTATTTAGAAGATTTTACTCCAGGTGATATTTACAAACACTGGCCCGGTAAAACCGTAACAGAATCAGATAATCATCTGTTCTCTTTACTCACCATGAATACAAACCCTCTCCACACAGACGCAAATTATATGCAAAGTCATCAACATGGTAAGATCCTAGTCGCAGGTCCATTAGTAATCAGTATCCTAATAGGTATGAGTGTTAGAGATACTTCTGGGAAAGCAATAGCCAATCTCGAATACGAAAAAATCACACATGATAAACCAGTATTCCAAGGGGACACTATCTATGGGGAAAGTGAAATTCTTAGCGTACGTGAATCACGTACTAAAAAAGATCGAGGTATAGTTAGTATAGAAAGTAGAGCATACAATCAAAACAATGAAAAAGTGGTTACCCTAAAAAGAAGCTTCTTAGTTCCACGGAAAATGCCTTAGAACCATCCCTGATTGATTGTCATCAAAGCAAAAATAAATGGAAGATACTGCAAAATACACTGTTTCTATTCAATATGACCAACGACTGTATAAACATGACATCAAAGCATCGACCACGCACGCCCAAATGCTTGCGCGGCAGGGAATAATATCGCAAAAAGAAAGTGCAGATATAATTTCGGGACTATCTGAAATACAAAAAGAGATAGAAAAAGGGGAGTTCCCATGGAAGTCTCACCTAGAAGACCTCCATATGAACATTGAAAACAGATTATATGAAAAAAGTGGTGATGTAGCAGGCAAGCTACACACGGCGCGATCTAGAAACGACCAAGTCGCAACAGATATGCGGCTTTACGTAAAAGACGCAACCACAGTGGTGATAAATGCTATCGATGATCTACGTCGGGCCCTTCTGGATAGTGCAAAAACAAACTCCAAGGTGATAATGCCAGGATATACACATCTCCAAAGAGCTCAACCCGTTTTCTTTTCACACCATATGATGGCCTACTTCGACATGTTCGGCAGAGACAAACATCGTTTTGAAATAGCTTCCCAATCTGCTGACGTGTTGCCCCTCGGTAGTGGGGCCATTGCTGGAGTTACATATCCCATAGACAGAGAGTATGTAGCAAAAGAGTTAGGATTCAAAAAAATTAGTTCGAATAGCATGGATGCAGTATCTGACCGAGATTTTCTTTTAGACTTCCATTCTGCCGCTGCAACATGTTTCGTACATATATCGAGAATGGGAGAAGAATTGGTTATGTGGTCAAGCGAAGAATTTGACTTTATACGACTTGCAGATGAATATACTACCGGAAGTAGTATGATGCCTCAAAAAAGAAATCCTGATTTTGCTGAACTCGCTAGAGGAAAATCAGGAAGAGTCTTCGGAAACCTAATTGGATTACTCACTGTGTTAAAGGGACTACCATTAACTTACAACCGAGATCTCCAAGAAGACAAAGAAGGATTTTTTGACACATATGACACTTTGTTAAATACTCTCCAGGTTCTAACAAAGATGTACTCAAGTATTCAACTAAATAAGAATAAATTAACTTCGGCAGCAGAATCTAGTCACGTTTTAGCAACAGACATTGCAGATTACCTTGTAAACAGGGGACTCCCATTTCGAGAAGCATATAAAATAGTTGCTAAGATATCTGAACACGCATTGCAAAATAATCGAACATTATCAGAATTGACGCTTGATGATTTCCTTAAATTTTCTTCATTATTTTCAGAAGACGTATCTTCTATTAATTTATTGTCATCAATTGAAAATCGGAATATTTTTGGTGGCACAGCATCTCAGCAGATATCTGAATCGATTTCCAGGGCAGAAAAAGAACTTAAGGCCAAAGGATAAAAAAGGAATATCACATAAAGATTGCTCCCTCAATCTTATCTGCAGACTTTGCAGTGCTAGGCAAACAGGTCCATGAAGCAGAGGAGGGAGGCGCGGATTACATACACATAGATATAATGGATGGACAATTTGTTCCTGCCTTGACTTTTGGGCCAGCGATTGTAAAATCCATACGCTCATATACATCTATACCATTCGATATACATATGATGGTTTACAGGCCCGAAAGATACATCTCAGAACTTGCTGAAGCCGGTGCAGACTTGTTGAGTATTCACGTCGAGTCAACCGTACATCTTCACCGCACAATCAATCAGATAAAAGAAGCTGGGATGAAAGCAGGCGTCGCTATAAATCCAAGTACCCCCATATCTACTATTGAAGAAGTACTAAAAGATGTAAACTTAGTTTTGATTATGACCGTTAACCCTGGATATGGAGGCCAGAGCTTCATTACAAATATGGTATCCAAAATACAGCGCATCAGGACTTTACTGGATACAATTGGTAGTGATTCAGAACTTGAAGTAGACGGCGGTATAAATACTACAACTGCAAAAGAGGTGGTAAAAGCTGGGGCCGACGTACTCGTCGCAGGTTCAGCAATCTACAATAATACCAATAGCGTTAAAGAGGCTATTTCCTCGATACGAAAAACTTATAACAGGTAAACTACCTAAACTCACTCTTTATTTCCTAATTCATCAAGACGACTATCATCAATTCCAAAATGATGGGCAACCTCGTGAAGTACAGTTTCCCTAACTTCTTTGACAATATCATCATCAGATGAACTGACTGCCTCGATAGATTCCTGAAACAGCGTGATTTTATCAGGCAAAATTCTGCTATACTCGTGTCTCTCTGTAAGGGGCACACCTTCATATAAACCTAGAAGGTACTGTCCTTCTTTAATAAAATTTCCAGCTAGCTGTTCCTTTGTAGGAGAATCCTCAACCACAACATCCACATCGGACAGGTAATCTTGAAATTCATTCGGGATTAGACCTATCGCTTCTAAAACAAGGTGCTCAAAACTAGATTTTTCCATTTGGTATTCTATATCTCACAAGAAAATGTTCCTGAAGATAGTACTATATCGCCACAATAAATTCACATTCTTATATACTAAACTTACATTCTTAGTAAAATTATCTATCATAAAGAAATATCTCTTAGGCTTTTCAAATGATACAACTTATCTCGAAATATCAAAAAGAAGAATTTAACACAAATCAGAAAGAGGCGTGAAGTGACTTTATTTATTACTGAAAAAGACGTTGCGAGTTTATTGCCTATGGAAATAGCCATCAAAGCGCTTGAGCAAGGCTTCATAGATCAGTCAAATAAAAATGCATGGAACAGCCCGAGACGAAGAATAAACTTTGGAAATGGAACCTTCCATTTCATGGCAGCAGTAAACAAACATATCGGTGTCATGGGAATGAAGACCTATTCAACTTTCAATTCCGCTAAACCTAAATTCTATACACACCTGCTAGACTCTACAAATGGCGATTTGTTAGCTATTCTTGAAGCAAACCGGCTCGGACAAATACGCACTGGAGCTGCTAGCGGTATTGCAACAAAATACATGTCTAACCCAGATGCTTCAACCGTCGGAATCATTGGTACAGGTTATCAAGCAGAAACACAACTTGAGGCAATTACTAAAGTAAGGAGTATCAACAAAGTAAAAGTTTACTCTCGAAACCCTTTATTACGTAAAAACTTCTCGGTCAAAATGAGCAAAAAACTCAACTTAGATGTGGAAGATGTTACAAGCCCAGAAGAATGCATTGAAAACATGTCTATATTAGTAACTATAACCTCTGCAAAGACACCAGTACTTAAAGGCCAATGGATCACAGATAGTACTCATATTAATGCTGCTGGAGGTAACCACTGGCTGCGTCGTGAAATCGACACAGAAACTGTTAAACTTGCCGACTTGGTAGTAACAGACGACGTAGCACAAGCTAAAATAGAATGCGCTGATTTAATTTACCCTATTGAAAATGGAGCCCTTGATTGGCAAAGAGTCAACGAAATATGGGAAATAGTATCAGGTAGTGTACCAGCTAGAAAAAAGCAATCCGACGTAACTCTATTTGAATCGCAGGGAATAGCCTTGCAAGATATTGCTACTAGTTTTATAGTTTATTCTCTTGCGAAAACACATGGGTTTGGAAATGAATTCTCGTTTGAAGATCAAAGTGGATAGTGACTATTTACCCTATAGATCAAGCACAAACAGTCCTAGGAGCAATAAACCCATCCGATCTAGGGATAACCCTGACTCATGAACATTTATTGATAGATCTGGCATTTAACAGACCAATACCAGATTCAGTATTTCTTAAAAAGATCTATTATGAACCGCTTAACTTGGGAAATTTAGGTTATATAAAGCATTTTGGAATTGCAAATCGCGACGACTTGCAATTACTAGACATAAATACAGCAATTGATGAAATTAACCTGTATAAAAAAGGCGGCGGCAATACAGTGGTTGATGCCACCAGCATTGGAATATCAAGAAATCCTAAATCTCTTTACAAAATATCTAAAACTACAGGTCTGCATATAATTATGGGATCTTCATATTACGTAGATGCTAGTCATCCTCCAGAAATGACACACACTTCTGAAAACCAAATCTATGAAACCATCATTAATGATATCGCTATGGGAGTAGAGGGCACGGGGATTAAATCTGGGTTGATTGGGGAAGTAGGATGTAGCTACCCATTAACCGATAATGAACGTAAAGTCCTACAGGCTTCTGGGAAGGCACAAAAAGATTCTGGTGCCCCTCTACTTATCCATCCTGGACGACACGAAAATTCCCCTATGGAAATTATTGAAATACTCCAGTCCACTGGTGCAAACTTAACAAAAACTATGATTTCACATATTGATCGAACTGTATTTAATAAAGATAACCTTAAAGCAATAGTTAAGGTAGGATGTTATTTAGAATGGGATCTGTTTGGAAGCGAACAATCGCAGTATGTTTATAATCCTAAGATAGATATGCCTAGTGATGCCTCTCGCATGGATACTATAGATTGGGCAATATCTGAAGGGCTTGAAAATAAAATAGTAATTTCACAGGACATTTGCCATAAAAAACAACTTATTAAATATGGTGGACACGGTTATAACTATATATTGGGCAATATAGTTCCAAGAATGAGGAACAGAGGATTCACTGAGGATTCTATTAATAAGTTTTTGAAAAGAAATCCTGCTAAATTTCTCACATTTAGCAAAAGCTAAATAGTAATGGGTGGTATTAATGAAGCTGAAAATGAACTTGAGAATAGTGTGCCGATGAATTCAGATCGTAACGTTCTTGCAGCCGTAGTAGTTGTAGGACATGCGGTAAAACACATATTCAATTCAGGCATGAGGGCTTTGCTGTTACCTGAAGCAAAAATAGGATTGAATCTAACCGGAGCACAATTCGGGTCATTGTTAACAGCCAGTCAGGTTACTTCATGGGGAACCACAATTGGAGCAGGATATCTAGGAGATCGGTTTAGCAACAAAGCCGGTTTAATTTTGTTCATATCTTTATCCTTAACAGGTATCTCATTTTTTTTAGCTGGTAATTCCTACTCATATCCAATAATGTTGATATCAATGCTGTTGGTAGGGATGGGCCCGTCACTCTATCATCCTCCTGCTCTTGGAGAACTTTCAAGGCGCTTTCCCGATAAACGAGGCTTCGCTATTTCCTTACATGGAATGGGAGGAAATTTTGGAGAAGTGTTGGGCCCATTAATTACTGCTACAGTTTTAGGTTTATTAAGCTGGCGTGGAGTTTTTCAAATCAGTTTAGCCCCGGCAATTCTATCCGGATTCATCATTTGGATTTTGTTGAGACACATCGCTTCTACACAACCTCAGTCCAATTCTACAAATGATTATTTTTTGAAAATCAGAACTCTTTTCAAAAAACCCTTAATTATTTTTATCGTGTTGATAGCAGCAACTAGAAGTGCAGGCGATACAGCGGTTGGCGGTTTCCTACCCTTATATTTGAGGGAATCTCTAGAATTATCACCAACCACAGTAGCTATATATTTATCGCTAGCTCAGGTAGCTGGTCTTATCACTCAACCAGTATTTGGTCATATGTCAGATAAATATGGGCGTAAAATTATACTTCTTCCAGGAGTAAGCGTCGTATCGATCATATCTATAGCTCTTGCTTTTCAAACTTCCAAGATTTTCTTAATTACCCTGGTTATTTTAAAGGGTGCTTTCAGCTTTCCTCTACACCATATGTTTATAGCCACTGCAATGGATATAGCAGGAGAAAAAGTACAGTCTACCATTGTCGCCCTTATATACGGCGCTGGATTTCTAGGAACATTTTCTCCTTATCTCGCCGGGCACCTAGTAGATAATTTTGGCATTCATAGCGCATTTATTTACGGGGGAATGGTTTCAGCTTTAGCAGCTGTTATGCTTACAATAATAAAACTTCCAACATCAAACCGAAATTTTATCTCTCGTAAATGAAACATATATTTATTAAGCCCGTACAATCTCTTTGTCCTGATAGTTCAGGCTTATCTACCATCATGTCACTTCTAAAAGACGTCGCACGTAGTTTTTACCTATCCATAAAAATTCTACCCCGTTCCATGCAATATCCTGTCGGCTTAGCTTATTTACTAGCTAGGATTGCCGACACCATCGTCGACGACCAAGTCAACAACAACAAATCAAAACTGGAAATGTTACTTGAGTTCCGGATTCAAATAAATAAAACTGATGCTTCAAAAAACACCAAAATAATGACGGTTGACATCGAAAATAAAAACGAACCTGTAAAAAAGAAGCAATTTATAGAAAAACTACCTATTGCCTTGAAATCATTTGATGATTTAGAAGAGGACGATGCCGTCGAAGTAAGAAATCTTGTAGACACTATTGCATCAGGTATGCAATTAGAACTCTCTACATTTTTTGAATATAAAACTGATCAACCCATAGTCGCTATTCCTACAACACAAGATCAGGAGAAATATATTTACCTTGTCGCTGGCTCCGTAGGGGAATTTTGGACAAACATGACGATACGACATACTTCCAGTTTATCAAAACATGACGCAGACCACATGAGACAGTTAGGTGTCAGCTTTGGCAAAGCTTTACAATTAACTAACATTATCAAGGATGTGCCAGAAGATTTAAGAAGTGGACGATGTTATATACCTTCTAACGAATTATCAAGATACGATCTATCCCCAGAAGATTTATTAGATGCTAAAACCAACAAGCGAACTCAGCTTCTTCTCTACTCTAACATCGAAAGAGTGCTTAAATATTATATTGATGCACAATCTTACGTACTTGCCATCCCAAGAAGCAATATAAGATTAAGATTGGCAGCAATCTGGCCATTAACCTTTGGCCTAGCAACCCTGTCAAAGATTTCTAAAGGATCAAATTGGCTTAATCCCACCATTCCGTCCAAAATACACAGGTTATCTATATATAAAATTATCTTGATTTCATTTTTTGCCGTACAATCAAATTTCATTCTCGAATTGTGGGTATCCAGATTAATAAAAGAAGTAACTGAAACTGTAAAATATTCTTAATTTATCCTTGTGCATCCGACTCCTGTCAGCTTCAATTCAAACTCATTTCAAATACCTTACAATATGCTCAGGGTTTCAATAATGAAAGCCTATTGACTTAAATACCTTAGAACATGGAAATCACTCGATCTATTTACATACACATACCTTTCTGCGAAACAAAATGTCCATATTGTGACTTCAATACTTATGCTTCTATCGAACCCTTGATCACATCATATGTTGTTGCTTTAAAGAAAGAATTAACAATCTGGGGAACCAGTCTTGGTATTCCATCTATAGACACTGTATTTATCGGTGGAGGTACACCTTCATATTTACCTTCCGAAGAGATAAAGGGATTAGTTGCAACCCTTCATAAAAATTTTGACATAACCAAAGATGCTGAAATAACTTTGGAATCTAATCCAGACGACCTAACTGAAAGTAAATTGACATCTCTGAAAGAAGCTGGAATAAATCGTCTCAGTATTGGCGTCCAAAGCCTAAATGACAAGTTATTAACCACTCTCGGTAGGCGCCACTCAGCAAAAGACGCGATATCTGTTTATCAAAGAGCACGATGCATGGGGTTTGGAAACATCAGTCTCGATTTAATGTACGGATTACCACACCAAAGCATAGAAATTTGGGATTCTACCTTGACACAAGTATTCGATCTTAAGCCAGACCATCTATCCATGTATTGTTTAACTTTGGAAGATGGGACTCCTATGCAAAAAAATGTAAGAAATGGCATTCTACCAAAACCAGATGTTGACCTTGCTGCTGACATGTATGTCATGGCTCAAGAAAAAGCTTCTCAGTTAGACTACCAACATTATGAAATATCTAATTGGTCCCTACTGGGTAAAGAAAGTCAGCATAATTTAATTTATTGGCAAAACAAGCCTTTTCTAGGAGTTGGCCCAGGAGCACATTCTTATCTTCAAAATCATCGTTTTCATAATATAAAATCCCCGAAACAGTACATTAAATACCTTAATCAAACACCCCAAGAACTTAATTGCACAACAATTTCAAGTAGCACTGATAACAGTTCAAATACACAAATACTATCGCAACAATTTATCCCGACAGACCTTAAACCCATCATACAAGACGTAGAAATGATCAGCCTACCATTAGAAATGGCCGAAACAATCATGATGGGCCTACGATTATCTAGCGGTATTTACCATCAGGAATTTATTCTCAGGTTTGGTAACACAATTCAAGATACATATCCACAAATCATAAAAGACCTTGTTGAAGATAAATTGATACAAGTAAACTCAGTTTCGGTTAAACTGACTGACAAAGGCAGAATATTAGGCAACGAGGTTTTCGCAAAATTCTTTTGACTAAATTACAATGGGACAACCCAATTTAATATCAAATAATTTATCGAAATCTTTTGAAACCATCGGAATTTAACCATGTTTGTTATTGGTACAGCAGGACATGTCGATCACGGTAAGTCCACTTTAGTCAAAAAACTAACTGGTATAGATCCAGATCGTCTCACAGAAGAAAAAGCACGTGGAATGACAATTGATCTTGGATTTGCTTGGCTAAGCCTTCCTGGCGGTAACGAAGTAAGTATTATTGATGTCCCTGGACATGAACGCTTTGTAAATCATATGCTTGCAGGCGTCGGAATGATTGATTTAGCCCTACTAGTAATAGCAGCTGACGAATCGGTAATGCCCCAAACTAAAGAGCATCTTTCAATTCTAAACCTTCTACAAATAAAAAGGTGTCTGGTAGCTGTGACCAAAAGTGAACTAGTTGATGCAGATTGGTTAGATTTAGTTCAAATTGAAATCGATGAATTACTCAGCGCAACATGTCTTGAAAACTCACCTATTATTCCGATATCAAGCCAAACCGGCGACGGGATTCCACAGCTAATAAACAACATAATCAATGAATTAAAGAGAGCTAAACCACCTAATAATTTCAGCCGGCCTAGAATTGCAATAGACCGATCGTTCACGATAGCAGGATTCGGCACTGTAGTCACCGGCACTTTAATTGAAGGTAAACTGCAAATTGGCCAAGAGGTCGAAATCCTACCTAAAGGCTATAAAAGTAGGATCAGAGGTTTGCAATCGCATAATCGAACGTTAAAACATGCGTATCCGGGCAACAGAATCGCAGTGAACTTAACAGGAGTTTCGCACACAGAAATAGAAAGAGGAGATGTTCTGACCATACCTGGATGGCTTCAGCCTACTTCTGCGATCGATGTCAAACTAAAAATGATAACAGAGGCACCGCGCCCAATTAAACACAATATGTTTGCAACTTTACATATTGGTACCAGAGAAACAATAACAAAAATTAGATTATTGGAAAAAGAAAAAGTATACCCTGGAGAAGAAACTTGGGCACAGTTCAAATTTGATCTGCCACAACCTTTAGTAAAGGATGATTATTTTGTAGTTCGTTCCAACAACACCACTTTAGCAGGGGGTAGAATTATAGACCTTAACGCAAGACGACATAAGAAAAGTCATTTGCCAACTCTCGAACGACTATCAATCATGGAACATGGCTCTATTGAGGAACAATTACTGAAAACAATAGAACTATCAGAACCGACCAATGTAAAAGATCTTGTAAACAAAACGAATTTGGAAAAGAAAGAGGTTCTTAATGAACTTAACCAAATGCGTCAGAAAAAACTGGGAGTATTTCTTGGTGATAAAGAAGTATCATCATCATCAATCATTTTCACCACCATAGGGTGGTCATCTTTAAAAATAAAAACGGAAACATTTCTGACCGACTTTCACAAAAAATTCCCATTACGTAAAGGAGCACCCAAAGAAGAACTTAGAAGTCGGCTAAATCTTAATCCAGAAATATTCGGATTAATTATATTGAAATTGCATAGCGAATCAATCTTGGTAGAGCATCAAGGAATACTGTACGACCCAAAATACATACGTAAATTATCCCCTGTGCAGGCAAAGATTGCCAAAGAATATATCGACCTACTCTCTATTCATACTTATTCACCACCTACAGACCATGACATAGACCCAGAGCTATTGGGATTTTTAGTAGAGAAGGGAAAAGTAGTTAGAGTAACTGAACACATCATCTTTGAATCATCAGTTTACAGTGAAATGTTAGACAATATCACCAAATATCTCGATATTCATAATGAAATCTCTGTTGCAACGGTAAGAGACATGTTTGGAACCAGTCGCAAATATGCTTTAGCTATAATGGACTATCTTGACCAAATGAATATTACCCGTAGAATTGGTGATATAAGAATACTTCAACCAAGTAAGTTGCAGAAGTTATGATACAAAAAAACCAGAATCATATTCTTGAATTAATACTAGACCAGGGCCATGTGCCAGTTTCATATATCTCATCATTGCTTCGTACTTTACAGGCAGCAATACGTGAAGTGGCAGTCAGTTCAGAAAATACTCGATCTTATTTTGATAAACAACCACAACCAACACTGGTTTTAATTTCAATCGTTTCAGGTGAACAAATCAGTATGTGTCTAGGATTCGAAGACCCAATCAATAAAAAAATTCTTCCAACCTTATCAGAAAATACGTTCAGTACTTTCCTAGATAAGCTCAGTGAATTTGTAATGAGCTTACCCCAACCAAGTTTATGGGGAGGTGCTGCTCGAAAATCATCAACCAATCCCGAAACAGAAATGTCCAACCGGATGGACCAAGTATACGCTGAACTTAGAAGAGCTAAAAAGGTGAATCTGAAATTTAAGACCCGATCGATTGAAATTGAGGGCGATCGATTTGAAATTTTTTGACTTTTACATTTTAACCAGCAGCCCATTTGAGAAAACATCTCCTAATTTTATATATATCTCAAAATTCGTTTATTTTAAAACACCTATGTTCTTTACAAAGCGATCAATGGAGAAAATAATTAACATTGCCACTTAATCTAAACGATACTGCGTTACAAATTGAATCTATGGTTTCTCTACTAATAACACAAAAAGAGGGACACGAATTTAGATTGAATAATGCCGTACGAGCCTTAAAATCATTCTCACTTGATGATTATGAAAGCATCAAAAAGAAAAGAGGAACTTTTTCGGATATACCTTCTATTCTAGAACCTGCAACCACAGTCTACAACCCTCAATCCATTCCAAATGATTTCACAGTTGTAGCAGTCGATGGATCACATATCGACGTCGATCGCCATCTACCTGCAAGATGCTATTTAATAAATATCGGTTCAGCCACACTGACATATGGTAGCCAGTCCGATGCCTCTTTAGAAAACTCTGCTAGGCTCTATTCTCACCCTGATGAAATAGCCATAGTTGATCCTAACAGTAATAATTCACAAAATATTGAAGGAGCTGTCCTTGGAGCAAAAAGAACAGTTGCCGAAATGATTGAATTGGTAAATATAATCAAAGATTTGCCTGAAAACTTGCCAGTATTAGCGTTAGTTGATGGACCACTCGTGATGATTGGTCTCACAGGTCAAGGATACGGTGATTTCGTCAGGGAATATCTTATTGAAAACGGATTTGTAAAAGCCATCACAGAACTAAGGGACTTATCTCAAAAAAGACCATTAGCCTTAGCAGGGTATGTTAGCCTACCACGATATTCCGAAGTAGTTAACACTCTAGTTATTGGTAATTGCGAATATCCAAAAGAAGAGAGACGATGCTCCACTCGCCCGGGCACTCCTATAGACCAATGCTCAGTATGCGTTGGAGGTATACAAGATCGAGAATTGTTTGCTAAGTTGCTTTCTGTCAACCAAAGATCTGCACGCTTTTCATCATCATCAAGAATAGTAAAGAATCATTATTCCGATACTGAAATCGATTTTTTTTACTTAAATGTGGGATACGAAATAGCTCGAATAGAAATACCATCTTGGACATCAAGAAAACAATCGTCGCTTGAGTTAGTCCATTCTTTGATAGTCGATCAAGCTAAACGTGGTAAAGGATACCCAATTTCGCTAATGGAAGCACATGAAATGGCTGCTATACAAGGATCGGATCGTCGCCATTTTACCGAAATGGTGGAACGAACTTTGAATTCACATAACATGCCCGTTTTTACTTCAGAGAAAGCAAGGTCAAAACGACTTCGCTGGCTGTGAACGTATTAATATTAAATAAAAAACGATATCAATGATGTTTTGTAATGAATTGCTTAAGTAAATTCAATTAGTCAAATGCTTATATATTTATTTCTCTACTTTAAGAATACTAAGAAAGGCTTCCTGTGGTATTTCTACACGACCCACACGCTTCATACGCTTTTTACCTTCTGCTTGCCTTTCAAGTAATTTTCTCTTACGTGTAATATCTCCACCATAACACTTTGCAAGTACATTTTTACGTAAAGCTCGAACAGTTTCCCTAGCGAAAATCTTGCTGCCAACTGCTGCCTGTATTGGTACCTCAAAAAGTTGACGAGGAATTAAATCCTTTAAACGGGTAGCAAGTAGTTTACCTCTAGAATGCACATTTTTTCTATGTACTATGATGGATAAGGCATCAACAGGTTCACCATTTACAAGAATATCCAACCGTACCAGATCTTCAGTCCGATGGTCCGCAACCGAATAATCTAAAGAAGCATATCCCTGTGTTCTTGACTTGAGTTGGTCATAAAAATCAACAAGCATCTCTGATAATGGCATTGCCATTTCAAGCATCACTCTTGTTTGTGATATACCCAGTCTAGATTTACTAGCAGTCGCTGCATCATTCTCAGATGCAACCGTGCCATACTGTATGTATTCTGTTTTTATTAGTTCCCCTCTACGTGCAGTAACTAACTCAATCATATCTCCAATAAAATTCGCGGGAGTCAAAATAGTTAAATTAACCCAGGGTTCCTGTATCTCATCTATTTTATCTATTGAAGGCAATTTAGAAGGATTATCAATTTCACGAAGATCTCCATCTGTAGTTATTACTTGATATGCTACGCTTGGAGAGGTTGCAAGAAGATTAATTTCATATTCTCTCTCTAGTCTTTCTTGTACCACCTCCATATGAAGTAAGCCAAGAAACCCACACCTGAATCCTGAACCAAGTGCTAAAGAATTTTCTGGTTCGAAGGAAAGGGCTGCGTCATTTATACCAAGCTTTTCAAGTGCGTCACGAAGATCCAAGTAGTCCTCACCATCTGCGGGATATAGCCCTGCAAACACCATTGGCTTAAGCGGCTTATATGTATTAAGCGGTGATTCAGCACCGTTCTCGGATAATGTGATTGTATCTCCAACAGGAGCGTCCCCAACAGATTTAAGACCAGTTGCAACATAACCAACTTCCCCTGCTTTCAAAAAATCCAATGCAGTGGGTTTTGGTTTAAAAGCACCTATTTCTAAAACATCACTACTAGCTCGATTAGACATTACCATTATTCTAGAACTTGCTGTCAATGTCCCGTCAACTATACGAACATAAGCTATTACACCCTTGTATTGATCATACTTGGAATCAAACACTAAAGCTCTTAAAGAATCTCCAGTATTACCTTTTGGTCCAGGTATGCGATTGACAATTGCTTCTAGTACTGAATCAACACCTTTCCCATCTTTTGCAGATACCATCATGATTTCATCATGCTTGAACCCAAAAGCTTGTTGTACTTCCTCAGAAACCCTTTCAGGCTCAGCAATATCTAAGTCAATCTTGTTTATAACAGGGATTACCTCAAGATCATGCTCTAACGCAAGGTAGACGTTAGCTAGAGTTTGGGCCTGTATGCCTTGGGTAGCATCTACCACTAATAGGGCTCCTTCACATGCTGCTAAACTTCTAGAAACCTCGTAAGAAAAATCAACATGCCCTGGTGTATCAATCAAATTTAGCTGGTAGTCCATACCAGAATTTGTCTTGTATTCTAACCGGACTGCCTGAGCCTTAATCGTTATCCCACGTTCGCGCTCAAGTTCCATTGAATCAAGATGTTGGTCTACCATCTGTCGTGCTTCAACAGTATTAGTTTTTTCAAGCAGCCGATCAGCTAAGGTAGACTTGCCATGATCTATATGCGCTATTATGCAAAAATTTCGTATGAAGTCCGAATCCATACAATTATGTTAGCACGTACAGTAAGGTACAGGCATGGGAAAATGTGGTTCGATTTTAATATCAACTTTGCATAGAAAGCTATGTTGATCATTATTGGTGGGGAAGCCGGGACTCGAACCCGGACGCCTCTCGGCACATGATCCTAAATCATGCTCGTCTACCAATTCCGACACTCCCCCCCAAAACTTACCCATTATATATCTGTATCTGAAAAAACAACACGATATCTTACAAGAGAAAAGCTTACAATACTGATATCCCTTGAGAGACTGAGTCGAGTCTCTCGACTTCCTCAATACTTAGCTCCCAGCCCAATGCTCCAAGGTTATCATCAATCTGTGCTATAGTGTCGCTCCCAGAAATTGCAACGGTTATTTCATCATGAGAAAGAACCCAGTTTACAGATACCTGTACCATGGTTTTATCTCTATTTCTAGATATCTCATCTACAGTACGAAGCACGTTTATAGTTTCAGGGGTCATATAACTTTTAAACATATCGATCCTATTATCACCACCCCAATAAGATTCAGCAGGAGCATTCCCATCTAACCCGTAATTTCCACTTAAAAGTCCAACTCCTAATGGACTATACGCCATGGCCCCCAATCCTTGATCACGAATTACTTCAAATAAATCCTGCTCAGGATCACGCTTCAATAAGCTGTATTGATTTTGGAGAGTTATAAGAGGGCTGGCACCAAGCTGGTCTTGAACCCATAACATTTTACATACCTGCCATGCTTTAAAATTGCATGCCCCTACATATCTAACTTTGCCGCTATAAACAAGGTCGTCCAATGCCCTTGCAGTTTCTTCGATAGGGCTATCGTCATCCCAACCATGTAATAAATAAACATCAATCCGATCAGTCTTCATCCTACACAAAGAGTTCTCTACCTGTTTGAGTATATGGTAACGAGAGCTACCCTGATCATTCGGGCCATCACCCATCGGGCTATGTACTTTCGATGTCACCACCAGTTCGTCTCTTTTTGACTTAAGTACATTAGACAAGATCTTCTCGGATGTACCCCTTTCTCTTCTATTGTCACCTAAACCATAAACATTAGCGCAGTCAATCAGATTAATACCGGAATCAATTGCGTGTTCTATCAAATACTGTGCTTCCTGGGCAGAATTTTGCCCTCTGAGACCAAGACCAAGCGCAATAGGAGAAACCTTCATACCGGAACTGCCAAAATTAATATATTCCAACATTAGCCTCCAAATGTAATTTTTTTATTCTACACACTGAACGATACAGATCCATCTTTTCTTATAGGAATATTAGCCAAATCCACTGGTGTGACTTTCTCGTCAGAAAGAACAGACTCATCTAGCTCTACACCTAAGCCAGGTGCATTAGATACAGCAATATATCCTCCTTCTCTTCGAAAAGTCGTTTTATATATCCTGTTTTCTTCTGACTCATCCTGTTTAGAATATTCTTGGGTAATGAAATTGGGGATACTAACATCTAAATGTACAGACGCGGCTGTAAGAATAGGACCTAAGAAATTGTGTGTAACTACAGCGGAATGGTAGGATTCTGCAATAGCCGCGATCTTTTTACAGTGAGTTAATCCTCCAGCAAGTCCCAAATCGGGCCGAACATATTGAGGTCCGCCCTGAGACAATAATTCCCTAAATTCCCATATCGAATGGATTCGTTCTCCATTTGCAACAGGTATTTTTACTCTTTGAGCTATATCGCCCTGTGAATATATACTATCTATCTGAATAGGATCTTCATAAAAAAGAGGCCGGAATTCGACCAATTCTTCAGCCAATGCAATTGCAGTCATAGGGGTTAATTTACGATGAATCTCGACTATTATATCTACATCTTCACCGACTCCTTCCCTAGCAGCCGCAACTTGATCACGAGTTGAGGAAATTAACCGCGAATGCGCCAAATCCTGATATCCATTAGGAAGGGGGTCAAATTTTATGGCTGTAAAGCCTTCATTTGCAGCTTCTGTAGCGTGTTCATTTACTATTTCAGGAGTAGTGCCGCCTTCCATCAACAAGTGCAACCTTACCTTGTTCCTACATTTACCACCCAACAAATCCCAAATAGGAGCTTCATAGTACTTACCCTTTATATCCCAAAGAGCTATATCCACAGCGCTAACTGCCCCGGAAAGGACAGATCCTCGAAACGGACCCATTCTATACAAATACTGCCAATGATGTTCAATTTTAAGGGGATCCTGGCCTATTAAATAACCCTTGAATTTTTCTACAATTCTTTCAACAGATTCACTGTATCCCCAACACGCTGTTTGCCCCAAACCAAATAATCCATTATCGGTTCTAATTCTAACCACATAGCTAGATCCAACAAAGATCGATTCCACAGATTCTATCTTCATGATTATACTCCTTGACTTAAATATCTAGAATTATTGATTCAGGTAAATCTATCTCGAAAAATTACATTAATGGATTTTCTCAACTAATTAAATCAGAAATGAAGAATTATCATTACCTTACTAGATAAATCTAATCTTCGCGGCGAAGTCTAACTAAGCATTCCCATTGGGTCAAGAGTCCGTAAAAATAAATTGGTATACCATAAAACTACTGATCCCAAGCGAATTTTAAGATATATAATTAAACTACTGAAACCTATTAAATAAACAAAAGCCAATCGTAGTCAATACAACCTACAATCGTGTTAGGTCTAAATAAATGAAAAAACTAATAGATGGAAGCTCCGCATTAGGTATAAAACTAAATGACGAACAGTTAATACAATTCGAATTGTATTATAAAGAATTAATTCAAAACAATCTTAGCTTTAATCTCACACGCGTCACAGACTATGAAGATGTTCAGACGAGACATTTTTTAGATTCCTTAAGCATCATGCTAATCTATCCAAAAGCAAATCTTAAATCAGGTATAAAGGTTATAGACATTGGAAGTGGGGCAGGGTTTCCTGGAATTCCTTTTAAAATCGCTTATCCAGAATCTGAAGTAACACTTCTCGAAGCAACCGGTAAAAAGGTACTGTTTCTTGAAAAAATGATTAAATTGCTCAATATAAAAGGCTTGACCGCAAAAAAAGGAAGAGCAGAAGAGGCTGGAAATATCAAAGATTATCGAGAAAACTTTGATCTAGTCTTATCCAGATCAGTTGCTAAACTTAATATTTTAGCGGAATTGACTATCCCTTTCTGTAAAATTCGAGGAAATATAATACTACACAAAGGGAACGATGTGTCCCAAGAAATAGAATGTTCTGAAAAAGCAATCCGGATTTTAGGCGGTTCTTTGGCTAAAGTCATCAAATCGAATCTGCCTGGTCAATCTACTCCTCGTTCTCTAATATCAATCCGTAAAATTTTATCGACGAATACTCGATTCCCGAGACGAACAGGCATTCCCAAAAAACGTCCATTGTAAATATAAGGAATTTAATTGGAAGCTCCATCAAATAATTCCAATACAACCATTAAAAATAGTAGTTCGCTGAAATCTTTAGTTTCTCTGCCCACACTTGCTCTATTAACAATAGTAATTATATTCATTTGGTTCATATCAACCCAGTTTGACCTAGACTGGAAAAACACCTGGATCAAAATAAAAAATATAGACAAGTTACTGTATATCTCCGCTCTAATTGCATATTATTCAAGCTTTATATTTAGAGGTAAAAGATGGAGGTGTCTGATCCAGAATGCCAATCTAGAATCAAGACCTAAAAGCACCCTGCCGTCCACATTGAAATTCTCCCAACTTATACTTATCGGATGGTTCGTAAACTCAATCGCTTGGCTTAGGATCGGAGATGCCTATAGAGCTTATACTTTAACTCAAGAAACTAAAATAAATATAACTTCCAGCCTTGGAACAATAGTAGCAGAACGGGTGACCGATTTGATCTGCATATTAATACTGCTTGTAGTGGGGATTACCTGGCTGTCAAATTCACACCAACTTACAGAAGCAGTCAATCTGATTAGCGTAGCTATACTTTTAACTATCCTATTGGTTCTTTCTCTATTAATTATCAAAAGATTCGGGAACCGTCTATCACAAAAACTCCCAACCAAGATAAGAAATCACTATGAAATCATACATTCAGTGATCTTTGGTAGCTTGCAGCGTATGCCAACCATAATGATATATAGTCTCATTGCCTGGTTATGTGAAAGTGTCAGGCTTTATCTGGTTCTTATGGCGCTTGATTTATCTATAACTTTACCATTAATTTTAATCGTGTCGCTTAGCCATGCGATATTGAGTATCATCCCTACTCCCGGTGGGGTTGGAGCAGTTGAACCTGGGGTCGCGAGTTTACTATTATTCGAATTGACTCAAAGTGATGCTTTATCAGTAGCATTGATAGACAGAACAATAACATACCTTAGCGTCCTCATATTCGGTAGCATAAATCTAATCATGTGGAAATTTATACTATCTCGAACAGACCAACAAAAAGAGCCCGGTCTTTTCCATTACAATAAAAATAAATAGGTTTGTTAATTATCTGATATGCTATTCAAATTTAATCAGAATGATAATCAAAAGTATTATCTAAACAGATTTATATATAAAGTTCTTAGGATAAGATTTAAGGAAACTATAAAAGACATCTTACAAGTAAACCAATTGCCAGAAATCTTAATTATGGCAACGGGAAATCAACAAGGCTATATTATAGTAAAGAATAAGACATAATTTAACTAAGATTATTGTGTGGTTTTATAAAACAATATGCATCTAGGAGTATCTCATGACCACTAAACATAAACGTGATTTAAAACGACATAGTAAAGTAGTTACAGATGGCCCAGACAGAGCTCCAGCTAGATCAATGTTACGTGCGGTTGGTCTTCAAGACGAAGATATGGAGAAGCCATTTGTTGCAATTGGAAACCTAGCAAGTGACGTCACACCTTGTAACGTACATCTGGATAGACTTGCCAAAAAGGTTAAAGAAGGAGTTAGAAAAGCTGACAGTGTTCCATTTATGTTTGGCACTATCACAATAAGTGATGGTATCTCAATGGGTACCGAAGGTATGAAGGCTTCATTAGTAAGTAGAGAGGTAATTGCAGATTCCATTGAAACAGTTACCTTTGGTGAAAGTATGGATGCTCTTATCGTTGTAGCAGCATGTGACAAAAATATGCCCGGAGCAATGATGGCAATGGCCCGACTCAATCGACCATCTATATTTTTCTACGGCGGTGCAATATTACCAGGTAATTTCCACGGGAAAGACGTCAATATCCAAGATATGTACGAAGCAGTAGGATCCTGGTCACAAGGTAAAATGAGTTTACAAGACCTTCTTAGTATGGAAAAAGTTGCTTGCCCTGGAGAAGGTGCCTGCTCGGGTATGTTCACCGCAAATACAATGTCTTCAGCAATAGAGGCTTTGGGAATGTCTATCCCAGGTGCAGCTTCAATTCCTGCAGTTGATCGCAGAAATGAAACCCTTGCAGTAGAATCTGGCAAGCTACTTTACAATCTTATATCAAATGATATCAAGCCTAGGGATATTATGACACGAAAGGCCTTCGAAAATGCTATTAGAGTTGTATTGGCCATGGGAGGATCAACCAACGCAGTTTTACATCTACTCGCAATCGCACATGAAGCAAAAGTCAAGATTAACATAGAAGACTTTGATCGTTTAAGTCAAGAAACTCCCTACTTAACAGACCTACGGCCCGGGGGAAGGTTCGTGATGTCAGATATGGACAAAATTGGAGGGGTTCCTGTAGTAATGAATGAATTACTACATGCTGGGCTTCTTCACGGAGACGAACTCACAATCACAGGTAAGACTATAAAAGAAAATCTCAAAAATTTTCATGATACTCCAGATAAATCTGTAGTATACCCAGTATCCTCCCCGCGTAAAAATACAGGAGGCCTCGTAATTCTCAAAGGCAATCTTGCTCCAGAAGGAGCCGTTATGAAAGTAGCCGGTACTTCTCATCTCAAACACAAGGGTCCAGCCAAGGTTTTTGACGGTGAACGTGCTGCGTTTGAATCCGTTACTAAAGGGAAGATCAAAGATGGCGATGTACTGGTTATACGTTATGAAGGTCCTAAAGGTGGTCCTGGAATGCAAGAAATGCTAGCAGTTACAGGAGCAATCATGGGACAGGGTCTAGGAGATAGCGTTCTACTAATGACAGATGGCAGATTCTCTGGTGCAACGTACGGACCTATGATAGGTCATGTGGCACCAGAAGCTCAGGTTGGAGGCCCAATAGCCTTAATCAATGATGGTGACACAATATCGATGGATGTCGAAAATCGCGAACTCACCTTGCACGTACCTGATGAAGAACTTGAACAACGTAAACTCCAGTGGTCACCACGACCAACAAACCATCCTTCAGGAGTATTGGCAAAATACGCTAAACTTGTCTCTTCTGCATCCAAGGGAGCTGTAACAACCTGATATCTGGGATTTTAGTAACTGTTTCTTCAATTAGATAAAGCTTTTTACAGAATATGTTGCTATTTTTTTATTCTAGCTACTTCAAGCATAGTATCTAAAAGAAACTTGTTGAAACCGAGGCTAATGGCTATATTTGCGTCAATATCTGATTCCTCATACAACCCAGTAGCAGCTTGTGCAACAGACCTCCCAGCAAAAAGATCAGGATCTTGACGGTTAAAATCGATTGCATTGGAATAATCCTTTATTGCTTCTTCAAATCTACCCAATGATCTTAAAACGTCTCCACGTTTCTTTAATACAAGTGATACTGCAATATACCCTTTTTGATCTGCAGGGAAAATCTGGATTAAATACTTTAAATCTATCAATGATTCTGTCAGCTTATCAAAAGCTGAGTTGATATTATCTTCTTCAATAGCCGATAAAGCTAAATGATATTTTGCTTCCCCTCGCCCCCTGTAGCCAGAAGCAATATTATCGTCAATACTTATGGCACTCGAATAGTCGGTGATTGCTTCATCAAATTTAAGGAGGTTTTTGAAAACATCTCCTCTACCTACAAGCGCAATTGTATCATCAGGGCTAGAAGATAAAACCAAGTTGAAATCTTCTAATGCCTTAGAATTATTTCCATTTTTTAAATATTCCAATCCACGAGCCAATCTTGCAGAAACATTACCTGGTTCAAGCGCTAATAAATTTGTGTGTTCACTTATAGGATCTCGACGAGTAAGCCCTTGTAAATATCGAAAATCTAATACTGCCCTATCGTAATGACCAAGGTAGTAAAGAGCTTTACCTCTGCCAAGCAGTGCCTCTGTATTCTGAGTATCAAAACTTAAAGCCAGATCATAGTTACCTATTGCCATTTCCAATTCGCCCGTTTCTCTACGAAGATTTCCAAACTTTACAAAAGCTTTAGGATTCTCAAAGTCAAGTGATATTGCTTTTTCCAAATCAAGGATGGCTTCTTCAATTTGACCCATTTCTCTTTTCAAATCGCCACGTTCAACAAGAGTTTTTACGTCGTAAGGTTCCCATTCCAAAACTAGGTTGAAATCTGAAAGTGCATCGTTATAGAGTTTTGCAGCTTTAAATGCTGTAGCTCTATCAAAAAATAATGACGGGGTATCTTCTTGCAAATTAATTGCTCTATTAAAATCATCAATAGCTTTATCAGGGTTACCCATTATCAATAACGCTTTACCGCGATATGTGTAAACAAGACTGTTATCAGGATTCAATTGAGCCGCCAAGTTAAAATCAATCATTGCCTCAGCCGGCTGGTTTACAAGAGCATTATAATTCCCATAACTTACATCATTAGTTAAATTCATTAATGCGAATCCTCTTCGCAAATATGAATATCCATCTTTAGGTTGTAAATCTATAGCCTGCGTAAAACTATCTATAGCTTCTTGGTAAAGCTCAGCGTTACTCAGTGCCACGCCTAGCCAATAATGAGCTTCTGCGTTTGAAGGATCAAGTGTTACTAATAATCTGTAATTATCAATAGTTTTCTTACAAGCTGGACCAGGACGGCATTTTTGTGGACGCTCTTGGTCTACTCCCCAAGTGCTAATAATTCTATAAGCTTCTCCTCTTTTTAAAAGAACCTCACGACTATTCTTAAAACGCTTCAAATCTAATACCTGAGCTTCATTAAAATTCCTTATGGCTGAAGAGTAATCTCTGTTATTAAAACTTTCAGTCCCCTTAGATACTAAATCAGTGAATACGTCTATTGTTTCTTTATCTGATATATCATTATCAATTTCTTCAACCATGGAAGTGCCAGTACAGGCAATGATTATTATGATAAATCCTAGCATTAAAAGGATTATCCGAATTTTTGCTGTGCAAAAGGCTTTATACACTTACAACTCCATTACATTTTAGATATATTGAAAAAAGGAATACATCCCAAATACTTATGACATTTTTCGCTTTGTCAATCTCTATCGATGCTTTGACGAGTCTGAATCCTCAACTGGTCTCTTTGGGTTAAATGTGGTAAATACTTTGCAACGAATTCTTCTAAAGTTTGGTCTGGAGAAGGTGTTGAAGTATCAAGGGAAAATTTGTATCTTAATAGTGAATGATTAAAGTGATATTCAAATCGTTCGAGAACTTTTTCCACATCTTCGTCCTTAACCACAGTCCGGTCATGTGGATCACTTCGCATTCTATCTCTTATCACTTCAGGACTCGCTTGTAATAACACGAGAACTGTGTCATCGGCACGTTCCAATATTTCAGCTTCTATATGTCTGCAGAAAGATTCTCTATCTCCGTATTCACCTTTACTTCCATATCCATAATAGAGCGGCGCATAGACAGCTTCTTCTATATGAAATCCAACAAGAATATGATCACTATCACGATAAAGCATTGGCGCTAAATGATAAGAAAATTGGTATCTCTGAAACATTTCTTTCAGCTCAGGTCCCAAAGACATAAACTTGTCTAGATCCTTTTGAGAAATTTCATCCCAGTGGCCCACCCAAGGCAGGGTGAAATGATCATGATACTGTACAATCCCCAATGGAGTAGGTTGTCCCATAAGCCTATCTCTCCACTCAACTATTTTTTTAACCAAGGTCGACTTTCCAGAATACTCAGAACCTACTAGTATTAGTCTCATACAACATCCCCCTTGTTTAAACTTTTACAAATCAAACATACAATACAAATACTCGGGTAGTTTATATGCATCCAATAAGGTATATTTTAATAAGCATACACATAATTAAGAACACCAGCTTATCTTAAAACTAATTTTACAGTATTTTCTCAAACAAACCGTAACATGGAATTATAAGTGTAACTAACCGATTCTCTATATCAATATAATCGCTAAATTTGATAATAATTATCAAGGTATTTTTTGGACAATCTATGCTCGGTGGTGTAGTGGTAACACGAAGGACTTTGAATCCTTAATCCCAGGTTCGAACCCTGGCCGAGCAGCCAATAATTGAAGATATATGACATTAAATACTAGAAGTACAAAAGTTTTTGTTATAAGCAACCCGTAATAGATTTTTCAAAATATATCAATACAAACAATCTTGGAGCATTTAAACAAATACTCCGACTGATTCGACTCACACTAGTCCATTGCAATATATTTTGAAGGACATTTAACTATCACATTATGACTACTAAATATACCTTCTGAGCTAAATGTACCTTCAAGAATTAGCTCAGAATGTTCGTTGAAAAAAAGATCAGGAATTACACCTTCATGCTGAGCTGTAATCCTGTCTGTACCATCGCTAATCGCAAATGTGGCTAATATTGAATTATCATCTCTGGCAAATGAATCCTTGACCAATTTACCGTTAACCCTGAACACTTCATCATCGCTCCGATTGTCAAGACTCAGCAGTTCTCCTACTGTAAGGTAATAAACAGCAGCCCCTTGAAAAGCATTGAAAGCAAAATACCCTAAAGCCAACACTAAAACAAAGACTGCCAAGAAAATTTTGAATCGGTTAGCAAACAGGACAGAATTAGCTATATCTGAATTATTATCAGAAGTTGACAAACCAGGTTTGGACATTAATCTTTCCCTGTTAATATGCGATTTTCTTCTATCATATTCTTCAATATTGCAATTTCACGGTTCAATTCTTTCTGGCGGCGTGCAATCAAAAATACATAGGCAAAGAAACCTAACCATGTAATTGCAAATACAGCAAAAAGAAAACCAAGATTTGCTTCGGGATCCGATTGTTGTTGACCCGTTTCTTGTCCTAGGTAAACTCGATCATCTATAGTTAAAGTATCACTATTTTCAGTAGCATTAACGGCAATTGGGACAATCAGAAAAGATACTATTATAAAAGCAAGAATTATTTTGAGTGAAGTATTAGGTTGTTTGTCTATATAGTTCATTTAATGCAGATTCTGACCTCCGAAGATTATAACTCTGATTCAATAAGACCAAATATAAAAATGTGAAAGCGAGAAGTGCAACCCTCACAGTGATCCACATACTCGAATCTAGTGCTCCAGGTTCAGACAAAGGACCCATATTCATAGGTGGATGCACACTGCGCCACCATTCAGTAGCCATGTAAATTATTGGAGTATCTATTGCTCCAATTAAAGCAACTACCGCTCCATATCTAGCACCCTGAGCTCCTTTAGGACCATATGCTCGAACCATCAGGTACCCTACATAAATAAACCACAGGATTAAAGTAGTAGTCAGGCGAGGGTCCCAGGTCCACCAAACACCCCAAACCGGTCGTGTCCACAATATACCCGTGACTAGAAGTAAGGAAATAAGCAGAGTGCCTAACTCTGCTGTTGCATAAGCAATATTATCCCATTTTTCCTTTTTGGTAATCAAATACAAAACGCTGAAAATCGCTACAAGTACTATCGAGATCATACCAATCCATGCCAATGGAAGATGGTAGTAGAATATCCTCTGAGACACACCCAGATTTTGTTCAGTTGGCACCCAAAAAAAGATCAAATACAGCACAAGCCCCATTATAACAGTGCTAGCTATTATGAGAATATCTGGTGTAGCTTTTCTAAATAATTTCAAACAAAACCACCCATCAAAGTTGGTACTGATACAAATTATAACTTTGGCCTATGCCTAAAATTTATCACACATTAAATCATATAAACAATAAATCCACGATTAATGAATAGTCATGTCAGTCTAATAGCTGATATGTGACTAATGTTATTACCAGTTTGTGAAGGCTCCATCGTTTCTACGTAATAATGGAGGCCATGTATATGATGTGTCAGTGCGACTTTGGGCTACGCTCTCGTCAATTTCCACTCCTAACCCTGGTCTATCCGTTGCGTAAGAGTACCCATCCATCCATTCAATTTGGACTGGGAATACATCAATATCATATGTTCCAGGTTCCTTAGGCATCTCACAAACACCAACATTCGTTGATGCCATGCAAAGTGCTACACAGGCAGCTGCGCTAACCGGACCTAATGGATTATGCGGAACAATATCAATATAATGTGTCTCAGCCCAATGTGTGATTTTAAGTGCTTCAGTTAACCCTCCAACATTACAGAGATCGATTCTCGCATAGCTAATTAATTCTTCTTCAATAACCTCCCTGAACTGCCATTTACTTGACCACTGTTCACCAGCTGCTATTGGTAAATTTATATGGCGTTCAAGCTTACGATAGGTGCCTGGATTTTCAGAGCGGATCGGATCTTCGATAAAAAATGGTTTTAGAGGTTCCATGTCTTTGCACATAGCAATAACATGCGCAGGATCAAGCCGGGTATGTACATCAAAGCATATTTGAATATCAGGACCAACTTTGTCCCTGACTTTTTCCATCTGTTCCACAGCTATTCGTATTGACTCAACCGGTTCCAGAAGAGCCTCACCCTTAGGGTCAAAACTTCCGGATGTTTCTGGCTGACCCCAACGAACAAACTTCCAACCATCCTCGACTTTACTAATACAATTTTCTATCAATTCATTTGTTGTAGACCCTTGGCAGTGAGGGTAGGAAATCACTTTATCTCTAACAGGACCACCTAATAACTTATACACTGGCATATCTAAAGCTTTACCTTTTATATCCCACAAGGCAATATCTATTGCACTGATTGCACATGAATAGACACCATCAGCTGGAAAAAAGGAACCTCGAAACATGTGCTGCCACAACCTCTCGGTACTAAAAGGGTCCTGTCCAACTATCAATTCAGACAGGTGACTGATAGCAATTTGAATAGATTTAGCCCAATGTCTTATACCAGACTCACCTAATCCATATATACCAACATCAGTTTCAATTTTCACAACCAATGAACCGGCGCTAATACGATAAGATTTGATCTCGGTAATCTTCATCTTAATTAACCTCACTTTTACTCAATACCAAAAATCACCGCTCCTTCTTCGATGGACCTAAGACATTCTTATGATAAGTTTGGATTCAGGGCTTTTGAAAGAGTGTACGCTGAATCATTTGTGCTTCCCATATAAACACCTGATGGGATTTCGTGGAAGACCTTAAGAGACACAAGTACCGGACCTTCCATCGTAAATATGTCTGGTAATTCACTTACAAAATCTTCCAAGTTGTCAAATTTAAAATTTCCATTAAACCCTGATGCCTTTGCCAACCCTGAAAAATCTATTTTTCCTGATCCGGGTACAGACTGGCCACCAGTAGTGTAATAAACCCCATCTTCAAAAACAAAATGAACAAGATTTGTCGTAGCTCGATCAGCAATTGTGACCAAACTACCAAGATTCATTAGTAAAGCTCCATCACCATCCAGAACAATAACATTACGACCAGGTTGAGCAATCGCCAAACCGAGACCAACAGAGGAAGCCTTACCCATAGCGCCATAAATGGGTAAATCCAATTCTGGCCTATTTGAAACAGAAACCCAGTATCTGTTAGGTGTCATCGTAGAAACCACAATAGAATCTTTTCTAAGTTTATTTATTTGTTTTATTGCTTCTAAGGCAGAAAACATGCGCTATCCTAATGATTACTTTATATTAATGAAATTCTAGACCTGATAACAAAATGATTCAAGCCTGAATTTTTATTAATACTTGACACGCTAATTATAAACCGCAGAATAAATTATGCTTCTAACTGCATCAACTGCAGGATATTACCGTCAGGATCATTGAACGTAGCAATATGACCACCCCAGTGCTCCTTTTCTGGCTTTCTAATAAATATTATCCCCTGTGAAGTCAAGCGTGAGTATTCGCTTTCTATATCATCCACTCCAAAATTTACCATCACTCGAAAAGGATCTTTTGAAGCACCCGTAACCTGTCCATGAATACCCAATCCTAACCTCA
>CAYFFO010000005.1:0-10231 GCA_964342485.1 uncultured Dehalococcoidia bacterium
TTTCCCTAGTACGAGAGGACCGGGAAGGACGAACCTCTGGTGTACCGGTTGTTCCGCCAGGAGCATAGCCGGGTAGCCATGTTCGGATGTGATAAGCGCTGAAAGCATCTAAGCACGAAGCCAACCTCAAGATTAGATCTCCCTTCTTGGTTTAGGCCAAGAGTAAGGTCTCATGTAGACTACGTGTTTGATAGGCCGCAGGTGTAAGTCCCGTGAGGGATTCAGCTGAGCGGTACTAATCGACCGAGGACTTGACTCACATCAAGGATTGATTATTCGTTTTGTGTTGATTACTTAAATCTTTTTTAAATCGAATTCTGACAGTGGTTTAATTGTTTTTAATGACACGCCGCGGGGTGGAGCAGCGGCAGCTCGTTGGGCTCATAACCCAAAGGTCGCAGGTTCGAGTCCTGCCCCCGCAACCATGGTTCATCGATTGATAACTAAGATAAAGCCATACCGTTTGATACGGTATGGTTAATTTTCTCTTTTAATACCACCGGTGTAAGAGAACTAGAAAACTACATCATTAAGTCTCCACCGTTTATATCCAAGGCAGCACCAGTTATATAGGCAGCTTGATCTGAGGCAATGAACTTGACCAATTCTGCTACTTCCCACGGATGGCCCAATCTAGGTATGGGAAAGCTGTCGGCGTATTCCTTTGTACGTTCTGGATTTATAGTAGAACGTACCATTTCAGTATCTATTAATCCTGGACAGATAGCGTTAACGGTGATTCCGTTGGGTGCTTCCTCTTTAGCTAAATGCCTAGTGAGTCCTAATATACCTGCTTTCGCAGCAGAATAATGTGCTCCACCGATAGTACTGTATTTTCTACCTGCACTCGATGAAAGATTAACGATCCTACCCCATTTATTCTTACGCATTGGTTCTAGCACCGCTCGAGAGCAAAGATATGTACTTTTTAAGTTAGCATTGACAACCAAATCCCATTCGTCTTCCTCTATGTCTATCAAATGAGTTGGACGAAGAATACCCGCGTTATTTATAAGGATATGTATTGAGCCATATGATTGCAATGTGCTCGAAATGATGTGATCGACGTCTGTTTTGGAAGTTACGTCACCTGCAACACCGATAACTTTGTGACCATCATCTTTTAAATTTGATTCAGCAGCTTTGACTGCTTTTAAGTTAATGTCGTTTATAACTAATTTTGCTCCAAGTGATCCTAAAGAGCGAGCAATAGCCTTACCCATACCCTGCCCAGCCCCTGTAATAAGAGCTACTTTACCAGTCAGATCCTGTATTGCGTCCATATATTTATATAACTCCAAGTTCTTTTGCAGTTTCACTAAAAATCGAAATAGCCTTGTCCAACTGTTCTTTTGTGTGAGCAGCTGACAGCTGTACCCTAATTCTTGCTTCACCGCGAGGTACAACAGGGAAGCTAAATCCTACTACAAACAGTCCTTTTTTATTTACAGCTTTAGCTAGTTCAACCGTCTTGATTTCATCGCGAAGCATAATTGGTACTATAGGATGTTTTCCTGAGATAATATCAAATCCAAGGGAAGACATTTTTGAACGGAAGTAAAGCGTGTTTTCCCATAAGGTTTCTCTAAGTTGAGGAGTATTTCTAACGATCTCCAAAGCTTTTAGTGCACCCGTAACGATAGGAGGGGCTAAAGTGTTCGAAAAAAGATAAGGACGTGATCTTTGTCTTAGGTATTCGATAATTTCTTTTTTACCGGTAGTAAATCCGCCTGAAGCACCACCTAGGGCTTTACCCATAGTACTAGTGAGTACATCAATCCTGTTCATAACACCCATGTCATCAGGACTACCAAGTCCATTGGGTCCCATGAAACCTGTTGCATGAGAGTCGTCTACCATTACTAACGCATCATATTTTTCAGCCAAATCACATATTTTATCAAGTGGTGCTATATCACCCTGCATACTGAATACGCCATCTGTTGCGATCATTCTGAATCGGGCTGATTCTGTTTCTTTGAGCTGTTCTTCTAGATCGTCCATATCTGCATGCTGGTATACTTTTCTTTGAGCTTTGCAAAGCCTTATACCGTCAATTATGGAAGCATGGTTTAAGGCATCACTGATAATTGCATCTTCGGGGCCAAGTATTGTTTCAAATAAGCCGGCGTTGGCGTCAAAACAAGAAGTATAAAGAATGGTATCTTCAGTACCAAACCAATTTGTCAAATTTTCTTCAAGTTCTTTATGTATGTCCTGGGTACCACATATAAACCGTACTGATGCCATTCCAAAACCATGTTTTTGTAAACCGTTGACCACGGCCATCTCAATTTCTTGATTATCTGCTAAACCAAGATAATTATTAGCGCAAAAATTAATCATATCACCCTGATTAGTGTCAACATCGGCACTTTGGGCAGTCTTTATGATTTTTTCTTCCTTAAAAAGACCAGCTTGTCGTATTTCTTCAAGTTCTTCGTTTAGCCAAGTTTGAATTTTTGTGTAAGTCAAGTTAAATTCTCCAAATCTCTTAATTTTAATCGTTTACCCAAAATGGTTTATCAATACATTTAATATATGAAGGAGATTATCTACAATATCTTTGTGTGTCAATGTTATCTACCTATCAATATTTTTGTGTGTTAATATGTTCGCGAAATCATCTCGTATACTGAACTTTAGGGGAATATTGGATTGGATAATAACCATGATGATCTATATGACGAATCGATAGTTATTGATGGGCTAAACGTAAGTAATTGGGAAAGCTCTTCTGTTTTCGATAGTTTAAATAAAGGCAAGGTAACTGCTATTAACGCTACTATTGCCGTATGGGAACACTATCCAGATGCGATGGACAACATATCTAAATGGCTGCATCGTTTCCGGGATCGTTCTGAAACGGTGACTCAAGTCAAAAGTGTGAAAGATATTATTGAGGCCAAGCAAAATAACAAAACGGGCGTTATATTCGGATGGCAGAATGCAACACCTATTGAAAATGATCTGGATAGACTTGAACTTTTTCACGAATTGGGTGTAAAGATTATTCAAGTTACTTATAACGAGAGAAATTTATTAGGGAATGGATGTTGGGAAAACAGAGATGATGGATTAAGTAATTTTGGTAGAGATGCTATTCGAGAAATGAATCGACTGGGGATTTTAATTGACCTTTCTCATGTAGGTGATAAGACAACAATAGATTCGATATCCTTGTCGGATCAACCAGTGGCATGTACTCATGCAAATGCTCGTTCATTTTTTGATTCACGACGGAATAAAACTGACGATGCACTGAAATTGATAGCAGAAAAGGGTGGAGTTGTAGGAGCTACTGCATGGCCGCCTTTTCTTAGGAGAGGCTGGGAATCCACTATAGTGGATTTTGGTGATGCTATTGAAGATATGGTTGAACGCATTGGAATTGATCACGTTGGAATAGGTACAGATTACACTCAAGAACAATCGAGTTCTTGGTTTGACGTATTGATGTCTCAACAGGGAACAAAATTTTCTGAAAGGAGACTTGAATATCCAGATCTGCCTAAGCATCCAAAAGGGATTGAGACTCCAGATAAACTATCAAATATCACGGTTGAACTTAGTAAAAGGGGATATAATAGTCAGGATATCTCAAAAATCCTTGGCGGTAACTGGCTAAGACTTCTTGGAGAAGTATGGCAGGATTAAATAGTTGTGACTATTTTGTTACCTGTATATTAAAGTTAGTGGATAGCAGCGGCTATCGCAGCAGCCCTTTCGTTCACGAGCCTGTTCTCATTAAATCGTTCCAGATCAAAATGTCGTATTAATTCTGGCGTTTTTCCTGTTTGAATGAGTTCAGCGATGGTTTTTCCAGATGCGGGAGCTGCTTTGAATCCCCAGGTACCCCATCCACAATTCAATATGAATCCTTCCAACCCTTTTACTTTTCCCATGATTGGAGCGTAGTCAGGAGTCATGTCGCAAAGGCCGGTCCATTGGCGCATTATCTTGATATCACGCAATTCGGGGAGCAGTTCTAATGTATTAGAAGCTAGCTCATGTAACATATCTAGGGTGGATCTTTGACTATAGGTTGAGAAAGGATCAACAGGACCTCCAATCACAAGTTCTCCTCTGTCTGTCTGGTATACATATACATGCAGATCCGCTGAAGAGATGGTGGTGTGTATGAATGGTTTGACAGGTTGTGTAACGCAAGCTTGAAGCGGGAAAGTATTAATTGGAATGTTTAGGCCGATCATTGCGGTAATATTTGAACTCCAGCCTGCAGTTGCGTTTACAATTATATCGGCATCTACTTTCCCTTTAACAGTTTCCACGCCTGTGACTCTATCTCCCTTTTTGTTCACACCGGTTACTTCTGTGAATGGGTGAATTTCTATTCCTCTTTGATCAGAAGCTCTAGCTAATCCCCAGACTACTGCATCGTGACGTACTACTCCCGCTGTAGGGTGATAAAGGGCAGCCATTATAGGCAAAGTTTTGTTTTCTCTTAAATCGATTTGGGGGACCAGTTTTTTTATTTGTTCTGGGCCAATTATTCTACTGTTAACTCCAAGTAACTGGTTGAATTCAGCTCTTAGCCTAAGCCAGTAAACAGCTGATTCTGAGTGTCCTATATCGAGTCTTCCCATTTCATCGAATAACAAGTTGTATTGCAATTCTTGAGATAGTTGGCGATATATTTCATGACTTTCCTTAAAAAAAGGTATTCCCTCTAAGGTTAGATAATTTGAGCGTATAATAGCTGTGCTCCTAGCACTACCACCACCTCCAATATACCCTTTGTCTAGTACCGCAACATTGGTAATACCGAGTTTAGCAAGGTGATAAGCGGTTGAAAGGCCGTGAACACCACCTCCTATAATTACTACATCGTATCGGCTTTTTAGGGTATGTTTTCCCCACATCTTAGTTTTTTTAAAGAGGTGTAACATTGTCAGTTGATTCTTGGGTAAGTCCTTTCAAGGATATGAATTTTATTTGCTTAACAAAGATATAGCTTGTATACCGACGGGAACTACTTGGTAATTTTGAGATATATCAAATAGGGTGTCCCACATATATACACCATATCCTCTGTCTACAAATATATTATAGCTAGGGAAATGACCTATATCTTTTCTAATTATCGTGGCATGTATTTGTGCGGCACTTCCTTGTGCACAGTTTAAGTCAATGAAATTTGACGATGATATGTCAAACTCAATTATGGAGGAAAGAAGTTTTTCAGATAATGGTCCAACTAATTGCAGTCCAGTTAAAGTTGAAGAAATATCGATTGCATGTGCACATAGTTCCGAAGAGTCATTCAATATTTGTGTAACTAGGTGTGACTGTGCAGATTTTGAAATAATTATAGCTTCATCTGAGGCTAATTTTGAAAGGGTTAATTGAGCTATTTCTGAATCCTCTGTGAAGTTTAATGTTATAGAGGTTCCGATATCAGTTTTTATTTCTTGGCTAAGTCCATTTGCAATACACTCTTCGACGTTGCCGTGCACTAGTATTTTCCCGTAATGACTTATATCAGATAAACCTCCATACTGTTGTATTTGGTCAAATTCTTCTTCGGGAGAGGTATAGTGAGATGGGATATTCCACCCATTGTATTCGAACATGCTCGCACCAAGGTCAATATGGATATTGTGAAGAGCGCTTTGGCCGATAGGACTTTTTTTAACCATCTATTCTTTTAACCTATTACCTTTGGGGTCATAAATTGGATTCATTTCTACTGCTGCAGGTGAAATTACTCCATCTGTATTAATAAAAATAGTATTTCCTTGTACTGCCAAATCTTCAGGAACCCAGCAAAGCCCAAAACCTTTATCTGTTGTAGGACTTAATCTGGAGCTAGTGACTTTACCTACAGGTAAGGCTTCCATGACAACTGCATCACCGTCATGTGGTACAGCTTCATTTCGCATTACAAATCCTACTAGACGATTTCTGCTCGGATGTTTTTTCCTAGCTAATAAGCCTGCTTTACCTATAAAATCTGACTTATCAAATTTCACTACCCATTCCATATCACTTTCAATTGGGCTACTAAGCATGTCTGTATCCTGGTTCGGTATGATATGTTTTTTTTCTAGACGTAATATTCTTTGAGCTTCAGTTCCAAAAGGGGTTATTTCAAATTCGTTACCAGCCTCCATCAGGGCATCCCACATGTGCTCTCCATATTCAGAAGGGAAATGTAATTCCCACCCAGTTTCACCTACAAATCCTATTCTAAGTAACATAGTTTGAATACCAGCTACAAAACCTTGCTTAAAATGCATGTAAGGGAAGGATTTGGTTGATAGATCCAAGTTAGTAAGTTTTTCTAGCGTATTACGTGATTGAGGTCCTGCCACGTTAATGGCAGAGTATCCTGAAGTTACATTGGTAATATGAGCACAAATGTTATCTCCTGCCATCCACCATTTAAACCATTCTTCAATTGTTTCTACGCTCGCTGTAGAGGTTGTAGCGAAGTACTGTTCTTTAGAAACGCGCGCAACTGTTCCATCATCTAATATAGTTCCATTGTCAGTACATAAGACTCCATATCTTATCCTTCCAATGCGTAAAGTTGAAAAATTATGGGTATACATTTTGTCAACTAGAGCAGGTGCGTCTACTCCTCGAATGTCTAGTTTTCCTAAAGTGCTTAAATCAATTATTCCAACACCATTTCGAACGATTAAAGCTTCTTTTTCAGGTGTACTATATACCTGTGGTCGTTTCCACTGGTTTGAGTCAATCATTTTCGCATCCAAAACCCTATGTTTCATGTCAAGAGGAGTAAGTTTAGTTGGGATTTTCGAATGGCCAGCCAAAATTCCTAGGCTTACTGGTTCAACCGGAGGCCTAGAAGTAGTTGAACCAAGATCATTAATATCTTTGGACGTATGTTTAGATGCTATATCTACAAAAGTTTTATGACACATTTTTCCCTGACAAGGCCCCATTGTCACGGTACTGTAGCGTTTTAAGGTCTGTATATCCTCGAATCCTTCATCGATACCTTTTGTAATATCTTTAAAAGTGACGTCTTCACATAAACACACAAATTGTTTTGAGCCAAAATTTCTTTGTAATGGCTGTGGTGAATTAATGTTTTTTACACGATAGTTGTTCTGTAAATTGTTGAGACTTGCTATATCTGATTCTATGCTTTTATGAGAATTATTTTGATTAAGATTGAGGGTGGCTTTCTTTCCAATTAATTTTCCTTCATTAATAGATATTAAAGGATCATGTGTTCCATTGATATCTCCTGCTGTGAATATACTTTCAGGCAGTTGAGTAGGTAATGTTTGGCCTGTAGATTTGTCATGCTTAGAAAAATTGCCTATTTGGTTAATTAATGAAATCGCTGGCTGGAACCCCGAGGACATTACAATAATGTCTGAATCAATTTGTCTTTCTTTACTGGTTGCTAGTCCATTTTCAGTTTTTGATATAACTCCTCCAATCACTCTTTTTATACCCTCAGCACGAACTAAAGCATGCTCTGGTAGAATAAGTACCCCATTTGATTGCAAAGACTGTGCTGCGGGTAAATGGTGCGGAAAATCAGGCCTGGTATCTGCTAAAACCGCGATTCGAACTCCTGCATTCAGTAAGTCTTGGGCGACAGTATATCCATGGTCATTTGTAGTGGCAATCAATGCAGTTTTACCGGGTTTTATACCGTATAGATTAATTAGCCTTTGTACACCGGTACTCAGCATTACTCCCGGGAGATCGTTTCGATCGAAAGTGAGAGGAATTTCATAAGAACCTGTCGAGACAATGATTTGTTTTGCTCGAAGTTTAAGCATTGAATCATTACTTGTTATTCCTAGAAGATTCCCTTCATATATACCAAACACTGTAGAATTGTTCAGGATATTTATATTAGTAAATGATTGGACCTGCTTAGCCAAATCAGCCGCGATTTCAAAGCCACTAACAGGTTCCGTGTCAGCAAGAATTTGGTGGGTTGACGTATCATACCTTAGATGGCCTCCAAGGCTTGGTTGGTTGTCAATAATTGTTACTTTGAAACCTTCTTTGGCAGCGACAATTGCTGCTGACATTCCAGCTGGACCGCCACCAACTATGGCTATATCAGAATGAGAGAATTTATGATGATTGATTTTTGAAATTGGTTTTTTGGGTACATTTCCTAGACCTGATACCCGACGTATTATAGGTCTAATCAATTTCCAAAACAGTTTGGGAGTATGGAATGTTTTGTAATAGAACCCTATCGGCATTAATCGGTCTAATTTGTCTAATATAGACATAAAATCATGATCTTGGGATGGCCATGCATTTTGGTGGCGTACATCCATACCTTTTTCAATGTCAATGCAACATGCCTTGAGGTTAGGCACACCGTTAACGTTCATTAGGCAGTTAGGGCAGTTGCCTTCAACACATAGTAAACCCCTAGATCTGTGATATTTAAAACTCCTGGTAAAGATTCTTATTCCAGCTGCATAAAGGGCAGAAGCGATACTATCCCCTTTGTAACCTTTGTAGGTTTTACCATTAAACTTAAATCTAACAGGGTTAGATTTATCAATTATATGAGATGGATTTTTTGGTAGGCGGGTTTCTTCTGGATTGGTCAATTATTTCGATTCTTTCTCTGGGAATTTAGTTGATAGGATCATGTTATTGGTAGTATCTCTGTTTGCGATGAACCATTTTCGACAACCTTGACTGTGGTACCACCATTCTTCTTGCAGTCCTGAGATATTACGTCTTTCGTAGAAATATTTTGTCCAAGTAGTTATGGCCGAATCTTCCGGAGGCCTTTGCAGGGTCTCTCCTCCAAATCGGAATTCATATACGCTTCTATTACCACAATTCGGGCAGTTGATTAGAAAAGCCATAATTATTTAAAACATAGTTAGATAACGGTCAATTTCCCATTGAGATACCTGTTTATGATATTCATTCCATTCAGAATCCTTCAGGGATATAAATTCGTCATAGATTGGTCCTAATGCCTCTTGAATCACCACGTCAGATTTTAGTGCTTGTAGTGCTTCGGTGAGGCTCTGAGGTAGCGTTTTTATACCTTTTTGTTTAATTTGTTTAAGTCCCAAACTATACATATTATTGCCTAAATTAGCTTTGCCTGGATTGATTCGATTACGGACTCCATCTAGTCCTGCAGTCAAATATGCCGCAAATGCAAGGTATGGGTTACAAGCGGAAGAAACTGTACGGTCTTCTAAGTGGCCTGGTCCTGCGGTCCTAATCATCTGGGTTCTGTTGTTATCACCATAAGAGATAAATGCAGGAGTCCATGTAAATCCAGATTGTGTGCCCAACAGTCCTTCACCAAGTTGAAGACGTTTATAACAGTTAACTGTAGGTGATGTAATGGCACATAGTGCTGGTGCATGTTCAAATATTCCACCAATAAAATGGTATGCAAATTCTGAAAGTCCAAGCCCTTGAGGGTCTTCTTCATTTAAGAAAAGATTTTCTTCAGACTTTGAATCAGCTACATGGAAATGTACATGGCCACCGTTACCTGTTCGATTTGAAAATGGTTTAGCCATATGGGTAGCTATTGCTCCGTAGCGTTGAGCATATTGACTTGTCATCATTTTAAAAAATGTATAATGATCGGCTGTTTTGATAGCGTCATCATAAACGAAATTAACTTCATATTGTCCATTAGCATCCTCGTGATCAGATTGGTACACATCCCAACCTATCTTTGCCATGCCGTCCATTAAATCCTTTAGATAGTCCATTACGTTAGCAATTCCTTTAAAGTCATAGCAAGGCTTATCTAGATTATCAATATTATTAGGATCCCAAACATTTATTGATCCGTTTTCTTCCTTTGTAACTAAAAAGTGTTCGGGCTCTATTCCTACTTTGAATAGAAAACCTTCATCTTTTGCATTTGATAATATCCTTTTTAGGTTTTGGCGAGGACAGTATGGATGAACTTGATCATCTACATATAAATCTGAAGCAAATCTCGCAATGCCGTCACGCCAAGGTAAGGGCGTATAAGTATCAAGGTCAATCTTAGCCATCATATCGTGAGAGTGAGGGCCTTGGCCCAGACCCCACACGGCAGCCCCTGCAAATCCAGCTCCATCATCCACCAGATCATTAATATGATTAACTGGCACCATCTTTACCTTTGGGGAACCATGGATATCAACAAACTGAGCTAGTATGTACTCAATTTTATCATCTTGGATTTGATTGAGGATTTTATCTATTTTCATCATTTTCGCCCCTATAT
>CAYFFO010000005.1:10331-22953 GCA_964342485.1 uncultured Dehalococcoidia bacterium
GCTATAAGGGCAGCAATCCCGATTGCAACAGCGTCAGCTCCTAAAGCTAATGCTTTTGCAGCATCGGCGCCACTCCGGATGCCTCCAGAGGCTATAAGGCTAACGGTTTCAGATAGTCCAATTTCTCTTAAAGCTTCACGAGCCATAACGATGGCTGGCACAGTAGGAATACCGCTGTGGTCAAGTAGTACTTCTGCAGAAGCACCTGTACCAGCTAACATGCTATCAATTATAATAGCGTCTGCTCCTGCCTTGGCCGCTAGCTTCACGTCGTCAGTGACACGACAGGCCCCAAGCTTGACGTGAACTGGAATTTTGTGGTCGGTTGCTTCTCTTAACTGGTCAATTTTGATAGACAAGTCATCAGGACCGAGCCAATCTGGGTGCCTTGCAGGACTTCTTTGGTCAATTCCAGTTGGGAGATCTCGCATTTGTGCTATTTCGTCAGGTATTTTGATACCCATAAGCATACCGCCTGTACCTGGTTTTGCCCCTTGACCAACTACTATCTCAATTGCTTGTGCTTGAAGTAAATGATGTGGGTTGAATCCATATCGACTAGGCAATACTTGATAAATTAGCTTATCTGATGCGTCTCGTTCTGCTTTTAGCATCCCTCCATCGCCTGTACAGCTGGCAGTACCTACAAGGGAGGCTCCTTTACCCAAAGCTGTCTTGGCATTAGGAGACAGGGCTCCGTAGCTCATGCCTGAAATATAGATAGGGGTGTCTAAGATAAGGGGCTTTGAAGCATATCGATTGCCGATAACAGTACGGGTTTCACATTTTTCTTTGTAGCCTTCTAATGGGAATCTTGTTAATCCAGTTGATAAGAATGTAAGTTCGTCAAAATGGGTAACATTTTGAAAAGTGCTGAATCCACGAATTCTATATCGTCCCAGTTCTGCTTTTGCATGTATATCATCGATTACCCATGGATTCATTATTTGACTACTTGGATGAATCATTAGATACCTGTCTTTTCCATTCTTTCAAGTGAATCTAGGTGGTATAGCTTTTTTTCAGAAACTATTTTTCTAAATCTGGGTTTTTCTCTGACTCCATGTTTTTCCAACGAATCCCATATAGAGATCAATTCTTCTTCACTAGTTTCTTCTTCTATAGCATCACTGCCGAGTGAGCCGTATTTTCCGCCAACATAGATAGTTCCCTCGTACATTGAGTCTCCTATTGCTTCACCAGCATCACCACATACTATAATCTGTCCTTTTTGCATCATAAATCCAGTGAGGAATCCAGAGTTGCCCGCAATTATCAAGGATCCTCCTTTCATAGAGATGCCTGCTCTGGCTCCGGCATCACCACCAATAAAGATTTCTCCTCCTCGCATTGAAGCTGCCAGAGATGCTCCCGCATCGTGAGCTACACTAATTTTGCCACTCATAAGGTTTTCTCCAAGAGCCCAACCAGCGTTACCGTTGATTGTTACATTAGGTCCGTCAAGAAGAGTTGCTGTGTAATATCCGACACTACCTTCAATTTTTATGTCGCATTGGTCTAGGATTCCAACAGCAATATTATGTCTTGCTTCAGGGTTCATGATTTGGATAGAGAGTCCTTCACCTGCTATGGTTTTAATCTTTGTATTGAGTTCCCTAATGCTGAGTTTACTTGCATCTATACTGACCAAGTCATAACCTCATTTTCTTGTGGTTCAGCCCGTTGAATTTCATTGGTAAAAATTTTCCGGAGAGCTGTTTCTTCTGAGGCAACAGCAACTACATCTTCTGTTTCCATGGTAACTAAAGGCTTCGCCGACCAACGGTCTTTGGCGTAACCCATTCCGTGTCGGGTTGATACTAAGTAAGTGAATGTTCCATCGAGGTCTTCCAAAGAGGCTCTAAGAGAATCTTCTAGGCTCTCTCCGCCCTGCATTTGAGAAGCTAAATATACTGCGATTAATTCAGAATCGTTGCGTGTTTGAAAATGATGGCCATGATCTTCATATTTTCGTTTAAGTTTGTGATAGTTTGTAAGTTGACCATTATGAACGACAGTTATATCCGGGAAGGGATATGCCCAAAATGGGTGTGAATGACTTATGTCAACAAGGCTTTCGGTTGCCATTCTAACGTGCCCTATCCCATGGGTGCCGGTAAGTTGGGAGAGTCCATGTTTAGTATCTAGGTTTATAGCAGTACCAATATCTTTTATTGTTTCGGAAGATTCACCTATACTATGAATTACTATTCCAGGTGTTCGTATAAGAGTTTCTGCTAGAATCGTGATTTCTCCTTCGTAAGCAATTGAAATACGTGCGAAGTTTTCCGTATATTGGGATGATTCAATTATTGCTCCAAGCGGGGAAAGATTTTCCTTCATCAGTATAAAGATATTATCCCAGTCGTCATCTTGTCCCCATAGTCTGACAACAAGGTTTGAGTTCAAATTATTACCTGCTATAGTTATCCCAGTGGAGTCCCGTCCTCTATGGGCTAGTGCCTCAAGCATAACCTTTAGGTCTCTGCCAATCGGAGCAGGATTGTCTAAAGACGCGTTTTTATGTACTATTCCGCTTATCCCGCACATTCCAAATGGTCCTTTTTGATCTAAACATTTTGGCAACTATGTGAAAGCTCTATTTTGCAAACTAAATATAGCATTGGATATAAGTCTTCTGCAATCGATTTAAAAGTTAAATAGATAGGTTTGTGAATTGATAGTCCTTGTTGATATCGATCAATATACTCAAATCAAGATATATAAATGATCGTAATTTAATCTTTATCGATAAGGGGAGTCATTTAAGGATTTGTAGAACCTAGTGTTTGCTGGTATTTCTACAGTTTTATGATAGGTGTTTAATTCCCAGCGTTGTACGGGATAGTCTATGGGCCGAATATCTTTGTCGATAAGTTCGTTACGATCAAGACCAACCGGTTCATCTAGCCATGATAGTTCAGATTGTTGTGGTATAACTTCTCTTCTCAGTATTACTTCGATTTTGTCCAATGAATTTAAGGCTATGTGTGCAATAAAGGCACGTCCAGATTTTCCAATTTTCCATGAAGATATGTCCGGGACCAAGATTGGCCCGGTGCATACTTGGAATTTGTTCTCTTTAGCGTCTACATTGATCAGATTAACAGGAAATTCGATGGATACCAAAAGGCTCGATTCTGTATCTAGGTAATTAGTTTTGACATTAATCAAATCACCTTCCAGGGTTGCTTTAATTATCTGAGCAGGGCTTTGCAGTTCTTGATAATGTTTATAACTACGTATGTCGATTCTGTGGTCTATAAATTTTTCAGACAGGCTTGAAAATTCATATCCGATTTTATCAGATGATGAATTTGAAGATATTGGTATTTCATGGGTTTTAGTAAATGCCATTCGAAATTCTTTACTCGGCACTTGGAAAAGATTATGGCTTGCGATTGTGTACTCAGATCTACAAGGTGATCCAAGGAAAATTTCCTCACTTTGGTCATTAGTACTACTTTTGATAATGCAGCTGGACTGTATATTAAAACGAACTTGATACATATCTCCCGGGCTTCCTACAAAGCCGCCGGGATATTTGTAATACTGGTCCTTCGATGGTTTAGATTTCCATGTAAAAGTTGATCCATGGTAATTAATCAAATTTACACTCCTATATATACATAAAGAATATTGCAGGATCTATTATTAAAACCCTGGTGGCACATGATATCCACCTTGGTTTGAAGCCTCTAGTTTAGCAGCGGCTCTTAAAACAGTTTCTTCATCAAGATGACGTCCAATGATCTGAACCCCAATTGGCAGACCATTTGAACTCATTCCAAAAGGAACAGAAACAGAAGGAGAGCCAGTTATGTCAAAAGGCACTGTTGCTCTTAGAGCATTTCTTGCGGGTACTTTTTGTTCATCAATTTCCAATGTATTTGAATTATGTAGGTGAGCTGGCCCTGGCACTGTAGGACAAATCAGAAGATCGTATTTATAAAATAGCTTTGCGACATCTTGTTTGAGGGAATCACTGTCAGAAATTGCTTGTTGATATTCTTCCATAGATGGCGGTTTTTTTGATAAGCGCGATTTTATGTTTGGTGCTAATAGTTTTTCTTTCCCTCGGACTACTTCTTTAAGCCAGTATTGACCCTCAGCAGTAAATAAACTATCAGAGATTGATTGAGCTGATAGTTTGTGCCATGAATCTAGTGAATGAGTTGCAATGTGACAACCCATTTCTTCAAATATCTTTGCAGCATTTAAAACCTTTTGTTTAACTTCGGGATCGACTGGATCAAAGTAACCTTCAGTACAAAGAGCGATTTTTAGGCCATTGATTGAAGGGTCTAAATTGATAATGGGAGGGTCGAGTGGTAGAGAGTAAGCATCTATTCCGTCGGATCCAGAAAGTATTGACAGGGCAAGACTTGCATCTCGTACAGTTCTAGATAAAGGTCCAACGTGCATATATCTGAGAAGAACGTCAGGCCAATGACCAGTTAGTGGTATACGTCCATGTGTTGCTTTAAGACCAACTATCCCACAGTAGTTCGCGGGTTCTCTTATTGAACCTCCAACGTCACTTCCAACTCCGATTGGTGACATCTTACTTGCAATAGCAGCAGCTTCTCCGCCACTTGAACCTCCTGGAGTTCTTTTTAAATCCCAAGGATTATTTGTTTGTCCAAATATTCGATTTCCGGTTTCCCACCACAAAGCAAATTCTGGAAGGTTAGTCTTTCCAATCAATATTCCACCAGAATTTGAAAGCCTTTTAACAACCGTTGCATCAATGGAAGGTACATTATTTTCATAGATTAATGACCCTATGGTAGTTCTGGTGCCTGATGTATCTATACAATCTTTAATGGTGAATGGGACACCGTGCATCGGTCCCCATTTTTCTCCACGCATGATCGCCTGCTCTGCTTTTCTAGCTCGATCAATACTTCTATCAGCAAGTGTTACTATCGCATTAATACTGGGATTAAATTTTTCAATTTGATTCAAACAAGCTTCGATAATTTCGACTGGAGATATTTTTTTTGAAATTATAAGTCTGGCCATTTCGGTAGCGTCGAGTGATAGCAAGTCCATGTTAAAGTTTCCTCTTTAGTGGGTTGAATGGATCCAACTCGGTTTCTATATGATTTATGATAGCAAGATACAAAGCTTTGCTAGCCGTATTTTGGATGCCATCCTTGCATCCAAGATGTTATCTTTTCGGGAGTTATTTTTACAAGATATCTTGGTTTGTCAATCGTATCTTCTAAGTACCGTAGACCGGCTTCGCCAGAGTATCGTAGTACCATTTCTTTGGCTATAGAAAGAGTATTGCCTGTCATAATGGAAGGGCCTTCTACTATTTCTGCTGTACCTTCTATAAGAATTCTAGGATGGTCTGAGCTAATATCGTCTGCACATGATACCGCTACTCTGGGTTCGTCAATCAAATACTTAACAAATTTGGATTTTGCTCGAGGTATGATGAACATTGCTTCACCGTCCCAGTATTCCCAAACTGGAACCAAGTATGGAGAGCCATCGGGTTTGACTGTTGCAAGACGGGCTATTATAGGAGTGGATAGTAAATTTTGAATCTGTTCTTTAGTTAGAGTAGGCATTGAGTCTTATTTCGCTGTTTATGAATATCGATTCCAAGATGTTAAATCCAGCTATCAGTTTTCAATTATATATTCTTGTTTTTAATCAAACATCGTCCTTGAGATCTTATTATCTTGATTAGATCTCTACTGAATTTTGCTTTGGTAAGGGCAATATCACAACCAAGTTGTTCCGCTTCAGCCAGCATATTTTTGTCAGAGTGGTGTCCGTAACCGATAACAATAAATTTAACAATTTGATTTGACAAAAACATCAGTATGTCTTTCCATACTCTGGAGTTCCCTTCTAGATCAATTAATATCAAAATTAAATCATCCTGACTATAGATTTTTGTGAAGCTTTCTAAGTCAACTGTTCTTACAACGTTGTATCCGTTTGGTTCTGCAATGTTTTGAATTCTAGGTAAGAAAAATAAATCTTGTGTTACAACTGCTATATTTTTCGATTTGTTATTCATTTAATTACTCTTGTAAATACTAACTGGAAATACTTGCGGGATAGAGTCCACGTCGTATGATGATTTCTACATCTTCGACAACCAAAGCACTTTTGAGTCCTTCTGGTCTACCATGGAGCATTATTTGAAGTGTATTTGAACCCATTTGGGGTTTAACAGTTTTTAATCGAAATTTTAGCCATTGCCCAACATAGGGAGATATTGGATCTGAAGGAGTACGAATAACTTCTTCATTCGATAACGACTTTCCATTGAGACTAAAAGATAATCTGTCTTTTGACACAAGATCTTTAATGTTTATATTTAGTTCTATACTGGATATTTTTTCTGATTCCTTAATTATGTTGTCAGATATATAGAAGGTTATTGAGTGTGGATCAGATATAGAATCGGATGGTATATTTAATGGAAGAGAACAATCTATATTGTGTATCTCCATATATTGGTTAGATCTTCTGACAATGTAGTGTTTATCTCCCTTTTCACTTAGGGTAGGGTTACCTAACTCTGAGAGTATACGATGCTCAGCGTTGCCTAAAGGCCATGATAAAAACCATGTGTACATACCATCCACGGTTTTATACCAGTAGTTAGAGGTTGCAGCTCGTATCATTTCAGGCGTCGCATATTGGCGATTTAAGTGCGTACGAGAATCATCGGAATAATATGGAGAGATCATAGGGTATACAGATATATCTTTATCATGGGCGGATTTTATTAGCCAATCTATAGGCATATCTGGGTCAATGATATGGTGTCCATAAACCATGGGGACTACAAAATCGATGAGTTTTTGTTCGATCCATTCATCGATGTCGAGGCCGGCTGCTTCATTAGCTGCTTTAGTAGGGTAAATACGTGCCCCGATTTCTTTCCCGGGATTGTTTAAGTTACGTGTCATATCAGATACTTGTTTAACCCAATCGGTCATTAACTGTGTGTTTTTTGGAACGTCTTCAGGTTGGAAATAAAAAGATGCCCCTCCTGGAGGAGCAGCGAAGTCTAGCTCAATACCATCCGTATCATAATCATTAACAAGTTCTTTAAGTACTTCATAAACATGGTCTCTGACCTCTTTATTCACATATCCGTGTCCACCAGTTTTTGTATCTAGTGATGGATCCATCCCTCCATATGATCCTAGACGAAGACTAGCGAAGAAATCCAAATTCTTACCGTGCGCTCGATCAATAAGCAATTTAAGAGGGTCGTAGCCCCGATCGATTAAGCTTTGCATATTATTCCAGGTTCTCCAGTATGCTGCTTGGTCAAATGGTTGGATATTGGTTCCAAATTGCATTCCAACTTTGGATGGATAGAACATCCCATCACCACGTTCGACACCGTAACTAAATGAGTTAACTGATGTGCCGGAAATTTCATCGATGGGTGTCCATGCATCTTCTATCTTTATTGGAGGTTCAAAAACAAATAGATAATAATGCCGGGCATCATTAAAGTAGAAGATCCTTTTCTTTCTCACAAATCCATCCTGAGAGACTCTATTGTTTGTCCATCTAGATTAAAAGTTGGTCCTGATCCAGTTTGTATAAAACCTATCGATTCAAGTAGCAATTTGCGAATTGCGTCTAAAGAAGATACGTTTGAATATATTCTAGATACACCTATACCATGAGCCCATGCAATTGCGGCATTTATAAGTTCTATCCAATGAGATCTTGAGTTTCCATAAATAAATCCATCTATTTGGCAACCGTCTTTATTGTCCAAAGATGCCGATGAAAGTCCAACGACTCGCTGACGTTCATCTAGAGCGACGAACCAGTTACCCATATTGTTATTTCTGAGATTGTTATATTTAGGATATAGACCCATACAAGATCGGACTATCCCGTATCTGGAAGAAAATAGACCTAGGTTTGAGTCAAGTATTTGCAAATCATGAGGATAAACTATTAATGGGATAATTGGTATTCTAGCACTCGCATTGCCCTCTTGAATCTTTATTGAAGTAAAGTCATTATCAAAATAATCGATAAGAAACTTTTCTGGGGATCTCAAGTCTGTGACATTAACCCAAATAATAGATGAAGCTAATTTTTGCCACCCAAGCCTATGATAGATTTTTTCGGCATTAGGATTCACTGTACCCAAAAACAGAGCCTTTCCTCCCAATGTTTTAAAATCGGTTATAGATTGTTGACAGAGCTTAGTTCCTAATCCTTCACCTCTTGATTCGGGCCTTGTTGCCACTACACTAAAACCTCCTAATTCAGGCACTTGCTTGCAAGTTGTAACCATTGTGGTAGTGGTAGGCAGGTCATCTGTTTCTATTAAATAGAGAGTAGACTGATTATAGTTCTTTTCTTCTCCGAGTAATACTCCTGGTTCTATATCTGGTGAATCACCGAAAATATCTTGCCAGAAAGTTTGAAGACGATCATTTAAACTTTTCTCTATGGGTATCTCTAATTTACTGTAGGTTGTCATTTGTTTTTAAAACTGTATATTGAAGCATTCAATATACAGTTTTCGAGTGCCTATTTATTCGAATTCTATTTTTCAGAGGACTGTGAAACATTATCTTTCCCATCTAAAAAGAAATAGAGTTCTCCGTAAAAACCTACTGTATCGGCTACATGTGTGTCTGGTGCATTCAAAAAATTATTACGGTTGATGACGATTCCTCTAGAAGCACCCGAGTGTGCCGATACGCTCAACATGAACTTCTGCTCACCGTGGATTCTATGAATTTCTTTGCCGATTTCAATACGTTCTGGAGAAAATTGTGATTTTCCACGACCTATGTGCCAGTTGTCATGAAGCCATGCTATCGTACCAGTAGGGTCTGCAGGATAAGTATCTTTTGGAGCAGAAGGTTCCCAAATGGTGCTGATCTTACAGTCACACCTAGGTTGATAACCGCCATTTGTAGGTATTGCGCCTTTTGGACCTCGTTTCATACTGCTGTCCAAGTCGGAAATATCAGGTGAGAATGCTGGGCCTCCTCCTGTACCGCAGCAGCGTGTCCAAGCGGCAAACCAAGGATTAGCTCCGTAGTAACCAAAGTGCCCCTGTAACATTGCTAGGTATTCTTTACCAGGATAACTAAGTGTCCAGGGTGCATTCATTGGTTTGTTATTGATCTCTATACCAATATCAGCAAAGTAGTCACGCTGGAGCACCATAATGTCAGCTGTTGGCCCTAGTTCAGATAGATGGCTGAATGAAAGTCTATTCCCGGAACCATCACTACGTAGCCTAAAGCCGTCACTGTCTTTTTGTGACAAACCTAATCTATCTAAGATTTCGTTCGCTTTACTTGGATCATATTCAGTATTATGAAAAGCCCAGTCATCTCCTGGGTAGTAAGGTGTGGATGGATGAGACACCCAATTTTTAGGTGTGCCAAGGCCTAGTAGGATGGTATCGTTAATTGCCTCTCGATCGATTCCTAAAGATAAGGCTTGTCTAAAATCACTTGTCCTGAGCCATTTGCCGATTTCTGGATCAGAATTGTAAGTCTGAACTATACTAGTAGTAAAATCACCAGGGCCTACTTGTGGCCATATTTTTATGTTGTAGTCACCTTTGGACATATTTGAACGATAAAGAGGAATTTCTTGTATTTGGTATCCAAGAGCTGAAAGATCACTTTCCCCAGCCATACCACGAAACACTCCTACTTCTCTGCTTTCGACTTTAATATTCATAAACCCGTCGATATACGGTAGTTGGTTACCTTCCGGGTCTACTTCGAAAAAGAAAGGATTAGAGGTCCAAGTGTTCAAGGCTTCGGAGTGACTTTCTAGTGTAAATGGTCCCATTAATGGTTTACCTACGTGAGTCGACTCGTTATTTTTAATACCCCAGAATCTTGGCCAGTCGACAGCTTCTTCGGAGGTTATTAATTTTTTCAGGTTGTCTGGATCCGCATAATCTTGATGGAACTGTTTCATATAGTGTGCAGGAGTATAAAAACAAAAATAAAATGAAGTACATTTGGAGCCGGGTCGCACTTCACCTTCCATTAATATAAAGTCTGGAGAATCCCAAGTTAGTGTCCAGTTTAAATCGTCGATTACTTTAAATCTGACTAAATTTCCAGTAACAGAGTCTAGCCATTGAGTCTGAGGGGTTTGGTGCAAAGTTTTATTTAGATTAACATCTTCCCATGCAAATCTGATGTCTTCCATTGTCATTGGGGTACCATCTGACCAATGTATACCTTCCCTTAGCGTAAAAGTATAGACTCGCCCATCTTCACTTACTTTGTGGAATCCAACGTGCGGTAATTTTACAAATTCGTTTGCGTTCTTTTTATGCCAGTATAGTCTATTACTGGGTTCACTACCTGTACTCGTAATTCTCCATGTCCCCCCATATGTACCGATTCCATGTGGAGGCCGCACAACTTTGAAGTTTTTGGGTAGTCTATCCTCAACAGGAGGAAGTTTGCCTTCTTTGACTAAGTCGCTGAATTTAGGATTTTCTGTAAGTTCAGTAGGTTTGGGTCCTGTATATACATAATCCCAATATACCCCTGGTATTTGTGGGCTCGGGACATACTTATATTCAATTTCCGTTTTCCTCATTGGGGCTTCTCTTTCAGTGATCGTCCCCTTTCCAATTTGTTGATTTGTTTCAAGATTAGACGCAGGGGTATTTTTAAGAGAAGGTTTTGGCCGAGCAGCAGGTTCAGGTTGGGCTGCTTTCTTAGCCTCGGCCTTTTGTACGGGCAAAGCGGTTGCAGCTGGTGGAGCTGCAGCTGGAGCTATGGGTTGCGCTGGTGGAGGTGGTTCTGGAGGAGTTTCAACTGCACCGCAGGCAAGTATTATTCCAATGGGTAATACAATGTATATCAGTAAAATTGTTGATCGTTTTACCCAATTTTGTTCCATAAAAAAACTCCTGATCAAATCTTGTACACGAAATTAAGTTACGCCTAACATATTTTAGTGTCAAGGTAAACTTAGTCAGGTTTCAGATACCTATGCTTGATGAGAATTCTGCTACACCCTTGACCCCGGGTTGAATTCTGAAAAGCCCTCCTGCCCCAATGCCGTTGTTGGCCTTATCTTCTCCTCCGCCTGTAGTAATATACATATCTTCATATTTATCACCGCCAAATATAACGCTGGTTACATTTTTTGCTGGTAGCGTGATCCGTCTTTCTTCTCTACCGGATGTGTCATATCTTATTACTGAAGATCCACCCCAGCGAGCTGACCATACGTATCCTTCTGCATCTACTGTCATACCGTCGGGATATCCGTCCGATTCTGGTTTCATATCTACAAAAACCCGTTTGTTGCTAATAGAACCCGTTTCTATTGTATAGTCAAAGATGTGAATCTGGTTATCGTCCGTGTCCGTATAGTAGAGTTGTGTTCGGTCGGGAGTTAGTCCCATTCCATTGGAAATTCCAACTTTTCGAATAATTGGAAATATTCTAAGATTTCTATCTAATCTATAAAGAGTTCCGAGCCGTGCTGATCCTTTGCTGGAATCCTGAGGCATAGTCCCACAGAAAACTCTCCCATTGGGGTCCGTGAACACGTCATTAAATCGATTGTTTTCTTCACCAGGAAGTTTATCAATTAAATAGTTTAAGTTTCCCTTGTCCCAGGTAGCTATAGCACCACCGCTCATAAATAGCAGTAAAGATCCATTCTCCTGGATAGTAAAGCCTCCTACAATTTCACCGTTATAGAATTGTTCATGCTCGTTTCTGTCAGGATAGTAACGAAACATTTTACCGTTAGGTATGTCCGACCAATACAAACATTTTTTTTGCGGGTCCCACAAAGGGCCTTCTCCAACTTCGCATTTATAATCGGCTATTAATTCAGGTTTCATGAGAACTCCCTGTTGTAGTCCATAGTTAATTGGAGTCTAGCAGTCGTTTTTACAATAGGCAACTTAAGCTATTAATATACTAAAGTTAGCTTATAACTTTTACTATTTTGGATATTTATTAATTGCTATGGAAAATAGACCCAACTATTGAAACGTAAGAAGTATTTTTATTGTCTGCAGGACATTGCTTGTATCCCATTGATTCACCTTGTGAGCCGGCAAGTAGTTTCAATGCTACATATATAGGAGGTATCCCACAGATTTTCCGTTGGTCTGATTCTTTCCGGGAAATATCTATAAATGTCGAAGAATCTATTGCATCTATCGCTTTTATAGACTCAGCGTCTTTTATAGCAAGGGATCGTTGATTGATGTTGTTAATCGGTTGGCGATCTCCAAAAGCTGGTCCTACGTGAGATAGATCACCAGCAGCGATAACTAGCGTGCGCCTTTCTTTAGTAACTTTTTTCAGGTAATCAATTGCTTCGTTCATCTGCTCGTCTTCTTCTATATTTTTGTTTCCAGCAAGGTATTCGTAAAAAGATCCACATAGTATAGGTACCATTGGAACGGGTCTTTCCAAATACCTGTGCAACCAATTACATGATAGTTCTATAGAATGTTCATTTATGTGATGAATTTCGTCAGCAAAAGCTGATTCTGTTCCAATTACGTTGGATAACTTTCTAACGACTTCGACTTCAGTAGGCAATTGTCCGATTGGTGTTGCGTAGTTCTGCTTTGTCAATGTGAGTGATCCAG
>CAYFFO010000005.1:23053-93277 GCA_964342485.1 uncultured Dehalococcoidia bacterium
AAAGCTGAATCAATTACATTTTTGGAAGTTTGATTTTCTAAAAGGTAAGCATTGTTAAGGCTAGTAAGAAGCTCTTTAATGTCTTCTTGTGAAATGTACATTCCTGATCTAAGCAAAATGGTTGATTGTAAACCACCTATATCTCTACTACCGTCTAAAAGAGGAATAATTGAGGCCATCGTATCTGGTACGAGGACAGTATTACTGGATAAAGCAAGAGGGTCTCGCAAGGTCAAGAAATTATTTCCGTTATATTGAGTCCATTGTGGTTGGACTTGTCTTAATTTAGGTTTTCCAAGTTCGGTTTTGTCAGGTTGTGTTTTAGGCAAAGCTAAAGCTCTCTCAGGGTATTCTATCGTGCCTAAACTTATCTCAAAAATTTAGTCGCAATACCTTTGGATATGGATTTATCTAATGTAGTAATCTTTTTATTTAGGCTCTAATTTTGTTTTTTGATTTTGCAATCGGAATTTAAAAAACAGGGCTATTTTTTTATTCCTGACGATACCAAAGTATCTTGGAGTGCATCACCATTTTCCTGCCACCAACTATATAAAATTGCCAAGTCTGTTCCAATAGAAAAATGTCTCACGCCCATATCTATAAATTCTTTTGCGTCATCTGGGCTTCCTATTTCAGCTCGAGGAGGAATCCCTTTATCTAATGCGCTTTTAAATACTTTATCGCGAGCAGCAATAACATCTGGGTGTTTTGTTTGGCCTGCTAATCCTATACTCATTGAGTAGTCTGTTGCTCCCCACTGTATCATGTCGACTCCAGGTATAGACAATATTTCATCAAGTTCCTCAACAGCACCTTTCTTCTCTATCATTACTGCCACTACTGTACTGTTGATTAACTCAACATAATCGGCTGAACCTCCATATCCCATATAGGTATTTCTGCGTGTTGCAGCTCCATAAAGTCCAGGTTCTGATGGTGTATCAGCTTTAGCGATTTGTACACATTTTCTAACATCATCTGCAGAACGACAGTCAGTAAATAAAACACTATTAAATCCCGACCCAATACCTCTCTGACCCAAAAATTCTTGATGACTTTGATCGACCTTAATCATAGAACCTAGGTTGTGCAATTCAGCAGCACGACAAATGTTATCTAGATCATGCAGATCAAATGAACCATACTCGGCCACAAACTCTATATAGTCGTAAGCACCAGTATGACCTATGGCTTCAATTGCAGATGGCCAAGTTGAAAGAAGATGTGTGCTTAAAGTAGGCTCATTACGGTCCAGCTTTTCTCTAATTATATTTCGCTTCAAGTTTATTCCTCCGTGAGATGTTCAGTCTATTTGATATTGAAAGTTCCAAATTTACTAAAAAATAAGAATCTCTTTCATTTAAGAAAGTGATTATAGACTATAGAGGTATTCTTGACACCTGATTAATTTAACCAAGATCAAAATTCATAATTTTGGAGTTGTAAAAAACATGTTAGCGATAAAGACTCCATTACCATTGGATAAAATACTGGAGCGGGAGACGGGATTCGAACCCGCGACATCTTCCTTGGCAAGGAAGTGCTCTACCACTGAGCTACTCCCGCTTGAATTTTTCCTTGAGAGAGGTGCCGAGGCCCAGAATCGAACTGGGGACACCAGCATTTTCAGTGCTGTGCTCTACCAACTGAGCTACCTCGGCAACAATCATATCTTACGAATGTGCTGAAGGAAGTGTCAAGGATCGTAAGTTCCTGAATAGTTAATTTCGATGGAATCTGTATAGTTCAGTTCATTGAATTGCCCATTTTTGACGTTAGTTCTAGTCTGATAGTATAAATTGATATGGTCTGGATTTGTATTTTTGAATAATGTAAAATTTGTCTTCTAGATATTTATATGCAGCTATTTACGTTGGAGGCAGAAATTGAATTCCAAAATCAAAGATAATCGAAATAAAAAGCTAGTTGTAATACAACTTGGTGGTGGAAATGATGCCCTTAATACAGTTATTCCTTATAGTGATGGCCTTTACTACGATTACCGCCCTTCTGTTGGAATTCCAGAAGAAGATGTGATCAAAATAAATGACGAAGTTGGATTTAGACCTGGATTGGAACCCATTAAGAATCTTTGGGATCAAGGAAAAGTCGCGATTATTCAAGGAATAGGATATCCGAATCCTAATCGATCTCATTTCAGGTCTATGGATATTTGGCATACTGCTTTACCAGATGAGATTGGACAGGAAGGTTGGTTAGGTCAGGTTATACGTGAACTTGATCCAGATTCTGAAAACGTGCTAAAAGGAGTGAATTTTGGTAGGGGGCTTCCGAGGGCGTTAAGTGCTAAAGATGTTTCAGTTGCTTCAGTTGGTAATTTAGACACGTACGGTTTGTTTCCTGATATGAAGGATGAAACTCTTAGAAAATATGCTGTAGATACATTCGCCCAAATGTATGGTGCAGATTTAGGTGTAGACTCAGTCATCGACTTTTTGGGACAAACAGGCTTGGATGCTATGAAGGGTGCAGATATACTTAAAACAGCTCCTGAAAAATATAGGTCAAATGTTGAATATGCTTCGAATCAGATAGCTAGTGATCTCAGAAGTGCAGCACAGGTTATGTTTGCTGACCTTGGTACACAGGTTTATTATGCGTCTCACGGTGGATATGATTCACATTCGGGTGAACTCGCTACCCATGCTAGTCTTTGGGGAGAGTTAGCACCAGCAATAGGAGACTTCGTTGATGACGTGGAACAACATGGATACGGTGATGACTCAATCGTTTTGGTATTTACTGAATTTGGGAGAAGGATAAAAGATAACGGCTCTGGAACAGATCATGGATCTGGAGGAGTTGCTTTTCTAATAGGTAACTCTGTGAAAGGTGGTTTATATGGTGATTACCCGTCATTGTCGCCTGAAGCACAACTTGAGGGAGATTTACATTTTAATAACGATTTTAGAATAACATATACATCCATACTTGAAGATTGGTTCCGTATGAATGCAGCTCCAATAGTTAACGGTACATTCGAGAAGTTTGATTTATTTAGAAACTAGGTGATTTTTTCGAATCATGATTGATGATTGGTCATTAAAGTGGATTGATGCTCATGTGCATATTTGGACACAGGATGTTAACAGATATCCTGCCTCAGGTTTCGACGTTTCTACTTTAGAACCTAAAGAATTTACCCCCGAATGGTTGTTTCGTTACTGTAGACCTTTTCAAGTGGGGAAAATAGTATTGGTTCAGTCTGTATATAGTACTGACAATAGCTATATGCTAGATTCAGCGCGAAGATATCCAGGTATTTTTTCAGTAGTTGGTATGATAGATCATGATACTGCAAATATCGAAGAAAAAATGTATGAGGATAAAAAGGCAGGTGTTAGAGCTTATAGAGTCATTTTACCAATGGGGAATTCAGAGGGTTTTCTTGATGATATTGGATATAAACGGATGTTCAAAATAGCAGCTGGTACCGATCAGGCAATTTGTTTGCTATCTTATCCAGATGGACTATCTGAGATTAATCGGATCTGTAAGGATTATGAAGATACAATAATTGTTATTGATCACATGGCAAGAATCGGAGAAGGCAATGAGATTTTGGATGAACATATAGATCTTTTGTGCAATTTGTCTAGATACCCAAACGTATATGTCAAGCTTTCAAGATTCCATGCTCTTGGTAACCGTCATGAAGAACACGAAGATTTACTACCTCTTATCAACAGGGTAATTGAAACTTTTGGACAAGATAGAGTTATGTGGGGAAGCGATTCTCCATATCAAGTCGTTGAAGAAAGCTACTCTAATTCAATTAACCTTGTACGCTATAATTTAGGATTGTCAGACAGTGAACTGTCTGCTGTTTTATCTGATACTGCAAATAAGGTATTTTTTAATTAATTTCCCATGTATAGACATGATTGCGATTTCGGATTCACGATTTTATCCATTTTTTAGATAATATAGGATAGTCTTGACTCATAGACAACAGATTGCTGTTTTCGATTTTTGCAAATAGGCCTGTGGCTTTTGCGGCAACGATGCCGTTCTTCAATTCTATCCATCCTTCAGTTTCCCACAACCCATGTTTTGAGGATTTCTTCTTACCATACGCAGTGATTTCTGTGTTAATAGGAATGGGTTTTAAGTAACGGACTTCTAGTTTAGCTGTCACGGTCCACCTGTTTTCGAGTACAGAAACTCTACTCATAACTTCATCAAGTACTGTATAAATTATTCCTCCGTGTATATATCCAGGGAAACCTTGATTTTCAGGTTGAGCTGAGTAAGTAGTTTTTACTTTGTTATCATGTTTAGTAAATTTAAGTTGAAGGCCTGATGAATTTCTAGGTCCACAAGCAAAGCATAATCCGTAATCGGTATTGTCATTTAGAGGGACATTATTTTGATTCAAATTTCTATGCCTGCCTAATTTATTAAAAAGGGAAGAATTTTAGTTATATTTAATCAATATTTTCGCCAAGTGTTCCACCAGGATAATTGGTAGGGTGTTCTTTTCACATAAGTAAAACAGTGTATATTACCAGTCCATCTATGGTAATTATCCCAACTGTCAATCGATTGAGGAATCCCAGGTATAAGATCAACAAAATTCTTTCTCATTATATTTTCGCCTGCATGATTTTTGGGACCGTAGTTTTTCCCGAAGAAAATATATTTTCCAGCAGTTTGTATATTTGTTAGTGCAGGTGCAAAAGGAAAGACTTGTTCTATAGAATTGGTTTTCGAATCAAAGGTTCCCATAAGTAGATCTGGGACTCGTATAACATCGATCTTTTCATCTATAGATTTGGAAATTGTAGAGACGACCATATTAATTTTCTTTTCGGCAGCGAAATTTAGTTGATGTAGCAATAGGTCTGTCTGGATTTCATATGCACTAATTATTGCTGGGATTTCACTGCCTATTGTATCAAGCCAGAAACGCGTATTGTTTGCTAAAACATATTGACTTGTATGATCGGGTATTTCAAACCATTTTACTCTTGGTGGCTCACTTATGCTGTCTATTTGTCCATTTACAGAAGTAGCTGATTTTTTCGGTCCATCGTATCCCTTGTCGGCTATTTTAGTTGGGGTATTCCACACCTTATCAATGGACAACCATCCCGGGCCTGCAGCTGCAATTCTAGCTACCTGTCCAGCTCCTGTTCCAGCATATATCCTAATGTATTTTGCATATTCCCAAATTGGTTTTGTAAAGTCGGTATTTTCACTGTCGACTAATATGGTGTCACTACTATGTGAAGATGCGGCTAAATGAATGCCTGTACTGACTTTTCCATCTGCAAAAAATACCGCGTTCTCGTCGAGTTCATCAATTATGGTTTTAGCGCCTATAGGGTCGGGTGCAATGATAGTCCATTTTTTATTATCAGGTATTATAGAAATAATTTCATCGACATGCCCAACTCTTAGCCAGCCAGTTTCTATAGTGAAAGGTGATTGTAATTCCTGGTCTTTTAAAAAATGTAAAAGTTTTTGACTTATAGTGTTTCCAACTACTATACGACCCAAAGGCCAAGATTTTGTTGGAGGGATAACCTCTATATTCCCACCAAAATCTCCTGCGTTTAGGCCATCATGAATTTGAAAATTTTCGAATCTGAATAGGCCTGTATTTGGCCCGATAAGGTTTGATTTAGGCCATGTTGGAGTGTCATCTTCAATTTTTTCGGTTGTTAATTTCGAACGTGGAAGACGTAAAACGATATGAGTTTTTGGTTTCCCTGGCGCATGGGTATATCCTATTTCAATATGGTCCTGAGTCCACTGGTCGCCGCCAGTATAGTATGAATTCAAGGATACAGTGTCTTGAAGTGATAATCTGAAGTCTTCTAGACTTTGGCTTTTACCCCATATTTGCAATGCTTGTTGTGTGTTTGGTAATAATATCAATGGAGCTACTTTAAGCTGAACTCGGTCAAACCCCAGGCTAACATTACCTGGACCGGTGGCTGATAACTCTAATTCCAGAATACCATCGTATCCATCCTGGAAAGTTCCTCCATAAGCTTGAGATTGGGTATTGCGAAAGAAAAGACCTTCGATACCTAAAGTGGTATTAAATTTTCCAATAATAAGGTCTGTTATATTACTGTATTCTTCTTGTTCGCCTGGGCCTCCCCAAAAAGATTTTTCACCTGGTTCTATTTTTTGAAACACATGAACTCCTCTAATTTGATCGAGTTCAGGAGTTCTTAGAGTTACTGAAGTAAGGTCTTCCGGGTTAATACCATTAACACGAATAACAAGTTCAGTAATATCGAGGCTATCTTTTAAGCCGTTAATATAGAAATCTTCGCTTATAGGATAACCACCTTCGTCAAAGTCTATGCTATCTGGATTTCGTTTGTGGTCGGCTGAGTCATTGTCATAATTAACCATGAAAATAGCACCACGTTGGTCTGTCCAATGGTCTTCTTTGTATTCATCCATAGTGTTATCAATAATCCCATCCCTATCACTGTCCACATCAAGATCGAGTTCAATGATCGAAAGATTTATATCGTCATGTGTTTTTCCCAATACAGATTGCATATTTAGCCTTAATACTACTTCTCTAGAATGTGCAGTTGTTTCTAACCCTTCGATAAACAATTTATCCGGGATATGCTTGGCGTCAAAAATATAGGGTATATAAATTTGTTCCGTTTTCTCTGGATCCAGCCAAATCCTGATTTTTTCACCCCCAGATAGTGCAGATAGTTTTAGGGAAGATGAATCTGGTATTGGGTCTGCTTTTATATTGATTTCTTTCACACTAGATTGATTGCTGTTAAGGGACAAAAATCCACCAACTGTTTCTTCTTCTTGTTCTTCTGTTCCGACGATATCGAGGTCAATGTCTATAACCATAATTTCTAAGGATTCTTTTGCCATTTCTCCTGTTGGCAACGAATATTTTAGAGTAAGAATTGAGCCGCCTTTTGAAATGGCAGTCAATGAAGTTGGACCTTCTTCTGTGGTGTCTATTCGGAGAACTTCAGGGTTGCTTGATTGCCAATCGCATTTTCCTCCGGATGGTCCCACGTGGGATTTCAGAATTTCAGTATCATCGATATTAAAAATTCTTGTTTCGAGATTAATCTGCGCAACTAGTCCGGACTGGATTGTATTGTCAGTTACTTTATCTATACAGGAGATATTGGTTTGTAAATTCTTAACCGAAGAGATACAGGAATTTCCAAAAGCGATTATTGAAAAAATCAGGAATAGTTTAATCAATATACGGATCATTTTCTGTATGCTAACACATAGTAAATAATATACTTGTTAGTCTTTGGTTAGATTTAATTTTCAACATACTTTATACGGGGATCGACGATAGCCAATAGGATATCTGAAATCAATGTTCCAATCACGGTCAGGATTCCTAGCATCAGGATAATTGGTCCAGCAGTATAGGTGTCCTCTTGTTGGATTGCATCTAACAGTACTGGCCCTAAGGTAGGTAGACTAAGTACTACTGATACTATTACACTTCCTCCAACCAAAGATGGGAGTAGATACCCAACAGTACTAACCATCGGATTAATTGCAATTCGTACTGGATACTTTAATATAAGACGCCATTTCACGACTCCTTTTGCAGTCGCTGTCACTACATACGGTCTTGAAAGTTCATCTAATAGGTTATTACGCATAACCCTAATCAATCCTGCAGTGCCCGATGTTCCTAGTACAATAGCTGGTATCCATAGATGATCTATAAGATCTAAAGCCTTAGCAATGCTCCATGGAGCATTTATAAAATCAGCAGAAAACAGGCCTCCAACATTCATGTCAAAATATGCGAATGCGATGTACATTAACACAAGGCCCAGCAGGAAGTCGGGTACCGCTAGACCAGAAAAGCCAATAAAAGTGAAAACGTAGTCTCCTAGTGACTGTTGTCTTACTGCCGAGTATATGCCTATAGGTATAGAGAAAATCCAAGTTACCAAGATAGTAAACCCGGTTAGTACTATCGTTGTGAAAAGTCGGTCTCCTATAATTTCTTTAACTGGTCTTTGGTTACCTAGGCCTCCGTAAGGAACCATGGTTTGCCCTAAATCTCCTTGTAATAGAGCCCAAACCCATTTCGAATAACGTACATATTTAGGTTGATCAAGACCTAATCGGAGACGAAGTTCTACCAACATCTCCTTTGCTACCATTTCAGTATGAGTTCGAGTTGCACGATCATACATCCGGTCAATAGTATCGCCTGGAGGCAATTCAATTATGATGAATGCGGCTATAGATATTATCCACACTGTGAAAAAGGATAGTATTAGACGCCGAACCACATATCTTGCCAATGTGAACCCTCAATTACGGATTAGACCAAGTTTATATATAAGATTGGCTTAACTGTCAACATTATGGTGCATTCAAATAATATTCCGCTGATATAGTGTTTGTAATAGGATGGGCAGTTTTGAATTTTGGGTAACAATATTATTCATTTTGGATAATTTATCCAAAATCCGGTTTTAGTGCCATGGTTACGAAAATTATTTATACTTTTGGTATAGCCGATTGCTTGACTATTTCCCCTGCTTTTATCACGGTATCAACATTATGTAATGATTGGATTGATTTAGAAGCGTTCCCTTTTACTATCACAATATCTGCCCTTTTACCTAATTGAAGCGTGCCAGTTGTTTTTGATATTCCAAGACAATTTGCCGATGTACTGGTGCCACTTTGGATAGCTTGTATTGGTGATAATCCTAGTTTTTCAACCATGAAAGTAGGCACCCAAGCGTAATCGCCAAATCCGACATAATTCATACCTGAATCGAGTCCGGTAACTAGCTTGACACCACGATCCCACATATCACGTAAATTTTCATAGAATGTGTCTCGATCACCGAGTAAGTTTGTATCATTAGAGAGCTCAGATAAGTTAGGGTCTCTTTGTTGCCGGAGGGAAATTGTTGCTATGGTGGGATCAACGTATAAACCTTTTTCGGCTATCATATCTGCTATACGCGGTTCATATTGATAAACTTTATCTGGGTCATGTGAGAGCCACGTGGCATGTATCAAGTTGTTAATACCAGATTCTGCTGAGGATTTAATACCGGAGGTTGCATGGCAATGGGCTGCGACAGGTATCCCTAAGCGTCCAGCCTCTTCTACAACGGTCTGTAAGATTTTAAGTGAATATTGTGGCATTAACGGATTGGTACGAGGTGTGAATCTTCCACCGGTGGCCATGATTTTTATCCAATTCATTCCAAGTTTTACTTGAGATCTCAGTGCTGTAATTACTTGGTCAAGTGTATCGGCTTCAGTACCAAACATATGGCAATGTCCACCAGTCGTTGTAATAGGTGTTCCTGCTATCAATAAATGAGGACCAGGGATGATGTTATTCGATATAGCGTTTCTAATTGATAAAGCTATATTATTTTGACTTCCAAGATCCCTCATAGTTGTTACTCCAGATAATAGAGCGGTACGAACTGCCTGGGTTGCCCTAATTAAAAGAGTTTCATCAGAATCATTAGCCAGGTCTTCGAACGCAGTTGACTTTGAACTACAATGGATGTGTGAATGCATTTCTATAAATCCAGGCAAAATAGTTCCCCCGGGTACGTCAATTACCTTTATGTCTGTACTGGATTCTATAGAATACGAATCGGATATAGCGGTAATCTTTCCATTTTCTATAAGTACTGAATAGTTTTGCTTAGCAGGTGATCCTGTGCCGTCCACCAGGGTTTCTGATTTCAGGAGAAGTTTCAAAATTTTTATGCCTCCAAGTTGGATTCCAAAGATTTGATATATACGTTCATATTTAGTGAACTATACCATTTCTAGTTAGAGACAGGGTTAATGTTTTATAGTTACTTAATCTTAGTTAGTGTATTCTAGATACGTTTTTAGTTTGACTAGATATCAAAGTGATTCTAAAATTTATAAAATGCCTTTGAAAGGTAATTATGAATAATTTAAGTTTGTCACCGTCCATTGTTATAAACCAACTTCATAAAAATGAAGTTACACACGTTGTTTGGTTACCTGACAGTGAAACGAATTTCATGTATGAAAATATGGTAGGAGACGATTCTTTAGATATTGTCCCGATTTGCAGAGAAGGGGAAGGATTGCCTATTGCATTAGGACTTTGGATTGGTGGAAAGAAGCCTGTAGTAATGATACAGAATACAGGTCTGTTTGAGTCTGGAGATTCAATTAGAGGATTAGGTATAGATTTGGACATCCCAATGGTTATGATGATTGGATACAGAGGATGGACGAGGCACGGAGAAATTACTGATTCTGCAGCTATTTATACTGAGCCGATTCTTTGTGCTTGGGGGATAAAACATTATCTGATTGAAAGTGACAAAGATGCCGATAAGATAACAGATGCTTTTAGCGAAGCGTATGATAAGAATACTTTAGTTGCGTGTTTAATGGGATCAGAATATTCTTGATTGAATTCTATCGTTAACATGTCTTGTTGTTATAAATTTTCTTATATCAAATCTCTATTAGATTCTAATTCGGAAACTTTATTAAGCCTCCTAATGTGACGTTCTTTTCCAGAGAATTTGGCTTTTATGAAATTCGAAGCTAATTCTAATGCAAGATTTTTTTCAACTACAAGGGCGCCTATACATAATACATTCATATCATCATGCTCTACTCCTTGATGCGCTGAGTAAATGTCATGACATATGCTGGCGCGTATCCCAACTATTTTATTAGCTGCAATACTCGCACCAACTCCACTACCACATACTAATATTCCTCTATCGGATTCTTGAGAAGATACTTGTTTTCCTACAGCTTTTGCAAAATCAGGGTAATCGTCATCGGGATCTAAAGTATGGGCACCTACATCTACTATGCTATGACCCATAGATTCTATTTTTTCATAAAGGTAGTTTTTCAAGTCATATCCAGCGTGATCAGCTCCTATTGCAATACGCATAATAAACCTACCTATGTTTGTTTTAGTAACTGCAGTGTAAAATTGGATAGGGTACTCGTCAACTTATGGGGCAATTTTAGAAGGTAAAATAATAGATAGTTTGTTTCAGATAATGTAACAGGTGGGTTATTTGTAATTGTATTCACGTTTTAAATTTTAGAAGCTATTTTTAAAGATTTCAAACTTTTGATCAGGTTATTGTTATGACTTTACCAGGCTACCAAGTTGATAGTAGAGTTTGGATGAACAGGGCTCAGCTTGAATATGAGTTGATTAAGATTAAAGAATCTCCATTGTACCAACAAACCATTTATTTTACTCCAGATTCTTACTTATCAAGTCTGGGTGATACTAGAGCGATAACTATGGTGAATCAGGTCCCCAATTTTAGAACTGGGGTCGCGCTATTTTATGGGTGCGAATCAGGTCTTGCAATACTGCCACCGTTTCCTATTAGATCCAATCAGGAGTGTGATTTTGTATACATAGACCCACTGTTGAGTATTGTGAGAGATACCATGACTGTTGGAGTGATTTTGCTTCGGCTAGGGATGTATGCTGTGGGCGTTATAAAAGGCGCTGAATTGCTAGTGTCTAAAACAGGTACGAGATATGTAAAGAATAGACACAGGAAAGGTGGTTCATCACAAAGACGGTTTGAACGGAATAGGGAAAGATGGATTAAAGATCTTTTTGAGAAAGTATGTTCAGTAACTGAAGACGTCTTTAGACCTCATAATTCTGAGATTGATTATTTTGTCATGGGAGGAGAAAAACATACTTTATCTGGTTTCTTGGAGCAGTGTAATTATATAAACCAGACTGGTATACAAATACTTGGGCGACGAGTAGATGTGAAAAAACCAGATAGGAATAGTTTGAATGGGGTACATAAGGAAATTTTAAAAACCTTAGTCATAAAATTTGTAAAAACAGAAACATAATTTGCTTTTATAATATGTGCCAAGGGAATAAATAATACTAATCTTATTGTGCAGTATAACCACCATCAATAGCTAAAGAAGTTCCCGTGACGTATGACGACTCATCGGATGCAAGATAGAGAGCAGCACATGCCACCTCTTCAGCTTTCCCTAGCCTACCTATAGGATGTAGATTTTCTAACTGACTCTTGATTTTTGGATCTTCTATTAAAGACTTAGTTAGATCTGTTTCTATAAATCCAGGACATAGACAATTAACACGGATATTGTATTTGGCAAAATCAATTGCCATGTTCTTGGTTAATTGAATTATTCCTCCTTTTGAAGGTGGATATGGATTATTCCCTCCTCCTATACCCATCGGATAACCTACTATTCCCATGATCGACGCTAAATTAACTATTGAACCTCCACCAGATGCTTTCATTTTTTCAACAGCGTGAGTAGAGACCAAATATGTACCTTTTAAGTTTACTTCTATTACACGGTCCCATATTTCATCTTGATTAGCTGAATTTGAAAAAGCGTTTCGAGAAGTTATCCCAGCACTATTTACGACTATATCTATTTTGCCTAAGTCTTTAATAGATTGATTTATTAATTCATTAGTAAATTTACTGCTTGAAATATCTCCAGCTAAACTGGTCGTTTTAATTCTATAATCTTTTAAATTATTGAGGGTTGATTGAAGACGAGTTGTTGATATGTCAGAGATGGCAAGATTAGATCCATTTTCAGCAAAAAGTATCGCTGTCGATAGTCCAATGCCTGATCCTGCACCGGTTATAAGAGAGACTTTATTCTTTAATCTCATGTTTTAGTGGATGCTAAAATTTATGTGAATTCTGGTAGTTTAACAATCATACATGAACTGTCTATTTTGATTTCTAGTACAAATTCTGATGTAGCGGGGATTAGGAGTTCAGATTTTTTACTATCGCTTACAACATAAACATCATTACTGCCTGTTTCTAATATGTCAGTTATTTTGCCAATATGATCACCGGTTTCAGTCAATACTTGGAGTCCAATTATTTGATAGTGGTAATAGGATCCTGAGGGAGGCAGGGGGATTTGATCTGGAGTCACAGTAATGAATAAACCTTTCAGAGATTCGGCTGTGTCACGATCATTTGCTATATCTAGCTTCACAAGTAGGTTAGTTTTCAATTTCTTGATCGTTTGTATTGTAGCTATATGATGCCCAACTGATATTTTTTCACCTTTGATAAACCGGTTTGGATTATCTGTGTATGGGGATAATCTAATCGCACCGGATAACCCATGTGCTCCGATGATACGTCCCACTAAGATTTTTCGAGGATTTAATTGCGAATGCTTTGGAGTTTTTGAGGAATTCAGAGTTTTTGCAGGTTTTTCAGACTATTTCTAAGTTTGCACGAACACCTTCTTTTACAGCTGCGACTCTGATCAGTGTTCGTATCGATTCGGCTACTCTTCCCTGTCTACCTATAACTTTGCCTTTGTCATCGGGTGAAACTTTAAGTTGCAGAAGAACTCGACCTTCTTCATCTGTTTCAGTCACCTTGACTTCATCTGGATGTGAAGCTATTGACTTTACAATATACTCTACCAAATCTTTCATCATCAAGAGGTTTTCTCCTCTGTCGCTGTAGTACTCAATATTCGCGAAACTGATTCGCTTGCGGTTGCTCCATTCTTTATCCAATAATTCGCTCTGTCTTCATCAACCTTTATAGTTTCAGGTTCAGTTCTTGGATTGTAATGTCCTATTTGTTCAATAAAACTTCCATCCCTAGCTGCCCTTGAGTCCGCTACTACTATTCTGTAGGAAGGCTGTTTCCTAGCTCCAACTCTTCTTAATCTAATTCGTAACATTCATACTCCCAAAATTAGTCTATATTATAATAAGATTTTATGTTGAACTAGCACCTGTGTCAACGAGAAAAAGGTAAAAGATTGTTTTAAATACTTGATTGGACACAGGCACCTACTGTGCTCTTACGTGATATACTCACAATGTAAATTCCCCTATCTTGAATGATATTTCTGTATCACCGTTAGATAAATAGGGAACTTTGACCGTTAATTTCGTTTAGACAAGTTTTGTAGAGTGATTTATTTACGATGAAAGGTGTAAGTAAAAATGAAGCTAGTGTTTTTGGATGATGTACCTGGTGTAGCGCATGGTGGAGATGTAAAGAATGTAAAAAATGGTTTTGCTAGGAATTATTTAATACCTAAAAATTTAGCAATACCTGCTACTAGAGACGCACTTGAAAGGATCGAAAGGTTAAAGGACCAAGCTACTACTAAAAGACTAAAAACTCTTACAGATATGAAGGAACTTGCTGCTCAAATGAGTGGTACTCGTGTAGATATTGGGATGCGATCTGGGGCGAGTGGTCGGCTTTATGGATCAGTTACTAATACCGTTATAGCTGAGAAATTAGAATCACTTACCAGTCAACAGGTTGACCGTAGAGTAATTCAAATTCCAGAATCTATTAGGGAGACGGGATTATATCAAGTCAGCATTAGAGTGCATCCGGAGGTTACAACTGATGTAAGTTTATTGGTTTATCCCATCAATATGACTCCGGACGAATATTTGGCTGAATTGGAGTCTAAAGAATCTGAAGATGACCAAGATGCATCGGATGATGGTCCAGTCACAACATCTGATGTTGAGGAATCTGCAGATGAAATTACTCCTGAGGTTTTGGAAGACGGTGAAAAGGAAACGGATTAACCTAATAATTACTGAATGTAACTTGATAATTAGTTAAGAATATAAGGCTACCTTTTTCCAGATTAGTATTACATGAAAATCATCTTTGTCATATAAAGATTTATCAAGATTTTTTGTATTCATTGATTATAGTTATAGATGTTAGATTTATTGGCCACTATTAATGTATTGATTGGGTAGTAAAAAGAATCAGAGAGTCGATTATCTGTTGAATGTTTTATAGCTTAAAGAGGGACTCACTTGTATGCAGATCGGTTACTTCCACATGATCCAGATGCTGAAGAGGCAGTTATAGGATCAATTCTGGTAGATCCAGAATCAATAAGCAAGGTTACTCACTTTCTTAAGGGTACTGACTTTTATGTCGCTAGGAACAGATGGTGTTTTGACGCATGTATAGCTTTGTTCGAGAGGGACGAGGCGATAAACCAAGTTTCTATTGCTCATGAGCTATCGACTATAGGACACTTAGAGGATGTAGGAGGCACCGCCTATTTGGCTCATGCTGTTCAGGCAACGCCTACTTCTGTTCATCTTGAACATTATGGAAGGATTGTTCAAAGAACATCTGTTATGCGCCAATTGATTTCTGCTGCCGGTGATATATCTTCAATAGGATACGACGGGGACTCCGATGTCGAAAGAGCTCTGGATCAGGCAGAAGAAATACTTTTTCGTGTTAGATCGGGTAGAGGAACACGAGACTTTATGCATATCCGGGATATTCTCGATGTGTATATGGAAGATACAGCTGCTCTGGAAAGTGACGAAGGTAGGAGTTTAGCCCCAATACCTACCGGATTTGCTAAGCTAGACGAACTTTTAGGTAATGGGTTGCAAAGATCAGATATGGTTGTAGTAGCTGCTAGACCAAGTTTAGGGAAGAGTACGTTGGCTTTCAATATTGCAAGGCATGCAGCTCAACAAGGATCGAGTGTAGGGATTTTTAGTCTTGAGATGAGTGCTGAACAGATAGCCATAAGACTTCTTTCAGGTGAAGCAAACGTAGATAGTCATAGACTTAGGATCGGCCTACTGAGTGATCAAGAGGAGAATCGAGTTTTTGATTCGATAGGATTACTTTCTGAATTACAAATATATATTGATGATACTCCGATCCAGGGTATTGTGGAAATGCGAGGTAAAACTAGGCGTCTTCAAGCAGAACGTGGTCTCGATTTATTGATCGTTGACTATTTACAATTAATGTCATCTAGTGGGAGAAGTTCGGATAATCGTGTACAGGAAATGGGTGAATTTTCTAGGTCATTAAAGGGTATAGCCAGAGATCTTGACGTACCTGTAATAGCCTGTTCTCAGCTTAGTAGAGCACCTGAGCAACGTCCTTCACATCGACCTATTCTTTCAGATTTAAGAGAAAGTGGAAGTATTGAACAGGATGCAGACGTGGTTGCATTTATATATCGCGAAGATGTATATACAAATCGAGAGGATTGGGAACGTGGTCATCCCATGGACCCGTATCCTGAAAATGTAGCGGAACTTATAGTTGCAAAGCACCGTAATGGCCCTACGGGTACTGTCCCACTATATTTTAGAAAGGATGTAGTTCGGTTTGAAAATCTTGATCAATCAGTTACTTAGAAGGATAAAGGAATAATGGGTTTCTCTGGATTTCCATCTAAGGTTAAGTTTACGCCTGTGCCTAATCAAGTATTCAATCAAATTTTGGAGCCAATCCAGGATTTATCGGAATTGAAGTGTACACTCCGTATAATTTGGTTATTACATCTAAAAAAAGATTACCCAAAGTATATTTCACACGCTGAATTGCTCGCAGATGGGGTACTTGCAAGGGGGCTATCTGACGGTATAAGCGTAGATCAGTCTATAGTAGAAAAAGCGATAGACTTGGTTGTAAAAAGGGGTACTATTATCAAGCTTAGTAAAGGAAAAGCTGATTCTACTACAACTATTTATTTCTTAAATACAGAGACTCATCGGAAACAAATTGAACAATTTAATCTTGATGAAATCGATACGAATGATCCAGCACCTTTCTCTGGTCCTATGAAGAAACCTAACATATATACTCTGTATGAGGACAACATAGGAATGCTCAATCCGATGATAGCCGAGGAACTTAAAGAAGCTGAATCACGATTTCCACAACAATGGATCGAAGATGCCGTACGTGAGTCAGTTAAAGGCAACAAAAGAAACTGGCGATATATATTTAGCATACTTGAACGATGGGAAAGTGAAGGAAGAGACGATGGAAGATTTAGGCGAGATACTAAAACGGTTGGCTATAAAGAATTCTTCCGTAGATAGACCTTTTACAGGTACACCAGAGGATAATGGTGATATCGAACAATGTAAAAGTTGTGGTGGCCGTGGTTGGTTAGTAAAAGAAGTCCCAGTAGGACATCCTGAATTTGGACAGGTAGACGCTTGTGGATGTCAAAAACAAGACATGGAACAAGACCAATATTCCCGATTACTCACCTACAGTAATTTGGGCAGTCTAGCAAAGTTTACCTTTACAAGCATTGAATCGATAGGAGATCAAACTTCAGATAATGATGAATCTTTTCAAAGCGCTTTAGAAGTTGCTAGGGAGTATAGTGCAGATGTGTCTGGATGGTTGGTATTGATTGGTCCAAATGGATCAGGAAAAACTAGATTAGCCGCATCTATTGCCAATTCTTGTCTTGATGACGGGCAAGTTGTGTTTTTTGCTCATGTTCCTGATTTATTGGATCACCTCAGGGCGTCATTCGATCCAGCTAGTGAAATGGGATACAGCGTATTCTTTGAGCAGGTTAAAACCGCTCCTGTACTTATTTTGGATGGGCTAGGTAATCATAGTACAACTTCATGGGCAGAAGAAAAACTAGGACAAATCATAAATCATAGATATAACGCAGAACTGCCTACTGTGATAACTACAGCGACATTGTTAGAGTCTCTAGATCCGTATATTTCTTCTAGGATTAGATCCACAGGTTTGAGTAGAATTGTTGAACTACATTCTAATGAAGAAAAATCATCAATCCAGCTTGGTAGCATAGATCATGGAATGGTGAGGCGTATGACATTGGAGAATTTTAATATAGAAGGTAATGCGTCGAGCTTGAAAGAACAGGAAAGTCTTGGGGCAGCATTTCGCGCAGCGGAAGCTTTCGCGAATGATCCTGATGGATGGCTCATACTTTCAGGGCAAACCGGTGTGGGTAAGACGCATCTTGCAGTAGCTATTGCAGGTACACAGATTTCAAATAATCGTCAGGTTCTATTCGCTTTCGTGCCTGAATTGATGGATTATCTTAGAGATACCTTTAATCCTAGAAGTCAAGTAAGTTATGACAATTTGTTTGAAGAAGTTAAAAATACTCCGATCTTGATCCTAGATGATTTAGGTAAGGAACAGCGTAGTGACTGGGCTGTAGAAAAACTATATCAAATCATTGTACACAGGCATAACGTACAGCTTCCGACAGTGATTACAAGTATGATGGATTTCAGTGATGAGCTTGATCCAATAACTTCTCGAGTGCAAGATCCATCTATTTCAGTACTAATACGGATAGAAGCCCATGATTATAGAAATAAGCAACGCAGACGAGGTAGGAGTAGATCAAAATCCAAATAATGGTAGTTTTGATAAACCACTAATGAGCTTTGTAGTGAATTCTAAAATATGCACTTTTTGTAACATTATTGAAGGAAAACTTCCAGGCCGTATCAGGTTTCAGAGTAAAGATATTGTTGTTTTTGACAACCATTTGGACTGGGTACCTTTAATGTTATTAGTAAGTCCTGTTAGACACATGACTCAGGCAGAAATGTGGATGGATAACAATTTAATGGGTCAAGTAGCTTTAATCGCAGCAAAAATGGGTCAGGAATATGCTCCAGAAGGATTTCGACTTTTGTCTAATTTTGGTGGACATGCTTTGCAAACTCAAGATCATGCACATTTACATATTTTGGGTGGCGAAAATCTGGGGTTCTATTTAGAATCTAAAAAACTTATTCAGTAATTGTTTGTCTGGGTTATGGATATTGTAATAACATATGGTTTTATTAATTTCTACTAAAGTAAATGGTTAAATATTTACTGTCCGATACCTATTTAATTTTGGGACTGAACTATATGTCAGTTAAGGAGTTATTAGAATGTTTATAGACAAAAGAGTTAAGAATTCAGTGGACCTTTACAATCGCGCGGATGAGTTGATACCTGGCAAGACACAGCTTGTTAGTCGCAGGGCTAGTCAATTTGCTGAAGGTGTTAGCCCTATATATGCCAGCCATGCAAAGGGTTCTAGGTTTACTGATGTTGACGGCAATGAGTATATTGATTGGGTTAATTGTGTTAGTGCTGTAATTTTAGGTCACGCCGAAGAATCTATTGATAATGCAGTGAAAAAGCAGATAGACAAGGGGAGTCTCTATTCAGTTAACAGTCCTACAGAAATTGAATTGGCAGAGCTATTGATAAAAACGATCCCTAGTGCAGAAATGGTCAGATACTGTAAAGGAGGCGGTGAAGCCTGTACAGTTGCAGTCAAGATCGCTCGCGGTACTACTGGCAGGGATAAAATTCTATTTTCCGGTTATCATGGTTGGCATGATTGGTACCAGTCCGTAAATTATTTGGCGGATCCAGATACTGGAGAATACCCTATGACCGGAATAGAACCAATTGGCGTTCCTAAGGTTTTAGCAGGGACGGCTTTACCCTTTAATTATGGAGATCTGGATGATTTAGAGACATTATTTAAAGAGAATAAAGGTGATGTAGCAGCTGTTATGATGGAGCCTTTAAGATCGGATATACCTCCGGAAGGTTATTTAGAAGGTGTCAAAAAAATATGCCATGCGAATAAAGCTTTACTCATATTTGATGAGGTTTCATGTGGATGGCGTACTAGAATAGGAGGCATCCAGGAGTATACTGGTGTTATTCCTGATATTTCTGTTTTTGCTAAATCAATGTCCAATGGGTATCCGATGGGTGTGGTAGTTGGCTCTGAAGATGCTATGGAGTTAGCAGGTCGGATGTTCATTTCCAGTTCTTATTGGAGTGACAATATAGGCCTAGCGGCATCTTTGGCAACTATTAAGGAACTTAAAAGTCGTGATTCAGTGGATAAATTTGAAGTTCTTGGTGAAAAAATGCGGGACGCAATAACAGGTGCTGTTGATTCAGTAGGTGTTCCTGCAAATGTCTCAGGCTGGCATTATCGAAGTGCTATAAATTTTGAGTTGCCAGAAGAAACGCTGCGCCCCAAAATAAACACCTTGTTTATACAAGAAATGGCTAGAAGAGGAATACATACCGGGACTAGCTTCATGCCAACTTTGGCGCACTCGGATGAAGATATAAAATTAACTGCGGATGCAATTGAAGATACTTTAAGAGTAGTTATGAGGGCCCTTGATGGGGAACTTGATGATCTTTTGGATGTAGATCCCAAGAGAGAACCTTTTAGGAGATTTGTCAACTAACCGTGATTGGATGGGAAAGTGGCTATTGATTTTGGTATAGCTACGTTATTGTCCTGTTATTCGTCTCAGTATTCTCTGCACACCATTGATACCTTGTATGTTCCCTGCTTTTGTATGTAACTCAAGAGCCTGTTGAAGATCATCAATAGCTAGTCTTGTGTTACCCAGTTCTAAATGTATAGCAGCTCTATTAGTATAGGCAGGCGGGAAAGTTGATTTAAGCTCAATCGATTTGTTCAAATCATTAAGAGCAGATTCATACTGTTTTTCGTTGAAATATGCTACAGCTCGATAGTTATAAGCTCTAGCCAAATCTGGCAATACCCGAAGTACAAGGTCAAAGGCTGTTATTGCTTCTTTGTACTGAGCTGCGTTAAGTAGTTGAACGGCTTTTGTATAGTCGAAAAGTACGTCCGGAGGTTTACTTGTTGGTTCAACCTTTGCAGTAGGTACAGGTGTTTCGGTCGGTTTAGGCGTCGGGATTGGAGTTGGTTTAGATATTGTTGGTGTCGGCTGAGATGGGGGATTTGGTTCAACTGGCTCGGAGTCAACTGAGCATGAAGAAACAAACAATACGATCATTAATGAGTATGGTATTAATTTAATCAGGTTTTTCATAATATTTAGTTACTAGGATAACATGGAAATAATTCTATAATACTGAATGAATTTCATAGTGTTATTATTGACTAATAAATAAAGCAATTAATTTTATAAATCATAGGAGATTTAATGTGATAAGAAGTCTTGGAGGGAAAAAGCCCCGGATCCACCACTCAGCTTTTATAAGTGAAGCAGCCTATTTGATTGGAGATATAGAGATTGGTGAAGGTTCGAGTGTTTGGCCTGGAGTTGTTATAAGGGCTGATGCAGGCAGTATAACGATAGGTAAACAAACCTGCATACAAGACAATTCGGTTTTGCACGGAGATTCAGATGTTGTAATTGGAAATAATGTTGTTATAGGGCATAGGGTACTATGTCATGCGAAAAATGTGGGTAGTCGTTCTTTAATCGGAAATGGTGCAACAATAAATGATGGCGTTGATGTTGGCGAAGATAGCTTAATAGCCTCTGGAGCAATGGTTATAGAAAACATGATTATCCCTTCAGGGTCAATGGTAGTAGGTGTTCCTGCCAAAATAAGGGGAGATTTGAAACAAAGACACATAGATTTGATTAAATCTACTTCTCAAGAGTATGTTAAGAAAAGTAAACTTTATTTGTCTGAGTCTGATTTGAGTACACAACTGTATGATTGATTAGATTCATTGGGGATCGAATATCAAGGATAGTTTGGATTGGCGAGAGCTAAGCTTGTGGAATGGAAGTGTAGAGTTATAGTAATTCCCATTACCATGTTACATGGAATACTACCAGGTGATTCTCAATGTTTTAAGCATCTTATGTTCGATCATTTGGATAACCTTAAGCATCGCTAGTGATTTGGGTTTCGAATCAATATTTATGAATGGCGAATAGGAAACAGCCCATGTATAGATAGTCCTGTTATGTTTGATTTTGAACAATTTATAATAAGCAATTAGCTACATTCGTTCAGGTACTGACATCCCCATTAAAATTAGGCAACGCGATAGTGTAATTTTAACTGCATCAACTAGTTTTAGCCTGGCCAGCGTAATTTCTATTTCATCAACATTGTTGGAAACCACTCTACATTGCTGATAGAAGGTGTGAAAAAATTGTGACAGTTCAAGTGCATAATGGGGTAGTTGTTGTGGCTCCAATGTTTGAACAATACTGTCGAGTATTTCTGGAAAAGTAATCATTTTACGTATCAAGTCAAGTTCAGAGCTATGATTTAATAGATTCACATCACCGTGGTTGAATTTCAAACCTTGTTCAGAAGCTAGTCTAAGTATTCCAGCTATCCTCGCATGAGCATACTGGATGTAGTAAACAGGATTTTCATCCGATTGTTCTTTGGCTAGATTTAGATCGAATTCCATTTGAGACCCAGGTGATTTTGATAGGAAGAAGTAACGGCAGGCATCTTTGCCAACTTCTTCTACCAATTGTCGTAGAGTTACGAATTGGCCTGTTCGTTTTGAAGCTCTGACCAATTCATTTCCACGTTTTAAAGTAACTAGTTGGTATATCAGTAAATCTATACGATTTTGATCAACTTTTAAAGCCTGGGTGAAAGCTTTCATAAATCTGACATGCCCTTGATGGTCAGCACCAAGGATGTCAATCACCCGGTCAAAATTACGTTCATAGAATTTATTGTAATGGTAGGCCATGTCCGTGGCGAAATAGGTTGGAGTACCGGTTCGACGGATAACTACTTTATCTTCATCATCTCCAAACATGGAAGAGCGAAACCAGGTAGCATCATCTTTTTTTAAGAGGTATCCCTGCTCTTTTAAGAGATTAAGTATTGTTTCAAATTGGCCGTTTTCAAAAAGACTTTTTTCGCTAAACCAAAAATCATATACTACTCCCAAAGATTTCATATCTTCTTTAATACCTTCAATCATCCGGCTTAACCCTAGAATACCTATTTCCGTTTCGGCTGTATTTCGGTCGAGATCAAAAAACTTTTTACCATGTTCAGTTTTTATCTCTTTGGCCAGATCAATCATGTATTGTCCCTGATAGCTATTTTCCGGCATTTCTTCTTTTTCACCAAAAAGTTCTCTATATCTGGATAGGAGACTTATATTGAAGATATCTATCTGGGTTCCAGCGTCATTAAGATAGTATTCCTTTTCTACCTTATATCCTACCGCCTTGAAAATGTTCGCTAATGTACTTCCCACTACAGCTCCTCTGGCGTGTCCGACGTGTACCGGTCCAGTTGGATTGACGCTGACGAATTCGATTTGTACTGATGTGCTCTGTACAGATTCTTGGAATCCAAATGATGTACCTAAGTTCCGGATAATATCTATCTGATTGGAAATCCAGTGTTCGCTTATAAAAAAGTTTATAAATCCAGGAGGTACTATCCGAATCTTGGAAACTGGATACGTGACTGGTAAATTGTTTGCAACTGCTTCAGCTATATCTATGGGATTCATTTTGAGATGGCGGGCAATTTTGAGAGGAATACTGGAAGAAAAATCTCCATGTTCGGATGCTTTATTGGGACGCTCAATTAGGTCCTGACCCAGTAGGTGTGGTGGTATTTTTTCAAACCCAGGTATTTCTCCTAGGGCTGATATTACCATCTCTTGTATTTCACGTTTTATGTCCATAGTTTATTGCAAGGTATCCCAAGCTGTATATTACGCCAAAGCGATATTACAAGGATATATTGAACCATAAATCTTTATCAAATAAATAAACCAATAGATTTGAATGTTTCAAGGCACACGTAGTCGGTTATTTTGTAACAGATTTAGATAACGTGTATTCGTATATCATTATCGTCTTGAGGCGGCGACAGTATCTCACCAATAATGGAGGCGGTTGATATTCTTTTTGAAGTTAGTTCTTCAATTAAGATGTCTGACTTTCTTGGGTCTACGCACATAAGTAATCCACCAGAAGTTTGTGCATCATTTAGGAGAAGTTTTATTTCTTTAGATATCAGATTTGTCCATACTACTTGATTTTTCGTAGACTTAAAATTATTTACAGTTCCACCAGGAACAAGACCTTTTTGTGTCATATCAAAAACCCCTGGTAATAACGGAATATTTTTTGACGATAGTTGAGCAGATACATTACTTGTCTTTAATAGATTTAGAAGGTGACCGATCAGGCCAAATCCAGTAATATCTATACATGCATTGACTCCAATTTTTACCATAGCTTTGGCAGCTTTATCGTTCAGGGTTTTCATATGATTAACGGCTATATTGAATTCTTTTTCAGTAGATTTACCTTGTTGTGCTGCTGTTGTGGCAATGCCTGTACCAATTGGTTTGGTAAGTATGATTTTATCTCCTGCTTTGGCTCCTAAATTGGTTATTTGCTTTCCTGGCTTGATTATTCCAGTAACTGCCATTCCAAATTTCGGTTCTTTATCTTTTATTGTGTGACCACCTACCACAAGGAGATTTGCTTCAGTAGCTTTAGAAGCAGCACCTTTCAATATTTCAGTTAGGATTGTATTGGGTAAATCATCCGGGAAACCTACGATATTTACTCCAATAAGAGGGGTTGCGCCCATGGAGTAAATGTCTGAAACAGCATTTGCTACAGCTATTTCCCCAAACGTGAATGGATCGTCAACTATTGGAGGGAAAAAATCTACAGTCTGTACTAAAGCAATTTCTTCCGTCAACTTGTACACAGCAGCATCATCCTTGTTGGAAATACCTACCAACAAGTTGGGATGATTAATCTCAGGTAACTGGCTCAGAACCTGAGCCAGGTCATCTTGACTAATTTTAGATGCTCAACCAGAACAATTAGCTAATGAGGTAAGTTTTATATCTTTAATTTGGTCCAAGGTTAGTACTCATTTTTGATTGTCGTTGAGTATATCAGATAGTATTGGCTACTTGATCATATAGAATTAGTATTATTATAAAATGAAAATTTTGAGATACACTTTAACATTTATTGTTTTATTTGCGCATATTGGGTTGATAAGTTGTGGGAATCGGGAAGATTCGCCAGAACTAATGGCCCGTATAGAATACAAAAAAGGAGTCACCTATCAATTTCATGGCAATTTGAAAAAAGCTGGTGAAGCTTTTAATAAAGCCATCTTTTATTCACCTAAACAGGCAGATGCTTATTTAGGACGAGGACATGTGTACCTGCAATATGGGAATTTGAGTAACGCACTAAGTGATTTTAACAAAGCTATAGAACTAGATGGCAATTTAGCAGATGCACATAATTATAGAGGTGTAGTTAACCTCGGCCTGAGAGATCCAGATCAGGCGATGCTCGATTTTTCGAGGGCACTTCAATTAAATCCAAATCTTGGGAGTGCGTATTTAAATAGGTCCAAAATAAATGAACAAAGACAGGATTTTATTGCATCCATAAAAGATATAACAGCAGCTATTAATTTGACTACACAGGATTTAGATTTGTATTTTCAACGAGCTCGATTACATATTTCCAATCAAGATATTGATAAAGCAATAGACGATTTGGAAAAGATTATATCTGTATCAAATGATGACCAGGCGATTTCTAGGGCGACGCGATTGATTTCAGAGATTAATGAATGGTGATTAGAATCAACAAGACTCCCGGTCAGTCCACTACGATTTGCAATGAGTCTAAAAAAATCAACAAAAAATATATTTCAATTGACACTTTTGATATTTGCAACAATATTCTGGCTGAAGTAATTTGACATCATAGATTGGCGGCGTGCTCAAAGAAATGTAACGATTACCCGTTATTTTCAGGTTACATGGAGGAAACAATTCTTGAATCCGTATTCGACATCTAATATTAGGGATAAAAAGAAGGATATTTTCTGGATGGTATTAATGGCCATGATGTTTTTTATTCTTCTTTTGCCAATATCTAGTTACACAGCAGCTGTACCGATTTTGATACATGAATGGGATTTAAATAATGTCCAAACTGGTGCAATTTTTTCAGCATATTTAATCGGTTACGTAATTTCAGCTATTTTAATAATACCCCTGACTGATCGGATATCTTCCGGACTCGTATTGATTTTGTCCGCAATGCTATTTACTCTTTCACATTTGGTATTTGCTTTGTGGGTGGACAATATACATACAGCATTTGTTGTAAGGATGATTGGTGGTGTCGGTCTAGTGGGAGTTTACATGCCGGGTGTACGTCTTATCGTAGATCGTTTCCCAGGAAAAATGAGGGGTATATCTGTAGGGATATTTGTAACCGCACAATATTTTGCTAATAGTTGCTCGTTATTAATAAGTTCCTCATTGATTGGAACTTATGCTTGGAGGGATGCATATTTAATAATAGCTTTCATATCATCTATAGGAGTTTTATTAGCCTTGATTTTATTTAGTAAGACTATAAATAGAAGTTCTACTGAAGAGTCGGGTAAGTTCGACGTTAAAGTTTTACGAAATCCAAGTGTCAGGTATTTAATTTTAGGATATTCATTACATGCACTAAATCTTTTTTCTGTTCGAGTTTGGCTACCAATTTTCTTAGTGTCAGTGTTAATCAGTCAGGGTATAAGTGAACATGATGCAACAATTGAAGGATCTACATTGGGAGGGATAGCTTTACTCGCAGGTTCAATAGGTCCACTTATTGGAGGGACTATGTCGGATCGGTTTGGAAGAGCAGTCTCAGCTTCATATATTTTAACTTTAAGCGCTTTATGTGCTTTCATATTGGGATGGTTGGTTAATTCACCGATTTATATAATTTTAATAGTTGGGTCGATTTATAGTTGGTCGGTTTCTGCCGATTCGGCAATTTATTCTACAGGTATTACTGAAGTATCACCTGGAAACAAAATTGGATCATCGATGGCTCTACAGGCTACTTTTGGGTTAATTGGAGGTGTTATAGGACCAATTATTGTTGGTGGGATATTGGATTTTGCACCTACAAACACTTATTGGTTGTCAGGTTTTTCTTCATTAGGATTTGTTGCAATTATTGGAATTCTTGCTATGCAGAGGATGAGATATTTGAATCAACATGACTGATGAGGTAGTTTTAAATATAGTAAGGAGGTGATAGTTGTGACTAGCGTTAAGGTAAAGAGTCTGGGTAAACTCCAACAACTTGTTTTAAGTGGAGACCATTTTTTTATAGCAGATAGTGATCATGAAGGAGATGGGCAATTTGCTCCTAATCCGTATGAGATGCTATTGGCTTCTATAGCCACCTGAACAGCTATGACTATTCTCCTGTATTCTCGGAGGAAACAATGGAGTTTGAAAAGCATAGAGGTTGAATCGAACCATCATAGGATAGTTAGAAATGGTAAGGGTAGTAATATTAGTGATGGGTCAAATCATACTGAGGAAATCAGAAACAAAATTACTATTGTTGGGGATTTATCAAGTGAACAAGAAGATAGGTTATTAAAGGTAGCAGATAAGTGTCCTGTTCACAGGACCATTCAATCTACCCCAATGATATCTAATCATATTGAAACAATAACTAATTAGGAGTGAGAAAATGAGACAAAATGTACCGATATTAGTTTATCATCATGTTTATAAAGATTCATTTTTAGAGTCCATAAATACAAAGCATGATAGTGCTACGGGTATGATAAAAGAATCTGAATTTAGGCTACATTTGAATTATATTATGGAAAATAACTGGTCAGTAATTTCTACTAATCAACTTTCAGATTGGATTGAAGGTGAAGTTGAAATTCCAGAAAAATCTGTGGTGTTACACTTTGACAATGGTTGGCTCGATACTTTCACTATAGCAATGCCAATTGTTAGAGAATTGGGAATCACTGCAACTTGTTATGTAATAAGTGATGCAACAGAAGCCGCTTCAAAAGGACTTGACGCCAATATTCGTACTTCTACAGAAGGATCTGTAAAAAAAAGATGTATCGATTGGAAACAGACTAATCTGTTATTGGAAATGGGGTGGGAAATAGGAGCTCATACAGCTACACATCCTAAATTAGTGGATCTGTTAAATGAGCATGGAGAAGAGGGAGTGATGTTAGAGATAGAAAAATCTAATAAATCTTATTTGGATAACCTGGGATTTATACCTAGACATTTTGCTTATCCTAGTGGTTCGAATAACATCCATACTGACAGACTACTAGGCGATGTTTATCAAACACTTAGACTTTGGGAGTTTAATAATCCGCCAACCTGGTCATTCACTAACGGTAAGACATCATCACATGGATTAAAAAGCCAGAATCTAGATAGCACGGTTTCTTTTTCTGATTTTGTTAGGATTTTTCACGAATCGGAAGTTTCATAGTCTTAAAATATTTAGCACAGAAATTAACTATAGGTCTTTATAATCGATCCATGCGCGGAGTATGTCATAGTCGTGTTTAAATGGGAGTTTAGGTAAATCGATAAACCTAAACAAGTTTACTTCAATAGCGTCGAACCCTGCCTTAAGTGTTCCACCAGTAATATTTAAAGAGTAGGCAATTAGTATTACAGGATCATTTTTTTCAGAGTAAACACCAAGTAATTTATCAACTTGTGCATTTAAACCTGTCTCTTCTCTAAATTCTCGTATAGTGGCATCTTTAATATTTTCACCTCTGTCTACAAAGCCTGCTGGGAGGACCATTTCCCTTGATAAGGTGGATTGGATCTTTTTACAAGAACGATTTCGTTTTGCATCGAAGCTACTGATAGAACAGCGATCTTTGGGTCAATAAATTTGATAGAATCACATTGTTGGCAATAGGGTCTGTGAATACCTTCTTTGTATTTGGTAGACAAAACAAAACCGCATTGATCACAAAATCGCAGATTTTTCACAGTTCATAAAGCATATATCTTTATATAATTAACTGGAAGTACCTTTTTTGATAACTAATACCTTGGTACCGCAATATGAAATGAGTTTGATCGTTTAGGATATTGACCGTTTTAAGCTCGGTAATTATAATCCTGACTTCGGTATATATATTTTAGGAGAAATCGTGACAAAATTAAGAGCGAATAAAGTTAAGAGAAAATTGGAGAATGGAGAAGTAGCCCTTTGTTTACAAGGAGAACTTACTCCTGATCTAGTTGAGTTTTTTGGCCCAATTGGATTTGACGGGATTTGGATTGAGGCTGAACATGGTCCTATAGATTTTGCAGACATACGGGATTTCACAAGAGCGGCCGATTTATGGGGTTTGACTTCTATAGCTCGTGTAAATCTTAATTTGCCTGGAGTGATTTACAGGACACTTGATCAAGGAGCGCAGGGCATTGTTGTTCCTCATGTAAATACTGCGGATGAAGCTCGTGCTGTAGTGAATGCTTCTAAGTTCGCACCCATAGGTTCGAGAGGCTCCTATACTAGTAGACAGGGGATCGGGGTTGAAGATTATTTTCAGAATGCGAACGACGAAGTTCTTACAATGATTTTAATTGAAGATATTATAGCTATTGAGAATCTTGATGAAATTTTAAAGATCGATAATATAGACGTTTTTTTTGTAGCCCCTGGAGATTTAGCTCAAAGTATGGGGTATTTTGGTGATATGGCACATCCTGAAGTACAAAACATGGTCGATTTGACGATTGGAAGGATTGTTTCTTCAGGAAGAGTAGCAGGAGCCCTTGTGACGGATAATTCAGTGGAAAGTTATATTAAAAAAGGTGCCCGTTTTGTAAGCACTACATATACTGGTTGGTTACAACAAAGTGCCAAATCATATTTGAATAGAGCCTACTCTGCAATAGATAAACTTTAGTTATCCATAGTAAATAACACGTCCATATGATATCGCGCTTTAAGTGGTATCAATCTAGTCATGTAGAATATGGGAATTGATTTTAATAAATATAGGACGTGTAACAACGATTGGATATATTAGAAAAAACACTAAATCGAATTCAACTTGATTTGGCAAGAAGAATCTCTGTTAGTAGTCATAATCTAAATATAAAAACGTATCTTGTGGGAGGATCTGCAAGAGATGTATTACTCGGACATGTTCCAGTAGATCTGGACTTCACAGTAGTAAGTGACGACCCAAATATTTTGAAAGTACTCTCCTCGGATATTGGTGGAGTAATACTATCTTCATCTCAATTCCATACTGTAAAAATGGACGTCGCGGGCATCGTGATTGATGTTTCAATGGCGCGTAAAGAAACTTATAAAGATCCCGGATGCCTTCCTACTATTAGTCTAGGTGTTCCTATAGAAGAAGATCTTTTTCGTAGAGATTTTTCTATTAATGCTATTGCCTTGTCGATTAATAATCATGAATGGGGAAAGATTATTGATCCAGGTGGAGGTAATTCTGATATTGGTATACGAAGCTTAAAAATTCTACATGAAGCGAGTTTTATAGATGATCCTACACGGATATTGAGAGCTGTTAGATATCTGGTCAGATTAAATTGCTCTCTTGAGTACAGAACAGATATATTATTCCAGGAAGGTTTAAAGTATTTACAATTAGTTAGTCCACATAGAACAAGGCGTGAATTTGACAGAAATTTGGCTGAGATCAATATCAGCCAAATTTTAAAAGAATCCCATGATAGGGGAGTCTTATCATCAGTTCATCCTTCATTGAATCTAAATAAACAGCTATACAGTGTTTTAAATTCACCCGATTACTTGTTGAGGCCTTCAAATGATGCTATTTATGCTGCTTTAACTTTTGACTCAACTGAATTATTAAGAAATGATTTGGGTAATCGATTGGATTTAAATTCCAAATTAAAGACCATTTTGAATCAAGTTGGTGAAATCAAATCTTTATTTCATATTTTTAGTGATACTGCAATTAAACCAGTTGAGATTTGGTCACGACTTAAAAATTTTGACATTTCTGCAATAAGGGGATGTAGTCTATCACTGTCAAATACTGTAGTAAAAAAAGCTTTAGATTTGTATATTCAGGATTTACGAGATATTAAACCAATGTTAAATGGGAAAGATTTGATAGATATGGGAATCAACCCTGGGCCAGATGTTGGTGATACGTTAAATTCACTTACAGAAGCTAGGCTAGAAGGAAAGATTTCATCTTTAAAAGATGAAAAAGAATATATTTTGTCCTTGGACAATTAAAGGTATTATAGATTTTCAAAAATGTAGGCACTACAAAAACAATTACAACAGGTTAACTAGTTAGGGCCCAAGCTAAGTGTCACGTAGACTATTTATTAATGTAATGTGTGATAGATAATAACAGGTATCAGCTAAAACGAGGTAAACAATGACTAAACAGGTTTTAGATTCTTCTTTACGGCGGAGTAATATAGGTAGCAGACCAATCAGACATGATGGAGTTCCTAAAGTCACGGGAGAGGCTTGTTTTGGGGCTGATATATCTTTGCCGGGAATGATATATGCTAAAGTTCTCAGAAGCCCGTATGCTCATGCGATTATTAAGTCTGTTGATGTTACTTTAGCTGAAGCTTCCAAAGACGTAATAGCTATTGTAACTGGCAGCGACCTATATATTGAAGAAAAAGCGAATTCTGCCAATGAATTTCAAAAAAATAATATCTTGGCTAGAAATAGAGTACTTTATAAAGGTCATCCAGTTGCAGCTATAGCCGCAAATAATTTACATGCAGCTGAAGAAGCGCTTTCGCTGATTAAAGTGGAATACGAACCCTTACCTTTTGTGACGGATGTGAATGATGCTATGTCATCTGAAGCACCAATTTTACATGAAGCGTTACAGTCAAATCGAAATACTTCGAATATTGTTGATAGTGAAATTTTTGAACATGGAAACATAAGGACAGGTTTTGAAAATGCGGATGTTATCGTTGAGAGACAATTCAAAACTAGGTCAGTCCATCAAGGATATATAGAACCTCAAAATGCCACTGCTGTGTGGGAACAAGATGGCAGACTAACGATTTGGTGCAGTAGCCAGGGACATTTTGGTATAAGAGATAATGTCGCTGCTATTTTAGGATTGGATGTGTCAAATATTAAAGTTGTTCCTATGGAAATAGGAGGTGGTTTTGGAGGTAAGATATCGCCTTATCTGGAGCCCCTTGCGGCTTTGTTATCTAAGAAAAGTGGCAGGCCTGTTAAGATGGTTATGTCAAGAAACGAAGTGTTTGAATCTACTGGGCCTGCAGCAGGCGGTAATATTAGGGTAAAACTAGGTGCAAATAGTTTAGGACGTATTGTTGCAGCTGAAGCCCACTGTTTTTACGAGGCAGGTGCATATCCTGGAGCACCTTTGGCTGGAGCTGCAGCAGGAATTTTTGCACCATATAGCATTGATAATGTAAGAATTGAGGCGTATGACGTTGTAGATAATAAACCAAAGACTTCTGCATACCGTGCTCCAGGCGCGACAGTTGCAGTTTTTGCTGCTGAAAACGTGATTGATGAAATTGCACATCAACTCAATCTGGATCCTATGGAATTCAGGCTTATTAACGTAGCCGAGGAAGGCTCTCGCCGGGCTGATGGTGTGGTAAATGTTCGTATTGGTGCAAAGCAAGTTATGGATGCAGTTCGAAAGCATTCCCATTACTCATCTAAGCTCAAGGGAAAATTTGTTGGAAGGGGAGTAGCTATGGGGTTTTGCAGAAACAACACGGGCATGGCCTGCGTAGTTGCTAATGTATTGGATGATGGTAAAGTCAGCCTGGTTGAAGGGTCTGTAGATATAGGTGGGAGTCGCACATCGGTTAGTCAGCAATTTGCGGAAGTTCTAGGGATATCAGTAGAGGATGTCATCCCACAAGTTGCTGACACGGACACTGTGGGATACACATCAGTGACTGGAGGCAGTGGAGTAGCTTATAAGTCTGGATGGGCTGCATTTGAAGCAGCTCATGATGTTAAACGTCAGTTATTGGAACGAGTCGCTTTGTTGTGGGAAACATCTATTGAAAACTTGGAATATCATGACGCTGTAGTACGACATAAATTTGATATAGAAATGACAATTTCTTTCCGGGAAATCACCTCTTTATTGTCAGAAACTGGAGGACCAGTTGTAGGTAGAGCGAATATAAGTCCAGGAGGTCTGCATGGGTCTTATTCCGCAAATATAGTTGATGTTGAGGTAGATATGGAAACTGGTAAGGTAGAAATTATTCGGGTAACTGCCTTCCAAGATGCTGGGACTGCAGTACACCCTGGATATGTTGAAGGACAAATACAAGGAGGTACTGTACAGGGGATTGGATGGGCACTGAATGAAGGTTACTTTATGGGCATAAAAGGCGAGATGATGAATCCAACATTTTTGGACTACAGAATGCCAACTTCGTATGATGTTCCAATGATAGACCCGGTAATTCTTGAAGTTCCAAGTAGCTCACATCCTTTTGGTGTCCGGGGAGTTGGAGAAGCGAATATAGTACCACCACCTGCAGCTATAGCGAATGCTATATATGATGCAATCGGTGTGAGAATGTATGAGCTTCCTATATTACCTGAAAATGTGCTTGAGGCATTAGAATCTTAAATGGTATTGTTTATGTGTAGCCACTTTCCAATTTCATAGGATATTTTTTTAGGATATTGAACCTGTACCTAATGGTGCTGAATCAAATCAAATTGGTATATAGTATCGTGATTGAATTGACAATACTTTTTAACCATTCATACAATTAAATGAGGCTATATAGTAGGAAAGCGTTATTTTTGGAAGGATATTTGGATATTAATGTCGAATAAAAATGTTGATACAGTGGTAACAGATTCTTCGATCGAAACTGTTGAAGATACGACCGAAACTTCGGACATAAATGCAATTCAAGTGGATGGTGTTACAAAACAGTTCGGTCCAAATATTGCTGTAAACAATGTGTCATTTAATGTGAAGAAGGGTGAAGTTGTAGGATTTCTGGGTCCAAACGGGTCTGGGAAAACAACTACAATGAGGCTAATAACATCCTTCTATACTCCTGATAAGGGTAATATATCGGTTGGTGGTTTGGATAATCAGCAACATGATGTTAATACTCGACGCATGATAGGCTATTTACCGGAGAATAACCCGGTGTATGGGGATTTACTGGTATTCGAGTATCTTAATTTCGTAGCAAATTTAAGAGGTATTTCGGGAAAAGAACGTACAAGAAGTATAGAGAATTCGGTAGAAGAAACTGGTATACATGATGTTTATTATAGGCCGATAAACCAATGTTCAAAAGGCTACAAGCAACGTGTTGGACTAGCCGGGTGTGTTTTGCATAGACCGGATATTTTGATAATGGATGAGCCTACAGAAGGATTAGATCCTAATCAAAGAATACCGATCAGGGAACTAATAAGGACAATGGGTAGTCAAAGAACGGTGATGTTAAGTACCCATGTTCTACAAGAAGTAGAAGAAACTTGTGATCGTTTATTAATTATTAGCAGAGGACGTATTGCAGCAGAAGGCACGGTCGATGAGTTAACAACTCAAGCGAGCGGCAACCGACATATAGCTTTTGAGGTAGAGGGGGAAAATGTAGAAGCTGCTCTTGCAGAAATAAAAGAGATTCAATCTGTACGTAGCCTGGCCTCAGTCAGTGGTAGATTGAAGTATGATATTTCTGTAAAACCTGGAGAGGAATTTGATGTGCGCCCAAATATTTACAGACTATCTAAGAAGAAAGGTTGGGTTATTTGGGAGCTTCACCAAGAAGCTGCTCGACTATCGGATCTTTTCCATGAGTTGACGCAAAATGATCAAGAGATAGTAGATTCTGCTCAAAATGAACAGGAAGGTTCATGATTTGAGAACGTTTTTAACTCTAATTAAGAAAGATCTTAAGGGTTATTTTGACCAGCCTACTGGTTTTATAATTCTGGTTATATTTTTGTCCATCACGTCGATTTTCTTTTTTAGAACAGCCTTGATTACCCAAGAAGCGTCTTTAAGGCCTCTTTTCGGTATTATGCCTTGGCTTTTGTGCGTCTTTGTTCCAGCTGCCACGATGCGATTGGTATCTGAAGAGCAACGTGATGGTACTTTAGAAATTTTGTTAACTCAGCCTTTGAGAATCTGGAATGTATTATTGGCCAAATTCATGGTGGGCATAATTTTTGTTGGCACCGGGATACTGGGAACTATATTTATACCATTAACGTTACAGGCATCTGGAAACTTTGATAATGGGGCTATCGTTGCCCAATATGTAGGGACTTTCTTTCTTACAGCTTCTTTTGTTTCAATAGGGTTATTTACTTCAAGCTTGACTCGAAACCAGATGATATCTTTTGTTTTTGGCATATCGATTATTGGCCTGTTGATGCTGGGAGGCCATCCACTTCTTACGTTGGCTGTTCCTCCTGTAGCTGCGGTATTGATACAGGGACTGAGTCCTTTAACACATTTTGAGGGTATTGCTAGAGGAGTTATAGATCTTCGAGATGTAGTTTATTTTGTTGGTTTGATTTCTACTTTTTTGAGTGCGACTTTCTTACTTATACGTGGTAAGAGTGTTAGCCATAGATCATTGTTGTACAGAAACCTTCAACTTGGTGTTGGTGGGCTTGTTATTTTCAGTATACTCATAGGTTGGTCGGGGAGTACTATAAGAGGTCGATTAGATTTGACTCAAAACCAATTATTCACCCTCAGCGATGCTACCGTTGAATTACTTAATGAACTTGAAGATGTAGTAACAATAAAATTATTCGTGTCTGAAGATCCGCCAGTTCAAGTTGCTTTGACTCAACGGGATACAGAAGATTTGCTTAAAGATATTTCGATGGCTTCTAAAGGCAAGGTTAGGTTGGTCAAATATTTGGCTGATAAAGATGAAGCTTCAGCTTTGGAAGCTCGTAGAAGTTTTGTGCCCCCAGTAAATTTCAGCGAACAATCAGGCGGTGAATTTAAAGTAAAAGTGGGGTATTTGGGTGTGGGCATGACCTTTGCTAATAGACAGGAAAATATTCCATTTATCGAAACGGCAGATGGATTAGAGTATAGACTGATGGCCAATATACGTCGGATGGTACAGAAAAGACCTAGCATGATCACATTCATGAGAGGACATGGGGAATGGACTAGGGATGCAGACTTACAGTCTTTCAGGGACCAGCTGGAAAGACATCACAGGGTTATGGATTTAGACGCAGCTAAAGAAGATGAATTGATAGAAGGTTCTGCAGGACCACTACGCCAGTCAGATGTAGTGATTTTGCCAGGTTCAACTAAAGAAGTTCCTCCATGGGTTCTTGCTTCAATCGATGAATATCTTGCTGAAGGCGGCAAATTACTTATTTTAGTCGATTCGCTCGAAGTCGATGACAGGGCATTAACAGCAAAAAAGGCCTCTACCGGAATTAGCGAATGGTTAGAAGGATACGGTGTCCTGGTGAGAGATAATGTTGTGTTCGATACAAGATCTCACGAGACACTATTGTTTAATACTAGGTTTGGAGGGGTGAATTTAGCTTATCCATATTGGCCTAGAGTGGTTACCACTGAAAGAAGAGTTTCTGGCGGGGTGGCAAGTGCTGTATTTCCATGGTCTAGTTCCATAGAGATTGCTGAAGCCACAGGCGTGTCGATAGATACTGATATAGTTCCAATAGTTGTTACAACTCAATTTGGTGCTGTAGATGAATCTTTTCGTGATATGACACCTCGATCACAGACACTTGAAAATTATGATGAAGGTGATCTTGCAGAACGTGTTGTAGCAGTTGCCGTTACAGGTACACGATGTTCTTATTACAAACCAAATTGTGATAAAAACCTTGAAAATACTTTCCGTATGGTTGTGGCTTCAGATTCTGTTTGGCTTACTGAGCGTATGGTTAATGGATTCCCTGAGCATCTGGCGTTGGCAGTTAACTGGATTGATTGGCTTAGTCAAGAAGACCAACTAGCAGCTATAAGAGCAAAAGGTAATACCGTCAGACAGCTGGTATTTGAATCAGATTTTAACAAGGAATTAATCAAGAATATTAATAGATTGGGGTTGCCAGGGATAGTAGTTATCGTTGGATTGATACGATTCTTATTAAGGAGACAGATTACCAGAAGGGTGTATTCAAGTGAGCGGTAGATACGTAGCCTTCGTTCTTATAGCGGTTATAATACTCGGTGCTGCTGGCATTGTATTTCGTCTTATCTCCACTGAATCCGCCACTATCAAATTGTTTGGGGACGTCAGCACCCTTAATTCAGAAACGGTTGATAAAATTGTTATGAGGGATGCTGAACAGCAGACTATTGTAGAAAAACTGGATCGCCAATGGTGGGTAGGTAAATATCCAGCTTTAAACATTAGAATGGAAACTCTTTGGGAAACAGTTTCTCGAATTAGTGAGGCGCAGCTTATTGCTACGAATTCTATTAATCATGAATTAATGGGTGTCCACCCAGATAACAGTACTGTTTTAGAATTTTGGAATTCTGATCAACTTTTAGAGAGGTTTATAGTAGGTGATAAGCAGTATGCTCCAGTTGGAGAGAGAATTATCACTCCTTGGACCGGTTCAGTCAGACTTTGTTATTTAAGACGTTCTGATCAAGTTGAAGTTTACGCACTATTTTGTGAATTTCCTGAACCTTTTGGTACTGATTCAAGTTTTTGGAAAGATCCGATTGTAGCAGCTGTCCCTCCCGATGAGATAGTATCTATCACATATACATATGCAGGAGAAAAATTTTCTTTGAAACTGGTCGATTCAGTTTGGTTTGTTGAGACAGAGGCTAGTTCTGAAGTTGCTCGCATTGACACGATTACAGATCTCTTAAATGAAATTAGACAAATAGTAACCAGAGAATTTCCTGAAGAAGAAGAACTTGTGGAATTGGATTGGAATGTACCCCATGCAATGATGGCTATTGAGGTTGCTGAAGGATCCAGTTCTCGAAGTGTACTATTATCTTTTCTTCAAAAAGGGACAAATCCTGAGTTTTATGTCAGGGATATGAGTAAGTCGTGGTCTTATTTCCTGAATGAAGAAGACTCTTATTCTATTCTCAAGACTAAGAGTGATTTTGTGATTAAACCCTCTGTAGCTCCAACTCCCTATCCAACGTCAACTTCTGGAAATTAACACGCTCAGAGTTTCAAATAATATGACAGATTTACGACTAAATCATTTTTGGTGGTTCAGATATAAAATCAAGAATGTAATATTGAACTCTGCTTTTTTGGTACTTCTTGCTTTTATAGGTTGTACTTCATCTGAAGGTGAAATGAAGTCAGAATCAAACGATGAAGTTAACGCTATGTCAAGGATAGCATTCGTTTCTAAACGTGATGGCAATTGGGAAATTTACGTAATGAATGCAGATGGTTCAAGCAAAAAAAATATTACTAATAATGAAGCTCTAGATAGCCATCCATCTTGGTCAAGTAAAGATTCTCGTATCGTTTTTTCATCCGATAGAGATGGTGACAGAGAAATATTTGTTGTGGACTCTGATGGATCGAATATTGAACAGTTAACCGATAACCAATATACAGATCATATGCCAGCCTGGTCTCCGGATGGTTCCAAAATTGCTTTCGTGTCAGATAGAGAGGATAGACCAACGTTGTGGGTTATGGAAAGTGACGGTTCTAACCCCGTGAATTTGACGCCAAAGCAAGTAAATATACGTTGGCCGGCATGGTCGCCCGATAGTACCAGGATCGTATATGAACATAATTCAGCTATCCATGTGATTGAATATACGGGAGATAATGTTAAGAGGATCGTAAGAGACAGGAAAGATATAGATGGATTTTTTGTTGGCTGGCCTGATTGGCGTCCTGATGGACACAAGATTGCAGTTACTATGAGATATGGGTTAAGAGGAGCTCCTCCGAGTGTTTATTTTTTGGATCCTGATGGAGAAAATATGCGACCTCTTAGAAGAAAACCAGGCACTTTAACAGAAGAACGTCCCACATATTCTCCAGACGGAAAATATATTGGGTTTTCTTCTTATGGAGAAGGTAATGAATCCGATATATTTATTGCCGAGATTGGGAAGAATACCCGCATAAAATTGACAGATGATCCAGCTCTGGATGGATTCCCATCGTGGGAGAAAACAGGATTTGTACCAGACTACTCTTTATTGACAATATCAGAATAAAAACTGAGATATTGGTTTGTTTGGATGGTTAAATTTTCAATGAAAAGCATCTTATAACGAATTAATGAGCGTGGTGTGTTAAATAATGTTGTTTTAACAGATCTTCTCCAAAATCGTTTTCTATGTCCCTCCAAACTGAATGAACATGGTTTGCCATGTCTTGGATATTGTCATATTCGATAAGGAAACTTGGAGTGTGGATCCTGTAATAATGTGGCTGGTCATGGAATGCAAATCCAGCCCAAGCAAAATAGATATTGTCTATGCCATCTAATTTAAGTTTAGATAAGGCCTGATTTGCCAGGGCCTTAGGTTTTTTATCTATGTATAGTTTAATTAGTTGCATCAAAATATCTTTTTGTTCTGATGACATTTGGGATGCCTTCAATCCCAGTTGAACTTTTAATTCTACATGAGAGCTAGATCTAGTAATTATGTCTGTTGGAGTTACAGGGTATATTGTTGCTATTTCCAGTTGTTGAGGAGTTAATTTGTATACAAGATTTCTTGCTATATCTTCCTCTTCTGCAAGAATACGTAGACCTTTGCTGGGACCAGTTTTGACTTCAGCAGGGTTTGCACCAAAAAATGATGGTGTTGGTAAGATGTTCCCAGTTGAGTTTAATATTGTATAGTTTAATGATAAGTGGTGGCCTTCCAATCTCCATCCCCAAGGTTCTTTTCCTGTAGGATTACCAAATATTGACTGAGTGTATAATCCTGAATCCCGATCATGTATTGAAACACCTTGTAAATTTTCTATTTGTCCTAAGATTTCCTCATGATTTATAATTTGCTTGGCCTTTGCAAGACCCATACTACTTAGGCCACTAGCCATTAGTGAATTTGCTAATGTGAGCTGTCTGTCTGACAGTTCTCCTCGATTAATACCTTTTCTAGTTTTGGGAATGTAATGCCAGTTATAGCGTTCCTTGGAGTTGAAATCAAAGGTAATTTTTGTTAGCTGGCTTTGTGATAAGGATGACATTAAGTTCGATGCTGACTTGGCCATAGATTGGGCAATTGTTTTTGTTACATCATTCTTAGTCATAATTGAATTCCTCAGAGCGTTGACTTTTGAATCATGAGTATATCGTTATTGGGTGTTTGCTGTCATGTTTCATAGAAAGATAACAATTGGTTAGCATAAGGGGTTAATTCTAGTTAACAACTGAAGCTTTCTTCAATTTGGAATATACTTTTGCGTCTTTTCTGAGACAGGCATAAATTTAGGATGAGATTGAAAGTGTGTTAGGTAGGATGTAGAATCCGCTGTAATGAAGTTATTTTATTATAAAGTGAGGTATTGAAATGGAAAAAGAAGGACGAACGGTTGCTATCCAGCTCAGCGCTAAAAGTCACGAAACCTCTGTGAATCTTGAAGAAGTTAAATTTATTCAAGGTTACGGTATCGAAGGGGATAGACATGCTACAGATAGAGAAGAAAGACAAGACTTTCAGGTTTTATTGATGGATATAGAAACACTTAGTGAATTGGGTCTTGAAGCCGGAACTATAAAAGAACAGGTTACTACTACAGGTATAGCTATAAATTCTCTTGACGCTGGAACAAACATTGCGTTAGGAGATGAAATCGTTGTGAAAATAACAAAACCCTGTGCTCCCTGTTCTCGTATGGATGAAATAGAAGATGGCTTGCAGGAACAACTTCAGGATAGACGAGGTAAGCTTGCTAGAATAGTAAAAGGGGGGACATTAAGAGTCGGTGATACTGTCAAGGTTATCTAGTCATGTAGATATACATGAAACTATGAGGTTTGGTTTATGATTTGGTATGAAAGGCGTTATTAATATGAAACGTTTGGTAGTAACTGGACCTAAACAGGTTGAATTTGAAGAGATTTCCATTCCTAAATGTCTGGACAATGGCCTGTTGGTAAAGTCAGTTGCTACAGCTGTTAGTACTGGCACAGAGTTACGAGTATATAGATGGATTCCTGTTGATGAGCAAGGAACAATGCTTCATGGTGGAGTGCCATTCCCTGATGGACCTACTGAAAATGGATATTCGATGGTTGGTGAAGTAGTCGAAATTGGTAACCAAGTTTCTGGATTTAGAATTGGGGAAAGAGTTTTCTTATCTGGAACTCACAAGGAATACGAATCAGTACTTGCGACTGATGTTTTTAAGATTCCTGACAGTATTCCTACTGAACAGGCAGTAATGTTGAATATATTGCATGTTGGACATGTTGCATTGAGAACAGGACAGCCTATTATTGGGGAAAATATTGCAGTAGTTGGTTTAGGAGTGATAGGTCAATCTGTAGTTGCATGGTGTAAAGCTTTCGGATTTACAACTGCAGGGATAGATATAGAAACAGCTCGGCTAAGTATAGCCAGAGCAATGGGTGCTAATATAGCGATAAGTCCATCCGATGAAAGATTCATTCCAGAAATTGGTAGAGTTTTCAATAATGAAGGGGCGGACCTTGCTATAGAAGCTGCTTCAACTTGGAAAGCTATTGAAACCAGTATGGATATTGTTAGGACTAGAGGTAAAGTTGTAGTTATAGCAAGGCATACCGATCAACCTCACTATAATCTTGTTGGGCACCCATATTTGTCTAAACAGATCACACTACGAACCGCGTATGGGACTGAGGATACTGGACAAAGATGGGACCGTGGTCATTGTTTTAGATTGGCCATTGATATGCTTGATCGGGGTGATTTATCTATTGATCCTATGATAACTCATCATATTTCGTATAAGGAATTACCAGATATGTATAGAAAGTTAGATGAAGGTAATTTAGGCATATTGGGGATCGTTGTTAATTGGACTTGATTGTTTTTTAAACAAAGTATTATTTTGTTTGACTCTAATTGTTAATTTATAGGTATTTGATTTAGAAATAAGCGAGCTGAATAAAAGGAGGTTTGTAAATGGATTTATCAGGATATGTACAGACGGTTTTGGGTCCGGTAGACCCGGATGAAATTGGTCCTACAACTACTCATGAACATCTCCTGATTGATTTTACAATGATGTTTAAGCCTCCTACTGAGGCCAGTGAAAAGTTTAAAGCTTTTGCTCCTGTGACTTTAAACAATCTAGGTTGGATTAGATACAATCCGTTTAGAAACTTAGATAATCTTAAGTTATTTGATGAGTCAGTAGCAATTAACGAAACATTGGAGTTTAAAGCCCATGGAGGGAAGACTATAGTTGATGCTACTACTATGGGTATTGGAAGAGATCCTCAGGCTCTTGCACGTATTTCTCGAGTCACGGGTACAAATATAGTTATGGGTGCAGGTTATTATGTGGATCCTGTTCATCCTCAAGACATGAACGAAAAAAGTGTGGAAGAAATTGGGGAACAAATTGTCAACGAAATAAGGTATGGTGTCGGTGATACTGGAGTGAAGGCTGGAATTATAGGAGAGTTAGGATGTTCTTGGCCACTAACTGAAAATGAACGCAAGGTGTTATTGGGAGCTGCATACGCTCAAGGAAATACTGGGGCTCCTATTTTGATACATCCAGGTCGCAATATACGTTCGCCCTTTGAAATAGTCGATATTTTAGGAGAAGCTGGAGCGGACGTTGGAAGAGTAATTATGGGGCACCTTGATCGTACTATTTTGGACAGGGATGTCCTGATTGAGTTTGCCCAGCTTGGAACTTACCTGGAATACGATCTTTTTGGCTGGGAAGCCTCCTATTATCCGCTGAGTGAAATAGACATCCCGAGTGATGCACAGCGGATAGGATTCATAAAAAATTTGGTAGATGAAGGTTATTCTGAACGGATCGTTCTTGCTCATGATGTATGGGGTAAACATTCATTAAAAACCTATGGAGGTTATGGGCTTAGCCACATACTAGAAAACATTGTACCTAGAATACTGGAAAAGGGTATGACTGAAGTTGATGTAAACAATATGACTGTTTCAAATCCTGCCAGAATTCTTACGTTTGCATAAAATAGGATAATTTTTTGGTTCTTCCAGAAGACAGATTACAAGACCTTGGTTTTTCATTACCCAATCCTCAGTCTCCAGTTGCCAATTATGTTCCGACTGTTAGGTCTGGTAACCTCTTGTTTCTCTGTGGAGCCGGACCATCTGAGGGACCAGATGGATTAATTCCGAAAGGTAAGCTAGGAGATAAGTTCACCACTGAGGATGGATATATGCACGCTAGATCTGTGGGTCTAGTACAAATAGCTAGATTGAAACAGGAATTGGGTCAATTGAGAAGGGTAAAGCGTATCGTCAAACTTTTTGCAATGGTTAATTGTTTACCAGATTTCGATGAACATCCTATAGTCATCAACGGATGTTCAGATTTATTGGTAGAAATATTTGGGGACGCTGGTAAACATACAAGGTCTGCTATTGGTATGACCAGTTTGCCATTTAATATACCGGTTGAAATTGAAATGGTTGTAGAAATTACTAATTAAATATTGATAGTTATTGATTCGGATATTTTTAACTAAAATTGTAAACATTGAATTGGGATTGGAATCGCGATATAAGTGTAATAGAGATTTATTCAAACAGGAGTAATTTATATGGGATTAATTGAAGATAGAATAAAAGACTTGGGTTATATCTTACCGGATTCTGTTGCACCGGTAGCAAACTATGTGTCGACAGTTAAAGTTGAAGGACAAACAGGGTCAAATAGTGGTTTAGTTTTCACCTCTGGTCACGTCCCGAGAAATGAAGACGGGAGTTTTATAGTTGGTAAACTTGGAAATGATTTCACTGCTGAACAGGGATATGATGCAGCTCAAAATGTTGCTCTTGGGATATTGAGTTCCCTAAAAGCTGAGTTGGGAGATTTAGATAAAATTAGCCGCATAATTAAAGTCCTTTGTATGATTAATGCAACAGATGATTTCAAAGATCATCCAGCAGTTGCAAATGGGGCTTCTGATTTGCTGGTTAAAGTATTTGCTGAAAAAGGAAAGCATGCCAGGTCTGCTGTTGGAATGTCTAGTTTGCCTGCAAATGTGCCTGTAGAAGTTGAATTGATTGTGGAATATTCCATTTAATGCATCATTATTTTTACAACTTTAGACGATATTTCTAGATTAAAAGGCTATTGACCTTCAGTACTGAATTGATCTTTATTCATGTGGCTTAATTCTGAAAGTTTAGGTTAGTATGGTAGAACGTATTGCTCTGGTTGGCGGTGATGAGTTTTGTTTGGGCTGTGAGGATATGGACCTAGGTATTCTTGGTTTAACGGAAGTAAGTAATCCAAGGGTATTGATTCTTCCTACAGCAGCCGCTGAAGAAAATCCGGAGAAGGCTGTTTCTAATGGCGTTGAATATTTTCTAAGGCTTGGAATAAGAGCTAAAGGAATACCCGTATTAAATTCAGAGGATGCAAATAATCTGGAATTTGCATCTTATATAGGCCGGACAGATGTTATATACATTACAGGTGGTAATCCGGAATATTTGATAAAAACACTTAGACAAACAATCATTCTTAACGAGATTATCAAGGCTATAAGCAACGGAATTATCTTGATAGCTTCCAGTGCCGGGGCGATGGTATTAGGTACCAGCATGTATCGTGGAACCTGGCAAAACGGTCTTGATATAGTAAATAAGGTAGCGATCCTTCCCCATCATGAAATTATTAGCTCTACTAACATATCGGGTATATTGAATGATGCACCGAACCACATAGATACAATATTAGGGATTGATTCTAGAACCGCTTGTCTTGGGACCCTAGATAATTGGGAAGTCCTGGGTATTGGAAACGTAACGTTATATGAGCGTGATAAAAGTCGGAATGATCTATTTGAAGAAAAACGGTTGATCTCAGGCTAAGATGAACTTGTTTTGAGATAAATATTTAGGATAGTTATTTAAAGGTAATTAATTATTTTGATTTAATAGAATAGATATATTCTTTATTAGATATCACTCATAGTATAATTTTGACCATACTAAAGATACGATGCTAGAATCTTTGCTATAACAGATAGGGATTGGTAGATAATATGTCTGGACACTCCAAATGGTCGACAATAAAACATGGTAAAGCGGTTACTGATGCTCGTAGGGGCAAGCTTTTTACGAAATTGACAAAAGAAGTCATTATTGCTGTTCGCGAAAGTGGACCTAATCCTGAAACCAATTTTCGCCTGAGACTTGCTATGCAAAAGGCTAAAGATAGTAATATGCCTTCAACTAATGTTGAACGTGCAATAAAACGTGCAAATGGTGACGATTCAGATGGTGCACGTATGGAGGAAGTCACTTATGAAGGATATGGGCCTGGTGGTACGGCAATATTGTTGCAGGCATTAACTGATAACAGGAATAGGACAGTGTCTGATGTGAGGTCTACTTTTACCAAGTTGGGTGGTAATTTGGCAGAGGCAGGAGCAGTGTCCTGGCAATTTGAACAAAAGGGATTAATAGTTGTCGAATCAAATGGTGATAGTGAAGATTTAACGTTGGTTGCAATAGAAGCTGGTGCTGATGATTTTGAAACAATTGACACTTCACTACATGCTTATTCCCTACCAGGAGAATTAGAAAATTTGCGAAAAGCTTTAACTGATTACGGAGCCGAGGTTACTTCGACTGAACTCACGATGCTGCCTATAAACACTGTTCCACTTGATGATAAAACAGCAAAAAAAGCACTAAATTTGTTAGATCAGCTTGAAGAGCTTGATGACACCCAGAAAGTATATTCAAATGCTGATTTTACTGATGAAGTGTTGACTACATATGGGAATGAATCTTAGTGATGACAAATCAAGTTTAATTAGTAAGGGCTTATCTGATCTGAGGATATAATTTGCGGATAATGGGAATAGATCCTGGAACTTATTCGATGGGTGTTGGTATTGTATCTTCAAATGGAGCAGACTTTACAATGGAATATCTTGATGTGATTAAGCCCAAACGTAAAGATCCATTGGAATTACGACTGTTATTTTTATTTAATTCTTTATCTAAAATTGTATCTGAGTGGAATCCATTGGAAATTGCCATAGAAGAACCTTTTGCCGCCAAAAATATCAAAACTGCAATTGCTATTGGTCATGCTCATGCTGTGGCCATGGTCGTGGCGGCAAAGAACTCGTTGGCTGTTTCCGGATATGCACCAAGATCAGTTAAAAGAGCAGTGACTGATTATGGGGGCAGTTCAAAAGAACAAGTACAAGAAATGGTAAGAATTTTATTAGATCTAAAAGTATTACCCCCAACAGATGCTGCTGACGCATTGGCAGTTGCTATCTGTCACTTGAATGCTCGTGAATTTCTGAATTTAAATTTCCAAGAGTAATAAAATTGATAACTGCTTTAGAAGGTATACTAGCCGGAAAAGGTCTTTCATGGGCCGATGTTCAAGTTGGAGGCGTGACGCTTAGAGCTAACGTACCTGAATCCTCTATTTCTAATCTCGGTATGATTGGAGATAATCTGAAGCTATTCACATCCTTGCAAGTAAGAGACGACGGGATTTCTCTCTATGGTTTCGCGAGTGAAGATCACAGGCAGGCTTTTGAAACACTTATAGGAGTAAGTGGGATTGGTCCCAGGCTAGCGCTAGGTATTTTATCTTCTTTATCCACTAAAGAACTAGCTCATGCAATAATTTCGGGCGACTCTGGAGTTTTTAAACCGGTTCCAGGCGTGGGTACTAAAACTGCTAGTCGGATAGTTCTCGAATTAAAAGATAAAATAGACTGGGAGCCTTCGTCTGATTATAAACCGGCTGACAATGAAGATTTGATTGAAGCTCTGACAGCTCTGGGATATACCTTACAGGAAGCAAGAAATGCAGCCGACTCTTTGACTGACGCATCGTCCAAATCATTAGAAGAGAAGGTTATACTTAGTCTTCAATCTATGGATGGTTAAAAAATTGGAAACTGATTTTGATAATTGGGCAGATATTTACGACTCCATCTATGCTTATGTAAAAGAAGATATTAGTTTTTATCGTGAATTTGCAAAGAAGTGCAGTGGCCCAGTACTTGAATTAGGATGTGGTACAGGTCGGGTATCGATTCCTGTTGCCGAAACTGGGGTGGAAATATATGGGTTAGATTCGTCTGATGCGATGTTAGAAGTTGCACGTCGTAAGGCTGATAGCCAATCGCTCAATAATATTTACTTAAAAAAAGGGGATATGCGAACTTTTGATCTCCAGAAAACTTTTAATCTGGTTTATATACCTTTTAGAGGATTTTTGTCATTACTGAATGTCGAAGATCAACTGTCGTCACTAGCCTCGATAAAGAAACACATCGGACCTGAAGGATTATTTGTATTTAATATATTCGTACCAGACCTTGATATGTTAGTTCAACCTGGAGATTCAGCGTATCATCTAAGAGACGTATATGATACTCGTTCTGATCAACGATTTATCATTTGGCATCAAAGTGAATACGATAACCATAATCAAATTATGAGTGCTCGAATTATTGTCGATCAAGTAGATAATGTCGGTTCAGTAACGGACAGGTTCTACCGAGATTTTAAACTGAGATATATTCACCGTTGGGAGATGCAACATCTTTTGACAATTGCTGGTTTTGAGGTGGTAGATATTTTTGGTGATTTTGGGAATGGCGCCTTTGACGATACGAGTGAAGAGATGATCTGGGTTGCACGCCCAATCAATTAAACTGATTCGGTGGGGTTTGTTCTTACCGTGTTCAGTATAACTATCTATTTCAATCTAACATCGTTATAAGTTACAAAAGGTAATAACTTACTGTGTATGTGTTTTTGGAGGAGAAGATATGTTAATAACGAATAGTCGTTTCCAATTCAGTGGTTTTGTTTTTGCTATCCTATTATTAGTGTCCTTAGCATGCGGAGAATCTTTAGAGAAATCGAACCTACAGGAACAAGGCACTTCTGTCAAAGTCATAGGCCCAGATACAGTATCCATCTCTTCTTCCGATAAAACGAATGTTGATGAAATAGAAAAAACTACTCCTTCTTTTACATCAGACCAAATTGTTGAGGCTTATGAATCTATTCTTGGAGAAATTTATTCAACATCCTTACCTTCAATTGTACGTATAGAAATTTCAAGAAGCATGTCTTCTAATCAATCTAATTTAGATTCGATACCTCCTCAGTTTCGTAGATTTTTCAATCCAAACGATGTGCCCAGGAGAAATGTTCCAAATGGACAAGGATCAGGTTTTGTATGGACTGCTAATGGACACATAGTAACTAACCATCATGTAGTTGATGGAGCAGATCGGATTAAAGTAATTTTTTCAGAAGGTACGGAATATAATGCCACTATTTTGGGTAGCGATGCTACCGCTGATATAGCAGTACTTAAAATAGATTCACCTGATACTGATTTTATACCGCTTTCGCTAGGAGATAGTTCCAGCGTTAAAGTTGGACAACTGGCCATAGCTATCGGAGCACCTTTTGGTCAGGAATTTACTATGACCACAGGAATAATAAGTGCTCTTGGAAGAACTATACCTAGTGCAGGTACTCCTTTTGCTAACCCGGAAGTCATACAGACGGATGCCCCGATAAATCCCGGTAATTCAGGAGGGCCATTGTTTGACAGACATGGTAACGCAATAGGGATTAATTCACAGATTGCTAGCAGGAGTGGTTCCAGTGCTGGTGTAGGATTTTCAGTACCTATTGATACAGCAAAACGTATAGTCCCTGAACTTATAGAAATCGGAAAATATACATATTCTTATCTTGGTATACAGGGGATAGATTTAAGGCCTGATATGGCTTTAGCAAAGGGATTAGATAGAACTACAAGAGGAGTCCTGGTGATAAGCACTTTGGATGACAACGGTCCTGCAGCTAGAGCAGGTATAATTCCTAACGATGAAGTTGTTCAAATAGAAGGACAGCGTTATCCTGTTGGTGGAGATGTGATTACTTCTGTTGAGGGTAGCCAAATAACAGGAATGGCGGATCTTTTGACATATCTTACAAATGAAACTCGCCCTGGGGATAAAATATCATTTGAGATTATCAGACGTGATGGAAACAAAGCCAAATTGGATGTAATACTTGGAGTGCGCCCAACCTAAAAAGAAATCAAGATACTGATCTTTCTTTATGTATTTCGTGTAGAATTTACAAATCAATCGTGCGGTAGGATATATGTCAGATTTTAGTTTAGTTGCTGATTTTAAACCTACTGGTGATCAGCCTCAGGCTATTGATAACTTATCAAAGGGTATCCAAAAAGGATCCCGACATCAGACACTACTCGGAGTTACTGGTAGTGGCAAGACTTTTACAATGGCAGGGGTAATAGAGCACGTACAGAGACCTGCTTTGGTTATTGCTCACAATAAAACTCTTGCCGCCCAACTAGCTACTGAATTCAAGGAATTCTTCCCTGAAAATGCAGTGGAATATTTTGTAAGTTACTATGATTACTACCAGCCAGAAGCTTATGTTCCAAGGACCGATACTTACATTGAGAAAGAAGCAGATATAAATGAACAGCTTGATAAACTTCGACATTCCGCTACAAGGGCTTTATTAACTCGACGGGATGTTCTTATAGTAGCATCAGTATCTTGTATTTTTGGACTCGGTTCACCTGAAGAATACCTGAGCTTTGTTTGTTCAATTTCAATAGGACAGCAACTTAGCAGGAACAGTTTAATTCGCCAGCTTGTAGATATGCAATATGAGAGGAACGACTTTGATATTTCTAGAGGTAAATTCAGGGTAAGAGGGGATACTTTAGAGATTATTCCTGCTTATGAAGACGAAATGGCTGTAAGGGTTGAATACTGGGGTGATGAGATTGAAAGAATTGTACAGATCGATCCTTTAACTGGTGAAATGCTAGGTGAAATAGATAAGGTAGAAATATACCCGGCCAAACACTTTGTCACATCTGAAGAAAAATTGGCTTCAGCGTTAGAATCTATCCATGATGAGCTCTATGAACATTTGTCATATCTAAGAAATGAAGGAAAATTGGTAGAAGCACAAAGATTGGAATCTCGTACTAGGTATGACTTAGAAATGTTGAGAGAGACAGGCTATTGTGCTGGAGTTGAAAATTATGCCAGGCATTTATCAGGTCGAAAACAAGGTAGCACTCCTCATACGCTACTAGACTATTTCCCTGAAGATTGTTTGATTTTTGTGGATGAGTCTCATATGACACTTCCTCAAATAAGAGCGATGTATGGCGGAGACAGGTCGAGAAAGCAGGTTCTTGTTGAACATGGATTTAGATTACCGTCCGCTCTTGATAACAGGCCTCTTAACTTCAATGAATTTCAAAATTATGTGAGGACAGGTGTGTACGTTTCTGCTACTCCGGGGTCCTACGAATTAGAAAATTCAGATAATATAATTGAACAACTTATCAGACCGACGGGACTTGAAGATCCTGATATTGAGATAAAGCCTACGCATGGTCAAATTGATGATCTTCTTTATCAGATACGTAGCAGGTCTGAACGTGATGAACGATGTTTGGTAACTACATTGACTAAACGTATGGCAGAGGAATTATCAGATTATCTTCTTGATGCGGGTATAAAAACCCACCATCTTCATTCTGAAATAGATACTTTAGAGAGAAGCGAGGTTTTAAGGGATTTGAGGTTAGGAATTTATGATGTGGTAGTTGGTATAAATTTACTCAGGGAAGGTTTAGATTTACCTGAAGTTAGCTTGGTGGCAATCATTGATGCTGACAAAGAGGGATTTTTAAGATCATCTACCGCTTTGACTCAGACTATAGGGAGAGCAGCAAGGCATATTGAAGGACACGTAATCATGTACGCTGACTCTATTACAAGATCGATGAAGATAGCTATCGATGAAACCAAAAGAAGGAAAAGGATACAAAGGCACTATAACCAACAAAATAACATTACACCTCAAGGTATACGTAAAGCAATTCATGATATAACAGAGCGGGTCAAAGAGGTTGTAGATACGGAAAAATCATCAATTGATGTAGAACATATGAACATTGAACAGGTCGAAGATCTCATCGTTGACTTGGAAATACAAATGCAGAAAGCCTCAAAGGATCTACAATTTGAAACAGCAGCATTATTGAGAGATCAGATTGTGGATCTGAAGAATTATTTCACAGAAGATCCAGTCAAACTTTAATAGTTAAATTTACACTTTGAATTATTCTATATTATTATTTATGCATTCTTATCTAAAGTAAATTAAGGGTATCTAAAAAACTGGGTTGAGGTGCTAGCATTGATTCCAACAAATATTCAAGACATCTATAAATCACTTGATTGGCGTTCGATAGGTCCATATAGGGCGGGAAGAGTTGTTGCGGTTGCGGGTGACCCAGTCAACAAACAGGTATTCTACTTTGGATCTGTTGGAGGAGGACTTTGGAAAACAGCAGACGGGGGCACATACTGGCAAAACATTTCTGATGGATATTTCAATACTGCTTCTGTGGGAGCACTGGATGTTTCAAAATCTGATCCAAACGTTATATATGCAGGCATGGGAGAAGCATGTATACGAGTAGATGTAACTCATGGAGATGGTGTGTATCGATCTGTTAATTCAGGTGAATCATGGTCTCACCTGGGACTTGAAGATACCAGGCATATTTCGAGATTACGAATTCATCCTGATGATCCAGATACTGTGTATGTTGGGGCACTTGGAAATGCATTTGCTCCTAATAAGCAAAGAGGAGTTTTCCGTTCTTACGATGGGGGGCAAAACTGGACAAATGTATTGTATAAAAGTGAATTTGCAGGTATCGCAGATTTATCAATGGATCCTAATAATCCACGTATTTTGTTTGCATCTATGTGGCAAGCACAGCGATCGTTTTGGTACATGAATAGCGGTGGACCTGACAGTGGATTATATAGGAGTTTTGACTCGGGAGATACCTGGATTAACCTTTCTTCACGGACCGGTCTTCCAAAAGGTGTTTTAGGCAGGATAGGAATCGCCTCTTCAGGTGCGAAGCCTGGTCGTATTTGGGCTTTAATTGAAGCAGAAGACGGTGGTTTGTTTCGGTCGGATAATGGTGGGGAATCTTGGGAAAGAATAAACGATAGCGAAGATATTCGTGCCCGATCTTGGTATTACACACACATCTTTGCAGATCCTAAAGATGAAGATACAGTTTATATACTTGCTCCAGATATGTTGCGTTCTATTGATGGGGGGAATACTTTTACGAAGGTTAGTATGCCTCATTCTGATCAACATGATCTTTGGATCGATCCTTCTGATACATTAAGAATGATTCAAGGAAACGATGGTGGTGCCTGTGTTAGCTTCAATGGGGGAGATAGTTGGAGTTCGACCTATAATCAACCGACTTCACAATTTTACTCTGTCGCAGTTGATAATCAGGTTCCATACCGGATTTATGGGGCCCAACAGGATAATAGTGCGGTAAGTATACCAAGCAGATCTTCAAAAGGAATGATTCCCTGGGATGATTGTTACACTATTGGACTTTCTGAAAGCGGGAAGGTTGCTGTAAATCCTGTAAATTCAAATATAGTTTATTCCTCATATCCCGGTGGCACACTCATGAGATATGATCATAATAGTGGCCAAGTAAGAGTTATCATGGTTTGGCCTGAGTATTACCAAAATTCCCCACCCAAAAATAATAAATATAGATTTGGATGGGAATTTCCGATAGTAATATCCACTCATGATCCAAATATCCTTTATACCACTGGCAATATTGTATTCAAATCGATTGATGAAGGTACTACATGGGAACCGATTAGTCCTGATTTGACAAGAAATGATGTTACGAAACAGGAATTATCTGGTCCTATAACATCTGAGGGTCCTTGGGCTGAGATTTACTGCACTATATACGCTTTTGCAGAGTCTCCAATAACTCCTGGGTTATTTTGGGCTGGTACAGATGATGGTTTGGTTTATGTTTCTCAAGATGGTGGTGATAATTGGGATGAGGTTACTCCAAATGGTTTGCCAGAATGGACACTAATTAGTGTAATTGAACCTTCTCATTATGATGATGGAGTTGCCTATATAGCCTGCACTGGATACAAGCTAGGCGATACAGAAGCTTATATATATAAAACTTCTGATTGTGGTAAAAATTGGGAACTAGTAATAGATGGAATAAGGGAAAATGATTTTGTTCGGGTTATTCGAGAGGATCCTGAGAAGGAAGGGTTACTGTATATAGGTTCTGAGACAGGTATTTATATATCTGATAATAACGCAAAGTACTGGCATAGCTTCCAGCTAAATTTACCTGTTTCACCAATATACGATATTGCTATTAAAGATTCAGATTTAATTGTTGCAACACATGGCAGGTCTTTTTGGATACTTGATGATATCAGTCCAATTCGTAAATTTGGTATCGAAGGATTTTTACCAACTACTCAGTTATCAAAACCAAGGAATACTATTAGGTTAGTGATGCAGGCAGGATCTATTATTGAGTCTTGGCCCGGTAAGCATTACATGAGCAATATTTTGGGAGCTCCTGCTGCCTGGCTTGAGACAAAGTCAGTAGCCGGGAAAACAGTAAAGACTGGATTGACGGCTGGAATGAATCCCGAAGAAGGAGTTGCTATAGATTTTGTGCTCGATAAACAAGAGGACGATAAAGTAGTGGTAGAAATTCGGGATGAAAATAACCAGGTGGTTAGAAGATTCTCATCAACTAATCCAAGCAAAGACAAATTACTTTGTAAACCGGGATTAAATCGATTTTACTGGGATCTTAGATACACTGATTACCATGAATTGCCTGATGAGGCTGGAGGCGCTAGTCCTTTTGGAGCGAAAATAATGGCGCCTTTGGTAGAACCTGGCAAATATAAAATCCTATTAATATGTGGCAGTAATAAGTTGGAAGAATCTTTTGAGATATTACTAGATCCTAGATCAGAAGCATCAAATGAAGATATAAAAAAACAGGTGGACTTACAGAAGCGTATCGGTGATAAGTATCAAGAAACAACAGAGATAGTGTTACAAATCAGAAGATTAAAGAAGCAACTTACTGAATGGGAAAATAAAATCACCAAAATAGGTGAACAGCCAGAGTTTTCTGAAAAATCTACGAATATTCAATCCAACCTATTGGATATAGAAAATGAGATTGTCCCATTTCGATCAGCTGGACCTCAGCCTTTGGGTATACCAGTCGGTTTATATGCAAAGCTGAAAGAACTTTCAGGCGTAGTGGGAAGTGCCGACTCTATTCCAACGATGTCTTCTTATCAATTATTTGATGATCTTTCAAATCGGTTAGAGACCCAATTTGAATTGTACAAAGCAATTATAGAGGATCAAATGCCAACCTTTACTGAGAAGTTGAAAAGGGCAAATATACCATATATTGCGTACTAATTGATTAGTGACTTTTTATAGTCTTTCTAAAGGTTTTGTTTAATTTGGGTAGCAACTTTGACAGAAAATCCGTTTAATGAGGATATTTCTTCTATAGACGCTTTTTTGATTCCTGCGGTTGATCCAAAAGTTTTTAGAAGCAAATTTCTACGTTTAGGCCCAATTCCAGCGATTTTATCAAGAGTTGAAGATATTGATTTTATTGATCTACGGTTTCGGTGAAATGTCACCGCAAATCTGTGTGCTTCATCCCTTGCACGTTGAACTAGGAATAGAGCTTTTGAATTTCTTGGTAGCACGATAGGATCTGGATTTTCAGGTATAAAAAGTTCTTCTTCCTCTTTTGCCAGGCTGGCTAATGGTATTTCGTCTATACCTAGCTCCAATAATACTTGTATGGCTGTACCCAAATGGCCTTTACCGCCATCTATTAATACTAAATCCGGGATAAATTTCCATTTATCGGTTTTGAGATCAATTTTATTCAATGGCAGAGAATCATTAACGTTAGTTTTTTGAAAATGTCGAAATCTCCTTGATAGCATTTCCTTCATCATTGAATAATCATCTATGCCTTCGACAGACTTGATTATGAATTTTCGATAATCAGACTTTTTGGGCTTACCATTTTCAAAAACTACCATACTGCCTACTGGACTGGTCCCGTGTGTGTTGGATATGTCATAGCATTCAATACGATATGGAGGATGAGGTAAACTTAAGAATTCTTGGAGTTCCCCAATTCCTTCTTCAAAATTCGCTTTAGGGTCGACGCTTAAACGTTTTTGTTTTAGACCTTCTACTGCGTTATTTTGAGCCATTTGTACAAGTTTATGTTTTGTGCCACGTACCGGCACCGAAATTTGAACTTTGGCACCGCGTTTGTGTTGAAGCCAGGATCTAGTTAATTCGATATCCTCAATGACAAAGCCGGATACAATTGAACTGGGTACGAAAGGATTTGAGCTGTAAAATTGTTCTATAAATGCTTGAATAATATTGCTGTCAGATGAACCTTTAACTCCAGACATCAAAAAATGTTCCCGTCCAACCATCTTACCTTCTCTTATGGTAAATATTTCTATCCATGCCTCGCTGTTTTCTTTTGCTAAACCAAGGACATCGATACTCTCTTTATTGATATTTGATACTTTTTGAATAGTATTCACCTGTTCTATAGACTGGATTTGATCTCTTAGGGTCGCGGCTTTTTCGAAATCGAGATTATCCGCTGCATAATTCATTTGTGTAGAGATCTGTTTCTTAACAGCAGAGGTTTTCCCCCTCAAGAAAAGGCTTACTTGATCGATCACTTTTCCGTATCCTATTTGATCAACCGCTCCAATGCATGGGCCAACACATCTGTTGATATGATAGTCGAGACAAGGATGTGGATCTTTACCAGTAATTGTTTTTGTACATGATCTATAAGGGAAGAGTTTTTTCAATAGTTTAAGAGTTTTCCTGATACTATGAGCACTTGCATATGGACCAAAGTATTTGGCCCCATCATTTGTAACATGACGGGTTATATATACCCTAGGGAAGGTTTCTGTGGTATCTATTTTTATAAACGGATAGGTTTTGTCGTCTTTAAGTCTAATATTGAACGGAGGCTTGTGTTTTTTTATGAGGGTTGATTCGAGTAATAGGGCCTCGTCTCCCGACTCAGTGACAATGAATTCAAAGTTACTAACTTTTGACATCAAAGTTTTTACTTTGTAATGTAATTTGTCTTTATGATAGAAATATGTTCTAAGACGATTCCTTAAATTTACCGCTTTCCCAATGTAGAGTACCTTATTATTATGTGTGAAAATATATACTCCAGGTTTAATAGGGGCAGTTTTTAAACGGGACTTTAATGTTGAAAGGGCAACAACGTTTTCGGTCATAATTGCAACATCCCTGATAGCAAGTACCATTTATATATTTAATTATATGAGGCATCTATACCCCTGTTATGGTTGCTATAAATCAGTACTGAGAACTTTAATTTTAGGTGAAATTAGCCTTAGTTGCCAATTGTAAAGTTTAGTATTCCTATAGCCAGAAAGATAATTGAAGATAAAGTCCCAATGCGTATCAGTTCCATCTTTAAATAAGGGTATTCGGCAGGTATCAGTTTTGAAGTTCTCGCTGTTTTGAGAACGGGTTGATTAGTATTGGAAGATTTTGATGTGCTGGTTACCAATGGGCGATTTGTTTTTTCAGACTGATCTTCATTGTCTTTTCTTTGAGTCGGCGCTGCCTGAAATTGCCGAGGAGCACGGTTACCTCTTTTCCGCTTTTCCCTCGTTTTTGATTGTCGGGCCGCGGCCTTTTGGTTTTTGTTAGGCATAGTTTGTTGTCTCCGGTATCAGTTTGAAGTTTATTATTGTCGTTAATAGTATGTTCACATTATACGTCTTATAAGGATCTCAACAAATCACTATATGACGATAAGAATTCGTTTCTATTCTACAGGATTTTAGTCTTTCGGACTAATTTTGACTCGAATTAGATTTAATACTTTACGGTGTTTAAGCTCTTGGATGAGAATTTTGATAGCTTGTCCTAACATGTTCGTCTGTAAGGTGAGTGTAAACTTGAGTTGTTGTTATACTTGAATGGCCTAACAATTCTTGGACATGTCTTAAAGGTGCTCCTCCTTTAAGTAAATGAGTTGCGAAACTATGTCTTAAAATATGGGGGCTAATTTCAGTATTGATACCCGCATGAATTGCGCGTTTTTTTAGAATGAACCAGAAGCCTTGCCGTGTAAGCCTGGTTCCTTTTTTATTTAAGAAAAGATGTTTATATGATTTTTGAGATAGCATTATGGGACGTATTTCGTTTATGTAAAAACTTAAAATATCTACTGCTTCGCTATGAATTGGTACAATTCGTTCTTTAGACCCCTTTCCCATGCACCGTATGTATCCTTGCACAAGGTCAATATCGTCTAAATCGAGATTAATTAATTCACTTATACGAATACCACTCGCATAAAGAATATGGATCATGCAACTGTCTCTGATATCTTCTGGACGATTACGATTTTTTGAATCTAAAAGTTTATCTATTTCGTTCACTGACAAAGCTTTGGGTAGGGTTCTGCCAGTTCTTAGTGAATAGATATTTTTTGCAGGATCATCTTGGATTACTCCTTCATCAATCAGAAAAGAAAAAAAAGATCTAATAGTAGCTATTTTTCTTGCCAGGCTGGTGATTGCATAGCCTTTTAATTCAAGATTTGATTTGAATTGAGCAATATGCGTAGAATTTACCAAGACCCAATTAGTATGATCCAGGTCGAAATCTTTTGTACTCAAAAAATGGCAAAACTGGTATAAATCGCTTCTATACGCGGACAAAGTGTTTGATGATAATCCACGTTCTACTGATAAGTAGTTTATGAAAAGATTGACCTGAGCATCCATGGATGAATCCTAACATCTATGGGAGCTAAATTGGTATGAGTAACAGGATGTAAAATGCGTAAAATTGTGTTGTAGAATATTTTGTGGAGGTGCGTTTTTCCTTGACGGTTGAGTCGTACAGCAATAAACTTTCGTTAACAAGGTTATAAAACATGATCGAAATAGATATAAGCCCATTCCTGTTATCAACCAATTTCATTTCTAACATTACACTTAGCTGGCATGGGTTATTTAGTTTTATTGCAGTTGCGAGCGCAGTGATTCTAGTTGCCCGATGGGCACCTCTCAGGCAAATTGATCCAGATGTTATCCTCTCGATAGCAATCTGGGGGATTATAGGAGGTGTAATAGGAGCTCGATTCGTTCATGTGATTGATAATTGGGGCCCAATATATTCTCAAAGGCCAGAACAAATTATTCAGATTTGGACGGGTGGGATAGGAGTTTGGGGTGGTATTTTAGGTGGGTTTATTGCTGCTGCAGGATATGCTTTAATATTTAAGCACCCTGTTGGTTTGATATCTGACTTAACTGCTCCTGCAATGCTTTATGTACAATCAATCGGTCGGCTTGGAGACATTGTAAACGGAGAACATTGTTCTACAGCGACTGATTTCTTTTTTGGATTTACCTGGACACATCAGCTTAGTGCTGCCCGCTCATGTTCAGATGGATGGCTAAATGAATCTGTACACCCAGCAGTTGTCTACGAAATGATATGGAATATTCTTTCGTTGGCAATTATCTGGCAACTTAGGGGTAGATTGAAACCAGATGGAATGCTTTGGACCTTATACCTTGCTTTGTATTCTGCTGGCAGGTTTGTAGTGAGTTTTTTCAGGATGGACCCAGTTTGGGCGTTTGGTATGCAGGAAGCGCAATATATAGCGCTTCTTGTGTTGGCTATTACGGTACCTTTGCTAATAATCAAAGCCAGGTTAACTGATAGGGTAGAGGATACACCTCTTGTAATAGAAAGTGGCAGTCGCGCGGAGCGAAGAAGAAAAAGCAGGTGATAAATTCACCTGATAGACGTAGGGCGTAGATCAAGTATTTTTAATTCAGGTTTTTTTATACCGCCCCAATCATTCATTCCTATGTTATAAACCACATCGACGTGTTCATTTAGATTAGGTTGTTTATTTCCCTGTTTGAATGCAATTCCATCCCATATCTTATTCTCATGACTTAATTTTAGTTTAAGGTGATTTTTGCTACGTCCAACCAGTCTTGAATCTACAACACGCATTTTTCTAGTTAGCATAATTGGTTCAGGGTTATCTTTCCCGAAAGGTTTTAGAGAGTCGATAAAGTCAAAATCTTCTGAGTTAAATAAGGAAGGAGAAATTTCACAGTCTATGGTAATAATTGGAGGTTTGGGATCCTGTGATTGGGTTGAAAGGATGTTTTTGATCATCTCTGATTTTAAAGCGGACAGGTCTGTTATAGGTACAGAGAAGCCTCCCGCCGCATGATGTCCGCCATAGTGGATTAATCTTGATTGTACCTTTTCCAATGCCTCAAAAACGTTAAATTCCGGGATACTCCTCACACTAGCTCGTGCTACCGTATCTCTAATTGACATTGCTACCACAGGCTTATGGTATGTTTCCGAAAGTCTATTTGCCACTAAGCCAATAATCCCAGGCATCCAGTCAGTGTGTTCAACAAATAATATTGGTGATTCGTCATCGGAATTTTCTATTTGCTCTATAGCTTGTTTTGTTGCCAGTTCTGACAGTTTACGGCGTTGAGTGTTATTTAGTTCAAGCTCTTGACATAGTGTTTCAGCTTCTTCTACCGATTCGGCTAGAAGAAGTTCCAAACTGGTTTTAACATCTCCAACACGTCCTGATGCGTTTATCCTCGGGACTATACCAAACGAAACCGCTTCGACGTCGATTTTATTATCAGTAAGACCAAGGCTCCTGATTAAAACCTTGAGCCCAAGATGGTTTGTATTGCTTAGGCCTTCTAGTCCAGATTTGACAATATATCTGTTTTCGTCGGTCAAAGGTCCTACGTCAGCTATAGTACCCAGAGCAGCTATTTCTAGAAGATCTTCTGGTCTGTTTTTGTTAAGAGATTCCCACAAAGCCTCGACAAATTTATAAGACAATCCAGCACCTGTGAGACCCAAATGTGGGTACTTTGATATTGACCTATAAGGATTTATAATAGCTGATGCTTCAGGTACTGTGTCAGATGTTTGGTGGTGATCTGTGATGATAGTATTGATACCTAAGCCACTAGCGAGTTCAATTTCATCAGGAGAAGAGGTTCCACAATCAACTGTGATCATAGTTGATACACCTTGGCCACGTATACTACCAACCGCAAATGAGTTCAATCCGTGTCCTTCGGTCACTCTGTCGGGTATATACGGTATTACATCCAGCCCCAATTGACGTAAAGCAAGGGTCATAATTGCTGTTCCAGTTAGACCATCTGCGTCAAAATCCCCAAAAACAGCTATTTTCTCGTTATCGGATATTGCTTTATGGATCAGTGATATAGCAGTATCCATGTCAGGTAGTAAAAAAGGGTCGTGGCTCAGCCTATGATCCGGATTTAAAAAAAGTTCAATTTGATAGGGGTCAATCAGTCCCCTGTTAAATAGCAGGGATGCTTGTAAATTGGAAAATCCAGTTGAAGTAACGAAATCTGATGGGACTGTGGGTAAAATCCTCCATTCAGGAGTGGGAATTTTGTGTCCAGTGTATTTGTGAAATATTCTTTTGTTTGAAAGACTGGTCAATATGAGTCCTGCTTCAGTCTTCAAAGTTTGTAAAAATTAGGCTTGCGTTATGTCCCCCGAATCCAAATGAATTACTCATAGATCGATTGATACTTCCTCGCCTAGCCAGATGAGGAATATAGTCTAAATCACAGTCTGGATCTGGTTCTTGTAGATTTATTGTTGGAGGGGCGACTCCTTTTTGGATACTAAGGGCGGCCACGGCTCCTTCTAATGCTCCACTGGCTCCTAAAAGGTGTCCTGTCATTGATTTGGTAGAACTAATTGGTATTTTATATGCTTCATCTCCAAAAACTGATTTCATTGCTGCTGTCTCGTTTTTGTCGTTAAGTTGAGTGGATGTACCATGGGCGTTAATATAGTCGATATCCTTTGGTGTAAGTTCAGCATTATTCAATGCTATATTCATTGCTCTAGCACCACCTTCACCTTCTGGAGCTGGTTGAGTTATATGGTGTGCGTCAGCAGTTGCACCATATCCTACAATTTCTGCTATTGGTTTCACCCCACGGGTTCTGGCGCTATGCTCGTTTTCTAAAACAAGTACCGCGCCACCTTCTCCCATTACAAAGCCATCTCTGTGATAATCAAATGGTCTTGATGCCTTTGCAGGTTCTGAATTGTGTTTTGATAGAGCTTTACAGGCATTAAATCCTGCTACGCCTATAGGACAAATTGCCGCTTCAGACCCACCTGCTAAAGCAAAATTAACTACCCCGTTACGTACCATATTGTATGCGGTTCCTATAGCGTCGGCCCCGCTTGAACAAGCAGATACAGTTGCAAAGTTGGGTCCTTTTGTGCCAAGAATCATAGAAACTTGTCCAGATGCCATATCTGGAAGCATCATTGGGACCAAAAAAGGGGATACCCGTGATGGTCCTTTGTGTTCCATTACACCTATTTGCTCAGAGAGGGTAATAATGCCCCCAATACCACTTGCGACTATTACTGCTATTTCTTCAGCATTTTGATTATTAATGCTAAGTTTTGCGTCATCGACTGCTTCCAGGGCAGCTACTACCCCAAACTGTACAAATCGATCCATTCTTCGGGATTCCTTCTTACCAATTCTTTCTATAGGATCAAAGTCTGGAATTTCCGCGGCTATCGTTGTTTCTAGTGTATTTGGATCGAACGACTGTATCGTGTCGATACCAGTTTTACCCTGCAATAAATTTTTCCAAGTAGACTCTTTATCAAGTCCAACTGGGCTAACAATTCCTATTCCTGTAATGACTACTTTATTCATAGTTTTACTACCAAAATGGTTGATTTAATCTAATAGCACAGAAATAAAGATAACATATAGTGTTGTTTACTGTGCCGATAAATCGATTACTTGCTTGAGATATTCAACTAAAGTGCTAAATTATTTTAACCTTTATGTTATCTGCCATTAACTGGACTTGTTGCAGTGTGGGTTGACTAATTATTCCTCCCCGACCTCCGACCTTTATACCTGCTGCAGCGACCCCCCATTGAAGACCTGTCTTTGTATCTAGTCCATTTACAAGGCAGTGTAGAAACGCACCTACAAATGCATCTCCTGCTCCGGTTGTGTCTGATACTCCTTTTGGTGCTATTGAAGAGGCTCTGTAAACTCCTTGTGGAGAAGAAACTAAAGCTCCTTCCTCGCCCATTGTTATGGCTATCGTTGATATACCTTTTTGATGGAAATAATCAATGGCTTCTTCAGGTGAATCGGCTTTAATTATTGACTTGGTTTCATCAGGATGGCTGGCAAAAATTATGTCTACATACTCTATGACTTCATCTAGAGCGCCTTTTGCTTCGTCGGGACTGCACATACTAAGTCTTAGGTTTGTATCGAAAGATATTTTTACGCCGTGTTTCTTAGCAATCTGCATTCCTCTTAAGACTGTTTTACGACAGGTTGGTGAAATTGCCTGTGCAATACCGCTGGAATGAAAAATTCGTGATGACTTAATGTAATCTTCATTCAAATCTTCAGGAATCATTGTGCTGGCAGCACTATTTTTTCTGTAGAAAATAAATTCTCTTTCTCCACCTTCGAGAAGAGAAATGAAGTGTATAGCAGTAAAGCCGTCTACGCGAGTTATTTCAGATACGTCGATATTATTCATTTTACAAGAGGCAATCAGGAATTCTGCAAAAGGATCATCTCCCAGGCGAGTTAAATAGCCTGTACTTGACCCAAGTTTAGAAGCCATGTGAAGCATGTTGATCGTATCTCCTGCGTATGATTTATTGAAACTACTTGCAAGATCCAGTGGTTTATCACTGTAAAGTTCAATCATGCATTCCCCGATAGATATAATTTGTGGCATATTTACTCTCTATTTTAGAAGTTAGTTTAGTCTAATATAAATATTTTTGAAGATTAGTTGGTAGTAAATCCTGGGTCAGTAATTCAGATAAGGTTTGAGACGATATGTTTCATAAATTATAGGTAATGTTGTGAATATGAGAATCGATTTGAATCAATTTTCAATCAGCACGGCCCGTACCGGAGCTCCTTCCGTATTTAAAAGGTTAATAGGCAAGCATATAAGTTGATACCAACCAGTTTTAGTATTTGCTAGATTAAGGTGTTCAAGTAGGATTATATCCGAAGATAGTAGGGATTTATGTATGTCAAAATTCGAGGTTGAGTTTTCATCAAATGACGGTGTGTCAATCCCAAGTAATATGATTCCAGTTTTAACCAGTTTATTTGCAATATATTTGGAGATCACTTGCCAATATCCGCCGCTATAGCCTGTTTTTATTAGCAGTCTCCTGGTGTTTTTTGGAATTGTAATATTTTCTGGGATGTGTCCGGTTGTATTAATGGTTTCAGATAGGTCAAGCAGGTAGCATCTACCAATTAAATTGGCTAGAGGGATTTTGTCTACGGTCAATCCACCATCAATAAAGTGAGAGGGGGCGTCAATATGGGAGGAGGTATGAGCACTTATTTTCAAAAGGGTTAAGTCAAAAGGGTCTCCTCTTTCTATACTGTGTATTTTAGTAAATTTTGAAGGTGGGTCATCCGAGTAACTAGATTTCCCATCGTTGATCGGGCGACTGATATCAATTATCGACATGTTTAATTCCTGATCGTTTCCCAAGCTATTATTTGACGGTTTTTTTCTCATGTCCATATAATAATCCTTTGTAATGATCAGGAGAAATATTTGAGTGATACTAATTTACAAATATCTGTGCCAACAGTTTCCATAGAGACTCATGGCTGCAAATTAAACCAATCTGACTCGTTTGGATTTGTAAGAGAACTAGAGACAGCGGGATTCAAACTGGTTTCACGAGACGAGCCTGCAGATGTATATATTGTCAATACATGTACAGTAACTCATATTGCTGACCGAAAAGGTAGACAGGCTTTAAGATCCGCTAAGCGACTAAATCCCAACGCTACAATTGTGGCTACAGGATGTTATGCCGAACGAGATCCTGAAGCTTTGAAATCTCTTGATGAGGTTGATTTGGTTGTTGGAAATTCAGGTAAATTTGAGCTCGTAAAAAAAATCGTTGAAATACAGGCTGAATGGAATGTTCCATGTTCTACAGGAGATGATTCAGTAATTAATGGATCATCCATTGTTCGATCTAGGCCTATGATAAAAATCCAAGAGGGATGCAATCAAATTTGTGCGTATTGTATTGTCCCGAAGGTTAGAGGTCGTGAGAGAAGTATTGATCCCGGCAAAATTATCTCAGAGATTAAACGGTATTCACTAGATGGATATAAAGAGATAGTTCTTACTGGTACTCAGCTTGGTTCTTATGGATTTGATCTTGAAGACATAGATTTAGTCGGTTTGATCCAGCAGATATTACTAAACACGGATATGCCCAGAATTCGTGTTTCTTCTTTGCAACCACAGGAAATCTCCGATAGACTTCTGGAACTTTGGACGGATTCACGGTTATGTCCACATTTTCATATCCCACTTCAGAGCGCAAGTGATCGTATTTTGAAAATGATGAGGAGACGGTATACAAATGTACAGTATGCTAACTCAATAAATAAAATCAGAAAAAAAATTGATAACGCGTCCATAACAACCGATGTTATTGTTGGATTTCCTCAAGAGACTAATCAAGAATTTGAAGAGACATATAATATGTGCGACCAAGTTGGATTTACTGATGTACATGTGTTTCCTTATTCAGAAAGACCAGGCACTAGTGCTGTTTATTTTGGAAACAAAGTTGATGCCATAGAAAAAACTTCCAGAGTTCGTAGGTTATTGAATCAATGTGAGATTCATTCTTTGGAATACAGGACGAAGTTTCTTGGTACAGTTCGGCCTGTTTTATGGGAGAGACAGACATATGTTTCAGGAGAGTCTAGATGGCAAGGATTGACTGATAATTATTTGAAGGTTATAACTGTTGATTCTGAAGATCTTCGAAATCAAATCACCCTTGCTAATTTAAAAGAACTTGATGATTCTGGAACATATAAGGCATCAAATTTGTAACTAAATTTCTCTCGATGAGAAGTTGATCGTGCCGTTTCTTTGTTCCAGATAACCGGACGGCTTTTCAAGTGCGTGGTTAAATATAACTAGCCAACCTTCTTGGATTGCTAACTCTATTAGCTTTCTTTTTTCTCTTAAGGTATCTTCAGCAGATTGGTCGAAAGCAGATATGCTGAGAGGGTTTAGGTGAAAATGTGTAGGAATTAATCCACCCATATACATTATGCGTTCACTACCCAACTCTATAAACACTATCTGATGGCCTATAGCATGTGCATTGGTTACCTGTGTATAGATACCGGGTGCGATTTCTGTGTCTCCATCTAGTAAAGTTAGAAGTCCAGAATCGTTGAGTGGTACGAAGTCGTCAGGGTATAAAAGTTTCTGATTTCTTTCGTTAGGTTGCTGAGCCTCTTCAAAGCAGGCTCTTTGAACTAGATGCTCGGCTTTTTGGAATACTGGAATAGGCTGTCCACCACGGTCTAATTTTGTACAGCCGCCTACACTTTCAAAATGAAGATGAGTAAGGATTACCTTGTCGATTTCACGAGGAGTTAGACCAAACTTCTTAATTTCTTTTAATAGTTTATTTCCATTTAGTCCATATCTCTCTTTCATATGATCTGATTTTTTTGATCCTGCACCAGTATCAATCAGGATATTTGCCTGAGGTGTCTGTACTAGTAAACAATTTAAACTTAGTCGGATACGGTTCTTGCGATCAGGTTTTATCTGATGTTCCCAGGAAGTTTTTGGAACTTGTCCAAACATGGAGCCACCATCTGGAAGAAATGTACCGTCGCTAATTATATTGACTGAAGTGTTGCCAAAATCCAATTAATTAGATCTCCTTCTGTTTTGACTAGTATTGATTAAATTTATAATTTGTCAAGGCTGGTGTAGATAATATGGGATATCTATGTTCAATATAATTAAAGTTCCTGCAACGCTGAACGCCATGCTTCCAATGTTTGTTCAACCTCTTTTTCTCCATGCGAAGTTGAAACATAGTATTTAGCATTGTTTTTAAATATACCTCTGTCTCTTAACAGGTTAGTAAATCTAATTAGTTTTTCTTTATCCCTGTCCAATGTATCTCTATAATTTTCAATCGCATGATCTGTAAAGACGACATCAAACATTGGTGGTTCTCCGATAATCTGAGCGGGAATTTCAGCCTGAAACAATAAATCCCTAAGACCATCCATCAGTCTAGTTCCAGTTGCGAATAGATGATCATAGATGCCATCGGTACGGAGAACTTCTAGTGTTGCAAGCCCTGCTAATGAAGCAATGGGGTTCCCATTTAGAGTTCCTTCTTGCATTACATAATCAGATCCATGGGAACCTGGGGCAAAATAATCCATTATGTCAGCCTTTCCTGTCACTACAGTTAGAGGGAATCCTCCTGCTACAGCTTTCCCTAAAGTACAAAGGTCGGGAGTAACACCGTAGTATTCCTGAGCCCCTCCATAAGCAAATCTAAACCCAGTTACAATTTCATCAAAAATCAATGGGACATGATATTGCTGAGTAACATCTCTAAGACCCTCAAGAAATCCTGGCTTTGGAGGAATGATTCTTTGTAATGGTTCTATTATGACGCCGGCTAATTCATTGTGATGTCTCTGTATTATTGAAGAAGTCGTTTCTATATCGTTGAATGGTGCAATTAAAACGTTTTCAGTTAATGAATCTGGCATACCAAGGGAATCTGGGCTTGGATTTGGAAATTCGAGGGATTCGGTCGGAGACATGCTCATTAAAGCATAATCGTTCATTCCATGAAATCCACCTTCGAATTTTAGTATTTTGTCTTTTTTGCGATAAGCTCTTACAGCTCGCATTGCAAAGAATGTTGCTTCAGTTCCGGTACTTGCAAACCTGACTTTTTCAGCACATGGGATTGCTCTAACGATTTCTTCAGCGAGTAAAACCATATGCTCATTTAGAGCGAAATATGTAAAGCCTTTGGAGAGCTGTTTTTCTACAGCAGCAATAACTGATGGGTGAGAATGTCCTATTAGCATTGGTCCTGAGCCGAGTGCGTAATCTATATACTCGTTACCACTCATATCCCAAACTCTCGGTCCTTCTCCACGTGCGATTATTGTATCCATTGTGACAGTGTTACCGTTACTGCCACCAGGTAACAAAGAAGAGGCTTTACTTAAGATTGTCTTTTCTTCTTGAGAGCTGTTTCTTTTTGGCAAGTTGTTCTCCAATTTCGTTTGTGATGATGCAGAGTGATTATAGCATGTGAATAGGTTAGTAGAACTGAGCCATTTTCTTGAATATAATGATTAATACTGGTATGAATATTTGCCTTAGGAGCAGACATGGAAATCACAGTTGGAGTTGGTAATATTGTTGAACATAAGTCTAAAGCAATTGTAGTCAATCTATTTGAAGGGGTAACGAATCCTGGTGGCTCTACCGGGTCAGTAGACAAATCGTTGAATGGAGCAATTTCTCTTTTGATCAAAGATAAGGAAATCAAAGGGAAACTCAACGAAATAACACTTGTACATACTTTAGGTAAGATAGACTCTGACAGGGTGGTCGTAGTCGGATTAGGTAAACAGCCCGAATTCGATACAGAATCCATTAGAAAGGTATCAGCAACTGTTGCCAGATATTTGCAACGGATAGGAATTTCTGAATTCTCCAGCATTGTTCATGGGGCCGGAATTGGACAGATTGATGAAAAAGATGCAGCACAGGCAATGGTTGAAGGTACATTACAAGGGCTATATAGGTTTGATAAATACAAGTCGGATAAAGACAAAAAACCAAGTATTAAAAGATTGAATATAGTCGAGTTGGATAAAACAAAGATTCAGAATATCCAGCAGGGTGTTAAAACCGGAACCATAATATCTGATGCGGTCAATTTATGTCGGGATTTGGTTAATGAACCAGCAAATAAAATGACTCCCACACGATTGGCAGAAGTAGCGCTGGAAGTCGCTGTACAAAATGGGATGGATATTCGTGTTTTAGACAAAGCAGAAATGAAAAAGTTAGGTATGGGAGCAATTTTAGGAGTTGCACAGGGAAGTGACGAGGAGCCTAAATTAATTGTAATAAATTATAACGGAGATAATAGTGAGGGATCGCAGAGTATCGGTTTTTTGGGTAAAGGAATTACTTTTGACACAGGCGGTCTTGATCTTAAGAATGCAGCTGGTATGAGGGGCATGAATGGAGACATGGCCGGAGGAGCAGCTGTTTTGGCAGCCGTACAAGCAATAGCTCGTCTTAAACCCAGTTTGAATTTGATGATTGTTATACCAGCAACTGAAAATGGTATTGACGGTAAAGCTCAGCGACCAGGAGACGTAGTAAAAACAATGAGTGGGAAAACCATTGAGATTGACAACACAGATGCTGAAGGAAGGTTGGTCTTGGCAGACGCTTTGTCATATGTACAGTCTCAAGGGGTATCTAGAATAGTTGATGTTGCGACATTGACAGGTGCCATATCAACGTCTTTAGGCAACGTCAGGATGGGAGTTTTTGGAAACGATCAAAATTGGATTGATGCGTTTATTTCATCCAGCGAAAAAGTTGGAGAAAAGGCATGGCAGTTTCCTATGGACGAAGAATATAAAAAACAATATAAAAGCGATATAGCAGATATCAAAAACACTGGTGGCAGGAATGGTGGTTCGATTACAGGTGCACAAATTATTGGTGAATTTGCAGAAGATACTTCATGGGTACATATTGATATTGCTGGTGTGTCTCGCTCTGAGTCTCTTACAGGATATACACCAAAGGGTGCTACAGGAGTTCCAGTCAGGACATTAGTACAGATGGCTATGGCATTATCAAATGATTCTAATTAGGATCGAAGTATACTGAATTTGAGGCTATAAGCTAGGTTGATTGAGGTCTAAGGATGAGTTTAAATTCAGAAAAACCTGACAAATGGATTTTATAACCCAAGTCATACCTTTCGGGAAATAGCTAATCATGTTGGTGTCACTGAGCGTACTACACATAAGATAATCTCAGATCTTGAAGCTGGGGAATATCTGATTCGTAAGAAGAGTGGTAGACAAAATCTTTACAGTGTTGACTTTGGATTACCGCTTCGTCATTATACAAAACAGTTATTGGTTGAGGACTTGCTGGAGGACCTGACTAAGCACTGTTAACGTAATTAATTCACCAAATCGTTTATTCATTCTGTTGCCTATTGGAATGATAGAAGGGTATGAAATGGCTGGTTATATCGGACGACGAATTTTGTTGGCAATTTTCACTGTATGGGTAATCTCTATGCTTTCTTTTTTCGTTATTGAGTTACCAGAAGGTGATTTGGTATCCAAGGCAATTGATCAAAAAATGTCCGGTGGTATAGATGGAGATGTAGATCCTAAGTTAGCGGAAATGTGGCGCAGTTACTTTGCAATTGACCGTCCCATTCACATTAGATATATCGAATGGTTGAAGCCTTTATTAAGGGGTGACATGGGAATGTCTCTGTGGAACCAGAATAGTGATGAGTTCGCACAGCGTAGAATAAGCGAAGTAATAGGTGAACGTATCCAGCTTACAATAATTTTAGGCGTTTTTACGATACTTATGACGTGGACTTTAGCAATACCCGTGGGGATATATTCAGCGGTCAGGCAGCATTCATTGGGCGATTATCTCTTTACCTTTGCTGGTTATACTGGACTAGCAGTGCCAGATTTTCTTCTTGGCCTGGTTTTAATGTACTTTTTTTATGCCGTATTTGACATGAGTGTCGGAGGGCTTTTCTCCGCTAATTATGTCGATTCTCAGTGGGACTTTGCCAGGATTTCAGACATGCTAAAGCATCTTTGGATTCCAGCAATTGTCCTCGGAACATCTGGTACTGCCGGGCTTATTCGAGTACTAAGAAACAATCTGTTGGATGAGTTGAATAAGCCATATACGGTGACTGCTATAGCTAAAGGGGTGCACCCTTTTAAGGTTATTATGAAATATCCCGTTAGAGTGGCATTTAATCCGCTTATAAGTACAGTCGGATATCTTTTGCCGGCTCTTATCAGTGGTAGCATGATTGTGTCGGTTGTACTAAGCTTACCAACCTTGGGCCCAATCCTCCTTAACGCTATCGAAATTCTGGACACTCGGCTTGCTGGTTTTATAGTATTAATAGTTGGAGTACTAACTGTACTGGGGACACTCATTTCCGATATCCTACTCGCAGTCGTTGATCCACGTATAAAACTAATGAATAAATAGAACCTGTTTCCTGTGACACATCAGATTGATTACTAGGTTGAAGTGTTCCCGTTGTTTACGTTGACCTAAATAAGTCCACGATGCTAGAATCGAACAGCTATATGGTGGGCGTGGCCAAGTTGGTTAAGGCGCCAGGTTGTGGCCCTGGAGATCGAGGGTTCGAATCCCTTCGCTCACCCCATTTGTTTTTTTGTTCCAATATAATTCAAGTTTATTTTCAATCAATGCGCCTGTAGCTCAGCGGATAGAGCATCGGTCTTCGGAACCGAGTGTCGGGGGTTCGAGTC
>CAYFFO010000006.1:0-5714 GCA_964342485.1 uncultured Dehalococcoidia bacterium
TGAACCTGAACCAGAACCTGAACCAGAAGCTGAACCTGAACCTGAACCTGAACCTGAACCAGAACCTGAGGCAGAAGCTGAACCTGAGAAGGAGTCCAAGCAATGATCCAAATATATTCCAGGCTTACCGTTGCGGACAATTCTGGGGCTAAAACGATAAGTTGTATAGGAGTACCCGGTGGAAGTGGAAGGCAATACGCAGGTTTAGGAGATGTGATTGTAGCATCTGTTAAAGAAGCATCGCCCGCTTCAGCGGTTCGAAAAGGAGAGGTTGTAAGGGCTGTAATTGTACGAACAAAAAAACCTTATGGGCGAACTGATGGATCCCATATAAGATTTGATGAAAATGCAGCTGTAATCATTGGAGAAGATCAGATGCCTAGAGGGACAAGAATATTTGGTCCGGTTGCTAGAGAACTCAGGGACAAGAATTTCATGAGGATAATTTCCTTGGCTCCGGAGGTTCTATAGTATGAAGCTTAGGACAGAAGATAACGTTATTGTCATAAGAGGTAAAGATAGAGGGAAACAAGGAAGCATCACTAAGGTTTATCCTAAGAATCGAAAGGCGATTGTTGAAGGTGCCAACGTAGTTGTCAAGCATGCAAAGGCTTCAGGTACATCTCGGCAGTCAGAAATAATAACTAAGGAGATGCCTTTACCTGTTTCGAGCTTGGCTCTAATTTGTACTAATTGTAATAACCCGACCAAGGTGAAATCAAAAACCTTGGGAGATGGTAGTAGGGCAAGGATATGTTCACGAAAAGAATGTGGAGAAGTGATTGAGTGACTACTGATAAAGAAAAAAATAAAAAACCGGCAACAAAAAATACTGCCAAAAAATCTTCAAAACCAGCTTCAAGTGTGAAGAAAAGTCGTACAGCTGCTAAAAAGACGCCAGTTAAGAAGGCGGTAAATAAAACTGATAAAAAGGACAAGAAACAAAAGGTTACAGAAGAACAAGTTGTTTCTTCTAAATCATTACCTAGGCTTTTAGCACGCTTGAGAGAAGAAATAGCACCAATAATGGTGGATGAATTTGGATATTCTAGTTCAATGCAAGTGCCAGATTTGACCAAAATTGTGCTGAATATTGGAATCGGTGAAGAAGCAAGTCAAAATTCTCAAGCAATTGAAAAGGCTTTAGGAGATCTTTCAATGATAACTGGGCAAAAGCCTATAGTTACAAGAGCCCGCAAGTCTATTGCAGGCTTTAAGTTGAGGGAAGGTACTCCGGTTGGGGTAACTGTAACTTTGAGAAGTAGCCGTATGTATGAATTTTTAGATAGGCTAATCAGCTCATCTCTTCCCAGGATACGTGATTTCAGAGGTGTCCCACCGGAATCTTTTGATGGTCGGGGTAATTATTCATTAGGCATAAGAGAGCAGATCATATTTCCTGAAATAGATTACAATTTGATTGATCGGATAAGAGGATTACAAATAATAATTGTAACTACAGCAAAAAATGACGAAGAAGGACGCAGATTCTTACAGCTAATGGGAATGCCATTTGCGGCCTCACGTGAAGAGTCTTCATCGGCAGCGTAGATATATACATTTTTGAGAAAGGTTAAGTTTTGGCAAAAGCATCGAAAATAGCGAGTTGGAAAAAACCCAAAAGATTTAAAGTCAGAGAATATAATCGGTGTAATCGTTGTGGAAGACCAAGAGCGTATATCAGGTTTGCAGGGTTATGCAGGATTTGTTTTAGGGAGATGGCATTGGTAGGTATGCTTCCTGGGATTAGGAAAGCTAGCTGGTAGCATTAAACATAATTAAAAAACTGATTGTTAGGAATAAATAAATGGTTGTAACAGATCCAATATCCGATATGTTGACTAGGATACGTAATGCTATCTTGGTTGGTAAGGATTCGGTAATGATCCCGTCCTCAAAAATGAAGGTGTCAATAGCAACAATATTGAGAAAAGAAGGCTTTGTTGCAGATTTTGAATTAGTTAATGATTCCTCCAATTACAATAATATAAGATTGGGTTTGCATTATCGTGAAGAAGGAGAACCTGCTATTAGAGGCCTTAAACGTGTTAGTAAACCAGGGTTAAGAGTATATGTTGGGAAAGGAGAGATCCCAAGATATTATGGAGGTTTGGGATTGTCTATACTTTCAACGTCGAAAGGCGTGATGACTGGGAGACAAGCATGGAAGGAAAAGGTAGGAGGGGAACTCTTATGTTACGTTTGGTAAAGGTGCAGTTATGTCTAGAATAGGATTACAACCCATAGAATTGCCGACTGGAGTTGAAGTCTCTGTTGATGACTCTGTAGTTACTGTGAAAGGTCCAAAAGGCGAATTATCACAGGAGATCGATTCTGCTATTACAGTTTCGAATGAAGACAGTAGTTTAAAGGTTACACGTAAGTCGGATGATAGAACACATAAAGCTCTTCATGGCCTGACTCGTAGCCTTATTTACAATATGGTACATGGCGTTCATAGTGGGTTCTCAAAATCTTTGGAATTTGTAGGAGTTGGATACAGAGCGCAGCAAAAAGGTAAGGGTGTTAGTTTGAGTGTTATGTTGAGTCATAGTGTTGAGATAGACCCTCCAGATGGGGTTGATTTAAACGTAGAGGGAAACAATTTAATTACTGTTACCGGTATCGATAAACAGAAGGTAGGTCAGTTGGCAGCTGAGATAAAGTCAATTCGCCCACCGAATGTTTACACTGGTAGTGGGATCCGTTATCGCGGAGAACAGATTAAATTAAAACCGGGTAAGAGCGCCAGAAGGGTGGTTGAATAGATGCCAAAGGAAGGTACAAGTAGAATCAGGAGGATAGCTCGTCATCAACGAGTGAGGAAGAATGTTAATGGTTCTTCTGAAAGGCCGAGGATGTCGGTATATAGAAGCTTGAATCATACATATGCACAAGTTATTGACGACAAAAAAGGCGTCACATTAGTTTCGGCTTCGAGTTTGGAGATGTCTGTCAAAAACAATTTGACAGATAAATCAAAAAAGGAAATTGCTAGTCTTGTAGGTTCTTTGATAGCTGAAAGAGCAATGGATAATGGTTTGAAAGAGGTGATATTTGACAGGGGTGGATATAAATACCACGGTAGGGTTAAAGCCGTAGCAGAAGCTGCTAGGAAGGGAGGGCTGACCTTCTGATGGTTACCAGATCTGGAAAAGACAGGGACGAATCTAGTAGAGAAGAAGATGGTATACAGGAAAGAGTGGTGAAGATTTCCCGAGTTTCTAAAGTTGTAAAGGGTGGGCGAAGATTAAGTTTCAGTGCAGTTGTAGTGGTTGGTGATGGTGATGGCAATGTGGGGATAGGTATGGGTAAAGCAACAGCTGTTCCTGATGCTGTTAGGAAGGGTGTTGTTAAGGCGAGAAATAATATGATTAAAGTGCCTCTTGAGGAAAGCACAATTCCTCACGAAGTAATATCGAAATATCGATCGTCTGAAGTTATGTTAAAACCTGCTTCAGCTGGTACAGGAGTTATAGCTGGAGGATCAGTAAGAGCAGTGGTCGAATTAGCTGGGATCAAAGATATTACTACTAAGGCTCGCTTTAGTACAAATCCAGTTAACACGGTCAAGGCTACTTTCCAAGGCCTAAAAATGCTGAGACGCCCAATAGAAGAGATTAAGAAAAGGAAGGATTTGGCCGAAACAATCCCAACGAAGCCTCAGCATGGGGGGCGAGGGATTAGAAAGGGGTAATTTTGAGTAAGATTGCTGTTGTTTGGAAAAAAAGCACAATTGGTTATCCAAAAAATCAAAGAAGCACTATAGCCGGGCTTGGGCTTAAACGGCTTAATCACAGGGTTGAACATGAAGATACACCATCAATCAGAGGTATGATAAACAAAGTCAGGCACCTGGTAGAAATTGAGTCGAATGTTTAGGGTGCAATCACAATGAAGGGTATATGTCGTAAATTAAAATGAGACAGCAAGATTTAAAACCAGCCATAAAATGGCAAAAAAATAGAAAGCGTAGAGGTCGTGGTGACGGTAGTGGACGGGGCAATTATTCTGGTAGAGGTATGAAAGGCCAGAACTCTCGTAGCGGTGGTGGTGTTCGACCTGGATTTGAGGGTGGGCAAATAGCTCTTATAAAAGCGCTACCTAGTATGCGTGGGTTCACTAATATATTCAAAGTAAAGTATGTTCCTGTAAATTTGAAAGATCTTGATAAAATAGGCGATAGTTTAGAAATTACACCAGATGTAATGGTTGATAGCAGGATAGTAAAAAATAAAGAGGTCAGGGTAAAAATTTTGGGAGAAGGTAGTTTGAGTCGTCCATTAGTGGTGCATGCTCATAAATTTTCAAATGAAGCTCGTAAAAAGATTGAGGATGCCGGTGGTAGTGTAAAGGAGCTGTCGGATTGAGACAGAGTCAACGGGCGGCACAGCAGGAGACTTCTAGACCTCAGCTTATTCAATCCATGATTGATGCAATGAAGGTCCCAGACCTTCGTGCGAAAATCTTGTTTACCCTTGGGATGCTTATAATTTATAGATTTGTTGCTCATGTTCCTGTGCCTGGAGTTCAACCCGAAGAACTATCTAGGGCGTTTGAACAAGAAGCCCTACTTGGTTTCCTTGACTTGTTTAGTGGTGGAGCTTTGGCGGATATGAGTGTGGCAGCTATGGGTGTATATCCATATATAACCGCCTCAATTGTAATGCAAATACTTACTCCTGTGGTACCTCAACTCAAATCCTTATCGCAGGAAGGTGAATTTGGTCGTCAAAGGATTAACCAGATTACACATTATTTGACCGTGCCGATAGCTTTATTCCAATCGTGGGGGACACTTACATTCCTTAGGCAATCTCCGGTCTTTGATGCCAGTTTAACTTTCGGAATTAACTTGCCTACTATATCAATGCTTATTTCTATGATTGCGGGTACGATGTTTTGTGTTTGGCTAGGGGAACTAATAACTGAACGAGGGTTGGGCAATGGTATTTCTCTTATCATATTTGGAGGAATAGTTGCAAGATTGCCTCAAATGATTGGGAGAGGTTTTCTAGAAAAGGATGAAGCAGCAGGTCTTCTTTTACTAGCAGCATTTGGTGGCATCATCATCTATATAATTGTACTTTTTACTGAAGCTCAAAGGAGGGTTCCTGTTCAATATGGGAGAAGTGTTTTTAGAGGCGGTAAAATGCAAAGACAAACAGGGGCTAGTTTTCTTCCACTTAAAGTTAACTCTGCTGGCATGATTCCTTTGATATTTGCGTCGTCTATGATGATCCTTCCAATAACACTGGCAAGTTATTTTCAAAATCCAATGAGCGATAATCTATTTGTTCGTGGGATGCGGTTTTTTTCAGATGCACTAGATCCAACGAGATTTCCATATTATTTGGGTCTGTTTTTATTGGTCGTTGCTTTCACATTTTTTTACACGATGGTGGTATTTCAGCAACAAAACTTGGCAGAAAATCTACAAAGGAATGGTGGATTTATTCCTGGTATTCGCCCGGGAAAACCAACCCAGGAATACTTAAATCGAGTGATTGTTAGGATAACTTGGGGTGGGGCGCTCTTTCTTGGAGGAGTGGCAATAGTGCCATGGTTTGTCACAGCGGCCACAGATGTCAGAGCTTTAACTATCAGTAGTTTTAGTCTTTTGATTATGGTTGGAGTGGCACTAGATACCATGCGGCAATTAGAGGCTCAGCTGTTGATGCGAAATTATGAAGGATTTATACGTTAGTGAGAAT
>CAYFFO010000006.1:5814-13300 GCA_964342485.1 uncultured Dehalococcoidia bacterium
ACTCAGATGGTTTTTTGTTGGACGGATTTCCGCGGACATACCCGCAGGCAGTAGCATTAGATGAGGCTCTAACAAAAAATAATGTAGGTATAGATCGTGTTTTGAATTTGAAAGTTGGGATAGATGAGTTGATTAACAGGTTATCTGGAAGGATAATTTGCAGAAATTGTCAACGTTCATATCATTTGACTTATGCACCGCCTATTTGTCCGGGGGTGTGTAATGAATGTGAAGGAGAATTGTATGAAAGGGAAGATGATAACAGAAGTGCAGTGCAAAAAAGACTTGAGGTTTATTTTGATGAAACTGAACCGTTGATAAATTACTATAGTCAAAAAGGACTATTGACGGAGATTAGCGGGACTGGATCTATAGAGGTTGTAGGGGCTTCAATATTAGATGGATTAGTTAATTCGACAAGTAAGTAAGGGCAATTATATGAGTGAGTATGGTATGATATTAAGGTTGTGCCATATTCTTAAGGGAATTGGTATAGGATTATGGGAAATAACCCCTCGGTTGGTGCAATGAATATATCTGGAGTTACTATAAAATCTCCAGGTGAACTTCAACATATGAAACAGGCTGGAGAGGTGGTAAAAAAGACCAAAGAAATAATTAAAGAGGCGATAGATTCAGGCGTATCTACCTATGATCTAGATAGGATAGCCGAAAGTGAGATTAGAAAACAAGGAGCCGTCCCGTCATTCAAGGGATTATACGGATTTCCTGCAACTATTTGTGCATCGATAAATCATGAGATTGTTCATGGTATCCCCTCAGTTAAAAGGATACTTAAGGCGGGGGATATAATTAGCGTTGATGTTGGAGCAGTAGTTGGTGGTTTTCATGCCGATAGTGCTTTTACAGTATCTATAGGGGAAGTTGAAGATAGCGTCTATAAGCTTATTGTTGATACTTATGAATCCTTGAAATGTGGAATCGAGAAAGCAGTTCCCAAAGGTCGTATAGGAGATATATCAGCAGCTGTACAAAAGTACGCGGAAGTCAGAGGATATGGAGTTGTAAGACAATATGTTGGGCACGGTATAGGTAGAGCTTTGCATGAGGATCCACAGGTGCCTAATTATGGAGAACAGGGTAAAGGGTTACAGTTGAGAGAAGGGATGACGATAGCTATTGAACCAATGTTAAATTTGGGAACGTGGAAGACTCAGGTTGAGGATGATGGATGGACGGTTGTTACAGCAGATGGTAGTTTGTCAGCGCATTTTGAAGATACGGTGGCAATAACAAATAATGGCCCAGAAGTTTTGACATAAAAAATAAGTATAGAAGGAAATTTGGCTAAAAAAGAAGCAATAGAAGTTGAAGGAACCGTTGCTGAATCTCTGAGAGATGCAACTTTTAGGATTGATTTAGCTAACGGACACCAAGTCATGGCCAAAATATCGGGAAGACTTAGAGTAAATTACATTCGAATACTTCCAGGAGATAGGGTATTGGTTGAATTATCTCCTTACGATTTAACAAGAGGCAGGGTTACTTACAGGTTTCCTTCAGGAGGATCTCGAAATGCTAGTGGTCCCGTAAGGAGGTAGTGAATATGAAAGTGTCCGCGTCTGTTAAGAAAAGATGTGCAAAATGTAAGGTTATTAGGAGACAAGGTACTGTGATGGTAATTTGCGATAATTTGAGACATAAGCAAAGACAGGGTTGATATATATTTATAGGAGAGGATTCAATGGCGATAATTTCTGGTGTAAATATCCCTGATGACAAAAGGGTTGAGGTATCACTTCAACGAGTACACGGCATAGGTTTGTCTCAAGCTAAGGATATAATTGGAAAGGCTGGGATTTCAGGAAATCCTCATGTGAGAGATCTCACTGAGGCAGATTTGACTAGAATTAGAGAGATAGTAGATCGCGAAAAAACTGTGGAAGGCGATCTTCGTAGAGAAGTGAATATGAATATTCGGAGACTGATCGATATTGGTAGTTACCGTGGTTTAAGGCACAGGCGAGGGTTACCTGTAAGAGGTCAGCGTACTCGCACGAATGCAAGAGCCAAACGAGGCAGAAGAATCGCGGTAGCCGGTCGTAGAAATGTTGTAGCAACAACCTAGGTATACAGGAGAAATATACATGCCACGCAAACCTCGTACGAGGAGAAAAGAAAGAAAAAACGTCCCTGTTGGGAGAGCTTATATTCAGTCAACTTTTAATAACACGGTTATTACTCTTACTGATCCCCAGGGCAACACTATTTCTTGGGGTAGTGCCGGTACATCTGGCTTTACTGGATCTCGAAAAGCAACTGCTTTTGCTGCTCAGCGTGCAACAGAGGTGGCTGCCCGTAAAGCTGCAGATCAGGGTTTGAGACAAGTTGAAGCGTTTGTACGTGGACCTGGAGCAGGAAGAGAGGCTGCTATAAGAACTTTGCAGTCATCTGGAGTGAGAGTTACAAGCATAAGGGATGTTACTCCAATTCCGCATAATGGTTGTAGGCCGCCGAAAAGACGGAGAGTGTGATTTTGTATAGCATAGATTTAAAAGATTATAATGTAGTGTCAAATCTTGATACAACAAACTTATTGAAGTGATTGATGATTATTGGGAGACACTTTTTTACCAATTAATAAAAGACTTATTGTAAATTATTCTTGTCAGAGAATAGGAAGGCTGAGTAAAAGATAGAATGGCTCGATATACTGATCCAGTTTGTAGAAGGTGTAGACGTATAGGAGAGAAACTCTTTTTAAAAGGAGATAGATGTTATACGCCAAAGTGTGCCGTCGAAAAACGTAAAAGACCACCAGGAGATCAGCTGCCAAGAAGGAGGCGAGTTTCCGATTGGGCCTTGCAGTTAAGAGAAAAACAAAAAGCAAGGTTTGCTTATGGCATTTTGGAGCATCAATTCCGCAATTATTTTGATTCGGCTAGGGAAAATATTGGTGCAACTGGTGATGTAATGTTGCAACTTCTTGAACGTAGACTTGACAACGTAGTTTACAGACTGTCATTCGTAGATTCTAGAAGTCAAGCTCGCCAACTTGTAAACCATGGACATTTTTTGGTAAACAATAAAAGAATGGACATTCCTTCTTATCAAGTGAAACTGGGAGATGTGATTACCTGGAAGGCGATGAGTGATGAGGTGCCTTCATATATTGAGAACTTAGTTGATGGGATTCCGAAGCGCCCAGTACCTGGATGGCTTCATCTTGACGTAAAAGAATTGACTGGCAAAGTAATGACGGATCCAACAATTTCTGAAATTGATACTTCAATTGACTCTCGGCTGATAGTCGAGTTTTATTCGAGATAACAATGATGAATTAGGATTCAATACAAATAGCTGAAATGAATTGAAAGTAAAAAGTGAGTTGTTTTAAAAAATACATTTGAGAAACGTAGAATTTTCTAACGGAGCAGGTGAGGAGACTATAGGATATGCTCAATTTAAATGATTTGGATTTTCAAGATTTAACTGAACCTGATGTTCAGGATGAAATCCCTGAACCGATTCCTGACCCTACGATTTCTGTTGAAGAAACAGATGAAAAATATGGAAGATTTATTGCTGGTCCTTTACGAAAAGGATACGGAACGACGCTAGGGAATCCTTTGAGAAGAGCTCTATATAATTCATTGCCTGGAGCGGCAGTAACTTGGATAAAGCTTGAGGGAGCATTACATGAATACGGTACCATACCAAATATAAAAGAAGAAGTGTTAGAGATTTTATTGAATATCAAAGATATACGAATACGTTCTACCACAGAAACTCCGGGTAAAATCAGATTGGATGTTGCGGGGATAGGTAAAGTTTGCGCAGGGGATATTATGGCAACATCTGATTATGAAATTGTTAATCCAGAATTACATATTGCTACTATGGATGCAGATGAGGCTAAATTGTCGATTGAATTGAATGTTGAATCTGGTATTGGATACCAACAGGCGAGTAATGCATCAGGATTACCAATTGGAGTATTACCTGTGGATGCTGTATTTACTCCTATTAGGAAAGTCAATTACAAAATTGATAACGTAAGAGTAGGTCAGTACACTGATTTTGAGCAATTAACTTTTGAAATTTGGACTGATGGGACTGTGACTCCTTTAGATGCTTTGCAAAAAGCCGGCAATATTTTAGTTGGGCATTTCTTCTTGTTCTCAAATGCTGAGCAAGCTTCCCAAACTGGAGAAGGTGAATCACCAGTAGCATTACAAATATCACCAGAGCATTATAGTATAGTGATTGAACGTCTTGAATTGTCATCAAGAACTTTGAATTGTCTTAAACGAGCGAGTATAGATACTATCGGACAAGTTCTTGAGAATAAACCGCAGGATTTGTTAAAGATACGTAATTTTGGTCAAAAATCTCTTAATGAGTTGTTTGATCAGATGAGAATGTCGGACCTATTGCCAGCTCATCTGGATCCCAAATTACAAGATGATTCTACTGATGATGCAGAAAAGGATAGTGATGATGATAACGCAGGAGACAATAATTGAGGCACCGAATAGCAGGAAGAAAACTTTCACGTCCTACCGCACATAGAATGTCTATGTTGAGAAATGCAGTAGCAGATTTACTAAGAAATGAGTCTGTTCGTACTACAGAACCAAAGGCTAAAGAAATAAGACGATTGGCTGAGAAGACTATCACACGTGGGAAGCGCGGAGACTTGCATAACAGAAGGCTAGCCGCCGCATTTCTTCGGGACGAAGATGTTGTAAGGAAACTGTTCAATGACTTGGGTCCCAGATATCAAGAAAGAGTAGGAGGGTACACGCGAATAACTAAGATAGGAAACAGAAAAGGTGACGCTGCTGATATGGCTGTAATAGAATTAATGCCCTAATTAGGGATTAATTTATCCTATGCGGGTTGCTCTTGTCGTTGAATATCAGGGTACGAGATATAGTGGTTTTCAATATCAGTCGAGTTTACCTACAATCCAAGGTGAACTTGAGAAGGCATTATCGAGATTCACTCACGAATCTATAAGGTTAAAAGGTGCCGGGAGAACTGATACTGGTGTACACGCTAAAGGCCAGGTGGTGGCTTTCGATACCAATTCAAATTTGGATCCGAATGATTTCGTGAGGGCTTTAAATCACTATTTACCGAATGATATAGCAGTTCAAGCAGGATTCAGAGTGGATCCTGACTTTGATCCGAGAAGAATGGCGCTTAGTAGAGTATATCGATATACTCTAGAATGGACACCTGTTCGCTCTCCTCTATCTTGGACACAGACATATCAGATGTCTCACCGATTGAACATTGTTTATATGAAGGAAGCTATAAAAGTATTTGTTGGCAAGCATGACTTTAGTCAATTTAGTGCTTCCTTGAAAAACAAAGATAGTAGTACAATTAGAGAAATATACAATGCAGAACTCACACGAGAAGGTAGTAAAATATATATTGAATTTGAAGGTAATGCTTTTTTACCTCGGCAAGTTCGCCGTATGGTGGGATCGATTATAGACGTGGGTTTAGGTAGAACCAAATTATCAGAAATAGAAAAAATGTTAAAAGGTCAGATGAAAATAAAAGCAGTAAGAACGGTTCCCCCTCAGGGATTATGTTTGATGGAGGTAAAATACCAGAATAGCTGGTAATTTTAAAGATAATGGCTAACAAAAATGAAAAATCACATTCAATCAGTGCTGATTCGGCGAAGTGGCATTTGATAGATGCTAACAACAGAACATTAGGACGTCTAGCTAGCGAAATTGCAATCCTTTTACAAGGTAAACATAATACCAGGTATTTGAACTATTTAAATACAGGGGACTTTGTTGTCGTAGTTAATGCTGAGAAAGTCAGAGTCACTGGTAAGAAGATGACTCAAAAGATGTACTATAGGCATAGCGGATACCATGGAGGTTTGACCGAACAAACACTTGCTGAGGTTATAGAAAAACACCCCACAAGAGTTATTCAAAAAGCCGTTAAAGGTATGCTTCCAAAAACTACATTAGGTCGACACATGCTGAACAGACTCAAAATTTATGACAAGGATTCACATCCTCATGAAGCTCAATTAAAAGGTTAAATCGTATATTTGGAACGATCTGGATTTAGGTTTCGGATTTATTAGGAGGATTAATTGGTTCAACAACAATATTATTACGGAACAGGTAGAAGGAAAACTTCAGTAGCACGGGTTAGGCTTTATCCTGAACGGGGTTCGAGTGTTGTTAATGATAAACCGTTGGAAGAAGTATTTCCTTGGAAGTCTTGGCAAGATGAGGTAATGAAGCCGTTTAAAGTGACAGATACTGAGGATAAATTCAAAGTTGTAGCAAAAGTGTCTGGTGGGGGTGTAGTTGGACAGGCAGGAGCGATGAGGCACGGCATTTCTAGAGCTCTACTTGAATCAAATCCAGAATTACGACCTACTTTGAAGAAGGCCGGTTTATTGACGCGTGATGCCAGAGAAAAAGAAAGCAAGAAATATGGCTTAAAACGTGCACGTAAAGCTGAGCAGTGGACTAAAAGATAGGTTTAGAGCGAAGAAAAAACCATACGGCTGTCAATTGTTTTTGGGATAATTGATTAAATCTATATAGTATTCAAGCAGATCCAATTTGATAGTGTTTGCCTTCTGTCTTTATTGACGGTGCCATCATTAATTTTGCTGCTTGCAAATCTTTTATAGTAAAGGCACCTACCATACCCATACAGATTTTTAGGGCACCAATAAGGTTCTGGGTACCATCAGTTTTTGATGTTGGTCCATACAGTATTTCTTTTAAGGAGCCTTTTGTGCCAACATCTACACGTACTCCCCTTGGTAAGTCAGGGTGAGGACTTGCCATTCCCCAATTGTAGCCTTTACCTGGAGCTTCACTTGATTGAGCTAAAGGGCTGCCAATCATAACTGCATCAGCACCACTGGCAAATGCCTTACATAAATCACCGCCTGTTCTAATTCCACCATCAGTAATAATCGGTACCAATTTACCAGTTCTATGAAAATATTCGTCTCTGGCTGCTGCACACGCTATGGTTGCAGTGACTTGAGGTACTCCTACACCTGTTACTTCACGAGTAGTACATGCTGCTCCAGGACCGATGCCTACGAGAACACCGCTAATCCCTGTCTCCATCAATTCTAGAGCTACTTCATATGACACACAGTTGCCCACTATAACGGGTACGTTTATCATTTTAAGAAGATCTGAAAATACAAGACCACGTTCACTTTTAGATATATGTCTTGCTGTGGTAACAGTCGATTGCACAACAATTATGTCTGCACCAGCCTCAACGGCCACAGGAGCTAGTCTTTTTGTACTTGCCGGCGTTATCGAAACAGCACATTTTGATCCTGAACTTTTTATTTCCTGAACCCTTGTTGCAACCAAATCTTCTTTTATGGGTGCTGTATAGGCTTTTTGTAGTACTGTAGTTGCTTCGGTTTTAGAGGCAGATGTAATCTCTTGAAGTATTGTGTCAGGATCTGTGTAGCGTGTTTGTATTCCTTCAAGATTCATAA
>CAYFFO010000006.1:13400-66598 GCA_964342485.1 uncultured Dehalococcoidia bacterium
AGACATTTGGGTCAGTCAAGAAATTCCATGTTTAATTTGGGGCCCAAACAAGTAAAAAATTAATGAAAAAGAATTGGACTTGAATCATAATTATCCAGTCGATATTGTCATGAATTGTTCAGTGTACTTGCTGTTTGCTGGTTTTATAATTGGAGGTTCTTAGATCATGGAATAGGTAATGATTTGCCCATCCGGCATTTTTGCCAAAATAATCCATTGCCCATGGCCGTAATTTTGTCCGTGGTATTTTTGGTTTGCTTTGCATGTACCATTTTTGTATTGCTTTATAAATCCAAGTGTCTACCGGAAATGCCTCGGGTTTATCAAGGGAAAATAAAAGCACACAGTTTGCTACTTTGTCACCTACTCCTGTTAGTGTAGTTAATATATTAAGGGCTTCTTCATAAGATGAATTACGTAACGATATTAAATTTACCTGCCCTGAAGAAATCATACGGGCTGTTGATGAGAGGTATTCTGCACGATATCCAAGTCCGAGTTCTCTGAATTCACTAGGGTGGCATTGAGCCAGTTTAGTTGGTGTTGGGAATTTATGTCTTAACTCGCCATTTATCTCAATTCCTTGACCAAATGCTTGACAGATAGACTCGATGTTTTTTGTGATACGAGGTATGTTAGAAGCAGATGAACAGATAAAAGATACTAGGCATTCCCAGGGATCTTGACGTAAAAGTCTCATACCGCGATGTTTATTAATTGCTTTACTAATACGTATATCAAAAGACAAGTCCTGATAAATAGATTCAATATTCGTTTGAAAAGAGAAGTAATTATTTAACAATTTAACTAAAGTGTCGCTATTATCCGGTCCCCCAGAGAATTCAATTCCGCGTTTACCTTCTCGAATCCATATGACGTTACCCGATATAATTCCCTTGAACCAACCTTCCTCTTCACGCCACCTAAAAGCCTGGCCACTTAGTAATGTACTCCTTAGGTTTAAAGGCTCGTCATGAGTTAATATCATAGTTTAGCCAGTCTTTAATTTCATCAGATATTTGTCGTATATAAGGCGTTTTTATTTCTACTGGTGGTAGAGATGTTATGAATTGTTTCCCATATGACCTTGAAACTAGTCTTTTATCTAAAACTATTACGACACCACGATCTTTACTGGTTCTAATCAAACGTCCAAAACCTTGTCTTAGTCGTAGAATTGCCTGAGGGATCGAATATTCTTGGAAGGCATTTTCATAGAGTTCTGATCGTGCATCAAATATTGGATCATTCGGAACAGGGAAGGGTAATCGTGCTAATAAAAGAACTTTTAGAGAGTCGCCTGCTATGTCTACTCCTTCCCAAAATGAAGAAGTTCCTAGGAGTACTGAATTAGGGTTATTAATAAAACGTTTAATTATTTGGTTAGGGGAACCGTCTACACCCTGTGTTAATACTTCAAATCCCTGCGGTTCAAGTGTTGGTTTCAATGCGCGTGATGCTTTTTTCAGAGAAGAATAAGATGTGAAAAGAGCTAAGGTTGAACCTCCTGCACTTATGGTTGATTCGATTATGGAATGTTCAACAGCTGCCTGATAATCAGGAGATGATGGTTCTGGAATATCACTGGGCACGCATAATAGTGCAGCTTCTGGGTAATTGAAAGGGGATCCTAGCAGTAATTCTTCTGCTCCTACAAATCCAAATCTATCTACTATGTGTCCGAAATCCCCGTTTGTACTTAAAGTTGCAGCTGTTAGTACAATAGTTTTATTTTGAGAGTATAAATGTTTTTCCAATATGTCGCCGACATGAAGTGGCGCTTTGGATAATCTTATATCACCTACTCTAGGTGAACGGCTTGCCCAATATATTGAATCAGTGCCTGGGTCTGGAATGATTTCAGAAATTCGTATTCTGAAAAACCGAGTTCTTTCAAGTATATTATAGATATCTACAAGCAGTGTTTCGTCAAATAGATTCTTATCTTCTAGACCAGATAATGAAGATGTTAGGTTTTCGATAAGAGATTCTAGGTGTGCAATGGTAACATCAACCTGTTGCCACAGAATTTCTATTTCAGACCAAGCAGGTTGCGTACGAGAGCTTTTGGTTATTCTTTGTTCATCAACGAAATTACTTTTTTGTTCATTTTCAGGAAGTATGAATGCGTCTATTGTAGAAAAAAGGGTTTCAATTAATTCAATAAACTTGGGTTGGATATCTTTGAGCGCAAATAAAGCTTCTTCAATAGATGAATATCGAGTTTTAGCTATCTTAGATACCTTGAGTTTTAATAATATCCTATTGATTAATCCTCCTTGGGCCACCAATAAATCAAGATCGTCGGGAATCTGGTTTTTGTATATAGAGAAGCCAAGGTTTTCAGTAGCAACCTTTTCTAGATGTTGGGCTTCATCAATAATCAATATATCGTGCTCCGGAATAACCGCTCTGTCGGTCATAAGGTCACTGATTAGCAAAGAATGATTTACGATAACTACGTGTGCAGCAGCAGCTCTATCTCTTGCAGAACGAAGGAAACAAGTACCGTTAATTCCGTTGCAATCGAATGCTGATTGTGCAGAGACTCGTTCCCATTGTGGCCAGCTATTACGTGATAAATTCAATTCATTCCGGTCTCCAGAAGTAGTTGTTTGGGACCAGACTAATAGTTTAGATAGAATTTTAGATTCTTCTACTGATAAAGTTGAATTAGATTCTAGTTGTGACCATTTTTTTAAGCACACATAATTGTTACGGCCCTTCAGGAGTGTGTAATTGAAATTTTCTATGTGAATATCTTTACAATCTTCTAAAGCAGACAAAATTTGGGGAATATCTTTTTCCAATAATTGTTCTTGCAGGTTAATCGTGTTGGTCGATATAACGATCCTAAGATTGTTCTTTAGAGAGTAGAGTATGGCTGGTAGTAAGTAGGCTGCTGATTTACCTACACCTGTGCCTGCTTCAACAATAAGTCTTTGTTCTAGGTTTAGAGCTTTAGATATAGCTTTGGCCATTGTTTTTTGCTCAGGTCGTTCTTCAAAACCTACCATGGTGTTTGCAAGAGGACCTGTTTTCCCAAACATGTTGTTAATTAATTCATCGTCAAGTTTTTGGCGGCTATCATTGGGTCGTAGTACATTCTGGTGTTTCCTATGCTGCCATGTGTTTGCCATGTCTAATGTATTAATTGGTCGGACATCAATTTCATCTTTTTTATTTTTTGGCGGGGAAGACCTGTAGGCTGCTAGTCTTTCAAATATGTAAGATAGCACCCAGTTTGATTTTGAGGCTATTTCACTTATTTTAGAAATTATGCCCGGATCTAATTCTTCCGAATCGTTAACAAGTTTTTGAAAAAGAGTTGCGGTTATTTTTGCATCATTTAATGCTCTGTGAGGCCGTGAATGGGATATAGATAGTGATTCAGCAATTTTGGCCAGATTATATTCAGGCTCGCAAGGTTTCAGGACGTAAGCAAGGTCTAATGTGTCGGATCTTGGGTTTGTTAATTTAATTCCGTTATTTTCCAAAAAACCTAAATCGAAACTAATGTTATGACCTACAATGGGTGAATCATTTATGAAGGAGATTAATTTTGTTGAAACGTAATCAAATGAAGGCGCACTATCAACGTCTTCTTGACTAATACCGGTAAATCTTTTTGTAAATGATCCTAGTTTGCGATTTGGGTTTACCAAAGACTGAAATGTGTCTAGAATTTCATTCTGATTGAATCTTACAGCACCTATTTCAATAATATCGTCTTTATATGGGTCCAAACCTGTTGTTTCAAGATCTAATGCTATCCATGCATTGTCTAATGGGTGTTGCCCTTTCTCAAATAAGGAAAATGAACTAAATCTATATGATTTATTCAAACCTAATGGACCTTGAGCATATTCCTAGAATATAAGTCTTAAAAATCAATTGGGTGTCATGATTAATGAATGTAAACGTTTTCAACATAAAGAGCAATTGTATTTGGTGAAACTATTTTGGTCAAACACTTAATCGAGTCAATAATGGGATAAATAGACCGTATACTAATACAAATACTATATTGAAATAGATAACTATTATCGGTAGGGTTCGACTAATTAGCTTAATTATAAAGGTAAAGGTGGTTGCAAGGATTATTAGGGTTATCATGAATATAGTGTCAGATACAATTAAGCTTGGTTTTGTTAATAAAGAAAAGACTATCAGATGAAAAATTCCTAGCAATACCCCTACTAGTATAAATACGGGATATGCAATAACCATTAGGCCTAGAGTAATATAAATTGGACTTATTCTATTTAGGATTCTATTCAGTGTATGAGATCGCGACTTAACAAGAGAAAAGAGATATAGTGAGCCAAATACCATACTTAACGAGGACATGATTAAGCCACTGAATATACCTGCGATAACATTATTCATCAAATCCATTCCGGAATACTAGGTTCAACCAGATATGTCGAGCATCCGTATTTAGTTCTTATTGATTTTGCAATTAAAGAGGCTTGGTTTTTACTATCAATAGTGGCATATAAAGATGGTCCACTTCCAGCAAGATGTATGGTTTTTATTCCCTGTTCTAAAAACATATCCCAGTATCTACTCAACTGTGGGTAGGCTTTTCCGATCAGGCTGTCAAAGCCGTTGAACATAAGTTCTGGAGATAGCGTTGATTTGGAATTGATTTTTTGTTCCATTTTTTTGGTAATTATCCCATCTGTAATTTGTTCATCATTTATTAGGGAATACATAGTGGAAGTTTTATCCTTTAGGTGGATATTTGGAAACAATATTATTATTGAGTTTAGTTTTGGCGCAGGGAGTGGTTGAACAATTGTACCTCTACCAGAAGCTATACCTGTTCCTCCATGGATAAAAAACGGTATATCTGATCCAATCTTTGAACCGAGTTCAGATAGTTCGTTCTGATCCAGTTTTAAATTCCAGAGTTTGTTTAACCCTATTAACACAGCAGCAGCATTACTGCTGCCACCTCCTAATCCAGAAGATACAGGTATATTTTTGTAAATATTTATTTTTGCTCCAAGATTTGAATCCGTTTTGTTTGAAAGAATTTTAGCGGCTTGTAAGGCAAGGTTATCTTTGATAGGTATGTCACAATTTAATTCGATCTTATTTGCCGGTATAAGATTGACAGTGTCATAAAGGCTGACAGTTTGCATAATGCTACTTATTTCCTGATATCCGTCTGGTCTACACCCTAGTAATTCTAGAGTGAGATTTATTTTTGCATATGCTTTTATTGATAGATTCATTGCTTTTTCGATTTTGTATTGTTGTTTTTCTTAAACACATCTTCAACGCTTTCGTTATCAAATAGACCAAATAGATTGATACATGCATCGTGTAGTCGTATCCATTCAGGGATAGTTAGATTCTGTGGTCTTGTCGCTTGGTCTATGCATGCTTCATCAAGCAATCTTGATACTTTATCAGGTTTTATTCCAAGACCATTAGAGAGGGAGTTTCGTATTTTTTTTCTTGGTGTACTAAAGCCTGCTTTTAATATAGTAAAGAAGCCATGTCTAGATTCATTATCTATCAGGGGAGTGGAGTGTAAATCAATACGTAAAACGGTCGACCATACTTTAGGGGAAGGTTTAAATGAACGTGGAGAAACATGACAAATTATTTTTGGTTGACCGTATACTTGAGTTGCAATTGATAGTATCCCCATTTTGCCTGGTTGTGCAACGATTGTTTGTGCTACTTCCCTTTGTATCATGACTACAATTAGTTCTGGCTTAAAACTATTTTCAAGAAACTGTCTAAGTATGTATGTGGCTGCATAATAGGGCAAGTTTGCTACAAGTTTATATTTTATAGGGTTTATTAAAAGAGTGTTGATTTGGAGATCTCTGGCATCTGCGGGAATAATGTCTACAACAGAACTTTGATCGAAGGTTTCTCTAAGAAAAGATACGAGATTCGAATCTATTTCTACAGCTAGCACTTTTTCTACATATTGACATAGGGCTTTCGTTAGGAATCCACGGCCCGGACCAATCTCTATAACCTTGTCAGTATCTTTAAGATCAGCTGCTGAAATAATGCGATTTCTAACTCCTCGGTCGATAAGGAAGTGTTGACCCAGTTTTTTTTGCATACGGTCATTTTTTGTAAATTTAGTCACTAAAGATTAGGTTATTTACCAATTCTTGGGTTGTTAAATTTGAGGATAATACGAAAATCATTGGTACGAACTGATCGTGCACCTCCGTTTCGATCTCCTCAAATAACTTACCATTTATGAATGGCTCAAGCTAGGTTAGTCTACGGCACACAAGAAGAATTGCTTACCGCTGCTTCCTTCCGGATCTGACGGGGTTCACAGGTTCTTGTTGCGTAGGACCCGGCTCTCAACACCATTTTCCAAACGCAGAGGTTTTTAAGGTGGACCTCGGGGAGGAATTCTGCCTCGCTTGAGCGGATTGCGAGTTACAAGGCGCCGCTAATTCCCCGCTTAGCACGACCATCTTAATAGTAGTTTAGGTTATATAGACTGTCAATGAAGTTTAAACGTCATGATAGTTTAGTTGTATACGATTCGTAATATGTTACTATCAGGAAAAATTAACAATTTGATTCTTTCGCCACCCTAACTTTGGAGCCTTTGGTATAAGTTTTCGATTTTATGTTAGAGATCCTGTTTATTTGCTGAAGATAATTAACGTAACTATTTATGGAAACTAGGAAGAGAATCACAATAACAGAGTCTCTATTGGTTAGCTTTGCCGAGATATTGTTACACTTGCGTAATCTAGCAAGGAGTGTGCTATTGGGACATTTGGTTTTTTAACACTTACTTGAACAGAATCAACATCGTAAAGTGTAAGGATATGTTCAGAGATTACTGCAGCAAGTTTTTCAAGTAAGTTGTATTTACCAGTTTCTATAATGGTTTTAATTTCCCAAAACAGGTCAGAATAATTGATAGTGTCAGATATATTATCTGATTTGGACGGGCGAATTAGATCGAGATATATGGTCAGGTCTACTATGAATTTCTGACCAAATTTGCGTTCTATAGGATCTATGCCGTGATATCCATAAAATTCCATCCCTTTGAGTTCAATATTATCCAACTATAATTACTCCAATGATGGGTTTGTTGTTTTCGCTGTTTCAAGTATTTGTCGGGCTTTTTTGACAATTGGAGCGTCCACCATCTTACCGTCGAGCCCAAAAGCACCAATTCCAAGAGTTTCAGACCTTTCCATCTGTTCTAAAATGCGGGTTGCCCAAATTATTTGTTCTGTTGTTATGCCAAAAACCTCGTGTATAGTATCAATTTGAGACGGGTGTATCGCAAATTTGCCAGTAAATCCAATAGCTTTTGAGATCTCACAGTCTTTTTTGAGTCCATTTTTATTTTGAAAATGGATATAAGGAGTATCTAGAGTTAATAATTTGGCAGCATGGCTGCTAATGGAAACTTGGTTTCTGGCATACCATATTTCTTTACTCTCAACTGTTCTTTCAATTTCCATTTCATGACTATAATCTTCTGCTCCAAAAGCTACTGCTACAATCCTTGGAGAGGACATACAAATCTCATAGGCATTTATAATTGCTTTAGGACTTTCAATCCAAGGGATTAATTGGATCATGTTTTCGGTTATGCCTTGTTTTTTTTCGATCCTATCGATAATTGATGAAATTAACAATACGTCTTTCGATGATTCAACCTTACCTATTGAAATACCAGATATACCAGGTGATATTACCGCTTCTAAATCTGGTTCAATTAATGACGATTCGATAGAATTCACACGTGGGAACACCTGTTTATTTGCTTTAATCAGCTTAGGTATTAATGATGACAAAATTTCTCTTGCAACCGATTTTTCTTTTTGAGGAACAGAATCTTCTAAATCAGGGATAATAGCATCTGGGTTCAAGCCAAATGACTTTTCTAACATACGGGTGTTATTTCCAGGCACGAATAAAAGGCTGCGTAATTGACTCATGTTAATACTCTAACTGTCATTAGATTGTTTGCATTAACATTTTATCAAATGAAATTGAAACTGTTTGATACACTTGTAAAAACAGTTTATAAAGTTATGAAACATTTGGCTAAATTTATAAGATGAAGCACCTGCGGTTAGAAGTAATAGGAATAGATGGTCTTCCAGAAATAGAGACAGGGTTTTGTATAGGAGAGTTGATTGTTGTAGCTTGTATCGAACAGGGGACTCCTATTATTGGAGGTGATATCCTGATTGTGACCCAGAAAATTGTTTCAAAAGCAGAGGGTCAATTAGTAGATTTAAACGAAATCAATCCTTCATATTTTGCTGAACGCTTTTCTGCTGCGTCTAATAGAGATCCGAGATTAGTTGAACTTGTACTTAGGGAAAGTCGCAATGTGATAAGAGCTGATATAAATAGAGGCATTTTAATTACTGAGACAAAGCACGGGTTTATATGTGCCAATGCAGGAATAGACTCTTCGAATATTATTGGAGATAATATCGTTTCTTTACTGCCAGATGATCCTGATAAATCTGCAAGGTTAATTAGATCAGATGTAAAAAAGGCTTGTGGAGTAGATGTTCCAGTTATTATTACGGATACTTTTGGGAGACCATGGAGAGAAGGACACATTAATTTTGCCATTGGTTTATCAGGAATAGATCCATTTAGGGATCACAGAGGTTTACCAGATGCGACTGGGAGGATTATGAGTGTAACTAGAATAGCGGAAGCTGATGAAATAGCTGCAGCTAGCGAGTTAGTTATGTCTAAGTCAATCGGAGTTCCCGCAGCAGTAGTTCGCGGACATATTTATTCTAGAAGCAACGAAGGATCTGGTCAGCTATTGAGAGACAAAACTAACGATTTGTTCAGATAGTGATCAGCTCTTGTTAAATTACAACTGTAACAACTTTACTAAGCATCGTTGTCTTCGATGACAGCATTACTAGTGCGTGATTTTAGGTTTAGTTGCTCCACAGGCACGTCGTATCCCCAAGCCGACCCTTCAATGTAATTAGGGAAGTCTTTTGTTGCATCACAATCTAGGCATGTTCCCATGCTAGATGGTCCATTAGGTGATTCTATCAACCACTTGTGTTGACATGTTGAATCCTCTACCATATCAATTTCAGATAAATTAACAGTAGATGTATCAGTTGTTGCCATATTTATTCACCTTCCTCGCATTTAACATATTGCAAAAAATTTGTGCAATATCGTCATTTTTTAACATTACAGTTTCTTATTTATATATTTTCAAAACAAGTTAAGTAAGATTGGTTCAAGCGGCTGGCTGTTTTGCTTTGTGCTTTTTGGGCCTACCTGGCTTGTGATGTCCCGGAGAGATAGAGAACGTTGCTCTTTCTGGTTCAAAGTTTATAACGTGTCCACACTGGAAGCATTGAATATATTCTCCGTACATGTCCCTTCCTCGTGCCATGTCGCCCTTACATCTAGGGCAAGCTTTAAATTCAACCATAATAAAATTTACCACCTTGCATTAAAAATTCTAATCTCAAAATCCACCGGCAGCAATTATTGCAAATATGACGAAATTCGTCAAGTTATGTAAATAGCATTAATTACCTATTTTAAATGAAAGAACACAAAATTATAGATATAGAGAATGTATTGAGATAGACAGGCAATAAATCTAACTTAAAAGGCAAAACGATGATGAAATAATTACGAATAACGTAAGTTCAATATTTTTAGACGCGAAAAACCCAATTTGAGGCAATGAATTCCTAGGAATATATCAGGATGGATAAATATATATAGAAGATTAGACGTATAGAAAATTTTAAAAAACAACGAGATTCGAAATGTATACTTGGATTTAATTCGGCGATATAGAAGTCAGCTTTGAGTAGTAAATCGATTAATAGGCTTGCCGGTCTGATTTCGTTTTAGATGTTATCAGCGAGAGGTCCGTAGAATAAAGATAAAGAATTTTCTGGATGCCAATATGCAATTAAATCTTTATCTGTGTTTTCAGTTGGTCTGGAAAAATTTGAAGATAAAAAGGGTATTGTGAAATAAACTTCTGTTCCCCGCTTTTGTGCTTGTAATTATATAGGTAATAACTCCCAAAGTGTTTTAGATGCTTCAGATTCCTTTAAGCTAGCGAGTAGTTAAATTGACCTGATTTGTTAATTATTTTCATTTGTTAGCAAAAAAATATTAATAGGAATTGAACAATTATAGATCATTGAGCTCATTAGTAGACACGAAATCAGGATTGCTGCAATTCTTGATTCGACTAAATGTAGTTACATGTATATCATTGGTTATCGAATAACTGAATATGTAGATTTCAAGAACAATGGCTCGATAGTTTCCTTGTTTTTTTACCTGAAAATATTGTTTGATATATGGATAATACAAGATGGGAATGCTTAAGAGGGTAATGAATAGTGACTAGCAACAATTATATTGTTGCCCTTGATCAGGGTACTACTAGCACAACTGCACTCTTAATCGATCAAATGGGCTCGGTGATATGGAAAACTAGTCAAGAAATCACAACTATTTATCCAAGACTTGGCTGGGTAGAACAAGATCCTCAAGAGATATTTCTTTCTTGTTTGAATGTAATACATGAATTGATCGATGAGACTGAAATTTCCACAGGCCAAATTTCTGCTATCGGGATCACAAATCAAAGAGAAACCACGCTCGTTTGGGATAGAGAAACAGGGGAACCAGTTTATAACGCGATTGTTTGGCAGTGTCGGCGATCCACAATGTTATGTGAGGTCATTAAAAGTCAGGGTGTTGAATCTGATATTTTAAGAAAGACAGGTTTAACTCTTGACCCTTATTTCTCATCGACCAAGTTGAGGTGGATAATAGATAATATACCAAACGGTCAGGCAAGAGCCGAAAATGGAGAAATAATTTTCGGAACTGTTGACTCTTGGATACTTTGGAATCTTACTGGTGAGGTCGTACATGCAACGGATACCACCAATGCTTCTCGTACGATGCTTTACAATATTGATAACCTAGAATGGGACAAAGACTTGTTAAATTTGTTTGACATCCCTCCATGTATTTTACCTACTGTACATTCCTCTAACTCCATATTTGGTCATACTTTGGCGGAGTTGTTTAGGGGCAAAGAAATTCCAGTATCGGCTATGGCGGGAGATCAGAATTCAGCTCTTTTTGGGCAGGGTTGCTTTAATCCTGGGATGATTAAAAATACCTATGGTACAGGGTGCTTTGTATTGGCCAATTCGGGGGGAGAAAGAATTAATAGTAAATCAGGATTAATCTCAACGATTTCGTGGCAAATTGATAAAAACGTCACTTATGGGCTTGAAGGAAGTATTTTTTCTTCTGGTTCAACGATCCAGTGGCTTAAGGATGGACTTGGCATAATTAATTCTGTAAATGAAATAGATTCCTTAGCAGAGTCAGTTGAAGATAATGGGGGTGTTTATTTTGTTCCATCTTTCACGGGACTCGGGGCTCCAAATTGGGATCCGAATGCAAGAGGCACAATAGTTGGTCTCACACTCGGTTCAAATAGTGGCCATATAGCTCGGGCATCCTTGGAGGCAACAGCTTTCCAAACAAGACAAGTTGTGGAATCCATTTCTAAAGATCTCGGATTTATGCCTAAAGTGTTAAGAGTAGACGGAGGTGGTACAGCTAGTAGTCTAATGATGCAATTCCAAGCAGATATCTTGGGTATACCGATTGAAACTAGCAGTATTAAGGATACAACAGCTCTTGGTATAGGGTATATAGCTGGCCTATCTGTGGGTTTTTGGAAAGATATGAATGAAATTGCTAGTTTGTGGATGAATGAACGAATGTTTATTCCTAGTATGTCTGATACCCGGCGTGAAAATTTATATAATGAATGGTTTCGTGCAATTGATAGATCTAAGAACTGGGTAGAACCTTAAAATTTTATAGATGTTATTGATATTAGATTTTTTGATATAATTTGACATCGCTTCGTATTTATCGACAATAAGCTCAAATGTAATCGTTTGGATTAAGTTAGATTGTGACTTTTTAATGCGCTCCTTAATTTTAAATTATAGTGCTCGTGTTTCTCTTATCCATATCTATTCAGGTATGTTTATTTTGATCATGTTTTTAACTTTAATTGCTTGCAACAAATTGACTAGTAAGCAACTTGCTCAAATTGAACAGCACAAGATTATAGCAACACAATATATGATAGACAGGAAATATCAGAATGCACTGGATGAATATAATTCTGCTATAGATATAGATGGTGTTAATCATGAGTTGTATTTTGGTCGATCGAAGGCATTTATTGGGCTGAAAGCTTATAGGCAATCTATTAAAGATTTAGAAGAAGTTAATAAACTAGAACCGGGTTATATAGAAGGGTATTCACTTAAGGGTTTTGCCCACGTTAGTCTTGGAGAGTATAGAGAAGCTGTAAGGTCATATAATAGAGCAATTGATAGCCAAACAAATGACCCTAAATTATTTAATAATCGAGCGAATGCTTATGCCAAATTGAAGGAATATTATAAAGCGGTAGAGGATTACAATAAATCTATAGAATTAGATGCGACTAATTCTAGGGTATTTACAAATAGAGGTATTGCTCTAGGACAGATAGGATCTGTAAGAGAGGCAATACGTGACTTTGCCGAAGCAATTCATCTTGATCCTGAAAATGCATCGGCTTATTTCAATCGAGGGGCTGCATATAGCAGGTTAGGTGAATTTGAAGTAGCCTTTAGACATTTAGAAGAAGCGGTTAGATTGGATCCAGATAATAAAGCTTTTGTCTTAGATGCAGGGGACCAATATACGGAGCTAGGATTATTACGGCAATCTGTAGCCGCATACGATCTAGCAATAGAGCAAGATATTTCCAGTCCCCAGAATTATATTGATCGAGCAGATGCAAATTACAAACTGGGGAAATATCAACAAGCAATAGATGATTACACCATAGCTATAGGACTTCTTCCAGAATTGGCTAAACTGTATTTAGCTAGAGGCGCATCTTATCATGAGCTTCAGCAATTTGAGAAAGCAATAGAAGATTATGACATGGTTATGGATCTAGAACCTGATGACCATCGGTCTTATTCAAAAATGGGAATCGCTTTAATGTTAATAGGTGATATAAATAAGTCACTGCAATTTTTTGATATAGCTATAGATCTGTCTCCAGAAGATCCTAATTTGTTCGTAGATAGAGGCACTTCGTTTTCGAGAAAGGGTGATCTAAGTTCTTCAATATTGGATTTTGACAAAGCTATAGATATCGATCCAAAATTTAGTAGGGCATGGGTCGATAGAGGTATTTCTTATTCCAAATTAGGAGAATTTGAAAGAGCCTTATTTGATTTTGATGAAGCTATTAGATTGGAACCAACTGATGGACGGGCTTTTGCAAATAGAGGAATAGCTAATTTAGGGATGGGTAATCTCGAAAGCGCTTTGACAGACTATGACAAATCCATAAAGTTTAATCCTTATCACCCTTTGGGATACGTAAATAGAGCTATACTTAATAGCCTTTTAGGTAGTCATACCGAAGTATTAAAAGATATCGATAAAGCTGAAGAATTTGGTTATGATAGGGATTTATTGCTTTCGCAAATTGAAGAGGCGAAGTTAAGATAATTTCAATGCAATATTTATTATTTACTTCTGTCTATCCGATAAAATATCTGATACTTGGTCAAGGATACGATTACCTATTTCGTATTTAGACATTAGTTCCAATTCTTGAACTACCCCTTCACGATTTATAAGGGTTATTTTATTATTATCTGAATTAAAGCCAATGCCTTCTTTACTAATATTGTTTGCAGCAATTAGGTCAAGGTCTTTCGATCGGATTTTTTTAATCGCGTTATCCAAAATATTTTCGCTTTCAGCGGCGAATCCTACTTTTAATATGGTGTTTCTATCCAGTTCAGCTAAAATATCTGGGTTACGGGACAGGTTAATATCCCAGGTTTGAGATCCATTTTTTTTGAACTTGGATTTTGAAACAAATTTTGGTTTCCAATCTGCGACTGCCGCCGCCATTATTATTACATCTGCATCTATACATTCATCAACGATGGCATTTTTCATATCCTCTGCACTTATAACATTTTTTACCCTTGTGCCAACTGGTGTGATTTGCATATTTGGTGCAGCGACTATTATGGTTTCGGCTCCTCGATTCCTTGCTGCTTCGGCGATGGCATACCCCATTTTCCCGCTTGATCGATTAGTGATGAATCGAACTGGATCAATCTTTTCTTGAGTACCACCGGCACTAATTACTATCTTTTTGTTTTTCAGGTCGCCATCACTGCCCATGATAGATCTGGTATGTCCAAGAATTGTCGATGTTTCAACAAGGCGACCTTTGCCAAATAATCCGGAAGCTAAACGGCCTTCTTCTGGACCAATAATCGTATAACCTCTTTTCGCTAATTTATTGATATTTTCTTGGGTAGCTGGATTTGAATACATATTGCCATCCATTGCTGGGCAGATAAGTACAGGCGAAGATGTGGCAAGGACAGTGGCTGTTAAAGGATCATCGGAAAAACCAAGAGCTAGTCTTGCCATGGTTTGTGCAGTAGCTGGTGCGATAATTACAATGTCGGATCGTTCTGCTATTGAGACATGATTGATACCAATTTCAGAATTAGGATCAAATAAGTTTGTCGAAACTGGACGATTTGTGATTGATGCAAAAGAATTGGGTGTCACAAATTGGAGAGAAGCTTTGGTCATCATGACATCCACTGCTGCACCAGCCTGCACTAACTTGCTTATCAAGTCTATGGCTTTATAACAAGCTATACTACCGCTCACACCAACTGCTATGGATTTTCCGTAAATTGGATCAGTCATATTTACTCTCAAGTCCGATTACTCAATTCATACAGGTGAATAATGTTAACTGAGAATTATTTGAATGTCTAAGATAATGTGGTTTTAAGTAGTAATTAGTTTTCGTTCATATCTTGTATAATCTTAAGCCCCTTCAGTGTGAGGTGAGGTGAGACATTGTCAAAAATCGTTATTTCATTTTGGATAATTTCGGCCAGCCCACCTGTTGCTACAACTTTACATCCTCCTCCGAGTTCTTTGTCAAATCTATCAACCATGCCTTTTACTAATTCAGAATAACCAAATATTAGTCCTGATTGGATGGCATGTATGGTATTTTTACCAATTGCAGTTGGAGGAGGTACTAGTTCAACACGCCTAAGCATAGATGCATTATGGTAAAGAGCATCAGCTGCAATAGAAATCCCTGGTGCAATTGCTCCTCCTAGATAGTCACCATTTGCTTTGACAGCGTCAAACACGGTAGCTGTCCCAAAATCCACAATAATTACTGGGCCTCCGTACAAATTTAATGCAGCAGCTGCATCAACAATTCGGTCGGCACCTACGTCTCTAGGATTGTCGTATAGAACCTTAATCCCTGTACGTGTTCCGGAACCTACTATAAGAGGTTCTAATTTGAAAGTTTCACTAGATATATGGTGAAATATTGAAGTTAGCGTTGGAACTCCACTGCAAATAGCTATCTGTGTAATGTCATCTGGAGAGATCATTCGTAAAGACATGAGATGGTTTATTAGTAGAGCATATTCGTCTACTAATTTTGCTCTGTCGGTTGCAATTCTCCATGTCGCTTTGGGCTCATAAAGGGGTGGCCCGTTAGATTTATCAAATATCCCTAAAGATATGTTGGTATTCCCTATATCGCAAGTTAGTAGCATGTTCAAATTACCCATTTGATATTGGAGTTCATTATACAGACACACATATAATATTTGTCCACGTTATATAGATATATTTTTTTGGAAACTGATCTTAAGATAAGGATAGTGGCTTGTCATAACAAAGATGTACTTCGGTATGATGATATTATATAAGGTATTCTATTTCGACTCGTTTCCCAGTTCGTGCAGACTCATATGCAGAATCAATAGTTTGCAGTACTCTAAGAGCGTCTATTACTGTAACTTCCAATTCACGTCCGTTTTGGATATCCTTTATAAAGTTTTGTACCCAGTTGAACATCCATTTCCCACCACTTGTGTATCCTGGCGGGCTTGGAGAGAATGTGTATTCAAATTTTCGTTCGGGGGAGTCTGTCCATTTAGGCGAGGCGCTTTTAACTTTTAATTCTGACTCTCCAATTGGAGTCCAGTTTGCTTCTCCGTCAGTTCCTCTGATTACTAGGCTGGTATCGTACCCTCCTTTTGCACTTTGAAGATATCCTGCGTGCATTGAACCAAAAGCTCCATTTTCATATTCAAATGCTGCGATAGCTATATCTTCAAGAGGTTCTTCGATAATACCAATTGGTCTACCAGTCATCGCTTGTACTGATTTTACTTCACAGTTCATCAAGAACCGCATGACCTCTAAGTGATGACCTCCTAGCATGTGTAGTATACCGCCTCCTTCATCTTTATCTGTGTATAGAAAACTAGTGGGTTCACGTAAACCTGGTTTAACCTGTCCTGTAACCATTCGAACTTCAACATCTATAATTCTACCGAAAACACCATCTAGAGTCATGGTTTTTAGATCTTGCGCCACTGGGTTAAATCGGTGCGGATACCCAGGCAAAACCTTAACTTCATTTTTTTGTATAGCTTTTGCAAGGTCAAATAATTCTGCTGAAGTTCTTGCAAACTGTTTCTCCATATAAAAATGCTTGCCAGCATTAGCTAGCTTGATCCCTACATTTGGCACTTCAACTGCTGGTAATACGACCCATGCAATGTCAAAGTCTTGTTTATCTATAAGGTCATTTATGTTGTCGTAAAATCCAGCATTTGGATGAAAATGCTTAGCCTGATCAAGCAGAGATAAATCAGTATCTTCGCAATAGGCGACTATTTCTATCCCATCTAAATGGCGGAGTGTTTCAAGGTATCCATTGCCTCCTCCTGGTTTACCAACATGTCCATGTCTCATTCCAACAATCGCAGCTTTTAACAAATCGTTTTTACCCATGATTTACTCCGAAATTATTTTGTATGGCAAGTAGTTCGAATCAGGATACATGTAAATTATAAGGAATGCACGATCGTACATACATTGAGCCTTATTGATACGGCATGCTATACTCGAAAACCTTAGAGTAGGAGTATAGACAGGAATTTAGAGACGAATAATATACCACTAGTTTGCTGTACAACTTGCTAGATTTGGTCTTTTATAGAGGTGAAATATAAATGGTAGTTACAGGTGCATTAACACCGTATCAAGTCAAGCGTTATAGTCGGCATATTATAATGCCGCAAGTTGGAAGTAATGGTCAAAGGAAATTACTTAATTCGAAGGTTCTTATAATTGGGGCAGGAGGTTTAGGATCTCCTGTTGCAATATATTTAGCGTTAGCTGGGATTGGTACTGTTGGAATAGTAGATTTTGATGTTGTAGATGTAACTAATTTACAGAGACAAATTCTTCATCATGATGCCGATATAGGGAAGAGCAAAGTAGAGTCTGCTAAAAACACGCTCCTTGCATATAATCCGGATGTAAATGTTATTACTTATAATGAACCTATTACTGCTGAGAATGCAATGGAAATCATGAAAGAGTTTGATGTGATAGTTAGTGGAGCAGATAATTTTGCAGCTAGATATCTTATTAATGATGCTGCTTATTTGAGTAATAAACCTCTTGTTGATGGAAGCATATTGATGTTTGATGGAAGGGCGACCGTTTTTTCCCCAGGTAAAGGTTGTTATAGATGCGTTTTCCCTGACCCTCCTCCACCCGGAGAAGTACCAAATTGTTCGGAAGCCGGTGTTGTTGGAATGTTACCTGGTTTGGTTGGCAGCATACAGGCTACTGAGACGGTTAAAGTATTGTTAGAAATAGGTAATCCTTTAATAGGGAAATTACTTTTAATCGATGCTCTTGATATGGATTTTCGAGAGGTCAAGATTCGAAGAGATGTTAATTGCCCGTTGTGTGGTGACAATCCTAGTGTTACCGAACTAATAGATTATGAGATTTTTTGTGGTATATCCGTAGATTCAGACGGATAAACAAAATATGAAATAGTTTGTCATATTTGGTTGTTGCGATCTACTTTTTCTCCATCTAAAAATACATCGGCCACTTTTGACAGATCCCTAATATCATTAGCAGGGTTTCCTTCCACAATCAGAATGTCTGCTTTTTTGTTCTGTGAAAGAGTTCCTACTTGATCGTCTATCCAGCATGATTTAGCTGCATCACTCGTCCCAGATACGATTGCTTCCATTGGACTCATCCCTACATCTACGTGAGCAGAGATTTCATCCTGAAAACTGGTACCTCCAAGCTTATAGTGTAACCAGGAAGCATCGGAACCTGCGACTAACTTGACCCCTTCTTTCAACATCTGTCCCCAAAATTCCACAGAGTCTGCCCAACTAAGGTAAAAAGTGTCTATAGATTCTTGTTCTTCCTCGGAAAGCAATTCTGTTTCAGCTTTTCTCTCAAGTTGCCAAATACGTTCTCTGCCTTGGTGAAGTGTTGGGTTGACAAATATATTCCTTTCAACTAACTGTTCAGTTAGTTCAGGTCTATAAACATTACTACCATCCGCCTCTACATATCGCCCATGGATAACAGTGTCTATACCGGCACTTATAGCATTGGAAATAGATTGTGAGTCAGTGCAGTGAGCAGCTGAGTGCCTACCAAACTTATGAGCTTCATCTACAATTGATTTCAATTCATCTAAGTTAAAAGATGGTCTGCCTTTGACTGATGTTCTTGTACTGCCACCGCTAGCGGTTATCTTTATAAAGTCGACGCCTTCTTTTACGAGTTGCCTAACTGCTGCAATACATTCGTCGGGCCCAGTAGCTTGGATTCCAAAATAGCTAAGGTGACCACCGATGATAGCAATAGGACGACCAGCTAAAATCAATCTTGGGGCAACAGTAATTCCCATATTTACTGCTTCTTTAAGTTCTAATGTTGTACGGTTTTTCGCTCCGCAATCTCTGACGGTAGTAACGCCGGAGTATAGGTGTGCGCGGGCGTTTTTTGCAGCTTGCAGAGTTAGTATTTCGTCTGGAAGGGTAGTTAATTCATCTCCTGCTCTACCATCTCCGATTCCAATAAGGTGAACATGGCTGTCAATTAACCCAGGAAGGATAGAGTGTGAATCATAGTTTAGTTCTGTGACTGAAGAGCCTTCTGGTGGGACCACGTTTTCTTCTGATCCTACTTGTTTAATAGTATCTTTTTCTATTAGGATTGCGCCACGTTCAATTGGCTGTCCACCCTCTCCATCGATAAGATGAGCTGCTTTTATTAGTGTGAAGTCGTTGGCTTTTTCCGCCATGATGTCCTCCAGAAGGTGTGTTATTTCGTTAGCATTATTCTTTATCAGGTCGCTGCTGTCTAGTTAAATCAAGTGACTCATTGGATGTAGGAGTTAGTAGTTTTCCTCCTAATATCACATCACTTATATTCAGGAGTGAACTCAAGTTGTCTAGGGGGTTGTTTTCTAATGATATCAAGTCTGCCTTTTTACCAATAGAAATGCTGCCAACTGAATCTGCAATATCTATTGATTTGGCTGCTTCACTAGTTACTGACTTTATGATATTCGAGTTTGACATCCCAGCCATGCTCAAGCATTCAGTTTCATAAAAAGTATTACCCAGCTTATAATTTCCCCACGATGAATCGGACCCGGTAATTACATTAACACCGCTTCCAATTAATTTGTGAGTATGCTCTATCGCAGTTTCAAAGCCATATTTAGATTCGTCGAGTTGCTTTAACTCACTAGGGGTTAGAGAACGTTCTGCGGCAAGTTCTAAAGCAGACCAAACACGAGTTCGAATTACATGAAGCGTTGGGTTTACGAACGTCCCTGTATTGGCCAATCGATCTGCTATATCTTGTCTAAAAACAAATTCCCCGTTAGCTTCCCTGAAAATACAATGAATAATCATGTCCACTTTTGCGTCAAGAGAATTAACTATTCCCTGAGTTGATGTGCAGTGGGTAGCGGTGAGGATACCGAATTTATGTGCTTCGTCAACAATTGCACTAAGCTCGTCTGGGTTAAAAGATGGTAGAAGTGGGAATGACGTTTTTGTTGTGCCTCCGGTTGCAGTGATTTTTATATAGTCTGCTCCTTCTTTTACCAATTGCCGTACCATAGCACGTCCATCCGTAGGTCCAGTAATAGCTGATCCAAAATAGTCCATGTGTCCACCAATTATTGAGATTGGCCTGCCACATAAAACCATTCTAGGACCTATGCTGATACCCTGCTGGATTGCATCACGCAATCTGAGCATAGTAGTGTTTTTCGGTCCATTTTCTCGAATTGTAGTCACACCAGTAAAAAGAGATGTACGTGCATTTTTCGCTGATTGCAGAGTGAGAATTTCGTCAGGCAATTTTGCCAGATCATCTCCTGCCCTACCGTCACCGAATCCATTATGGTGGGTATGACAATCTACCATACCCGGCATAACTATCTTGTTAGACAGATCAATTAGTTTAGGCGAAGCAGCATCAGGTACCGGGATTTCTTTTTGAGGTCCTATAGCGGCTATTTCAGACCCATTAATTAGAATCGCAGCGTTTTCTAAAGGAGGATTTCCTGATCCATCTATTAGTAGCCCTACTCGAACAAGTTTTAAAGAGCTATGTTGATCAGACATAGGACCTAATCCGAATCTGTTTCCTGGCCTTCAGTATCTTCAATTGGTTCTGCATTCTCTATTTTTTTGGTAATTCTTTCTTCTGTATTAGCCAAGATGGGGATATAAGATAAGGTAGCTACTGCTCCGTTGTTTAACATAACATCGACTGCCTGGTATCCAAATGCTCTTCCAAACATACCAAACCTTGATTTAACAGTTGTCATACGGCCGTAGGGTAGCGGATATTCTTTTGATGACATGATTCCACCTCTTCTATAAATCAGATGTTCTTTACCTAAAGTATAAGATGTGCCACGCCACATAAAATATCTGGGTATTACTACAACTAAAATAATGAAAGTGGCAACCCATTCTTCAATCCCAATTTGAGGGAAAGCTACAAAAGCTCCGGTTACAATAAGCCATGGTGCCGATGACATTAGCCAAGCCCATTGTACTTGTGTAATTGTTATTTCAGAATCGTTGTTTTGCGACCTTGGTTTTCCAGGTTCAGTATTTGTGTGGTCTTCATGATCTTCTTTATCTGCCATTTATATAATTCTCCTGTTGACTTTCAAGTGTTTATTAAAAGGCGTTTCTAATATCGGTATATTAAGTATACACAAGGTAAGTATACCTTGGTTCTACGAACATATTTTTATAAGCAGAATTGGGTTTGGTTTGGATCTATGTAAGGCATGCTAAATTTGAGAGTCTTTGAATTTCTGTAGAAGTTTCTTCTGTTGTTCGGTTAGATCTCTCGGAAAGGTTGGTATCAATACTACAAAAAGGTCTCCTTTTTCTTCTGGAGATCCTAGTTTTGGCATACCTTTGCCTTTGATACGAATTTTTTGTCCATTTTGACTTTCTTGAGGGATCGTTACGCTGATTGTATTATTTAAAGTTACCACTGGTATTTCATCGCCTAGTATTAAGTTAACAAAAGGGATTTTTGCTTCGTAGTAAAGGTCTAATCCATTTCTCGAGAATCTGTCATCAGGGGTGACAGTTATTTTAAGTAGGATTTCCTCGCTGTCTTTTGGTTTGATTTTTACAATTGAACCAGTATCGACTCCAGCCGGTATTGTAACTTCTATACGACGATTTTCTTTTTTTGGCGATATTGTTACTATCCTGAGACTGCCATTGTAGGCTTCGTCTAAACTGACATTTACAGATGTCTCGAGTTTTGCTTTCTTTGGAGTTGGATTTTTTCGGACTGAGTCTCCATTGCTAAATCCCCTAAATAAATCACCAAATCCTCCAAAGTTTTGTTGTCCAAAGCCATAAGGGTGTTGCTTTTGTTTTTGATATGACCAAGTAGGATGATCCCTATCCATTCGCTCAGCATGTTTCCAGTCATCGCCATATTTATCGTATGCTTGTCGGCTCTTTGTATTTGCCAACACTTCATATGCCTCGTTTATTTTCTTGAATTTCTTTTCAGCAGAAGGGTTGTTGGTGTTTATATCCGGATGGTATTTACGAGCTTGTTGCCTAAATGCTTTACGAATTTCATCTTGGCTAGCGTTCTTCTTGATTTCTAATTCGCCATAGTAGTCTTTTTTCATTATGGGATTACCATCCTGATTTTGTAGTTAATTATTCCCATTGTCGATGATTATAATATTTGACGTCCAAGAAATTAACACGAACAGATTAAATGGCTGCAGATCATTTTGATTGAGTATTTTTAGAGGAAGTATAACTTTGGTCTAGATTTTATTTTGGTTTCAAATATTATCTATGCAACTGTTGTATGATTTAAGTGAGTAAAGTTTTATAGAATTAGTTCTATGGAATATTATTTATGGACGTATATTTTTTATTTGTTGATGATTAAAGCATCAAATTTGATAAACTTCAATATATATGAAACTTTATACAAAATATGGTGATGATGGAGGAACAGGCTTACTTTTTGGGAAGAAGGTTTCTAAGGCAGATTCACGAACGGAAGCGTATGGTTCTTTAGATAGTGCTATTTCTGCAATGGGTCTTGCTAGATCTCTCGTTTCAGACTTGAATGTTAAGGAGATATTGCTTTCATTGCAAATGGAACTTTTCACAGTAGGTTCGGAATTGGCAACTCCCCCAGCTGACCTAGAGAAGCTTAAAACTCATTATTCAGTCGTTACGCCTGAAATGGTTCAGACTATAGAAGATCATATAGACGATTTTAGTGCCAAAGTAAAATTACCAAGAGCTTTTATAGTTCCAGGCGCTTCTCCAGGATCTGGAGCCATGGATTTGGCCAGGAGTTTAGTAAGAACTGCTGAACGTCGTGCGGTTGGGTTAAAAGATGATGAAGAACTCCCTAATCCAGAAGTTATAAAATACCTTAACCGCCTTTCAGATTTGTTATTTATACTTGCAAGGTATGAAGATAGAGATTTGCCCGCGGACTTGACCACGGGTGAAAGGGTTTCATTAGGCTGAATTTCAACAATGTATATTGACAATTTATTTGAGCGATATACATTGTAATGATCATTTTTTAACACATACTTAAATTTTTGACAGTAGAAGTGTCAAACTGGTATATTTTATAACAATACATCGTTGAAATTTTCTCGCCCGGGTGGTTACTAAAGAGCCTTGACAGGTTCTTGGTCGCTCGGGCGATCGTGTGGGTGAGTATTCCTAATAAATTGTAGGAATTGCTCGGAGGAATTTTTTGAAGAAGAACGATTTTGTTGTAAGGTTCGCAGGTGAAGGTGGGCAAGGTTTTTTGAGTGCTGCCGTAGGATTTGCAAGCGCAAATACTCAGGCAGGTTACAATGCCCAGACCTTTGCTACTTTCCCTTCGCAAATAACGGGTGGACCGACCTGGATGCAGGCTAGAATTTCTACTGAACCGATTCTTAGCAGAGGCGATTTTTTAGATGTATTAGTAGTTTTTAATGAATCCGCTTATGAAAATCATAAGGACGAAGTAGGTGAAGGTGGAGTTATCCTGTATGACTCAGATGCATTAAGTCTTGAAAATGATGGAAGGAATTTAGGGATAGCTTTTGACAAACTAGGTAAGACTACTGGAAATGCAAGAGCAGCCAACATGGTAATGATGGGCGCACTAGCAGAGCTCGTTGGAATGCCTATGGATGTGCTCGAAGATTTTGTCAGGCTTCGTTGGGGAAATACTGAACGTTATGGTACTCAAATTGTTCCCCAAAACATAGAAGCCCTTGGATTAGGTAAAAAAGCAGCTGAAGATAGTGGTTTCAGCTTGGGAGAATTAGCTCCACCAAACAAGCCAGAATATGATCAGCTATTTACTAATGGCAACCACGCTATTAGTTTAGGAGCTGTACACGCTGGGTTAAATTTATATGTGGGATATCCTATTTCTCCTGCTACTACTGTTCTATTATGGATGGAGGAAAATCTTGTAGGTGATGGAAAATTTGTATATCAGGTTAGTTCTGAAATAGAAGCCATTAACGCCATTATTGGAGGCAGTTATGGTGGAGCCAAGACGATGACAGCAACAGCTGGCCCAGGATTTTCTTTGATGAGTGAGGGTTTAGGTTTTGCTTGGATGGCAGAGATTCCGTGTGTGGTAGTTGATGTACAAAGGGGAGGGCCTGCAACAGGATTACCTACAAAGACTGAACAGTCTGATTTGTTCTCTGCGATTCATCCAGCTCATGGTGATGTCTCGCTTCCAGTTATAGCACCTGGAACGGTTGAAGAATGTTTTTATGCGACTGTAGCAGCTTTTAACTGGGCCGAGAGATATCAGGGCCCGGTTATATTGCTGAGTGAGCATTCACTGTCCGAAAGAGAACAGAATTTTAAAAAACCTGATTTGGAAAATGTACCAATAGAAAACAGGATTTTATATAAAGATGGCCACGGATACCTTAGATATGATGGACCAGATTTGTCTCCTATGCCTATTCCTGGTCGTCCAGGTAGTTATGTTGCTAATGCAAGCGAACATGATCCCATGGGAGACACGACTCATTTACCAAAACGTCATATAGAAATGACTGAAAGACGTTTTAAGAAACTTGAACTTCTTGAGGATGGATCTTATGAGTCAGAAAACACAGAATCCAAGATCGCCATAATGCCCTGGGGAGCTTCCAAGGGTCCTGGTCTTGAAGCTTTTCGACAGTTAGTTGCAAATGGGGATGATATTTCTTGGTATTTCACTATGTATTTGAATCCATTGCCATCGGAATTGCTGCAAGAATTGAAGGCCAAAGACTTAGTAATCGTGCCAGAGTTAAATTATCAAGGACAGTTTTCTTCCCATCTTAGATCCTTGGGAGTAAAAGCTGAATCAATTGTGCAATATACGGGATTACCGTTTAAGGTGATTGATTTAGTAAAATTAATATCTAATCGAATTATTTCAAAAACGTGATAGAAAAGAGGCAGGGATTGGACCATGACTGATAAGAATCCAGAATATGATTTTAAATGGTGTCCCGGATGCGGTGATTTTGGAGTTCGACGGGCATTAGAACAGGCTGTTGAACAGAGAATTATAGAACGTGAAGAACCCGTGGAAAACAATGTGGTGGTAGCAGGAATTGGTTGTTCTGGCAATATGGTTCACCTTTTAGAAGGACCTCAACCTTATGGAATACACGGCCTTCATGGTAGATCATTGCCAATTGCTCTTGGTGTAAAAATGGGGCGACAAGATTTGAACGTAATTGTAGTTGCAGGAGATGGAGATTTCTTAAGTATTGGTATGGAGCATATTGCTCCTCAAGCTCAAAGGAATTTAAATATTTGTGCCGTTGTGATGGACAATGCGGTTTATGGACTCACAAAAGGCCAGAGCTCTCCTACTGCTCAAGAAGGAATGATCACGAGTTCTACACCTTATGGGAAGCCAGAAGTTAATGTTAATGCACTTAAATATTATTTAACGGTAGGGGTTTCTTTTGTTGCGTCTGGGATTTCTAATAAGATTAAGGACCTAGCTAATTTGATACATCAGGGTATGGAACATCCTGGATTTTCTGTGATACATGTTCAGTCACCATGTACCGTATATAACAACACATATGAACAGCTTAAAGGTAACCCTCGTAAAGGGATAGAACCTATGGCCTGGGCTATACAGGCAAATCATGATAAGAATGATATCGAAGCAGCGGTAGATGTGGTTAATCAAGGTGGAGTGCCATTGGGAGTAATATACGAAGATAAAAATTCTATTCCTTTGGAGAATAGGATGGCTGCGATGTTTAGCAAGGCGCATCCAAAAACACCCCAAGAACTAATGGACGCATACTTGGTGTAGTCGCTATTTGAGACATAGCTCTATTGTATTTGTGTGATTAGGTTTGTTTATCAAATATATGTGTTTATCATTTTATATATTGATAAATTCAAGTATCTACTAATGTTACCAGTCCAGTTTACACCTCTTTTAGATTTAGGGGTATATAGTTATTTTCAGGAGTTTGATGGAACTAATTATTTTAAGTAGATATTGTCATAATTATTCATCAGATATATGATGTGACGATTTTATGGGATCATTTTTCAAGAGGAAACTTAAGTGAAGATACTTACTAGTTTTAATTTAGAATTATCCAAATCACAAATAGATCAAATCGAATCTGTTTCTGAAAATGTTGAAGTTTTAATTTCTAATTCTGAAGGCGAAGCCATAGAGTTAATGCCTGATATAGATGTTGTATTTGGCGATTTCACGAAGGATATGTTCAAAAACCGAGCAAATCTTCGTTGGGTACAGGCTACCAGTGCAGGAGTGGATCATCTATTAAATGAAGATTTTGTCAAAAGCGATATTATTATGACTAGCTCCAAGGGTATAGTTGGTAGCCATTTGGCTGATCATGCGATGGCACTTTTATTGTCCTTATCAAGGGGTATTTATTGGGCTATACGTAACCCGTCTTGGGATCAAAGAAAGGCTACTACTGAGATGTCATGGGAATTACAAGGGAAAACCATGGGTATAGTAGGATTTGGAGGTACTGGTCAACAGTTGGCATTGAGGGCATCTGGATTTGGGATGTCTGTAGTTGCTGTAGATCCGGAAGTACATGAGCATAATACAAAAGTAGAGTGTTGGAAGATGGATAAATTCGATAACTTGTTGTCCGTTTCGGATGTGGTAGTGATCTGCGCTCCTTTAACTCCAGCAACTGAAGGTATGTTCGACAGTAAAGCATTCAAAAAAATGAAATCTCATGCTGTATTAATAAATGTTACTAGGGGATCTATTGTAAACGAATCGGCACTTGTAGAAGCTCTTGAGAATGGTTTTATCAAAGGAGCCGGACTAGATGTGGTTCCTCAGGAACCACTTCCAAACAATCATGTGCTTTGGAATTTGCCTAATGTAATTATAACTCCACATTCAGCTGGTGGCTCTCCACATCGCTTGGATAGGTCGGTTGATTTGTTCTGTTCGAATCTTAAGAGTTTAATTGAAAGTAAGCCTCTAGAAAATGTGATTGATAAATCCAAGGGCTACTAATCAGCGCTTAGTTCAAATTACAGTATTGTGGCTTCCTTAGACCTGCTGTATCCAAGAACTACTACAATTGTTAGATAGTTATTATTTGTTGTTGTGTCCAATATTGGTGTAGTTACTTGAATTTTACTGGCTATCAATCTTGTTCTTTGCCATAGTGATAATTTGGGGGAAGTCTATCAGTGATATTAAGAGACAAGAGTATACGCTCTGCTATGAAATCTACTATTTCTTCGACAGTTTTATGCTTTAGGTAGAAGGCAGGATGAGGGGGTATTACAATAGTGCCTAACTTGGCAATGCTAGCCAGATTTTCAAGATGGATAGCGCTTAGCGGGGTCTCTCTTGGCACTACAATTAAGGTGCGATTTTCTTTAATCGATACATCTGCAGACCTCCTTAAAAGGTTATCTGACAGACCAGTTGCGATAGCCGAGATTGTACCCATACTACAAGGTACAATCGCCATTCCATGAATTGGGAAAGTGCCGCTTGATATAGGAGCAGCAAGGTCACCTATTGCGTACTGTGTGAACAAGCCCGTGTCGGACCATCTTTCAATAGTTTCTCCGTATGATTCATCAATTTCTTGTTGCCAAACTTTGCGTGCTGCAGAAGAAATAGTTGTTATTACAGGCCATTGCAATTTTAGTAATTTTTCTATTGTTACATAAGCGATTATTGATCCGCTTGCTCCTGAAATCCCAATAATCACGGGTTTTTTCTCGTCGGATTTTGTTGAGTTGATCATAAGATTATAGGTAATCCTATAGCTATTAACATGGTTATAGAAATATAAGCGTTAATTCTCATAAATGCTATATTTATGCGAGAAAGGTTAGTAGGTGAAATCATCCTGTGTCTGTAAGTCAGTAAAAACATGGTGGCTACGCAACCTATAAAATAAAATGCTGAGAGCTCCATTAATAATCCCAACGATATAAGACAAAACACTGATAAAATATCCAGGGCCATAGATATTTTAAATGCTCGTATAATACCAAACTTTTGTGCTACTGAATGTAGCCCGTGGTTTATATAAAACTTATGGTCTTGGGTATGGTATAAGATATCAAAACTTGTTGCCCAAGATGCTACAGCGCATGAAAGTATAACTGGTTCCCAACTAAGTTTACTGGTCATAGCAATCCACCCTGCACTAGGTGCAATCGCTAAAGTCCAGCCTAGAAAAAAACTGCCGGCCCAAGTTAGGCGTTTTGCAAATGGGTAGCCTAGCATGTATATAGCACAAAATGGAGCTAGAATAAGGCATAAATTGTTAAGTTTCCATGACGATATTAAGAATATTATCAATGCTAATGAAGACAAAACCCATAAATCTCGTGCCCTAAGTAGTTTTTTAGGAATGTGCCGGTTAGCAGTTCTAGGATTAAGTAAGTCAATCTTATGGTCAATTATTCTATTAGCAGACATGCCAATTGTTCTAGCACCGATCATTGCCAAAGTTACCCAAATAAAATCGTCATAATTGGGTAAACTTTTATGCGATAAAAGCATACCTGAATATGCAAAAGGTAACGCAAAGATACTTTCTTGAAATTTGACTGCATCAAATATCAGAAATCCTTTTCGATATATATCCGTACATTTTTTTAATATAGTCACAGATTGTATTCGGACCATTGTTGGTCGACTAAGTTTTTGATAGCAGGATCCATAATAATTTCATTTGGCCATTCTTCTGTCCTGCCTTCGCTCTGGTCTTTGGAAGTAGCATCTATCCCTATCTTAGCTCCAAATTTTGGAGTAGAAGATGCATGGTCTAAGTCGTCTATAGCGCCCTCCACAATAATAATATCCCTTTTAGGATCAACATTTGCGCCTAGTCTCCATGCAACTTCCGAGTGATCTTGAATGTTTACATGTTCATCAAATATGACTATTCCTTTAACCAATGACATTTGTCCTATGCCCCAGAGACCGTACATAACTTTTCTTGCATGCCCAGGGAATTCCTTTTTAATGGATACTAGAACATAGTTTGTAAATATTCCTTCAGCCGGCATATTCATATCTACAACCTCTGGTAGAGTCATCTGTAATGCTGGAAGCATTATTCGTTCACTTGCTTTTCCCATAAAAAAGTCTTCACTAGGAGGCCTGCCAACCATTGTGGTTGGATAAATAGGATTTCTACGATGGGTAATAGCTGTAACGTGATATACAGGGTAGTTTTGGGGTAGTGAATAGTAGCCTGTATGGTCACCAAAAGGGCCTTCTTTTCTTAACTCCCCGGGGATCACATATCCTTCAAGTACAAATTCGGCATTGGCAGGTACATCAACATCAATAGTTTTGCATTTCACCATTTCGACCGATTTTTCTCTGATTATTCCAGAAACTGCAAATTCATCAAGATCCGGGGGTAAGGGCATTGAACCACTCCAAATAGTAGTTGGATCACCTCCTAGTGCAACTGCGACTTCCATGCGTTCTATTTTGTGGTCAATACCTTTTCTTAGATGGCTAGCTCCAACTTTATGGGTTTGCCAATGCATACCTGTTGTTGCTGAGTCAAATATTTGCATTCTGTAGATACCAACATTTCGATGACCAGAAATAGGATCTTTACTGATTACAAGGGGTAGTGTGATGAATTTGCCTGCATCTTCTGGCCAGCATTTCAAAATTGGAAGTTTATTTAAGTCGACCTCAGAGCCAATTAATGTTATTTCTTGACAAACTCCTTTTTTAACTAGTTTTGGTTGGGTTTTCGCTATACCTGCTAGATTAGTCAGTGTTCCTAGCTTATCCATCAAGCTTTTTGGAGGATTGTTGATTAGCCCAAGAATCTTTTTGACTCTAGATACAATTTCATCCGTACTATCTACTCCAAGAGCCCATGCAACCCTTTGATGGGTTCCAAAAAGGTTTATTACTAGAGGAAATTTAGACCCAAGCACATTTTCGAAAAGCAGTGCAGGTCCTCCAGATTTGACCATTCTATCGGCAATCTCCGTGATTTCCAGCTCACTACTAACCTGTCTCTCTATTCTGACTAAGTCATTTTTGGTTTCTAAATATCCTATAAATTCGTGGAGGTCTTTGAAGTGCATATTGAGGGAATTTTATCCTTTTATATTTTTAGTTCACGTATTTTAGTTGACGATATATCATTTCTAAATTGTGCCTCAGGGATAGAGGTTATCATTGAGGAGAATTCTTGTGGGATATTTATATCGTGTAGTGATATGAATTCATTTGAATTTGTTCTACCTGCAACCAAAAAACTACATTCCAATGTCTTTATTTCTCTTATTGCTCTATACATTTTTATCTTGTCATTATCGTAATATTTGGGATCAAACAATCTGGTAGCTGTATCTGAACCTATAACGAAGGTTGCACCTGGATTTATATTAGCTTTCTCTAGAAATGTAGAAGATTTTGTAAGAAAGACGTCACCGATTCCTCTGAATTGTTCAATACGTTGAATGATTTCGGTTTTTGAAAGGAATGGTTTGTCTACATTTGTAATTGATATTTCAAATATTAAATCAACTCCAAGAATTTTGGATGCTATTTGTGCTAGTTCAAGATGACCTTTGTGTAGTGGGTTGAATGACCCTGGTAGTACAGCTATATTTGTAGGCTTATTTGTACATACAGATCCATCTTTATTAATGAGAAGGTGTTTAAATGTACCATTAAGTATTTTATCTATATCGTCATGAGAATGATTACTTATCATTATTTTTTCAGTATCAGCTAAATCAAAATTTGGTTCGAATTCAATTTTACATGAGAAAGCTAGGGCCATAATAGTTAAATAACTAACTATTCTGTCTTCATTTACACGATCTCTTATTCCTTTCAACAAAGTTAAATCCCATACCTTTGTTGATTTGTTTGTTGAAGCAGCTACAAAGCATCGATGTTTTCCTCTTTTAGGCCTATCAGTTTTAATGGTTGCTGTTACTCCAATTCCTACTACTGGCTGATTTCCAGCTATTTGTTGGGCCCTTAGCAAAGAGCGATTAGCTAATTTTATAGCAACTTTTTCAGACACCATCTTATTTTGAGGTTCACCCAAATAATCGTTCAGTGATTTGGTTGAATAAGGGACATTGATTTCCAGTATTGTTTTAGAAGCACCAGGCTCAGTTAGTATCCATGTTAATGCTTGTGAACCGGCGCCAGCTATAGTTATAACAGCTTGGTAAGGAGAATCATGAATATTTTGTATGATTTGTCTTATTTCGTGAGTCATTTTATTTTTTTATTATCTAGTGTCCCGGGTGAATCAGGCAAGTTTCCCATTCTTAGATAAGGTTGATTAAGTTTTTCCAAGGACTTATCAGCTTAATAAAAATCCCTCACGTATTATTATCTTAATTAAGAATAATCCGAGTGCGAATCTAGTTGCATGTGAGGGTTCTTTGCTACTTAATTAGACACGAACTATATTACCAACTTTGATAACTTTTAATTGTATTTGTAAACTATCAGTGATCAACTAAGATATACCCGTTGGAATGGGTTTGAGCTATCTTAAAAGCAGGATAATAAGTGGTATACAATGATGATGAGATATGTCAAAAAGATGCAGGCTTTTAACAATTGAGGTCTATAATTTATGAGGCCTAAAGATAGAAAATCCACAGATTCTAAGGAAAATGAATTACAAGGTGGCTATTGGGAATCTAGGCCGGGCGATAAGGTAATTAGGCATCCCAGAGAAAGACAAATAAGCCCTATACAGTTTACTATTGAATCTGCTAAATCAATTCCTTTCCTTCTGCAATATCCATTTCTAGTTGCTTATTGTTTTATAGTGATTATTGTAATTTGTTCAACCCTATTGACCTTGCCTATGATGAATTCCACCGGGAATACCACGCCATATATAGATGCTTTTTTTACAACTATATCTGCTTTAACTGTTACTGGTTTGACAATTAACAATTCAGCCGTGGATTGGACTGCTGCTGGACAAGCAGTAATACTTTGCATGATCTTTGTTGGTGGACTGGCTTATATGTTAACGGTGATCTTGTGGGTGATAATGATTCGCAATAGATCGCAAATTTCTAATAAACAATCGTCACTAGGAATAGTTAATACAAGCCACTGGAAAAATTTGGCAAGGTTAGCAGTAAAAATCGGGCTATTTGCGATAGGAATACAAGTAATAGGGCTTGTATTATTGTTAATTAAATTTTGGTTTGTATTTTCTCCGGGTGAGGCAATTTTTCAGGCAATGTTTCAATCTATATCATCATTTAATAATTCAGGGTTTGTAATTTTGAACGAGACACAAAGTTTGGCAAGTTATAAGGCAGATGATTTTTTTTTAGGTGTGACAGCTTTACTTATCTTATCGGGTTCAATTAGTTACTGGGTGATATTCGATATATTAAGACGTAAACGATTCTTGACACTAACTCTAAATACAAAATTGGTTTTAATTGGGAGTGGAGCACTTATATTATTGGGTGCATTTGCGTTTCTGACATTTGAGTACAATAACCCGGTATTTTTTGACCAGTTGACATTTTGGGGTAAATTGAAGGCTTCTTTATTTGAGTCGATTAGTGGAAGAACAGCAGGATTCACGGTCGTAGACTATAGAGAAACCAGCCATCATACTAATTTTGTATTTGTTTTCCTAATGTTAATTGGTGGTGCTTCAGCATCTGTTGCTGGAGGGTTGAAGATCAACACTCTAATGATAGTTATAGTTGGTAGCTTCTTTATATTAAGAGGTGGGAGAAGAGCAGGTATATTTGGTAGGCAAATAACTTATAGACAGGTGAATGGTGCTATTATTCTAGTTTTTATGGTTTTAGGGACAATTTTCTTTACAACCTTTATGTTAATGCTAACGGATCCACGGTTTTTGTTTAAGGATCTTCTTTTTGAATCTGCTTCGGCACTAGGTACAGCTGGTTTAAGTACGGGTATAACTTCTGAATTATCTGTAAGTGGAAAAATCATTATTGTTTTTAATATGTTGTTTGGTAGGTTGGGATTACTCCTAATGGCTATGTTTCTAATGAAAAGGCATGAAACTAATAATTATCGGTATGCAGAAGAACGAATTATATTGGGGTAATCGTTTTTTATTAAATAAATTTGTACTGGTAAATTTGCTATAAATGCACTTAAGATATTTAGCCAATTTAGTGGCTACTAGCATTTCTCTTATGTATAATCAACTCTTATATGGCTAAGAAACAGGTTGTGGTTATAGGTTTAGGTAGGTTTGGTTCGGGCGTAGCCCGTTCTCTATATAACCTTGGACATGATGTTTTAGCGATTGATTCTAATGACGATCGCGTACAAAATATGATGGGTAGTGTCACATATCCTGTAGCTGGAAATGCTACCAATGATACAGTGTTGAGAGAGTTGGGTGTTACAGATTATGATGCTGCTGTGGTAGCGATTGGATCAGATATACCATCAAGTATCATGGCATGTGTGTTACTTAAAACTATGGGTATTGGATACTTGGTAGCACGGGCCAATAATGAACTACACGGGATTACATTAGAACGAATAGGTGTGGATAAAGTCATACATCCTGAATCAGAAGGTGGTGGAAGGCTTGCACATAATTTGTTTAATCCAAATCTTCAAGAATATTTGGAAATGGGTCCTAATTTCGGCATAAGCAGGATGAGAGTGCCAGATACATTTATAGATAAAACACTTAAAGAGCTAGGTTTTTCTAGCCCTAGAGACAAATATGGGTTAGTCGTTTTGGCAATAAGACGAGGACGGGACATAACATTGAACCCGGATGTGGAAGATAGGATTAAAGCAAACGATATATTGATACTTGCTGGTAAGGATGATCGTCTTGAGAGCTTGCCATATTAAACATTGTTGTAGGTTGATTTTTATTGATACAGCGTAAGCCAAATCAAGGGGCTTTGGATTCGGTTTTAGCGTGGGTCAGTGGTGATTCTTCTGACAACGATGTAGTTAGACTAGCCTGTGATTTACTGATCCCTCGTAAGGGTGATTTATATATTGTGTACGTGATTGAGGTTCACCGTTCTATGCATCTGGATTCGGAAATTGAAACGGCTACTTTAGAAGGGGAGCGTATTCTAACGAAAGTGGAAGAAATAGCAATCCCATATAAATGTAATGTTCATGCTGAAATGTTGCAATCTAGAACTTCTGGTATTGCAATAGTTCAAGAAGCGGCTGAAAAAAACGTTGGAGCTGTAGTCATAGGTTCAGACTATAATAAGGATTATGGATTATTTTCTCTCGGGAAAACTATCCCATTCATACTTAAGAATGCCCCTTGTAAAGTTATACTTTGGAGAAATGAAAAATGAAATCGTATAAATTTTGAATAATATTTTGACTTTCTATTAATTGTAATGATGACTAAATCGGCAGAAACAAATGATGTGAGATATAGAAAGGTTGGAATTTTTGGATGTACTGCCCTGGCTACATCCATCGTGGTACCTTTGGTTAAAAAAGGTTTTGTCGTAAATATGATTGATGAAGACCTTAGGCAATTTGATAAGATACCAGAAGAAGATATACAGACAGGACGTATCTTACCAATCGTGGGTGATGGTACAAAAATACGAGACCTTATGAAATTGTTTGCAGATGGCTGTGAAGTATTTTTAGCCCTAACTGACTCGGATACTAAGAATATACTCTCGTGTGAGATAGTAAAGCATAATTTTGGTTCAGAAAAATTAGTAGCTAGGATAGAAGATTCAGTTCTAAATAGGGTATATAAAGATATTGGATTGATTACTGTAAGTGGAACTAACGTGTTGTCAGATTTGATACTTGATGAAATAGCTTAGAGAATTAAGATGCATATAGTTATTGTTGGAGCAAGTTCAATTGTATTGTCACTAGGCAAAGCTTTCATTTCTGCAGGCCATGAAGTTTGTGTGGTTGATAATGATGTAAATAGGTGTGAAGAAATAGAAGAGATTCTAGGAAGTATTACAGTAACAGGAAATCCTATTGACCATCTAGTCTTGGATAAAGCTGGTGCAAGTAGGGCTGATATCTTAATTTGTGCTACAAATAGAGATGATATCAACTTGGTAACAGGTAGGCTAGCCAGGTATCATTTTGGGATAGTTAAGATTATATCTTTGGTACGTGACCCAGAACTATACAATATATTTTCCCAAGCTGGTTTTGATGCAGTAATTGATGTTACAGAACTTTTGTCGTTAAGTTTTCAACAAGCAGTCTCCTCCAGTGCTATTTTTAACTATATGCCGGTTTCTGGACTTGTAGGTCGTCGGCTTATCGAGTTTAAAATCCCAACCCGATCTTCAGTTGCAGGGAAGACTATTGGAGAATTACTGTTGCCTGAAGGGTCAATGGTTATTTTGATTATATCTAGATATGGGATTGCTTCTATTCCTAGCAACCAAACAGAAATCGTGTCTGGGGATGAATTATTGGCAATTGTGACCCCAGAAGGCGAGGATATTCTTGATGAATTATTGTCCAAGTTAGACGTTTGAAATAAGGGATAAATTACTGATGGATCAAAAACTCATAGCTTACCTTGGCCCAACTGGTACTAATACTGAACAAGCTTGTTTGTTGTACGATGAAACAGCTAAATTAATACCATGCTTGTCAATACCAGAGGTTTTTGGAAAAGTAAATGCAGGAGACGCCCATAAAGGCATTGTCCCTATTGAAAATAGTGTTGCCGGATCAGTAAGTTTAACCTTGGATCTTCTTATACATGAATCCCAGTTATATATACGGAATGAGGTGGTATTACCGATAACTCATTCTCTTATAGTGTCAGAACCTGTTGACTTAAGTGAAATAAAGTTAATATATTCTCACCCTCAAGCTATAGAACAATGTCGGACATATTTGGCAAAGAATTGTCCCAATGCTCAAATAATTGCTTCAATGAGTACATCATCAGCAGTAGGTCAGGTGATGTCGGATAGATACGGGTCTGCTGCAATTGCCACTCAAAGGGCAAGTGAATTGCATGGAGCTCTAGTATTGGTTGAAGGGATTGAAGACTACAAAAATAATATGACTAGATTCGTTGTACTAGATTCACACGATAATGTCCCTACTGGAAATGATAAAACTTCTATATGTTTTTCTTTTGATGGGGACTCGCCTGGGATATTACATTCTGTTTTGGCAGAATTTGCTAATCATCATATTAATCTGGCAAAGATTGAGTCAAGACCAACTAGAGAATCTCTAGGCAGCTATATATTTCTGGTAGATTTAGAGGGTCACAGGGTCGATACCGTTGTAAGTCAGGCGCTAGAAGCGATAGAAAAAATAGTTTCAATGCTAAAGGTTTTTGGGTCATATCCGAAACATGAATTTAAGAAAAACCAATAGGCGGGATTATTCGGAAATTTCATATTCGATGGAGGATATGGTTGGGTAATATTTTATAAGTTGGATTTGCCTTGTACGCCAGTGTCTTTTGGTTCATCTGGATCAGAGATTGGATCATTAGAGTTTGCAAACTTCTGACCTGGTATATCTATGGTCGGTGATAGTCTCTCTTTTAAATTTTCTACAGCAGGGTTAAGGGAATATTTGACTGATTCAATTGTTGGACCAACGTTATCACGAACTCTAGCTGCCATGCCTTCAGCTCTTTCTCTCCAAATTTCACTCTGGTCGGCAATATCAGCTCGAGTGTCCGAACCAGATTTTGGTGCCAAAACGATCCCAACCAACGTTCCAATAATACCGCCTATAAGAAAACCTGTTACGAATGATCCACCACTGTCGTTATTTGCCATTTATGTCATCTCCTTTATTTTTCGAAGATTTTAGTCCACCGATTAATGAAATAAATTTCCATATTCCCAGAGTAAAACCAGATGCCATTGAGTTGCGCTCAACCAAAATATTAGATACCGTATCTATAACTTGTTCTAAATTCTTAGATGTTTTGCTAAGTAAGTTTAATAAAGATCTGATTTTAATAAATATGTTAAGAAGAAAAATAGCGCTAACGATAAGCACTATTATGATTAGGACGTCTCTGACCATTGATATTACTTCAGCTATTTCAGTCAGAGTCAATATTCTTAACCCGTTAACTTGATTTAGGACTTGTAGATAACATTGATAATTACCTGGAACAATCGTTTATCAAATCCCATGTTAGCATCTCTTATTGCAAGCATCAATTAGATATAAAAACCTGTAGGTTTTTTCAGCTCCTAATTCTGAATAAATCACATTATAAGCAATAAAAATAGATTTGTTTTAACTATTAGGTTGTATTAATATTCGTACTGAGTCATCTTCGTTTTTTCTTTGTGTCAGAATATGGTGACCACCTTTTTCAGCCCATACTTTTACGTCGTAGGTGTTAAGGATATCTGGCATTATTACTTCAACGAATGAAGTTTTATCTATTTCCACCTGGGTTGATAGTTCGGCTAAAATGCTGGCACAGGATTTGCCAGTTCCGTCAATAACATTCCACCCCTCTCCAGTTTCTAAACTTGAATCCTTTATATTTTCATCATGAACTGGGATTTCTCCAGATTGGCGAAGATCAAGTTGTTGCTTGAAATCGGATACGGCTTCCCAGTGGACACCGTCATTACGATCTCCTTTTGAACATACGGCCCCTCTTACACCTACAATGTCAGGATTAACCCTGGCGAGCACATCTAGATTATCTAGCTTCAAATGTCCCGACAAGGCAGTGCTCATACCAGATTCCTTGCCAAGGTAAACCATCTCTCTCAATTCAGATTCGTCAATGAAATCAAACAAATTACGTCCATCTTTTGTCAGTGTGTCTATAAGCCATCCATCACATTCTCCGTCTTTTGCTAGATCAACCATACGCCTTGGTTCCAACCCATCGTAAAGATGGTTGTCTGCAAAAAGAGAACCTATTAATTTAGTGTCTGTACCTTGTAGGGCTCTTTTTGATGCTTGTAAAATTTCTACTGCTTGGCTGTAATCGCTTTTCATAAATCCTACCTTGACTGATGTAGCATTTAAGGCCCCCGCAGTATAAACAGCCATTGCTACTGTTCCAACTTGATTTGGCACTACACCAAGAGTAACACTTGCATGGTGCTCTGAAGGTACAGATTCTCTGACTTGTTTAACTAAACTAGGTTCAGCTGATCCGACCAGTGCTTCTTGAAGGTTTTTAACATCCACAATATCAGCTCTGCCTTTAACAGCCTGGTGCGCTTCTGGCAGATTTTGTACGCTTACCATTAATAACATTTATTCACCGCCTAAATTAGACCTTATTTTTTCTCGAACTAACTTAATATCGTCCCTTAACTCTTGTTTTTCAGAATCACTTAAATCATAAAGTGGCGGACGAATTGGGCCACCTTTCATTCCCATCAATTCTCCCCAATATTTTACCATTGGGACAGGTAAGGAACCATTCTGTTTTTTCATTATTCGTTGCCACCAAGTATCAGATAGGGATTTTAATGGTTGGATATGAGATTCGTATAAATGTGCATCGACGTCTCCCTTTGTAGCTCTGTCAATAAATTGAACGTAATAGTTGTCATTTTGGTTATCAAATCGCCAATCAGATGTATTTGCAAACATAACTTTTTGTTGAAAACCTAGTTTCTTTCCTTCGAATAATACCCATTCATCCGGTGCGCTAATGATTGCATGTTCTCCAATGGTTCGATGAGTTTCAATAGTTATATCCCTGTTAAAGCTCGCTTCTTTAACTCCAACAACATTGTCAATGTTGCAGATGTCCTTCAATCCTTCTGGACTCATGACTATCCCAAATTGAGGAGAGTTATAGAACATGATTGCTAAAGATGTATTGGAGGCCAAAATTTTAACCCAGTCAACTACCTGTTGTTCCGATTTAGTCACAAAATAGGGTGGTGCAACAACAAGTAAATCGAATCCGAGTCCTTCAGCATAATTAGCTAAACTTACCATATCTTTTATCGAAGAATGACTGACGTGAGCAGCGATGTACCATCCTGGTTTCTTTTCTTCAGCTACTATCTGATAAATTTTCTTGCGTTCTTCGATAGATAAGGCCCAGAATTCTCCCATTCCCCAAGCACATCCTATCCCTTTCGTACCAAGCAGACGAATGTGTTGGATATTTGATCGTAAACCTGCTTCGTCAATTTCATTATATTCTGTAAAAGGAGTAACAAGGGTCGACCATTGGCCTGTTATATTTTCCCAGGCCCAGTCCATTGCTTCATTCTTAGTATATTCTGACACAGAGTTAACTCCTTTAAATAAAAATCCATGATAAGAATAATATATTAGAGTTACGATAAATATCAGGTATCGTAATATAGATACAGTGTAAACGAGACGGGTTGTATTTTCTATGTATCTTAATTAATTTATGTTTATTGATTTATCGATATTTCAGCCGGTCGTAAAACTTTTTTTGAAAGTAGTAATTTATCTTTGCCAGATAAATTAGGATCTATTTCTAGTAGATGGATTGCTTCTTGACGTGCTATAGTCACAACCTCGTGATCGGTAATTTTGGCGATTTTTAGTGGTGGTAATCCACTTTGACGGGTTCCAGTTCCCAAATAATCTCCTGGGCCTCGTAAATTCAAGTCACTTTCTGCCAATTCAAACCCATCTTGAATCCTTTCTACTAACTTGAGTCTTTCCTGAGCTTCTTCACCTGCGTTGTCAGATAGCAAAATACAGTAGCTCTGGTGAATGCCTCTTCCAACCCGTCCCCGGAATTGATGTAGTTGAGCTAGTCCAAAACGATCAGCTCCATCGATTAACATTACGGTTGCATTTGGCACATCGATGCCTACCTCAATTACGGGGGTTGATACTAGAATGTCTAGATCGCCTTCTTTGAATCTATTCATCACAATGTTTTTTTCATCTAAAGAAAGTCGTCCATGTAGCAATCCCATGCTATATTCTGGGAAAACTTGAGAAGATAATCTCGCATATTCCTCTGTAGCGGCACGTGTTTGGATTGTTTCTGAGCCGTCAATTAATGGGCATACAATGAAAGCTTGTCTTTTTTGTTCTACTTGTTTTGCGACAAAACCATATGCGACGTCGCGTTGATTTGGTTCAACCCAACGCGTTCTTATCCTAAGTCTTCCTGGTGGCAATTCGTCAATAGTAGAAATGTCGAGTTCTCCGTATAGAGTTTTAGCAAGAGAGCGGGGTATAGGGGTGGCAGACATGGATAGTATATGGGGACGTTTCCCTTTTCTAATTAATGATGAGCGTTGCATAACTCCAAAACGATGTTGCTCATCAACTATGGCTACTGCTAATTGAGGAATTTTTACGTCATCTTGTATAACTGCGTGTGTACCAATTAATATGTCAATTTTGCCTATAGATACTTGGTCACGAATTAAGGTTTTTGTTTTCTTTTTAACACTGCCATGTAAAAGAGCTATTTTTATCGGTCTTTTTAGACCTGCAATTGATACTTCCGCTTGTCCATCACCAGTCTTTTTGCATCCAAGTTGTTTGGTAATAGTCAGGAAGTGTTGTTCTGCAAGTACTTCTGTAGGAGCCATCAAAGTTCCCTGATAGCCGTTAAGAGTTGCAACTATCAACGATGCTGAAGCTATGATTGTTTTTCCGCTACCAACATCCCCTTGAAGTAGCCGGTTCATAGGTTTGTTTTGCTTAAAGTCGTTTAGTATTTCATCAAGAACGCGGTTTTGAGCTACGGTCAAATTGAAAGGCAAGTTAGAAATAAATGGATCTATTGTTTCCCGAGTTGATTCCAGTGGTATACCAAACTCTTCTTGTTGCCATGATTTTTTGCGCATAAGTACTATTAGTTGTAAGAGCAAAAGTTCGTCAAATGCCAGCCTATGTCTTGCCCTGGTAAATTCAGACTGGCTCTCTGGGTAGTGAATCTGGGTAATTGCATCTTTTAATCCCAGCACGTTTGTCCGATTAATTGATTGGGGTGGTAAATGATCTATGATCTTATCGCTGGTCGCATCGAGTGCAGTTTTAATTAATCGCCTTATACTACGTTGGGAAATTCCCTCTACTGTTGAATACACAGGAACTCGTCTTGCCGTGTGTATTAATTGTTCAACATCTCTATAATTTTCAAATTCGGGATTATCTTTGAAAAAAGGCGTACCTCTGTAGCCGCTTACTTTTCCGCTTACAACAATCTTGTCACCTGTTTTGAGCGAATTAGCCAGATAGGGCCTTTGGTTTCTTTTAACACCAGGCCGGATCCAGTTTGCTCTAGCCATACCTGTATCGTCGCCGATATCAGCTTGGATTGACCAGAGATTACGTTTTGGATTGATGACTGAAGCACTTACATCCCAAACATCAACAACTACAGTCTGGGTTTCACCCATTGTAAGTTGATTAATCCGTCTTTTTGCACTGTAGTCGTTATGCTTTGAAGGGAAGTGATAAATTAAATCTTCAATAGTATCTATGTTTAACCGATATAGTTTTTTTGCTAGTTGTTCTCCGATACCCTTCATGACAGTTACTTTGGATTCCAAAGTAACAATACTATTAAAGGTCGGCTTTCTTTTCTTTTGCTGTGCAGAATGTTTCGGAGCTTTAGGTTTAACTGAAGTGATTAATCCACTAGAGTCGAGGACTTTTTGCAAATTAATTTTTGCCCACTGTTTTCTTTGACTAGGCGTCAGTATCGAATATGATTTAAATTCTCCTATAATTTGAGACAAGTCTGAGTCCCAACGATGCAATAGTTTGTCTAATCCACCAGCAACCGCATGGTCTTGGTATCCCTGTTCTTCTTCCAAAGCAAGGATCTTGAGAAAGGGTTCAATTATTGATTTATCGGTTGTCACAACGCATTAATTTAGTGGATGGATTTGATAGATATGAATAATACTAATGCCTAAGAAATCGATGTGTTGTATTTTTTGGTATAACGGCATTATACAAATTTATCTTATTGGTCTTGTTGGCAAGGTTATTTTTTACGAATTAGGCCTATTCCAATTGCTCCGGGGCCCGAATATGTCCCAATGACAGGTCCGAAACGAGTTAAGTAAGGTGTGGAAATATCAGGGAGTAAGCTCCTGATTTCTTCAGAAATTGACTCTGCTAAATCTGGGGTAGTGCTATGCATAACTGCAATAGTTTCAATGGGGGAAAATGTTTTAACCGTTTCGATAAGTCTGGTCAGGCCTTTATTAAATGTCCTAACTTTTGCCAAGTCATGTACTTCCCCTTCTTTCATAATTATCATAGGTTTAATGTTGAGGACGGAGCCCAGAATAGCTTGTGCTTTTCCTATCCTACCTCCCTTCTCAACGTATTCCAAAGTTTCAAGTAAGCAGAAACATTCGGAAAGCTTTATTGACTGGTTAATTAATTGCTTTACTTCTTCAATGTTTTGTCCATTAAGAACTGCCTCTGCTGCTTTAATCACCGTCAATCCTAGTCCCATTGAGACTTGACCGGTATCTATAACTTCAATATTTTCTGGCATTTTTGATTGGGATCTACCCTGAACAGCAGAGTTGTAAGTTCCGCTCATTTTGGCAGTGACATGGATGGACAAGATCTTATTATTTTCAGGTTCAAGTGAGTCGTAAATTTCTTTAAAGTCACCTGGAGATGGTTGGGAGGTCTTTGGAAGATTGCTATCTTCACTAAGACGTTTGTAAAATGTATCTGATGAAATAGTCACTTTGTCTTTGTAATTTTCTGTACCGAAACTAACATTAAGAGGAATAACAGTTATTCCAAGTTTATTAATCAAGTCGTCTGGTAAATCAGATGTGCTGTCAGTTACAATTTTGATATTCATTTTGTTCTCCAAAATTCATTCAGTTTATTCAATTGATATTAGCAAGTGATAGTGCGGTTGCCCTCCTTCTACCAATTCGAAATCGCTATCTGGGTAGAAAGTTTGTATGCTTTCGTATGTTGTTATAGCTTCTTTTGATGATAACGGATTCCCATAGTATAACGTTATAATTTCCCTTTCCCTAGGATGGATATGGTTAACTATCGATTTGAGAGCATCTATAATTGTATCACCTGCTATGACCAATTCTCCTTCAATAAGCCCGATGATTTGGCCGGTTTTTACATGGATATTATTTATAGTTGCATCGCGTATTGATGTAGTGATTTCGGCTGTTTTGACTGAATCTATTGCATTGGCCATTATCAATAAATTATCGTCTACGCTGTTTTGAGCATTCATTTGCAACATAGCTGATATACCTTCTGGTATCGTTTTTGTTTCGACTATGTGTACATTTTTTTTGGAGAGCTTTGCAGCCTGATTCGCCGAAGATATTATATTAGAATTATTGGGGAGTACTATTACATCCGGGGACGGAGTATTTTCTACTGCATCAAGGATCTGAGATACGCTAGGGTTCATCGTGTTAGTTCCTGAAACAATATTGTTGACACCCAACTGTATAAACAATTCGTTTAATCCGTTCCCGACTGAAACGGCTATTATTTCTATTTCCTTGGGTTTTTCTGAACGTAAATGAGTTCCTTTATTTTGATCAGAAATCAATTTTGCATGTTGGTCATCCATGTTTTCAATTCTTACTTGGCTTAATTTACCTAGTGAAACACTTAAACTTATAATAGGCCCAGGGTCTTCAGTATGAATGTGAATTTTTGTTTCAGTGTTATTGCCTATAACAACTTCGGAGTTACCCAAATCTTTTAATTTGTCTCTAAGTAAATCTTGATCCAATGTATCTGACTCGATCATTAATTGCGTGCAATAACCATAAGAATCATGTTCCGTAGAAGTTATGAATTCTTCTGAAATAGATTTGTTCGGATTACCTGTTCCTACACCTTCTGGTATTGGATATTGGCTATATAGTTCATCACCTGCTAGGAACCGCCGGATACCTTCAAGGATCATTGCAATTCCGTACCCTCCGGCGTCCACGACCCCAGCTTCCCTAAGAACGGGTAGAAGAGTTGGTGTCATTGAAACCGAATTTATAGCTGATTTACAAATCTGTTCCATGAATTGGACTGTTGTTAATGATGATGAATCTAGATGTAATGCTGTTTCGGATATGTCACTTATAACTGTAAGCATAGTTCCTTCAACAGGGTTACTTACAGCTTTATAGCAAAGGTTCTTAGCTTCTAACAAACAATTGGTTAGTTCGTCACAACCAAATTCGACGCAATTATCCATTCCCGTTGCAAACCCCTGGAGAAATTGAGATAGTATCACCCCACTGTTACCTTTTGCTGCCTTCAATGCTGTATCTGATAAAATACGTGAAACTTCCGCGGCTGAAGTTGAATCAGTTTCGTTCATTGAAGATACCGAGTCTTGCAGCGTGAAGAACATATTTGTTCCCGTGTCACCATCAGGTACAGGGAATACGTTTAGAGCATTTATTTGTTCAATATTAGATTCCAATAAATTTGCTGATGCCTTAAACATCAACTTTAAGTCTGTACCATCTAGTTTAATTTTTTGAATTATTGGCATATTTTGATTAGTTGTCATCGTTGCTGTATTGATCCTATTATGGTATGTTCGTATTACGATTTTATCGCAAAACGTGAATCATATGAGTTACAATATCCAAGTGATTCATTGAAAGAGATAGACTAGCCGATTCTACTGATTTCATAGGTACTAGTCAAAATAAATAACCATGGCTAAATGTAATATATGTCAAAAAACCGGTCAATCCGGCAATAATGTAAGTCACTCCAAGCGGCGTACAAGGACTAGGTGGTTTGCTAATGTACAGAGCGCGACCATTTATGAAGATGGTACTCCGAAACGTGTCAAAATTTGTACGCGATGTTTAAGATCGAGATACAAAGTAGCTGTAAAGTAAGAATATTTACCACAGTAGAACTTACGATCTTCAGTCTATTGGAATTTTGGTCTAATTCATTATTTGAAATTCCTAATGGTAAATGCAGCCTTTAATTTGTATATTGCTTATATACTTGTTATCAAGTAATTTGGAAGAATACTATGAAGAAAAATTTAGTTGGTACTATTATCAGTTAGGGTAAGGAGTTTCTATGTCTAAATTAAAGCATATAGCAATTGCTACACAGGATCCTGAGGCTACATCTGAGTTTTATCGGGAGACCCTGGGATTAGAATTGGTTGGTAAGGTTCAGGGAGACAATGCTGAGGGTTACTATTTGAGTGATGGGAATGTAAATATAGCAATACTTAAGTTTAAGAATGAAATCGTGGCAGGAGATCAAGGAATTGAATATTCAGGGATTCATCACATAGGATTTCAAGTAGATGATGCTGAGCTTATGGATAGTAAATTAAAGAAAGGCAACTTCTTACCGAAAGATGATGTTAACAAAGCATTACATTCAGGTTCACACAAGGGTGGTAGCGGGAAAAATGTGGAGACCAAATATACTGGTCCTGATGGAGTAATGATAGATATTTCTCAGGGTGGATGGGTAGGTACTAACTAATTCGTGATTAGTGCTTTAAATCTAATAAAGCTATATTTTTGCTATTTACTGTGGAATAAATTCATAGCAGATCCAGCTTTGAACCACTCTAGTTGTCCAGTTGCAAAAGAATGATTTAGTTTTAAATATTCCGAAGTACCGTCGGAATGGTGAATTGTGCAGTCTACAGGAGATCCTGAAGTGAGGTATTTAAGGCCTGTAAGACTTATTCTATCGGTTTCCATGATACGATCATAATCTTGTGGATCCTGGAATGTCAGGGGTATTAATCCCTGCTTCTTCAGGTTACTCTCATGAATTCTTGCAAAGCTTCTTGCTATAACAGCTGCCCCTCCTAAAAGTCTAGGAGATAATGCAGCATGTTCACGACTGCTACCTTCACCATAGTTCTCATCTCCGATTACAACCCAGCGTAACCCTGAATCTCTATAGTAAGATGCTGTTTTCGAAAACTCACAACTAGTTTCTCCTGTTGAGACATTTAACCCTTTCCCAGTTTCGTCAGTAAATGCATTAACAGCTCCCATAAACATATTTTCGCTGAACTTACTGAGGTGACCTCTATATTTTAGCCATGGGCCTGCAGGGGAGATATGGTCAGTGGTAGTCTTGCCTTTAGTTTTTAGTAATATTGGAAGCTCGATGTAGTCATTTCCATCCCACGCTGTCCAAGGTTGAAGGGATTCCAGTCTTTGGCTCTCTGGGTTGATATCAATTTCTATATTGGATCCATCTTCAGGTGGAGCTATGTATTTACTTTTACTAGTATGGAAACCATTTGGTGGGACTTCAGGAGCCTTTACTGGGGGATTCAATCGGAATTTTGTTCCATCAGGAGCTATTATATCGTCAGTATTTGGATTGAAAGATAAAGTTCCTGCTAATCCTAATGCAACTACTATTTCAGGACTGGCGATGAAATTCATTGTTCCTGATTTTCCATCATTACGCCGTGGGAAATTTCTATTGTAAGATGTGATTATTGTATTAGGCGTATCGTCTAGTACCTTTTCTCGTTTCCATTGCCCAATACAGGGTCCGCAGGCATTTGCTAGTACGGTAGCGTTAATAGATTTAAGTGCATCCATCTGGCCGTCTCGTTCAATAGTCATTCTTACTTGATCAGATCCTGGAGTCACCATCAAAGGAGTATTTGATTTAGCATTATGTCTTGAGGCTTGGTTAGCTATGTCTGCTGCTCTGCTCATGTCTTCATATGAGGAATTCGTACAGCTTCCAATCAAGGCTGTGTCAATTTTATCGATAAAATTATTTGCTGGATCAGATACTTCTTTTGCTAATTCTGATAGTGGCCTAGCTCTGTCTGGTGAATGAGGTCCAACGAGATGAGGTTCTAGGGATGAAAGATCTATTTCTACAACTTTGTCAAAATATTGTAGCGGGTTTTGATTGATATCATTATCGGGAGTTATTAATGGTATATTTGTATTAGCTAAGTCTGCGAGTTCAGATCTGTTTGTTGCACGAAGATATTTTCCCATACGATCATCATAAGGAAAGATAGAAGTAGTGGCTCCTAATTCAGCCCCCATATTTGTAATAGTTGCTCTGCCTGTGCAACTGATAGATTTTACGCCGGGCCCAAAATACTCAATAATTGAGTTTGTACCTCCAGAAACCGTGAGTTTGCCTGCTAGGTAAAGGATGACATCTTTTGGAGCAGTCCATCCTTTTAATTCTCCAGTAAGTTTTACCCCAATGTGTTTTGGATAGAGGAGTTCCCATGGTAATCCGGCCATAACCTCTACAGCATCTGCCCCACCAACGCCAACAGCGCAAGTGCCCAAACCTCCAGCATTTGGAGTATGCGAGTCGGTACCAATTAACATACATCCGGGGAATGCATACTGTTCCAAAATAACCTGATGTATTATTCCAGCCCCTGGTTCCCAGAACCCCGCTCCGAATTTGGCGCAGGCAGAGCGTAGAAACGAGTAAACTTCATCATTTTCTTCAACGGATTGGAGTAAATCAATTCCTCCTTCAACCCTTGCCTGGATGAGGTGGTCACAATGGACTGTTGTTGGGACAGCCGTACTTGATTTTTTGGTCTGCATAAAATTGAGCATTACTGTTTGCCCTAGGACATCTTGCAGAGCAACACGATCTGGCTTCAAAACAAGTTGGCTTTGACCTCTAATGAGTTCTTGTTCTTCTGGGTTTTCTAGATGACCTAGTAGAATCTTGTCAGTTAGTGTAAGGGGCCGATTTAACCTTTTCCTTATTATGGATATGTTTTTTGATAATAGGGAGTAGACCTTAGCCACCATCTCGGGGCTTGACTCAATAGTGACCATGGATGTGCCTTCCTTTAATTGAATTTTGATCGTTAGATAGGGTAGGTATAACTACAACAGTTGAGTTTCCAAGGGAATCTCAGATTTGATTGGGCGCACTTTTCAATAGTTATCTAGATGCGCCAAAATATTCGTAGTTCAAATCTATGTAGCTATCCCATTCAGGTGGAGTGTCATCTTCAGCAAAGATGGCTGTTACAGGGCAAACTGGTTCGCATGCAGCACAATCTATGCATTCATCAGGGTGGATATAGAACATTGGGGGAGCACCTTCCACTTCAGGGTCATAATGATTTGGACTGTCCTCATCTGCAACGTATATACAATCGACAGGACATACATCAACACAAGCCGCGTCTTTCACTCCCACACACGGCTCAGCAATTATATAGGTCATATTATTCCACCCTTCCTTATTAGTCTATGTGTATAAAAAATGTTAAACCTCTAGGGCAATTATACTTCTGACGTTTCAAGCCTTCAAGCAAACTTATTGAGATAATGTAAAATTGTTACTAAATACCCTGGTTAAATCATAAATTCTAGGCTAGTTGCGATGATATGATTAAGCTAACTCTGGATATATGATTTAAAGTTTATGTGAGATTGGAAAGATATAGACAATTAATGTTAAAGACTGTAGCAATTGATGGTCCTGTAGCATCTGGTAAGACGGTTGTTGGGCAGAAGTTGTCTAAAATTCTAGACTATCGTTTTCTTGATACCGGAACTATGTATAGAGCAGTAAGTTATATTGCTATACAGGATGGATTGGATTACAGAGATGAAGATGCTTTAACATATTTGGCTGCAAATATAGGGATCAAATTGGAACTATCAAGTGATGGGAAAAATTTACTCTGGGTCAGAGGCAAAGAAATCTCTGGAGGACTTCGATCAAGAGAAGTTGAACTTATTTTACCAACTGTTTCAAAGACTACCGGAGTGAGAGTTGCTCTTGTTGAACAGCAAAGATCTATTGCAGCTGAAGGGCCTATAGTTATGGTTGGTAGAGATATAGGGACAGTGGTGCTTAAGAAAGCCCCCGTAAAAATATTTTTAACAGCATCAATTGAGGTACGAGCTCGTAGGAGATATATTGAATTTGTCAAACAAGATAGGAGTGCAACGTTTGAGGATGTAAAGGAGCAGTTAATTTCAAGGGACGATGTTGATTCAAAGCGTAATGATTCTCCGCTGATGCCTGATAAAGACGCGTTTATAATAAATACTGATAACATTGAAATAGATGATGTGGTCAATCAGATATTATCAAGAGTGAAATAATTTCCATGTCTGTTATTTATAATATTTCAAATTTTTTTCAAAGGGTCGCTCTAAATACCTTTGCAGATTATAAGGTGGTTGGACAAGAAAAAATCCCTCTATACGGCCCGTTACTGGTAGTCGCTAATCATCAAAGCAATTTTGATCCTCCTCTTGTAGCGACAAGTATAGGAAGACGTGTCCGATTTCTTGCCAAAGAATCAATTTTTCAAGGACCCAATCTGGTTAGCTGGTTTTTGACCCAATATGGCGCATACCCTTTAGATAGGAAGGGTGTTGGATTAAACGCATATAGATGGGCAATAGATCAACTGGCAAGAGACCAGGTAATAGTAATTTTCCCGGAAGGAACGCGAAGTCGTACAGGCATGAAAAGAGCTCTCCCTGGAGTTACTAAACTAGCATTGGAGACACAGGCCGCAATTCTTCCGGTAGGGATAACAGGTACTGAGGGGTTTGGTCATTGGATGAGAGTTTTTAATCCGACAGGAACTATAAGGGTTAATATCGGTGAAGCTTTTTACCTTCCGAGCCTTGAAGGCAAAATCAGTAAGGAAGTTTTAAGATCTCTTACAGACATGATTATGAAGCGAATTGCCGAACTTTTACCTAGTAATTATCATGGTATTTACAAAGATACAGGACAATCTAATAAAGTTGGATTAATATCAGAGATAGAAGAGAAGTCTTGAATGACAGATTATAATGCGATTATTAAGTTCTTAAGGCTATATTTATCAACCCAAATTAATGGAATAAGTCAGGTAAACTTGTGTGTGGAATAATAGGTTACACTGGATTTCAATCAGTCACTCCTATATTACTTGAAGGCCTTGCCAGGCTTGAATATAGAGGTTATGACAGTACGGGTATTGCTCTAATTAATTCAACTGGTGGCTTGGATGTTTTCAAGTCAAAAGGCAAGTTAAAAACTCTGACAGATTCAATTTCGGGAACTATTTTAGAAGGTTCAATTGGTATCGGTCATACTCGTTGGGCAACACATGGGTCTCCTAACCAACAGAACGCACATCCTCATTTGGATTGCAATAAAGACATAGTTGTTGCTCATAATGGGATCGTTGAAAACTTTTTGGAATTGAAACAAACTCTTGAGCAAGAAGGTCACGTATTTTCTTCAGAGACTGATAGCGAATGTATTCCCCACCTTATCGAGTTTCATATCGCCGAGGGGATGAATTTTGAAGAAGCTGTGAGATTTGTTTCAAGACGTCTCAATGGTTCTAATGCTGTTATCGCTTTTTCTAAAAAAGACCCTTCTAAAATAGTTGGATTCAAGAAGGGTTACGCCGGCGGTCTAGTCGTAGGTTATGGTGTTAAAGAGATGTTTATCTCAAGTGATTTGGCTGCTTTACTGCCTCATACCAGAAAAGTGGTTTATTTATCTGAAAATGAATTTACGATAATTACTCCAGGAGAAGCCAGATATTTTTCATATGAAGGTGATGTTCTATTAAAAGAAGTTGAAGATGTACCGTTGGATTCGGTGATTGCAGCTAAGGGTGAATACGAACATTTCATGCTAAAAGAGATTAATGAACAGCCTGAAGCGGTACTAAACAGTATGCGTGGGAGAGTACTGTTTGATAAAAGTTTGATTGAACTTGAGGGTTTCAATATTACGGACGATAAGGCCAAGAGTCTCAAAAGAGTGGTTTTGGTTGGTATGGGCAGCAGTATGCATGCTGCGATGGTTGCAAGATACTGGATAGAATCTTTAGCAAAGATATCTGCTGAAACGGATAATTCATCTGAGTTTAGGTATCGAGATTCGGTTCTTGACAGTGATACCCTAGTCATTTCTGTTTCTCAGTCAGGTGAGACAGCTGATACTCTTGGGGCTATGGGCGAAGCATCTCGGCAGGGAGCACTACAAGTAACTTTTTGTAATTATGAAGGAACGCAGGCTACAAGGATTGCTGATTCAACTGTCTATATACGTTCAGGATTGGAAGTAGCTGTGGCAGGCAGTAAAACTTTTACCTGCTCCCTTGTGTCGCTGTATTTATTCGCACTTCGGCTAGGACTGGCTCGTGGAACTATTGATAAGAATCGCCTTCCGGCACTGATAGATGAGCTCGCTCAATTGCCTAATATGCTGAGTAAACAGCTTTCGGATTACAGTCATTATGAGGAGCTTTCATGTAAATATTCTGGTTATTCAGATTTCTTATTCCTTGGCAGAGGTATTACCTTCCCTATAGCAATGGAAGGTGCCCTTAAGCTCAAAGAAATTAGTTATATACATGCGGAGGGCTATCCGGCCGGAGAAATGAAACATGGGCCTATATCATTGATCGATGATAATATGCCAATTGTTGCACTATTACCCAAGGATAAGCTCTATGAAAAGATGCTTGCAAACATTAGTGAAGCAATAGCACGAGATGGTAAAGTGATTGCTATCGCAACTCAAGGGGATACACAGATTCAAAAGTTAGTTGAAGATGTGATTTTTGTTCCCTCTGGATCATCGTTATTAACCCCCATTTCTTTTACTATTCCTATGCAGCTTCTTGCCTATACTATTGCGGTGAATAGAGGAACCGATGTCGACCAGCCCAGGAATCTAGCTAAGTCCGTAACGGTGGAATAGATTTGAGTGCAGAATTGAATCTAGAAAAAATCAAAGACAAATTAAAAATAACAGCAGTTATAATGGCTGGGGGTTCTGGTACAAGACTATGGCCATTATCAAGATCTAAGCGCCCTAAACAATTTTTATCTATTAATGACAAAGACACATTACTTCAACTAACTGCAAAAAGGCTTACTTATCTAAATGTAGAATCATCTATTGTAATCTGTAATGAAGAGCATAGATTTCTTGCAGCTGAACAATTAAAAGAAATAGATTCATTATGTCCTATTATATTAGAGCCTGAAGGTAAAAACACTGCTCCAGCTATAGCTTTATCAGCATTCGAATCTGAAAAAGATACAATTCTTTTAGTATTATCAGCTGATCATATAATTGAAGATGAGAAAGAATTTAAAAAATCTTTTGATATTGCTCTTTTTCATGCAATAGATGACAAACTAGTAACATTTGGGATTGAACCAACTACGGCGCACACAGGGTATGGATATATTAAGAAAGGAGATTTTATTAAAGACGGTTACAAAGTAGATAGTTTTACTGAAAAGCCGCAATTAGATGTTGCTAAAAAATATTTTGAGTCAGGTGATTATTTTTGGAACAGCGGCATTTTTATGTTTAAAGCAGATAAATATTTGAAAGAATTGAGGAAATACCGCAGCGATATATACGACAGCTGTAAAAAATCAATTAATAATAAATCAAAAGACTTAGATTTTATTCGCATTGATAAATTGTTTTTTGCTTCTTGTCCGAGTGACTCAGTTGATTACGCAGTTATGGAAAATACAGAAGACGCTATTGTTGTAGAAATGGATGCAGGATGGAGTGATATCGGATCTTGGCAATCATTGCATGAAGTTTCAAAAAAAGATGAAAGTGGTAATGTTAAATTAGGCGATGTTATTTCGTTTGATACTAAGGACTCGTTTATTCAATCACAGGACCAGCTAGTTGCAACTATAGGTGTGGAAAATCTAATAATTGTTGCTACAAAAGATGTTGTAATGATTGTTGATAAAAATTCTACAGAGAAAGTCAAGGTCCTAACAGATGAATTGAAGAGCAAATCTAGGCCAGAATTGGACCTCCACAGAGAGGTATATAGGCCTTGGGGGAAATATGACTCAATAGATCTGGGCGATACTTTTCAAGTAAAGAGAATTACTGTTAAGCCTGGTGAGAAATTAAGTGTTCAAAAGCATCGTTATAGATCAGAGCATTGGGTTGTTATCTCTGGCACTGCAATTGTTACCAAGGATGGTGAAACGTCCACTCTTAAAAAGAATGAGTCAGTTTATATCCCATTGGGCTGTATCCATGCTCTTGAAAATCCGGGACTAACCCCTTTGGAATTGATAGAGGTTCAATCAGGAGATTATCTTGGAGAGGATGATATTGTTCGTTTTGAAGATAGATATAATAGAGACAAAGCATAGTCTTTTAAGGTTAATCACATTGAT
>CAYFFO010000006.1:66698-86130 GCA_964342485.1 uncultured Dehalococcoidia bacterium
TTTAGAGGTTTGTAATATAATATGGGATCAATAAATTTCAGACTCAGATCTGACATCAAAATAGGTGAGAGCATTCTCTTGAACTTTTTCGAAGAAGTTTCTTCAATGAAAATTTCAAGACCACTAGTTATCTGCGATGAAAATCTTATCTCAGGAGACTATTTTACAAAGATAAGGCCTCAGATTGATGAATATTCCAAAAAAGGATTTTTCCGATCGCTTTCTCTTAAAGGCGAACCTAGTTACGAGTTATTATCTAGTTTAATGGAGGAAATTGACATCTCCAATATAGATGGTGTTGTAAGTATAGGGGGAGGCAGCACTATAGATATAGGCAAAGGCATATCCCTCTTAGCTAGAAACCCATGTGAACCGAAAAAGTTAAAAGGCTTTCCAGTTGATCTTGATGAACCATTACCTCATATTACAATTCCTTCAATTTTAGGAAGTGGAAGCGAGGCTAGTTTTAATGCAGTGTTTGTCGATGAGACAGAAGGAAGAAAGTTAGGTATTAACTATATTAATAATTTTCCTTCATTAGTTTTGGTAGATCCAAATTTAACTATGAGCGCTCCATTGCCTTCAGTAATTGCATCTGCACTAGATTCGATGGTTCATTGTGTGGATAGCTTTGGTTCTATCAAATCCTCTCCAGTATCAAGAATGTTCTCGATCGAAGGTTTTAAGAATGTATGGGATTTTCTCACCGATGGCGATATTTATAGTCCAACCTCAAGAATTAAATTAGCTCTAGCAAGTATTCATGGTATATATGCATTAATGAATTCGGGTGATGGGCCTACGAATGGTTTCGCATATTATTTTGGTGTCAAAGATAGAATACCTCATGGTATGGCAGGAGGTATGTTTTTAAAAGATGTTATGCTTTGGAATTATAAACAAGGCTATATGGAATATAAAAATCTTATACAGAATAGTAATACACCTGATATTGATATATTTTTCAAAAAATTTTCAGGAATATTAGAAAAATACTCCATACCGACCTTGGAAGACTATGGATACACAGTTGATGATTGTGCAAATTTAAGTGTTGAAGTGGGATCGGCTTTGGTAGGATCATTTTCTGGAAATCCATTAATATTTAATGAGGAATCAGCTAACTGGGTTTTAGATCAGCAATTTATAAAAAGGAATTAGACTATGGCAGGCGCAGAATTAATTGGTAAAGAAGAATTAGATCAAATATTAGAATTATTTAGTCATGATTCGGTGACTCTATACAGATATGGTCCAAATAATTATAAAGCTACAGAATTTGAAAAAGATTTTGCTAAATATATGGGCGTTAAGTATGCTCACGCAGTATCTTCTGGTACCGCTGCGATTCACTGTGCTTTAGCTGCTGCTAGTATTGAGCCTGGAGATGAGGTTATAACAACTGCATGGACTTTTGTAGCTCCTGTAGAAGCTATTTGCTCTTTAGGTGCTTTGCCAGTTTTAGTAAACCTTGATAAAAGTTTTTCTTTGGATCCTGTTGAGCTGGAATCCAAGATTACTAAAAATACCAAAGCGATTGTTGCCATTCCTATGTGGGCATCACCTGACATGGATTCAATAGTAGAAATTTCTAAAAGGAATTCAATTACACTTATCGAAGATGCAGCTCAGTCATTAGGAGCAGAATATAAAGGCAAGAAACTAGGAACATTTGGAGATATTGGTTCATTCTCTTTTGACGCCGGTAAAACATTACATGTTGGTGAGGGGGGAATGGTAATTACAAACAATAAAGATCTTTATGACAAGGTTGCAGAATTTTCTGACCATGGTCATATGCATATTGAAGGACTTCCTAGAGGTAAGGACCCAAGACGTAAACCAGGGTTAAATTATCGAATGAGTGAATTAACGGCGGCAGTCGGTTTGGCTCAACTTAAAAAAATCGATTATATTTTAGATAAAGCAAAGATAAATAAATACAAACTAAAAGATAAAATTAACAATATTCCAGAAATTGAAATGAGATTTTTTCATGATGAGGATGGAGCCCAGGGTGACACTTTAATATTCTCATTAAGCTCAACAGAGAAGGCTCTTTTATTGGAAAAAGATTTATTGGAAAAAGGTTATGCAACAAAGATTTTGCCGGAAGCAATAGATTGGCATTACGGAGGGTCTTGGAGTCATATATTTAAAAATAAAACATCTGAAGAATTAGAAAGTGAATTCAAACAAACAGGTGAACTTCTAAGAAGAAGTGTTTGTCTTAATATTCCTGTAAATATGTCAGATGATTCTATTAATGAGATAGCTGGGGTCATACAACTTTTTTGTAAACAACTTTAGTTGACTATTATCGCTATGATGAGAAATAAAATTGAGAATAACTAAAAAATTAGATACTTTCGTAGTACATAAAGATATCTCAGTAAAGTTAGCTCTTGATAAATTAGAAAAATCTGGCCAGCAAATTTTGTTTGTAATAGACAGTGCCGGAAGGTTAATGGGTATTGTCACAGATGGCGATGTCAGGCGTTGGCTAATGAAACAGCCAAAAATAGATTTGACCAAGTCTATAATCTCAGTAGCTCCGTCTAGTTGTGTAAGTGCAAATATTAATGATTCTTCAGATCAGATTAAAAGACTGATAAATAGAAAAATTAAACAACTGCCACTAGTAGATCAAGATGGAGTACTAAAGGCTATAGCAACATCAGCTTCACAATATATAACGATAGGTGATAAAGAAATTGGTAGCGGGAAACCAGTATATATAATTGCTGAGGTGGGTAATAATCATCAAGGAAAACTTGATGAAGCTAAAGCTCTTATAGATATGGCTTCAGAAGCCGGTGTAGATTCTGTAAAGTTCCAGATGCGTTCTATGGAAGCTTTGTATGGAAAACAATATAATAAGAGAAGTGTATCTCAAGACCTTGGCGTTCAATACACTTCAGATTTACTATCAAAGTTCCAGTTATCTGATGATGACCTATTTAAAGCTTTTGACCATTGTAAGCTTAATGAAGTTGAGCCTATTTGTACTCCCTGGGATCTGGAAAGTTTGAAAAAACTTGAGGATTATGGAATGGAGGCATATAAAGTTGCTTCAGCAGACTTTACTAATCATGAACTTCTTAGAGAATTAGCAAAAACTCATGTCCCATTAATATGTTCAACAGGAATGTCTACTGATGATGAGATATTAGAAAGTTCTGAACTTTTAAAAAGTCTCGGAGTTCAAGGTATATTACTTCATTGTAATTCCACATATCCAACACCATTTAAGGATGTTAATTTAAATTATATTCGTGTTTTAAGAAAGTTTGGGTTTGACGTTGGGTATTCAGGACATGAACGCGGTAACTTTATTCCTCTGGCAGCTATAGCTTTGGGTGCCTGTGTAATTGAAAAACATATAACTTTTAATAAAGACCAAGAAGGAAATGATCACAAGGTAAGTTTGCTTCCAGAAGAGCTTAAGGAAATGGTTGATCAAATTCGTATGTCACAAGAAGCTTTGGGAAATGATAATCCAAGATCTATAACCCAGGGCGAATTAATGAACAGAGAGGTCTTGGCTAAAAGTTTATATTCGGTTAGAAAAATCTCTCAAGGTGAGAAAATAACTAGAGATTTAATCGTTGTGAAAAGTCCCGGCCAGGGGCTTCAGCCTAATAAACTAGAATTACTTGTTGGCAGAATTGCTAACAGGGATATTGAAGAAGATTCATGTTTTTTTAATTCAGATCTACAAGAAAAAATTATTAAAAAAGATAATTTCAATTTTAAAAGACCGTATGGGATACCAGTGCGGTATCATGATTTTCAAAAGTTAACGTCAAATTCACCTTTGGACTTTGTAGAATTTCACCTTTCTTATCAAGATCTAAACGAAAAACCATCTGATTTTATAATGGATAAACCTCAATTATTTTTTACAGTACATGCACCCGAATTATTTAAAAATGACCATATTCTTGATCTTTGTTCAATAGATGAGAATTATAGAAAACTTTCTGTGAATTATCTTAACGAAGTAATAGAGCATTGCGATGAAATTTCGAGGTGTTTTAGAGATCAAGATTCACCGATATTGGTTGTAAATGCCGGTGGTTGGGATACGGCTGGATTTGTGCCTGATGAAAAGAAAGGTATTTATTATGAAAATCTTAAAAAAAGCCTTAATGAAATAAATTCAACCAAGGTTAAAATTGCATTTCAAACGATGCCTCCATTTCCATGGCATTTTGGTGGGCAGAGTTTTCATAATCTTTTTGTAAATCCTTATGAGATAGATACTTTTTGCTCTGAAACTGGTCAAAAAATATGTTTCGACGTATCACATTCTATGATGGCTTGTAATTATTATGGTTGGGACTTGAATGATTTCATAGATATAGTTTCAAAACATATAGTATATTTGCATGTTGTTGATGCAAAAGGTTCAGACGGTGAGGGTGTTCAACTTGGGGAAGGAGATGTTAATTTTAAGGATTTAGCAACTATTTTAAACAAGACTTGTCCAAATGCACCTTTTATACCAGAAGTTTGGCAAGGTCATAAAGATGGTGGCTCTGGTTTTTGGAGTGCCCTAGAATATCTTGAAAATTATCTTTAGTTTTTAAATGGAAAAATATTAATTATACTTGTTAAATTATTTTTACAATCTTTATAGATCGCCTGTATTCCATTCTGGACAATACAGATCCCTTAATTTTGACAACAATTTTTGTGCCATTTCCCAATCATTTCAAATGGACTTGCTTGTAACTTAAAGAAAAAATGTCGTACTTTGATTAAGATGCACGATCAAAAAAGTAAAATGAACGTAATTTACTTTGATGATCATGATATTTCGTTATGTTCGAGTGGAATCAAGGCTTTTTACAATATAAAAAACCCCCTTGACCAAGGGGGTTTTTTATTACTCGCGGAATTTAGGATGTTGTAACCCATTTATGGGTGGAGTATGACTTTTGTATAACCATCCTCTCTTCGATCGAATTTCTTATATGCTTCTGCAGCATCTTTGAGAGGTACATCATGAGAAACTACAAAACTAGGTTTTGCTTTCCCAGCTATTATTAGGTCACGGAGCTGAGCGTTGTATTGTTTTACATTGCACTGTCCGGTTCCAAGCTTCAACCCTTTTTCAAAGAGTTTCCCAAAGTTTATCGATAGGGCACCTTTCTTGGCTCCTTCGTTAACTCCTCCGGGATCTGAAGGTACGTACAACCCTGGTATTCCCAGAGAACCAGTAGGTTCTACAACTTCGATAAGCTGATTAAGGACTATATTTGGGACTTCGTCTTGTTCTCCACCGGCTGCTGATGAACCAGCACTGGTTGCTTGATATCCAACGGCATCTATACCTTTGTCGGTGCCCTTGCCGTTTCGCATTGACTTAATCTGTTCTACGGGATCTCCTTCATCGTAGTTGATTGGGATAGCGCCTATTGATGCAGCTTTATCCAATCTTTCTTTAACATGATCGACCGAATAAACTTCTGCAGCACCGCGGATGACGCTACTATATGCTGCCATGAGTCCGACAGGTCCTGCACCGAAAACAGATACACTTTCACCTGGTTTAACTCCGGCAAGTTCTGATCCATGATACCCGGTGGGAAAAATGTCGGCTAACAAAGCAAAGTCTGCTTCATTTTCAGTACCGTCGGGTAAATGTAAAGCGTTAAAATCGACGAATGGTACTTGCATGTATTCGGCTTGTCCACCCACCCAAGGTCCCATGGATACATACCCATATGCACCGCCGGCGAATCCAGGATTCACGGTTATACAGAATCCAGTAAACCCACCTAGACAATTTTTACAAAATCCGCATGCCACGTTAAATGGCATTACTACCCTGTCTCCAACTTTTCTGCGTTTTACTGCAGACCCTACTTCTTCTATAATTCCCATGTTTTCATGGCCGAACACGATTCCTGATTCCGCAGCTGTTCGACCTTCGTACATATGTAGGTCGGATCCACAAATACACGAAGATGTGATTCTTACTATTGCGTCGTTGGGATGTAGTATCTTAGGGTCTGGTACATCTTCAACTGCAACCTCGAATGGTTTTTTGTACACGACTGCTTTCATTATCTTACTCCTTGATTAAATTGGTTAAATTTATCCCTGGTTAAATTGCTGATTGATATCGAAGCAGAATTGTAGTCATAACGTGTCTTTTCGTCAACTATCGATGTTAATTTGATATGTAAATAGAATTGCTTAAGTAGCTTTAATTGGATATACGGCTAGTAGGTATAGGACTTTAATGGTTTGCTATATCTGATGATTTATTTACCGACATAGGGTGCTATGCTATAATTGACTGCTGATTACGAGTCCTATGTTTAGTAAGTTTTGTATATATAAGGAATATTTTAAATGGTTCAGCAGGTTGAACAGACCGATGTAAGACAGACCGAAGGTGGCGATAATCCTTCCCAGGTGTCCATGAAGGGTTTATTGGAGGCAGGGGTTCATTTTGGTCACCAAAAGAGACATTGGAATCCACGGATGCGGCAATACATATTTGCTGAACGTAATGGGATACATATCATTGATTTACAACAAACTCTCTTCTATTTGGAAACAGCAGCTGACTTTATACAGGAGCTATCAGCAAAAGGTAAAAAAGTAATTTTTGCAGGAACAAAGAAACAAGCATCCGATACAGTAGAAACAGAAGCCAAACGAAGTGGATCTTTCCATATCAGCACGCGTTGGCTAGGTGGAACATTAACTAATTTCAAGACTATTCAGGCCAGGATAGATTATTTAGTTCAACTGGAAACTATGAAAGAAAAGGGTGAGTTTGCCCTTCGAACCAAGAGAGAATCTATGAAGTTGGAAGAGTCTATTAATAAACTCAACCGATATCTTGGTGGGATAAAGGAAATGACGTCTATACCCGGTGCCTTATTTGTTGTGGATGTTGGCAAAGAGTCGATAGCTGTTGCTGAGGCAAAGCGTGTGGGTATACCCATTGTTGCTTTAGTTGATACTGATTGTGATCCATCTGACATCGATTATCCGATACCAGGAAATGATGATGCTATAAGGTCTATTAGACTGGTTACATCAAGAATCGCTGATGCCATAATTGATGGGCGTAATCAGAAAGAAAGTTTAGAGGCAGAACTTTCAGAAGGAAGCTCAGATGTTACCGCTCCTGTAGCAGAAAAAGTTGAAATAAAGGAGCCTGTGGTTGAAGATGAGCCTGATACTGGATCTGGGTCGGATACGAAATTGAATGAAGAAACTACAAGTACTGAGGAGTAAGTGTTGGTAACCGTAGAAGATATTAAAACTCTTAGAGATATGACCGGAGCCGGAATAATGGATTCTAAAAGGGCTTTGGAAGAATCTGGTGGTGATGTTGAGATGGCTCAACAAATTCTTAAGGATAAAGGGATTGCAACAGCAGCTAAAAAGGCAAGTCGTGAAACAAACGAAGGCTTAATACATTCCTATATTCACACTGGGAGTAGGGTAGGCGCTATTGTAGAAGTCAATTGTGAAACAGACTTCGTTGCACGTACTGATGACTTGAAGAGTTTATCTACTGACTTAGCAATGCAAATTGCTTCTATGTCTCCAAAATATGTAAATGCAGATGAATTGGAAGATAGTAAAGAAGGGGACCCTGAAGATTTATGTTTACTCAGCCAACCTTTTATACGCGATGGATCATTAACCGTGCAGGATATTGTTAATGAGACTATAGCCAAAGTTGGTGAAAATATAAGAATCCGAAGGTTTTCAAGGTTTGCCCTCGGAGAATAGTGTATTTGGATCTGAATACTTATTCCAAGAGATACAGTAGGATTTTGCTTAAGCTCAGTGGAGAATCCTTCAAGGGCTCAAGCGGGTATGGAATAGATTCAGATGCTGTTGGTTACATGGCAGGTGAAATAAAAAGCGCTGTGGATATGGGGGTGGAGATAGGAGTAGTGGTTGGAGGGGGCAATATCTGGAGAGGTTCTGAAGCTGAAATTTCAGGTATGGATAGAGCTTCTGCTGACTATGCCGGGATGCTTGCTACTGTTATTAATGCTTTATCTTTGCAGGATGCTCTTGAGCGACGATTCAAAGTAAATACCAGGACCCAGTCAGCTATCAATTTGCAACAAATCGCAGAGCCATATATACGCAGAAGAGCAATAAGGCATCTTGAAAAGAGTAGAGTGGTGATCTTTGCTTCAGGTACAGGAAACCCTTTTATGACCACTGATACTGCGGCAGCGCTTAGGGCAACAGAAATTGATGCTGAATTACTTTTAATGGCCAAGCACGATGTAGACGGTGTTTATGCTTCAGATCCCAACAAATATCCTGATGCTACTAAATATGAATTTGTGTCTTATCGTGAAGCTATTGAGAAGAGACTTGAGGTTATGGATGGAACGGCTTTTTCTCTTTGTGAAGAAAACAACATTCCAATAATAGTGTTTGATCTTTTTAAACAGGGCAATATAGCTCGTGTTCTGGATGGTGAGAAGTTAGGTTCTTTGGTAGCTGGCAAAGAGTTTGCTCAAAAATCATAGGGTTTTTATTCAAATACCTTTCGAGTTTAGAATCGGTGGAGAAGTATTCAGGAGCGTATAAATCATGAGTAATGAACAGGAGTTTCTAGTTGAAATCAGAGAAAATATGCAAAAGTCTGTTGATTCTTTCGAACGCGATTTAAACACAGTTAGGACTGGAAGGGCTAGTCCGGCTTTGGTGGAAGGTATTATGGTTGATTATTATGGAGCTGCGACATCACTTAGTCATATTGCTTCTATATCGGTTCCTGAGGCTCGAGTGTTAATGATTGAACCATGGGATAAACAAGCATTGGCAGAAGTTGAAAAAAGTTTGTTAAGATCCGATCTTGGTCTTGTACCCAACAATGATGGAACAGTGATACGTCTCAATATTCCGGCGTTAACGGAAGAGCGTAGACGGGATTTGGTGAAAGTAGTTCGTGCTAAGTTGGAAGAAGGACATATTGCAGTACGTAATATCAGACGAAATGGCCTGGCAAAATTACGTCAGGACGAAAAGGACAAATCGATTTCACAGGATGATAGTAGACGTATCCAGACTCAACTTCAGGAATTGACTGATTCAATTATCGAAGAGATGGGTCTTATAGCGAAAGATAAAGAGTCTGAAGTTATGGAGGTATAGGTAGGTTTCGATTGTATTGCTTATCGAAATGGATACAACGGCAACAATGATCAGTATACCTTCACACGTGGCTATTGTGATGGACGGGAATGGACGTTGGGCTGAAGAAAGAGGTTGGACTCGCACTGAAGGTCATCGTGCTGGTTTAGAGAACATTAGGAAAATAGTAAAGTTTTTTTCTAAAAACGGTGTTAAATACTTAACCCTTTTTGCATTTTCCACGGAAAATTGGGATAGACCTAATGAAGAGGTAAAAATTCTTATTGAATTGCTTGAACAGGCAGTTAGGGAAGAAACTAAGCCTCTTCATGACGATGGTGTTCGTATCAGGCATATTGGTAGGTTAGATCGATTACCGGTTAATTTAAGGGATTCTATACTGGATAGTGTGGCACTTACCAGTGCAAATCAAGGTATAAACCTTAATATCGCATATGATTATGGTAGCCGTACAGAAATAGTTGATGCTGTAAAAAGGATCGTTGTTGAAGGCCTATCGCCGGATCAAATTACTGAAGATTTGTTTTCCACAAAACTTTACACTAATGGCATCCCTGACCCTGACTTTGTGATAAGGACAGCGGGGGAAATGAGATTAAGTAATTTTCTGATGTGGCAGTGTGCATATGCAGAATTTTATACAACCAAGTGTTGGTGGCCAGATTTTGACGAAGACGAGGCAAGTAAAGCTTTAGATGAGTTTAGTAATAGAAAGCGTAGATATGGGAAATTGGATTCCATCTAGTTGGTAGAGCACGAACTTTCTTAACATGATACAAATCGCTAATCAACAGATGTTAATGAGAATAGGAAGCGCTGGTATAGGGCTGCCTATTTTGGCCGTTATGATATTTGCTGGTGCGCCATTATTTTCTATTTTTGTAGCTATTCTTGCAGGTATAGCTGCATGTGAATTAACTAAAATGGCTCAAAAATTGCCGCAATACATACCTTGGTACTATTATCGATATCTGTCAGTAATGACAGTAGGGTGGTCGGTAAGTATGGTTGGTATCGCACATTTTTTTGTGTCAGGGACTTCTACTACCTATCTTTCTGTTTATTCATTTTTAATTATTATAGTATCTTGTTTGGTTTGTTTCACATTGCTTAAAAGGACTGACCTAGATATTTTTGTTCTAGGTACTGCTTTTGGGATTTCAGTATATACAGGTGGACTACTTTCATTTGCAGTATTACTTCGTGGATTAGATTCCGGTCTAGAATGGGTTATCGTCACGTCCATTACAGTTTTTGCAACTGACACTGCAGCTTTGTATTTTGGCAAGATATTTGGGAGGACTCCTTTAGCTCCTGAAATAAGTCCAAGTAAGACATTGGAAGGGGCTGTTGGTGGTATTTTTTGCTCTGTATTAATCATCACTGTGAGCTTAGATATTGTTGGGCTAGAAGTTGATATAGCTGCACGATTGATTCTAGGTGTGACTATTGGTTTATGTGCACAACTAGGTGATTTATTTGAATCATGGATGAAAAGGACTACAGGTGTTAAGGATTCAGGATCTTTGATACCTGGTCACGGCGGGGTGCTCGATCGACTAGATTCGATTATTCCAAATTTAGCTATTGTGTATAGTTTTGTAATCTGGGGGACTTAATGAAAGGTATAGCGATTTTGGGGTCTACGGGATCAATAGGTACCCAAACCTTGGATATTGTGAGGTCATTTCCTGAAAGCTTTAAAGTCGTTGGTCTTGCTGCTAGGCAAAGTATAAATTTATTAGAATCTCAAGTTAAAGAATTTGATCCAAAACTGTTTTCATTAGATACAACATCTGAAAACATTAGACGACTGGAAAGTTATGGATCGAGTAAAACGGATATGATAAGCATGGTACTTGATCCTGATGTAGATATTGTAGTTACATCAACTGTAGGTGATGTTGCTCTTATCCCAACTATTGAAGCGATAAAAATTGGTAAAACTATAGCTTTAGCCAATAAAGAGTCGATTATTATTGCGGGTCCTTTAATTATGAGGTTAGCTAATGATAGTGGGGCTCGTATTTTTCCTGTTGATAGTGAACCTAGTGCGATCTGGCAGTGCTTAAACGGGGAGAGTGTTGATAATATCTATTTTCCAACACAAGTTTCAAAGCTAATTATCACGGCATCGGGAGGGGCATTTAGAAATTGGCATCCATCCAAACTGGATTCAGTAACTCCAGCTCAGGCTCTCAATCACCCTACATGGCAAATGGGCGCTAAGATTACTGTGGATTCTGCCACTCTAATGAATAAAGCATTTGAAGTGATAGAAGCACACTACCTATTTGGCATTCCGTGGGACGATATTGATGTTGTTATACATCCTCAAAGTATAATTCATTCTATGGTTGAATTTGATGATGGATCTACGAAGGCACATCTGGGTCTACCTGACATGAAAATTCCAATACAATATGCATTATTCTATCCTGATCGTATACAAAATCATTCTGTTGGACGATTCGATCCAGTATTGAGTGGAGAATTAACGTTTGAAGCGATGAATTCTAAACGGTATCCTTGTTTTGAAATGGCTTTAGATTTTGCAAAGAGGGGTGGTACTTGGCCTGCTGCTTTATGTGGAGCGGACGAATCAGCAGTTGAATTGTTTATTTCAGGGGAAATTAAATTTACAGATATTCCTATTTTGATAGATGCAGCCCTTAAGAACTATAATTCATATGATAATCCTGATCTTAATCAATGCCTGTCGGCAGCTGATTGGGGTAAAAGAAGAGTTAAAGAATTGGTGAATAAGTAGATGTTTGATTTACCTGCATGGTTACTCATAATACCAACTCTTGCAATATTAATATTCGTACATGAACTAGGGCACTTTGTAACCGCAAAATTGTTTGGGATTGGTGTAACTGAATTTGGTTTTGGTATGCCTCCAAGGATTTATGGGATTAATTTCAAGGGTACTATTTACTCAATAAATTTGATTCCAATAGGTGGATTTGTAAAAATGGTAGGTGAAGAAGATCCTTCTTCACTGGAAAGCTTTGCCCGTCAGAGCGCTTTGAAAAGACTGGTGGTACTTACCTCCGGTTCCATTATGAATTTATTGTTGCCCGTAGTAATTTTCACTGTCTTATTGGTACTACCCCACGATACTTTGGTCGGAGGTTCGGTTCTAGTTTCGGCAGTAGCACCTGGATCACCTGCAGAACAGGCGGGTATACGGCCTGGGGATACTATATTGGCGGTAAATGGAGAGACGGTGATATCTCCAACGGAACTAATTAAAGCTGTAAGAGGCAGAAGTTCTGAGCAAATTGAATTAAGTTTGAGGCGAGGGGCAATCGTTACAGGGCTATCATATTCTCCAGAACTAGCCACATTTGACACTGTTTCACTTATTCCCAGGAAACTCGTGCCCGAGTTGTTAGTAGTTGAGGTAGTAGATAACCCCGAGACTGAGGTAAAGCTTTCTGAAGCTAGGCGTTATAATCCAGATTTAAATATTGGAGATATGATGACCCAGGGTGCTATAGGGGTGATGATAGGCCATTCAAATCCAAAATTTGGAAAAACCTCGGAACCAATTTGGACTGCTGTACCCAATGCTGTAGTGACAATATGGGGTGTATTAATATTTACCTGGGAAGGAATTAGTGATGGAATAGGAAAAGGATCGAATCCAGGCATATCCGGGCCTGTAGGAATTGCTCATGCAACTGGTGAAATTGTTGATAGTATGGGTTTTTCGTGGATTTTCCAACTTGCTGCAATCTTGAGTATTAGTTTAGGGATCCTTAATATGCTTCCAATACCTGCTCTAGATGGCGGTAGAGCGTTGTTCGTACTTATTGAGGTTGTAAGAAGAGGTAAGCGGATATCACCCCAGAAGGAAGGATTAGTGCATTTCATTGGGTTTGTGTTTTTAATGGGATTAATATTAATGATCACTTACTTTGATGTAGTTAAGATAATTAATGGTGAGAGTTTTCTTAAATAATGTGCAATCATTATATAATTGGATTAAGAATTATGGACAACTCTTTTTAAAATCAGAAAAGATTTGGATAAAATAGATGTTAGGAGCGATAAGTGGGAATCCGTAGGGTGTCAAAGCAAATAGATGTAGGCGGTGTTAAGGTTGGTGGCATAGCGCCTATTACCGTACAGTCTATGACAAAAACTGACACCAGAGATGTAGCTTCGACTGTGAATCAAATTTGTGAGTTACAGGAAGTAGGGTGTGAAATTGTACGATGTGCTGTACCTGATATGGATGCAGCATTAGCACTTAAAGATATAAAGAAACAGATCAAAATTCCTCTTATAGCTGATATACATTTCCATTACGAATTAGCCCTTAAAGCTCTAGAGAGTGGAGTTGACTGCCTACGATTGAATCCAGGCAATATAAGAGATACTAAAAAGGTTCAGTCAATAGTTGTAGCAGCACGTGAAAGACAGGTTCCTATAAGAATTGGAGTCAATTTTGGAAGTCTTCCACCAGTTGGTGCTATAGGTATAACTGGTGGACTTTCACGTCATCGCGATGGTGTAAACAAGCTTCCTAAAACCAGTGAGGCAATGCCTGGTCAATATACAGTGGTTGATCATATGGTGGAAACGGGGCTATGGGAGATAGGCATTCTTGAAGATTTGGATTTTGATTTGATAAAGATATCGCTAAAAGCATTTGATTTAGATACAACTATAGAATCATATAAACGTATGGCAAGCCTAGTTCCTTATCCTCTTCATTTGGGTGTTACAGAGGCTGGAACCGCTAAATCGGGTAGTATTCGTAGTGCTATTGGTCTAGGTTCTCTACTCTACGATGGGATAGGAGATACTATTCGTGTTTCACTTAGCGACGATCCTCGAGAAGAAGTTTATACAGGTATTGAAATTCTTAAATCTCTTGAATTAAGGAATGAAGGTACAATTCTCGTTGCATGTCCCAGTTGTGGCAGGGCAGATGTTGACGTTCGCAATTTATCTAATCAGGTTGATGATTTAATTAGGCAAATCAAGACGCCTATTAAAGTTGCGGTAATGGGCTGTGAAGTAAATGGACCTGGTGAAGCTAAAGATGCAGATGTTGGTATAGCTGCAGGCGCGGGTCGGGCTATAATATTTAGGAAAGGTAAGAAGTCTCGTATAGTTAACGAGGCTGATATGCTAAGCGCCTTAATGGAAGAGATAGGTAAAGTCGAGAAGGAGATTTTGTCTTCTAAGAGTGTTTGAGAAGCACGGTCAAGAACTGTGCCTAATAGTGAGTTGTCTTGACGGTGCGTTTATCAGGTAGCCTTTCAGGCAAAGAATTAACATTGGTTTGTTTTAGCATGTTTTGATTTATGCAATTTGATATTCGTTAAAGAAATTTATCGAGGTGTTGATACAGTGAAAATTTCCAAACTTTTCGGAAGAACATTAAGAGATGATCCCCATGAGGCAGAGCTTATAAGTCACCGGTTAATGCAAAGATCTGGATTGATTTATCAGGTCGCTTCGGGTATTTACAGCTATATGCCTCTTGCTTGGAGATCTTTGAGAAAGATAGAAAAGATTATTCGAGAGGAGATGGACAAAGCCGGGGGGCAGGAATTAAGGATGTCGGTTCTGCAAGCCAGAGAGTTATGGCAAGAGTCTGGAAGGGACGAGGATTATGGACTGGAAATGTTCCGTGTTCAGGATAGACGAGAAAGGGACCTAGTAATGGCTCCTACTCACGAAGAACTCCTGACTGTTATGGTCAAATCTAATGTCAGAAGCTATAGGGATTTACCCTTGTTGCTATACCAAATCCAAACAAAATTTCGTGACGAACCCAGACCACGAGGCGGCTTGTTAAGGGTGAGAGAATTTGACATGAAGGATGCTTACAGTTTTGACATCAATGATGAAGGATTGGATCAAAATTACAAGATCATGGAAGAAGCATACAAGAATATATTTGCAAGATGCGGGCTAGATGCAGTAATGGTTGATGCAGACAGTGGAACTATTGGAGGACGCGATTCTCAGGAATTCATGTTAATTGCTGATTCCGGAGAAGACACACTGGTAATTTGTGATAACTGTAAATATGCTGCTAATGCTGAAAAAGCGGTATTCTCTAAATCTAAGATTTCTGATGAACCGGAGATACCACTTGAAAAGGTAAACACACCAGGCGTCCGTACCATAGATGATCTCACAAAATTTTTAAAAATATCTGCAGATAAGACCCTTAAGGCAGTTTTCTATATAGCCGGTGGTAACGTTATTGTTGTTACCATACGCGGTGACCTGGATGTAAACGAAATTAAAGTAAGAAATGTCCTGGGTGGGGCACCGGATTTTAGATTGGCTACACCAACCGAAGTAAAAAATGCGGGTCTTATCCCTGGTTCAGCTTCTCCTGTAGGACTAGAAGGGATTAAAATTGTTGCAGACGAATCTGCTACCTCAATTTCCAATTTTGTTGCCGGTGCCAATCATGATCAGTTCCACTTAGTTAATGTTAACTACGGACGAGATTTTAAGGCTGATGTGGTTACTGATATTGCCTTAGTTCAAGATGGTGACAGCTGTTTAAATTGTGGATCGATACTTAAGATAGCCAGAGGGATTGAAGTGGGTCATATTTTCAAACTGGGTACCAGATATAGTGAAAAACTGGGGGCATTGTTCCCAGATAAAGATGGTCAACAGAAGCCCATAATTATGGGCTGTTACGGTATCGGAGTAGGACGCTTGCTTGCTGCTGCAATTGAACAAAATCATGATGAGTCGGGAATGTTATTACCCAAGTCTATTGCACCTTATCAGGTTATGATATTAGCCCTCAATGTAGATAACGAGGCAGTGTCTCAAACTGCCATGGGGCTCTATAATGATTTATGGGAAGCAGGTATTGAGGTACTTTATGATGACCGAGATGAATCGGCAGGGGTAAAATTTAAGGACGCAGATCTTTTGGGTTTGCCTGTTCGGATTGTTGTTAGTAGTCGAAACTTAAAGGAAAATCAAGTTGAATTAAAGATACGATCGGATAAAGATGCCATCCGTATACCATTGTCCTCAGTTCTAGACAATCTTAAGCAGATATTAGGCCACTGATCTTTTAAAGGGTGTGTGTGATCTCAGACTTTTGGATATTTAGAGAGAACCCGTTTATTTTGTCCATATTTGCTTGAGATTATTTTTGGGTTCCCATCCCAATATTTTCTTAGCCTTTTCATTGCTAAATCTTCCATGTGGTAGATCTGTAAACACAAAGAATGTTTCACATTTTGACGGAAGTAAATCAGCATCTATGGTTATAGCAGGTTCAAACGCCTCGGCTGCGTCTGACCAGGTAATCGCATAGGGTGTAAGATCTTGACCATACCTTGACGTATCTGGCTTGTCATCCAAGAAATGATAAAAGAGTAGAGTAATAACTTCTATGTCATGGTTCTCTGAGAAAATTCTGCATGTTTCTTGGCCGAGTGATTTTGTTATTGCGTACAAATTAGTACCTGGCTGCGGAGGTATATCTGGGCCTATCTGGTAATCAATCCACTCGTAGGTGGGGCCAGCCAAGGTAAAGTGAGGACCAGTATTAATGACTCTCTTAATTCCGTTGCGAACAGCAGCCACCATAGCATTATATGTGCCTATAGCATTTACTTTAAAAGCAAGTTCTCTTTCATGTCGTAGAACTGAAAGATTAATAATCACATCCATCCCTTCGGCGGCTTTAACCACGGATTCCTGATCTCCAATATCTAATTTAAAATATTCGTGGACAGGGTCTTCATATTCATTGATATCTGTAAGTCGAAGTCTATGTTTGTGTTGGAGTGCTTTTACCACATATGGACCTAGCATTCCATTAGCGCCTAGTATAAGGATATTCATCTTTTGTCCTTTGTAGTGCAGGGCTCGTAACCCAGTTCAGTTCTTGATTTATCTATTAAATACCTGCTATTAGGGATATCTGACTGGATATGAAATATATTCCAACCGGGGCGCATTTTTGGGTAGGTGTGATCTATGTTTTTGTCATAACTCAAAGTTATAGCTTTGTTAACAGCTGAAATAGCATCAGATATATGTAATCCAGCTCTGTCAGTAACTTTATCAAGTTCAGATAACATTGTCCCTAGCCGTAAACATACAATGTCCAGTTTTCCTTCCCTTCCGAATTCTCTACAAATAAATTCGACTAGGTAATAGCACATATGTGATATGTCAGTTCCTGGTTTCGGCATCCAAGTTTCAGTTACAGTGTATGTCTCAGGATACTGGTTCATTATTTCCAAAGAGCTCAAAAAGATGACGCGAGATACTTTAGATTTGGATGCTGCCCAAAGAAGATTGTAGGTACAGCGCATCAATAATTCTAATTTATCTTTTTCGTTAATAAGATGATTTGTTTCGCCGGAATGGATAATAGTCTCAATGCCATTGAGTATCTCATCAGTGGCTGAATCATTCTCCAAATCACATTTGACATATTCGATATTTTTGTCCACATTCAAATCTGCTCTTCTATCGGTCAGTCTAATTTGATGTGATTGTGACAAAGATTTTGCAAGTTGGCTGCTCAAGTGAGTGGCCCCATTGGTAATAAGGATGTTCAATAAATTCTCCTTCATATAATGTCTGGTCAATAAGCATAATAGCCATATTTTATCTAATCAAGCAAATATATGTGAGTTGATTGACATATGTTTGTTATTTCCTGCAAACTGAGTGTCAGACACTACTTGTATTAATTAGCAAGGAGAAAGAATTGATAGTTAAAGACAGGCAGAAGAATAATAAAGTTCGTTGTTCCCTCTTTTCTAAGCAAGTCGGTGAGAAAGTGTCAGGGTCTGCACCTAACTGGAAACGATGTCTAGTTTTTGAATTGCCTTCTCCCTGGAAAGCAGACATCTTAGAGACGCTTCATTTTCCTCCACAGATTATCGAAATCGTGTCAAAGGTTGAGTCAGCTGGAGAGGATTTGAGGATCCAATGTGTCAACCCTGATGACGAATACTCTGTAACTGGGTTTATTCGTGTAATGTTGTTTTCCAGACCAGAAAAGGAAAGGTTCGATAGATTTATTCGAGAAGAATACCTTATCCCAACGGAACTTCTCGGCGGCTTGGTTGAATCTCTAGTTTTATCTCGAGATGATCTGACAGGTTATAAGGATTATCTCGAAAAAAATGATGACATACGGGATATATTTGTTTGTACTCACGGTATTCGAGATACGTGTTGCGGTTCTTTTGGGATTCCAATCTATAGGCAACTTAGGGAGCGATATCCAAATATAGTAGATCATGGGTTACGGATTTGGAGAATGAGCCATATAGGTGGCCATAGGCTAGCACCAAATTTGATTGATATGCCATCGGGCAGGAATTGGGTTCGTATTGAAGAATCTGATCTCGATACAATGATATTCAGGAATAAGCCGGTATCACAACTAGCCGAAAAATATAGAGGGTTAATTGCACTTGATTCTCCGTACGAGATGGTAGCTGAAGGAGAAGTATTTATTCGGGAAGGCTGGAGATTTCTGGACATGTCTATTTCTTCGAAAATTGAATCTGCAACCGATGTCGATGGAGTGAAGGTTAGTGTCGAAGCTTTGTCTGCTATAAATGAACCTGTTACCTACTTTGTTGTGGTAAAACATGGTGGAAAAATCGAATACATAAAATGCAGGGGGGATGAAGTGGAAGAAGACGATCAGTATTATACAGTGTCAGTTGAAAAAATCGTTTAATTCCAGCATTTTCTGACACCACTCCTTAAAGTATAGATGACCTAAATTACCAATGGCACATTATTCTTAGGCAACGTATTTAAACGCCCACAACCTGCCCCTAGTAAGTATGCATAGTCCATAGTTAATAAATCTTGCATTATATATAAAATAAGCATATACTAATCTAAATAATAAAGATGCAGATAGCAAAATTAAAAGGATAGGCTGATATGAAAAATTTGTATGTAATTGGATTCGTACTGATATTGGTGATGTCAGTTCTGGCATGTACTCGCGAGGTAGTGGTTGAGAAGGAAGTACTTAAAGAGGTGCCTATTGAGAAAGTTGTCACCAAAGAGGTGGTTAAAGAGGTGCCCGTTGAAAAAGTAGTAACGGTTACCAAGGAAGTCGTAAAAGAAGTACCTAAAGAAGTTATAGTTGAGGTTGAGAAGATAAAAGAGGTACCTGTTGAGAAGGTAGTAGTAGTAGAAAAAGAAATAATTAAGGAACTTACGAAGGAAGTCACGAAGGAAGCTGATCCGGGAGAACTGGTGGTTTATTCCGGTCGTAAGGAAT
>CAYFFO010000007.1:0-6641 GCA_964342485.1 uncultured Dehalococcoidia bacterium
CTCCGCATGCACATCCGCCACCACCGCCTCCGCATCCACCACCGCCTCCGCATCCACCACCGCCACCAGATGGCATATTTGGGTTACTGATTACGAAGCCACTACGCATCAGGCCGTCAACGTAGTCTATCTGTGCACCTTCAACTAATGGCACGCTTTCACCGTCAACTAATACTTTTAATTCGCCTGAATCTATTACGACGTCAGTATCAGTAGGGTTGTCTTCGACCCCAAGCATATATTGGTATGCTCCGTTAGGTCCTGGCATTACCATGACCCTAAGCATTGAACCTACCTGATCCTGCTCTGCAAGTACTTTTTCCAACTGCTTGGATGCTGCCGAAGTTATTTCAATTATTTGTGAGGTAGTCAATTATTTCACTCCCTTATTTCCTATGGAATCGCTCATATAAGTACAATACAAGTAATTTTGATGCTAACATGCCCCCAATTAGAGCGTCAAGGTGGATTGTTTTTTTCTTGAGAAGATAAATGGACGTTAATAAGGTTAAACGTTAGGATACTCAGTATTATGTTAAGGAGACTAGAAGATGACAGAACTAAAAGTTGGTGTAATTGGTTGTGGCAAGCATGCTGAGAGCCATTTTGAAGAGATAAAGAAAGAGAAAAGGCTTCATCTGGCAGCAATATCTGAACTTGATTCCAAAAGACGAGAAGAAGCTGCATTTACACATAGTCCTGACGCCAGTTTTTCGGATTTTCAGGATATGCTTCAAAAAACTGAACTTGATTTAGTTTATGTAGAGACAATGCCGGGACCACTGCTGTCCATTGTAAGTGCGTGTTTAGAGGAAGGGATAAACACTTCTGTCGAAAAATCTCCAGGTATGACATCCGTGGAAACTCAATTGATGGCTGATGCTGAGAAAAATAGTAAAGCCAAGGCTATTGTTTCATTTAACCGGAGATATTTTCCGGAAGTCTTAGCAGTTCGTCAAGAGATCCAAAAGAGTGGTGGTGCAGTTCACGTAGCGGCAACTTATAATAAACCAATGTCTGGACTTTCGCATATGCAATTCACCGCAGTGGCACCAGATCCTCTGATAGTTGATGCTATTCATCACGTGGATCTTTTACGCTGGTTGGCTGGGGATGCTTTGGAAGTTGCGGCCGATCCAACTGAAGTTTATTCAGCAGTGGAAGATGGTATGCGTCCAGGTGCACATCGACATAATGCATCGATAAAGTTCGATACGGGAACTATAGGTGCAATGATGAGTCACTTTGGAGTTGGATATCGTATACAAAGGGCAGAGGCTCACGCTGAAGACCTGTCGTTTTATATGGACTTAACCACACGAGATAGACTAATTGAGTATTATCGTGATGGCGAGAAAATGGACTGGAAATTAGATCTGGAAGCTGTTGGAGGCCCAGGATATAACGAGACTCGACATTTTGTTGATTGTATATTGGATGATAAAACTCCATGGTCTAATCTACAAGATGCAGTCCAAACTATGAGATTATGTGAATCGATTAGAAAGGGTCATAAAGGAGCTCTTTAGTTATCCTAAACTTAGGTAATTGTATTATGTGCTGTAAGATAAATGCCAGATTATTCGGATTCGATGTTTGTCAGAATTCTACTTGTGTGAGGATTAAATATGAAACTTTCTCTTTCTGTAAGAGTTGCTGAACAGCTATCAAATAAAAGAAACCCAGAGATGTCGTTAGATGAACTATCTGACTTGGCATCACCTTTGGGATACCGGGCGCTTTGTATGAGAGCATCCCAGCTGGGGATTCAAACTCCTTTAGAAGACGTAAAAAGGTCAAAACTTGCCTTAGATAAACGGGGTTTGAAGGTTTCAATGGTTACGGGAGATTTCCCAATACCGGAAAATACGGATGATGCTCCTGAAGCACTACGTAACATCACACCGTATCTTGATTTGGCTGAAGCATTAGACTCAGACCTATTGCGTATAGGTATGAAGACAAAGGATGACATTGGATGGGCACAGATAGCTTGTGATGAGGCAAGCGAGCGCGGTATGCGACTTGCACATCAAAGTCATGCAGCCAGTCTTTTTGAACAGGTAAAAGTGAGTATCGAAATAGTTGAATCGGTTAATCGTGAAAATTTTGGAATCATTTATGAGCCCGCTAATTTGGTTCAGTGTGGTGAAGATTATGGCCGAGAGACTTTGAAAATATTCGCACCTCACATATTTAATGTGTATTTTCAGAATCTGAAAGAATCTCCTGGAGGAGAGAGTGTAGCTGAAACATGGAAAAGAGGTGAAGTGCGATTTGACCAGGTAACTATGTGGGGAGGAACTGGCATTGATTTTCCTGAGATAATGGATACCCTTCAGGAAATTGGTTATGACGGATATGTAACCTTACATCAGTCAGCAACACCACCGACTACACCGCAAGAGTTTATTAAACAGACAGCCGCGTATCTTAAAGGGCTTGCAGAATTTGATTAGAGATCAACTTAAAGTTTAAAGAGAAGGTTCAATTGTTACTATGCGTCGTTCTTCCATTGATTGGTCTGCCTTAAATCCAACCAAGTGGCTGTTAATGGAATCTTCAATGGAGCTGCATGATATCGATGGAGGATAGCCTTTAACGAATCTTACAAAATCTTCGATCAGCCTCTGATCTCCACCTCCGTGGCCACCATGAGAGCCATCCATATCACCCTGGATATTTAGGTCCACTATTTCCTCGGAATAATCTCGATTTGGTCCAGGATCTATTTTTCGCACAACGAACTTACTGTCTTCGAATACTCCAAGTATTTCACCTGTAGTACCAAGAATGTGTATATTTCTAGCTGGTCGGGCGCTTCCTCCAACCATGTTATGAGTTGCTGTACTTCCGTCCTCAAATTCAATAATAACTGACTGGTGATCAACAATGTCATTGTCGAAATCCCACACACATCTTCCATAATCACTTGATTTCAATTGTTCGATTCGATCTGATTGAGTAGGTCTGTCACGATAGAGAATATTATTAAAAACGTCAGATTCCCAAACATAGAATTTCCAGCGGTCTGGTTTATCTATGTAATGCTTTCTTGCCGAATAGAGGCAATCCGATTCAATAGTGCAATCTACTAGACATCTGGTGCCTGCTCCTGGAGGAGCATTTTCTGGACGGAATTGTTTGTTAGATCCAAAACTTGCAACCGTTTTAGGGTTTATTCCGCTTTTCATCCACATGATTAAGTCTAAATCGTGACAGCATTTTGCCATTAGCATCGATGAACCACTCTCCAATTTGCTTCGCCATTTTCCTCTAACAAAAGCTACGGCCATGTGATGGTAGCTAACGTGTTCATTAGTCTGAATATTAATTATCGTTCCTATTTGTCCGTCAGCAACCCTTTCTTTTATCTTTCTGTAAAATGGTGAATATCTGAGAACATGGCATATCATCAGTTTACGTTTTTGCTGACGGCTCTTTTTGATAAGTTCCCACATTTCTGTTTCAGATGTTGCAAAGGGTTTTTCCAAAAGAATGTCATACCCTGAAGATAATAGAGGTAATGATGTGGATACATGGTCTAGGTCCATGGTGCAGTTAATAACTACGTCTGCTATTTTAGGCTTTTCAAGCAGTTCAGATACAGATTTAAAAACCTGGGTTGGTGGTATCTTAAATTTTTCAGAAGCCACTTCCCGTCTTAGGGCTGATGGGTCAACAACTCCTATTATCTGTAGCGCCTCAGGGTGAGACAGCGCGTAATTACTATAACCCGTACCTCGATTACCAGCTCCGACTATTACTGCTTTGATAGGTGCTTCAGGCATTTAGATATTGACTAATATTCGATTATGGCACGACCTAGAATTTCTCCGGATACAAGGTCATCACAGGCTTTATTTATGTCATCAAGTTTGTATCGACGGGTCACTAATTGTTCAAGGGGGAATTTGCCCTCCTGATACCATTTAAGAAACATCGGAAAATCTTTTTCAGGATAAGTAGCTCCCAGGCTTCCTCTGTATTGCCGTTGGTGAAACATAAACATTCCAGGATCAACTGTCATTTCTGTTCCGGGCATTCCTATCAAAATTGCGACTCCACCATGATTGTCCGCCCCTGGCCCTCCACCTCTTGTAGATGGTAGGATTTGTTCGTTGGTGAGTTTGAGGCCTATTGCATCAAAAGCGTAATCGACGCCACCTTTACTTATTTCTATTATTTCTTCTATGGGATCATTATTAGAGGCATTTATTGTATGTGTAGCACCAAAATCTTTAGCAAATTCTAACTTTTCATCCTTTATGTCTACCGCGATTATTGGGTATGCCTCCAGTAAGGATGCCATCTTGATTGCTGATAAACCTACGCCTCCAACTCCATATATTGCTACTGAATCACCTGGCCTGACTTTAGCAGTGTTTAGAACAGCGCCAGCTCCTGTAAGGATGGCGCAGCCTACTATACAGGTTATATCAGTAGGATAGGCATTAGATATTGGGATAACGTATTTCCCATGGGCCAGGGTATCTTCTGCCCATGTATAAACTATTCCGTGAACAAGGATGTTTTTATAGGTTGCTCCACACGGAATTGGTTCAGGTCTGCCTTGAACAGGTATTCTAGGTACCCATGTCACAATTGCATGATCACCTTCCTTCAAGTGGGTTACTTGGCTTCCAATTTTGGTTACTATCCCTACTCCTTCGTGCCCCAAAACCATGGGTCTTTCGATTCTAGAGCTCTGCATGTTGTGTATCTGAGAGTGGCATATACCGCTGGAAAGCATTGTTAGGACTACTTGGTCAGGTTGAGGTTCTGGTATCTCTAACTCGTCTAATATGAGAGGGTGATTTACGCTAGTTTGTATAGCGGCTTTACTTCTCATGTATGCTCCTAGTCTGTTTTAGTTTCAGTGATACTAAATCGCCTGATAATCGAATACTAAGGTGTCACTATAGTAACGTCAACTCTTTGGTAATTTTAAGGCTTTTATAATATCAAGTTACACTTAGAATTAATTTAGTTAAATCTAAGTGAATACAAGTCTGCATCCTTTAGAATAAATCTGATTCTTATTGGTATTGATTCAAGTTTGCTAATGTCAGGGTTACCATTGAATTTAACTACATGTTCTATATTGTCTCCAAATATCTCTGTACAATCGTTCACAGTGAAACCTTCAATAGCCCTTCCCGATATATCTTGCATTTCAACAAATATACTCCCTGCTGCAGATGTTGAGAAATTTATTAAAAGGTTCTTGCCGGTAAAAGTTATTGGTTTTGTAACAAATTCACCACCATTCATAGGGGCGTTAATCGATACGAATCCATCAATTCGAAGCGAGTACCTTCGTATATGAGAAGCTGTTCCTTTGCTTGTCCAGTATCCTGAATCTAGCAAATATATAGATAGTTCATCATTCATGTTGGGAGTATTTGATTTTGTTATAAGGAGACCGTAGTAAGCAAATGTATGAGGATAGATCCATCTTTCATATTTATTACCTGGTCTTATGAATGCTTCTACCCAACGATTGAAAGATATGCCATCTCTACTAGACATAAAGGTTGTGTCACAAATTCCCCCGTAACTATAAGATTTATGAGATGTTATGGGAAGATTAGGCGCGATTTCCCTTCCTGCCATGAATCTTCCAGGAAAACCTATAAGTATATGTGGTGCTCTGTAGTATGGGATTATTTGGTTGAAATAGAGCTGTTCGCGTGGAGAGCAGGGGTATTTAAGCCATTGGGGTTTTGACCAGCCTTTATAATCCGGTGAAGTTGACGTCATTATGTCTCTTGACCAGCTACCTCCAGGGTATCCAAGTTGCTGACCCTGTCTTAAAACCGAATTCTCTGGTCCTTTCAATTCTCTGTGGAATTCTACATATAGTTCCCTCGTTTCATCCCAGAAAGACACATTTTGGGAATCAAAATACCCATCCTTTATTACAGGTAGGATACTTGTTTTTCGCCATTGGATACCATCTCGTGAAGAGTAAGAATAAAGTCCTTTATCAGGATAACTTAGTTTAGCGAGTCCTTTATATTCAGAGTCAATAGAGCGGTTGGTATTTGTGTCTTTGAATGGAACAAAGGTGTTAGATGCTTCACCTGACAATAATATATTATTGTCTTTGGAACCGTTATGTTCGACCAGGTTCAGTCTGGGTCTATCCCATTTTATTCCGTCACTACTTTCAGCGTAACAGAGATGACTTGATTCAGGACTCCATGGCCAGCTTGCTCCGCGGTAATACATTCGGTATTTATCCTGATCCTGTATAAAAGTAACAGATCCTGAAAAATTACCTTCCCATGGTTGGTCGCAAGTGAACACCACGTTCTGTTTAACAGGTTTGTGCAGTTTAAGCGAGGCAGTTTTGTTAATTGAATCTATTAGATGGTTGTCGATCATAAGCTCTAAGCGGGAGCCTATTTCTATTGGTTTAGATTTATCATTTGTAGGGATTAACATGTATTCAAATCGTCTTTCTGAGCTTAGTAGACTTGGTTTAGTTCGAGAATCTATTTGTAAACGGAAGGCCTGATTTCGTCGATAGTACAGCTCAATGATGATCGAGCTTGCTCGATGGTCTTACGAGATATTTCTATAATTATCATCCCTTCATTCGGCATATGTTCGCCAATTAAATTTCCATTGGGATC